>JAIEQG010000040.1 GCA_019747905.1 Burkholderiales bacterium
GGTGAACCCTTCGCCCACTGCGCGAGCAAGTCGGGTACACCGGCCTTCAGCGCTGGAGCGAGCACCTGAGCAAGACCCTCCAGCGACTGCTGAGTCATCGCCGCGGCCTTGGCGATCTGGTCCACCGGGAATGGCAGGCCTTCGGGGATCGCGGTGGTCGCGGCACCGGCGGGCCCGAGAGCGCCGAACTGGCCGAGAAACTGCGGGATCAGCCCGAGCCAGAAGTCGTAGGTGGCCCGGGAGCCTTCGTTCGACTCGGCGGCGCTCATAGCGTGCTCACCAGATGGCCGCCGTCGACCGCCAGCACCGCGCCGGTGGTGTACGAGCCGGCGTCGGAGGCGAACATCAGCAGCGCAGCATCGAGTTCCTCCGGGTTGCCGATGCGCCGTTGCGGGATGCGTTTCACCAGCGCCTGTCCGGAATCGCTCGCAAAGAAGTCGCGATTGATGGAGGTTTCGACGTAGCCGGGCGCGAGCGCGTTGACGCGGATCTTGTGACGGGCGAGCTCGAGTGCCATGGCCTTCGTGAGATGGATGACCGCGGCCTTCGAGGCGGCATAGCTGGGAACCTGCGCCGACACGCGCAAGCCGAGGATCGACGCGATGTTGACGATGCTGCCGCCCAGCTTGTGCGCGACCATGTGGCGTGCTGCCTCCTGGGCGACGCGCCATGCGCCCGTCAGGTTCACCCCGATGACTTCGTTCCAATCGTCATCGGTGTGGTCGAGCAGCGGTTTGGTGGTCGCGATGCCGGCGTTGTTCACCACCACGGTCACCGGTCCGAGTGCTTCCGCGGCCTGTTGAAGGGCCCGGACAACGCTGTCGCGCCGCGTTACATCCAGCGCAACGGGTTGCGCCTGTCCACCTGCCGCTCGAATCTGCTGCTCGACTTCCTGCAGCGATTCCAGGCGGCGTGCAGCGATCGCGACCTTGGCCCCGGCCTTCGCCAGCGTTCGCGCGAAATGCGCACCAAGCCCGCCGTTCGCACCGGTCACCAGCGCCGTGCGCCCGTCCAAGGTGAGATTCATGTTCGTCTTCTCCTCCCGACCACCGCAAAGGGCGAGAGCGATCCCGACATCTTCGTGCGCTAGCGGGAACGCCCCCCCTCGCTCACTTCGTTCACTGCCCCCAGGGGGCTCAGCGCCCTTCGGGCGGCCGGGCGGACGCTGAATTCTCTGCCGAAGATTGTAGCGCCATCGTTGCAGTCGAAACGAGGGGATGGTGCAAACGAATTCCGAATGCAAGCGCCACCGGATGAAACGCCGCGCGCGGCGTCCCTTCGGATTCCCGCTCTAAGGTCGCGCGCCGAACGGCCAGGGATTATCCGAGCGCCAATCGGTGCCGGTGCGGCGCGTGAGCGCCAGGACTTCCTGTAGCGTCACGATGCTGCCGACATGTCCGCCCAGCGCCGCGTAGTCTTCCCGTCGCATGGTGAACTCGATGGGGACGACGAGCGCAGGCGTGGGCACGGATCCGAACGACTGCTTCGGCATGCGCGCCACGTCCACCATCAGTGTGATGCCGCCGCCGGGCCAGATGTGTACCGGCGCGCCGCCGCAGGTCACGCGCGTGAGGGCATTGCGAACCGAACGGGTCAGCTGCACCGGATTGTCCGTCACGCCGGCGCGCAGGCTGCCGCCGGCGCCCCCCATGAAAAGCACCGAGCACAGCGCCGGCTCGCAGTTCTCGGCGATGCGCGCGACGGCCTGTTCGATCTCCGTCGGCAGCGGAGCGGGTCGCGGTTTGAGATCATCGTCGAGCACGAACCACGCGGCCTGCTCGCCGGTGGTGGAGACCATCAGCAGCCGCAGTCCCGGCCATGCCTTCTTCGCATCGACCTGCTCGATGATCTCGAGCGGATCGGTGATGTTGGTGCCGCCCCAACCGGAACCGGGTTCGGCCACGCGAAAGTAGCGGCCGGGCGTGGACTTGCGCCCGCGCACCTGGATGCCCGCGGGCCGCATGGTGAGGAATCGTCCGGCCTGGTGCTCGGACAGCACGCCCGTGATGTGATCGTCGACCACGATGACCTCGTCGGCGTGGCCGTACCACTGCTGCGCGAACATGCCGATCGCGGCGGACCCGCAGCCCACCCGCATGCGTTCCTCGCGCTGCCCGTCGACGATCGGCGCGGCGTTCGACTGGATCACGACCTTGGAGCCGTCGTCGACGATCACTTCCACGGGAAAGCCGTTGCAGAGATTCTCGAGCGTCTCGCAAGTCACCCGCCCTTCGCGCTTGGTGCCGCCGGTCAGGTGCCTTACGCCACCGAGCGCCAGCATCTGCGACCCGTATTCGGCCGTGGTGACGTGCCCGATCTGTTCGCCGTCCACCCGCACGGCGGCCTGTTCCGGCCCGATGTAGCGATCGGTGTCGATCTTCACCTTGACGCCGCAGTAGCTGAAGATGCCTTCGGTCACCACCGTGACCATGTCGACCCCTTCGTGCCGGCTCGACACGATGAAAGGGGCGGGCTTGTAGTCGGGGTACGTGGTGCCGGCACCGATACCGGTGACGAAGAGCGGCGCATCGGCGAGCACCTCGCCCTTCCAGTCGCGATCGAGGAACCGCACGACCTGCCCGTCCTGCTCGATCACCTTCTGCGCGATCACCAGCGGATCGACGCGGGCGAGTTGCCCGCCGACGTTGGCATAGCGGTCGCAGGCGCCGGTCTTGCCGGGACGGATGATGCAGAGCACCGGACAGGCGTCGCAGCGGACGTTGCCGGGTGCGACGGGTTCGTCGAGGGCTTCGGCGGAGTCTGAGGTGGTGTCGCTACGCAAGTCCTTGCGCTCCCATCTGTCAATGTATCGGAGCCCATGGGCTCGACGGTTCACTGGCGCGCATTCCGATCGACCCTGGTCGATGTGGCGCTGCCTGCAGCGATTGTCTGAGTGGAAATCATGCCAGATTGAGTAGTGGACTGCGGTTCAACATCGGTCAAGAGCAGGTAGGAAACGTCAGATCCGTACATCCTGGGTAAATCCCAGTCCAAACGTCTTCAGAACCTCGCGCAGACGGCGGGACGGAGCCCGTCACAGGGTACTGGCATGGGTGCTGAAGGACGGGTTCGAGTACACGGAGTGGCTCGTGAACCAGGTAGGTGCCGGCCTAGCCGATCTGGACGACGGCCGCTCGGTGTCCTGGGTGGAGTTGGAGGTGTTGTTGAAGTCGCGGTGGAGGGCGAGGCGTTCCCGGAGTGATTGCGCTGCGCATTGAGTATTCACGCGCCGCGTCGGAGGACGGACTGAGAGCGGCGTCGGCGTAGTAGAGGAGCGTGTGCCGATGACTCCGCCGACCATCTACGGCAGTCGTTCAGTCCAATAGCCCGGCCGGCGATGTTGGTGTGCTATGGCCAGTACCCGGATGGTGTCCTCCCTTACCATGTAGATCACCGCGTAAGGGAACCGATCCATCAGGTACCGCCGTGTCCTTCGAGTGTATGACGGCCACGTCGACGGTTGCGCGATGATGCGATTGATCGCGCGATCGAGCGCGATGAGGAAATCGTGCCCGAGACCCTGGTTCACCGCGGTGTAGTAGTCCCGGGCGTCGGCAGCCTCGGCGAGAGCTTCCTCGTCGATCTCGACCCGCATCAGAGCCCGAGCTTGCTACGCGCCCTGCTCCATTCGACGGCAGGACTTGCGCCGCTCTCTGCGCCGGCCGCGCGTCGCTCGACCTCTTCCTTCCAGGCGGCTTCCACCACCGGATCGGGTTCGTCCAGGGTTTCAAGGATGCTGCCGACGAGTCTTGCACGATCCGCTGCCGAGAGCTTGCGTACGTGCTCGATGAGTTCTTCCATAGTTGGAGTCATGTCGGTCCTGCGGTTCTGGGTCAGACACTCGGAATCATAAGGGATCACCGGTGTTGCGTATGGCCGCCAACAGCCGGTGCGGCAACACCGGCACGAACGCTACACGCACACCGGTCGCATGCCGGATCGCACCGAGGATCGCCGGCGGTGTGGGGATGAGCGCCGGCTCACCCACACCCTTCGCGCCACCGGGCCCGAGCGGCTCGCGATCCTCGATGAGGATGGTCTCGATCGGTGGGATGTCGCCGATGGAGGGGATCAGGTAGTCGTGCAGGTTCTCGGTCTTGCCGGACAGATACTCTTCCATCAGCGCGAGACCGAGTCCCTGGGCAATCCCGCCGTGGATCTGCCCCTCCACCTGTTGCGGGTTGAGTGCGCGACCGACGTCGTGCGCGGCAACGATGCGCAGCACCTCGGTCGTTCCGAGCTCGAGGTCCACTTCCACTTCCGCGATCTGCGCCGCGAAGCCGTAGGTGGCGTAGGGAGTGCCCTGGCCGTCGGCGTCGAGCTTCGTCGTGGGCGGGTCGAAGCGGCCGAGGCCCACGAGCACGTCGCCGCGCTCGTCCGGTACGAGCGCGGTCAGGTCGACCACATGGGCGCCGTGCGCATCGTCGACCGTCACCCGGCCGTGCGCGATCTCGATGCGGGCGGGTTCGGTCGCGCCGGCAACTTCGAGTACTCGTGTGCGCAGCGCCTTGCCGGCGAGCTCTGCCGCCTTGCCCGACACGAAGGCCTGGCGTGACGCCGACGACTTGCCGGCGTCCAGCGTGAGATCGGTGTCTCCGACGATGGTGCGGAACTGCGTCATCGGCAGACCGACTGCGTCCGACACCACCTGCAGCATCGTCGTGCTGGTGCCCTGACCGATATCGGCACACCCGTTGTAGAACGTGACCGTGCCGTCGCGCGCGATCCCCACCCGCATGTTGGATGGGTTCGACATCGCGGTGTTGCCGATGCCGTACCACATGCAGCCGATGCCGACGCCGCGTCGCGTGCGCGTGCTCGCCGCGTTGAACGCTTCGGCCACCCCTACGGCTGCGAGCCAGTGCGGCTCGAGCGCATCGAGGCACGCCACCAGGCCGCAGCTCGCTTCGAGCTTCTGCCCGGTGGCGGTGACGTGCCCCACGCGCAGTGCGTTGCGGCGTCGCAGTTCGAGACGATCGATGTCGAGCCGTGCCGCGAGATCATCCATCAGCGCTTCGTGCGCGATCGCAGCCTGCGGCACGCCGAATCCGCGGAACGCGCCGGCCACCGGTTCGTTCGTCAGGATGGCCCGGCCGCGGGTGTGCACATGCGGCACGAAATACGGCCCCATCGCATGCACCGGCACGCGGTTCGCCACCGTCGGGCCCCAGCTCGCGTAGGCCCCGGTGTTCACCAGCGCGTCGACTTCGACCGCCTGCAGCATGCCGTTCGCGTCGGCACCGAAGCGCGCCTCGATGCGGGCCGGGTGCCGCTTGGTCGTGGCCATCATGCTTTCGGGGCGGGTGTAGACGCAGGCGACCGGGCGATCCAGCAGCCACGCGGCGAGCGCTAACAGCGGTTGCACCGAGAGATCGAGTTTGCCGCCGAAGCCACCGCCGCACGCCGTGGGCACGATGCGGATCCGCTCGGGGCTCATGCCCATGACGATCGCCACTTCGTCGCGATCCATGTACGGTGTCTGCGTCGTGACGTGGATCTCGATGCGCTCGCCGACGCGGCGCGCATAGCCGGCTTCAGGTTCGATGTACGCGTGCTCGACGAAGCTGGTTTCGAACGTACCCTCGGCGACGGCTGCGCAGGTACCGAAGGCCGCAGCGGGGTTGCCATGACGCACTCTGCCTTCGATCAGCAGGTTGCCGGGCTTGGCCTGCTGCACCAGGGGAGCGCCGGTGCCCATGGCTGCGTCGAGCCCCACGACCGGAGGTTCGGGAACATACCGGATCGGCAGTGCGCCATCGGCGATCGCCTCCACGGTCGCGCGATCACCCACCAGTGCCAGCACCGCTTCGCCGCGGTAGCGCACGATGCCGTCGGCCAGCACCGGCTGATCCTTCACGTCGGGATAGATGCCGTAGCCGTTGGAAGGTACGTCGCGTGCCGTGAGGATGCGTACCAGGCCCGGATGGGCCCGGCGTACCGCGTCGAGATCGCCGAACGTGAACGTCGCGCGTGCATGCGGCGAGCGAACGACGCGCAGCCACAGCGCATCGGTTGGAATGACGTCCGCGCCGAACCGGTCGCTCCCCGTCAGCTTGGCGACCCCATCCCACTTCGGCGCGCGTGCCCCGAGCGCATGACCGGTCGTGGGCAGCGCTGCCAGCGGCACGTCGTTGGCGGCGTCCAGGACCGCTTCGACGATCTTGCGGTAGCCGGTGCAGCGGCAGAGCACGCCGCCGAGCGCATCGAGCACCTCGGCCTCGTTCGGGCGGGGCTTCCGCGCGAGCAGGTCCGTGGCCGCCATCAACATGCCGGGGGTGCAGATGCCGCACTGCGCGCCCATGTGCTTGTGGAAGGCGCGCTGGATCGGGGCGAGTACGCCGTCGCGCTCTAGCCCCTCCACCGTCGTGACGGTGCGACCGGCCACCTGGCCGAGCGGAGTGAGACAGGCGCATACCTGGCGGCCGTCCAGGAGCACGGTGCAGGCACCGCAGTCGCCGGCGTTGCAGCCGATCTTGGTGCCGGTGAGCCTCAGTTCGTCGCGCAGGACGTCGGCGAGGCGCGTGATGGCGGGCGACGTCACGGCGACTTCGCGGCCGTTGACCGTGAACGGCACGATCGCCGCGAGATCGTTCACAGGCGGGCTCCGAGTTCGTCGAGCAGGCGCCGAACCACCGTGAGTGCGGCGTCGGTGCGATAGCTGGCGCTGCCGCGTACGTCGTCGATGGGCTCGAGCCCGCCCAAGTGTGTCGCCGCCGCGAACCGCCCGAGCGATCGATCCGGGACCACCCCCTGCAGCGTGGCCTCCAGCGCCGGCAAGCGTCTTGCCACGGGCGAACAGGCACCCACGGCCACGCGCGCTCGAGCGATGCGGCCGGACGCATCCACTTCGATGGTCGCCGCCGCCATGACGATCGAGATCACCAGGTATCGGCGGGCACCGAGCTTCGTGAAGTGGCTGGCGGCACTGCCGGCCGGTTTGGGCACGATCACCGCCGTGACGAGTTGGTCCGGCGAGCGGCGCGTGCGCCGGTTGCCGAGAATGAAATCGCCCAGGCCGACGATCTCGACGCCTCTGGCCGAACACAGTTCCACGGCCGCGTCGAGGGCGAGCAGCGCAGGAACACCATCGGCCGCGGGCGACGCGTTGCAGATGTTGCCGCAGATGGTGCCCGCGTTCTGGATCTGGACGCCGCCGATCTCGCGCGCGGCGAGTCTGAGCCCGTCGAACAGGGGAGGCAGGTCGGCCTCGGCGAGGTCGGTCCACGTGGTCGTGGCGCCGATGCGGAAGTCGCCGACGCGTTCGTCGATGCCGCGCAGTCCGGCAATGGCGCCGATGTCGAGCACGTCGTCGGTCAGCGGCTTCCCGACGCGTGCCGGATAGAAGTCGGTGCCCCCCGCAACGATGGTGAGCGCGCGGGCGTGCAGCGCGTCGAGCGCGACGTCGAGGGTGGAAGGGCGGAGGTAGAGTCCCATGGAACGCCAGTGGCAGTGCAGTTCGGCGGCGTGATCCGGCTGCTACCCACGGCGCCTCGATGCGGATACTCTAGCGCATGCGGCGCCGCCCGAGGGGGGCGGATGGGTGCTGCCACCCTGCGCGCCGCCTGTTCCGGCGCGGCCGCGACGGCCGGACGCCGTGTCGGCTCGGGCCACTCGTCGCGGCCCGTCTTGCCAGAGGAGCTGTCCTTGGACATCGACATCATTTCCGACGTGGTCTGCCCCTGGTGCTTCATCGGCAAACGGCGTCTGGAGCAGGCGCTCGCCCTGTGGCGCGAGCGTCATCCGGAGGACGAGCCGCAGGTGCGCTGGCATCCCTTCGAGTTGAACCCGCAGATGCCGGCCGCGGGGATGGATCGCGCGCAGTATCTCGCGGACAAGTTCGGCGGTCCGCAGCGCGCTCGCGAAATCTATGCGCGCGTCGAGGCTGCCGGCCGCGAGGTCGACATTCCGTTCGATTTCAGTCGCATGCAGGTGCAGCCGAACACGTTGAATGCCCACCGCCTCATCGCCTGGGCGGGTGCCACGGGAGATCAGGGCGCCATGGTCGATGCGCTGTTCGACGGCTATTTTCTCGAGGCGCGCAACCTCGCGTCGACCGAAGTCCTGGTCGAGGTGGCCGGTGCCGCCGGCTTCGATCGCGAAGTCGCCGGCGATCTGCTTGCCTCGGACGAACTGATGGATCACGTACGCAAGGAGGAAGACACCGCTCATCGCATCGGCGTGCAGGGCGTGCCCTTCTTCATCTTCAATCAGCGCGTCGCGCTGTCGGGGGCGCAGCCGGCCGAGGTGCTGGTCGACGCGATGGAGCAGTCGCTGATGGCACTGACCGAGGAGTGATCGGGCGCCCGGAGATCGACGCAGCGGCGGCACGCGTCGCGCCGTACGTACGCCGCACGCCGGTGATCGAAGTCGATGCGGCGACTCTCGGCACGCCCGCGCCGGTCGTCCTGAAGCTGGAGTGCCTGCAGCACACCGGGTCGTTCAAGCCGCGCGGAGCATTCAATCGCATCCTCTCGGCGACCGTGCCGCCAGCCGGCGTGATCGCTGCCTCCGGTGGCAATCACGGGCTGGCTGTGGCCTACGCGGCACTCGTGCTCGGTCATCGCGCCGAGATCTTCGTGCCGACCATCGCGGCACCGGTGAAGATCGAGGGTCTGCGGGCGCTCGATGCCGACGTGCGGATCGTCGGTGCGAACTACGCGGAGGCCTTCGCTGCCAGCGTGCAACGTCAACGGGAAACCGGCGCGCTCGTTGTCCATGCCTACGATCAGGAGGAGGTGCTGGTGGGGCAGGGGACGACCGCGCGCGAGCTGGAGGAGCAGGCTGGTCGCCTCGACACCGTGCTGGTTGCCGTGGGCGGCGGCGGCTTCATCGGCGGTTTCGCGGCGTGGTATGGCGGACGCACGCGCCTGATCGGCGTGGAGCCGGAAACTTCGTGTGCCCTGCACGACGCACTGGCGGCCGGGGCCCCGGTCGACGTCGAGGTCTCCGGCATCGCGGCCGATTCGCTGGGTGCGCGCCGGGTCGGTGCGCACATGTTTCCCCTCGCCCGTGCTCACGTGGAGCGGGTGGTGCTGGTGAGCGATGAGGAGATCCGCGCGGCACAGGCAGCGCTGTGGCGCCGTCTGCGGATCATCGCGGAGCCGGGTGGCGCCGCCGCAGCCGCGGCGCTGCTGGCCGGCCGCTATCGTCCGGCTGCAGGCGAACGAGTGGGAGTGCTGGTGTGCGGCGCAAACTGCGATGCCACTGGAATATCGGGTGCGGGCGCCATCAAGTCCGTCCCCGTGGGGCCGATGAAGGTATCGTCCCAAACCGGGGATCGACCAAGTTGAAGCGAAAAGCCTGTCTCGTCGCGTTGCTGGCGGCAATCACCGCCTCCTGCGGCGACAAGGGTGAACCAGTGGCTCCCGCCAACGGGAAGCCCAACGTGGTCCCCGCAGACCCGCTGACCGTACTGCCCGAAAAGGCAGTCGCAGCCCAACTCGGCATCGAGGCAGTGAACCAGCGCCTCGTATCGAACGAGCTGCGGGTGCCCGGACGGATCGAACTGGACGAGCGCCGGGTGGCGCGCATCGGTGCCAATGCCACTGGCCGCATCACCGAAGTGCTGGTGAATCGTGGTGAAGCGGTGCGGGTCGGTCAGCCGCTCGCGCGCATTCACAGCAACGAACTCGGCACGGCGCAGTTCGCCTTGCTCAAGGCGCGGTCACAGGTGGACCTGTTCGAACGCGCTGCGGCACGCGCCCAGCAGCTCTACGAAGCTGACGTGATCGGCCTCGCGGAGCTGCAGCGGCGCGAGAACGAACTCAAGATCGGGCGTGCCGAAGTGCGGTCCGCCACGAACCAGCTGAAGGTCCTCGGCATGACCGATGCCGAGATCGCCGAGGTGGTCGAGTCGAGTGAGATCCACTCGACATTCTCGGTGTCGTCGACGATCAACGGCGTGGTGGTGGATCGCCAGGTGACGCGCGGGCAGGTCGTGCAGCCGTCCGACGCGTTGTATACCGTCGCCGATCTCAGTTCGGTATGGGTCGTCGCGGAAGTGCCCGAGCAACAGAGCAGTGGCGTTGCGGTGGGGCAGAGCGTCGATATCGAAGTGCCCGCGTTGGCGCACGAGAAGTTGCGGACGAAGCTCATCTACGTCGATTCCATCGTGCATCCGGAGACGCGCACCGTCGTGGTCCGCTCCCAGCTCGACAACCGGCGCGGGCTCCTGAAGCCTGCGATGCTCGCGACCATCGTGATCGAGGGGCCGGCCGAGACGGCCCTGGTGATTCCGGCCGAGGCGGTGGTGAACGAGAACGGTATCGACCACGTGTTCGTGGAAGTGGGGAGCGGCCGCTACCGGCTCACGCCCGTCAAGGTGGACGAGGAACGCGAAGGCATCCGGGTGGTCCGGTCGGGCCTGAAGGAGGCCCAGCGCATTGTCGTGAAGGGTGCGTTTCATCTCAACAGCGACCGCAAGCGCAGGGAGCTGGAGGGAGCCACTTGATCGAGGCGCTGATCCGCGGCGCGCTGAAACAACGTATCGTGGTCGTGGTGGTGGCGGCATGCCTGGGACTGTTCGGCCTGGACGCAGCCCGCAAGCTGTCGGTCGACGCGTTTCCCGACGTGACCAATATCCAGGTGCTGGTCGCGACCGAGGCGCCCGGCAGGTCACCCGAGGAAGTGGAGCGCTTCGTGACCGTGCCGATCGAGATCGGCATGACCGGCCTGCCGGGCTTGACGGAAATGCGCTCGCTCATCAAGCCGGGCCTGTCGCTGGTGACCCTGGTCTTCACCGACAGCACGCCGGTCTACTTTGCCCGGCAGCTCGTGATGGAGCGGCTGCTGGAGCTCGGGCCCCGGCTGCCCGCGGACGTGACGCCGGTGCTGGGGCCCGTGTCCACGGGACTGGGCGAGGTCTACCAGTTCACGCTCGAGCGTGACGACGATGGCGAAAGGCAACTGGGTGTCGACGAATTGATGCGGCGCCGCGTCGCGCAGGATTGGGTGGTGCGACCACTGCTGCGTTCCATCCCCGGTGTGGCCGAAATCAACTCCCAGGGCGGCTACGTGCGCCAGTACCAGGTGCGCCTCAACCCCGATCGGATGCATCACTACCGCATCTCGGTACCGCAGGTGTTCGAAGCGTTGAAGAACAACAACGCCAACGCGGGCGGGGGCGTGGTACGGCACTACGCGGAGCAGCACCTGATCCGTGGCCTGGGTCTGGTCCGCGACCTCGAAGACATTCGCACCATCGTCCTGAAGGAGGTCGACGGCACCCCCGTCTACATTCGCAACGTCGCCGACGTGGCCATCGGCCACGAAGTGCGACAGGGCGCGCTCGTCAAGAACGGCGTGACCGAGGCCGTCGGCGGCATCGTGATGATGATCCGGGGCGGCAACGCGAAGGAGGTGGTGACCAGGGTCCAGGAGCGGGTTGCCGAGATCAACCGCAAGGGCATGCTGCCGGACGATCTCAAGATCGTGCCGTTCTACGATCGCACCGAACTGGTCGATGCGGCCTTGTGGACCGTGACCAAGGTCCTCATCGAGGGCGCGATCCTGGTGATCGTGGTGCTGTTCCTGTTCCTCGGCGACGTCCGCTCCAGCCTGATCGTCGTCATGACGCTGCTGCTGACACCGCTCATCACGTTCATGGTCATGAACGAGGTGGAGTTGTCCGCGAACCTCATGTCGCTCGGGGGCCTGGCGATCGCGATCGGCCTGGTGGTCGACGGATCGGTGGTAGTGGTCGAGAACACCTTCGCGCACCTGGGCCGTCCCGGGCACCCGGGAGCGAATCGGTTGCACACCATCTTCGAAGCGGTCGTGGAGGTCGCCACGCCGGTGGTGTTCGGCGTGGGCATCATCATCCTCGTCTTCGTGCCGCTCATGACGCTGCAGGGCATGGAAGGCAAGATGTTCGCGCCGCTCGCCTACACCATCGCCATCGCGCTCACCATCTCGCTGGTGCTGTCGCTCGTGCTGTCGCCGGTGCTGTGCGCCTACGGGCTGAAGGGCGGCCGCGATCACGACACCTGGCTCATCGCGGCGGTGAAGCGCCCCTACCTGCCGCTGTTGCATGCGGCGATCGCTCGACCCGTCGCGACGGTAGCGGTGAGTGGCATCGCTTTCGCGGGTTCGCTGGCGCTCATCCCGTTCCTCGGAACCTCGTTCATCCCCGAGATGAAGGAAGGGTCGCTGGTGCCCAACGTGATCCGGGCGCCCAACATCGCCATCGAGGAATCGATCGAGCTCGAGATGCAGGCCATGCGGCTGATCCGCGAGATTCCCGGGGTCAAGTCGGCAGTATCCGGCCTTGGCCGAGGGGAGAGCCCGGCCGACCCACAGGCGCAGAACGAATCCTCCCCGATCGTGAGCCTGAAACCGCGCAACGAGTGGCCCGCCGGATGGGACCAGGACACCATCGCCGATGCGATCCGGGAAAAGCTGCGCGCCATCCCCGGCGCGCAGATCGTCATGGCGCAGCCCATCTCCGATCGTGTCGACGAACTCGTGACCGGCGTGCGCTCCGACGTCGCGGTCAAGGTGTTCGGCGACGACATGAACACGCTCAAGCGGACGGCGGACGAGATCGCACGTGTCGCCGGCGGCATACGCGGTGCCCAGGATATCCGTGTCGAGCGGGCGACCGGACAGCAATACCTCGCGATCGACGTGGATCGCCCGACCATCGCGCGCTATGGCATCAACGTGTCGGACGTGCACGACGTGATCGAGATGGCGATCGGCGGCAAGGTGGCGACCCAGATCTACGAAGGTGAGCGGCGCTTCGAGGGCAGCGTGCGTTTGCTCGAGCAGTTTCGCAACAACGGCGAGGCGATCCGCAAGCTGCTGCTGCCGACGCCGAGCGGTGCCCAGGTGTCCTTGGAAAGTCTGGCCGACATCCGTTTGATCGAAGGGCCGGCGCAGGTGAGCCGCGAGTCGGCGAAACGGCGCCTGGTGGTGGGCATCAACGTGCGCGATCGCGACCTCGGCGGCTTCGTCGCGGAGCTGCAACAGGTCATCGCCGCCAAGATCAATCTGCCGGAGAGCTACTACCTCGTCTACGGCGGCCAGTTCCAGAACATGGAACGCGCGCTGGGTCATCTGTCGATCATCGTGCCGGTGACCATCGCCGGCATCTTCTTTCTGCTGTTCCTGCTGTTCCGGTCGCTCAAGCTGGCGATCCTCATCATCATGGTGCTGCCGTTCGCGTCGATCGGCGGCATCGTCGCCCTGTACGTGAGCGGGGAGTATCTCTCGGTGCCTGCATCGGTCGGTTTCATCGCGCTGTGGGGCATCGCGGTGCTGAACGGCGTGGTGCTCGTCACTTACATCCGGTCGCTGCGGATGGAGGGCCAGTCGGTGGAGAACGCCATCGTGAACGGCACCACCTTGCGCCTGCGCCCCGTGCTCATGACGGCAACGGTCGCCATGCTGGGGCTCATTCCCTTCCTGTTCGCCACCGGGCCGGGGTCGGAGGTGCAACGCCCGTTGGCCGTGGTGGTGATCGGCGGCCTCATCACGTCGACGCTGCTCACCCTGGTGATGCTGCCGGTGCTGTACAGGTGGTTCGACGAGGTGAAAGTGGAGGCGTGAGGCAAGTGCCGGGCATGTCCAATCCGGTCTCGAAGACCGCCTGGTACTGCACCGGCGTTCGCATGCAGGACGCCCGCTCGTCGAATCCGCTCGTGGGTGACGCCTGGGCCGAGCGATTCCTGGATGACGAAGGTCGCCGGGTGTTCGAACGGTTTGCCGATCTCGAGTACGCCAACGGTGCGAACATCGTGCGTCACTGGTTGATCGATCAATGGCTCGAAGCGCGGCTGGCTGCGCAACCGGACCGTCGAATCATCCTCGTGGGCGCCGGCTTCGATTCCCGCGCGCTGCGTCTCGACGGCGGCCGATGGATCGAAGTGGACGAGGCGGCCGTGATCGAGCGCAAGCAGGCGGTCGCCCCGGCCAGTGCGAGTCCCAATCCGCTGATCCGTATCGCGATCGACTTCGCCCGCGAGTCGCTCGCGGACAAGCTGGCGCCGCACGCGACCGACGCGCCGGTGACGGTGGTGATGGAGGGTGTCGTCTATTACCTCGACGCGGCCGCCATTGCGGTGAGTGCGAAGACCTTGGGGATTCTGTTTCCGCGACACGAACTGATCTGCGACCTGCAGTCGAACGCTTTCGTGCAGCGTTGGGGAAAACGGATCATCGAGCGCATCGCGATCCTTGGGGCGCGCTGGCGCTTTCATCCGTCCGATCCGGTGGCTGCCATCGAGGCGCTCGGATACGAGCGGCGCGAGTGTCTGTCCATCGCCCTGCGGGCGGCCGAACTGAAGCGTGTGCGCGTACCGGCCATGATGATCCGGTACCTCCTGCCGTCGTTGCGTGACGGTTACCGATTGTGCGCGTTCGCGCGCCGTGAACCGACTCTTCCGAGCCCGTAGGGCGGACCGCCTAAGCGGCCGACACTCGCGCCGCCGCCGGCTGTGGTGCCTGGTTGTCCTGAATCCACCCCAGCAGATCCGCCGCCGGCATCGGCCGCGCGAAGAGAAACCCCTGCAGTTGTTCGCATTGCAGCTGGACCAGCACGTCGCGCTGATGCTCGGTCTCCACGCCTTCGGCGACCACCTCGAGCCCGAGCGCGTGGGCGAGACTCACCACGGCTTTCACCACGGCGAGCGCATCGACGCTCTGGTCCAGGTCGTGCACGAAACTGCGATCGATCTTGAGCTGCGTGGCCGGCAAGCGCCGCAGATAGGCGAGGCTCGAGTAGCCTGTGCCGAAGTCGTCGATCGCGAGCGACACGCCGAGCGCGGACAGTTCCGAGAACGATCGCATCGTCGTCTGCGTGTCCTCCATGGCTGCCGACTCCGTGATCTCGAAGGTGAGCAGCTTCGGGTCGATGCGGTGTTCTTCGAGGGCGCGGCGGATGCGCGGCACCAGGTCCTCGCGGCGCAGTTGGTGCACCGAGAGGTTGACCGCGACCGGCAATGTGGTGCCGGCATCCTGCCATTGGCGGATCTGGCGGCAGGCGTTGTCGAGAACCCACTGGCCGAGGGATCCGATCAGACCGAATCGTTCCGCCAGCGGCACGAAGATGGCGGGACTCACCATGCCGCGCACCGGATGGCGCCAGCGCAACAGCGCCTCGGCTCCGGTCACGCGGCCCGATCGGCTGCCGATCTTGGGCTGGTAGTGCAGCTCGAGCTCGTTGCGTTCGATTGCGAGACGCAGTTCACTCTGCAGGTCGACCTGGCCGCGCACGTCGACGTCCATTCGCGGGGTCCACACCACGTAAGTGGCACCGCCCGCGTGCTTGGCCATGTACATCGCAGCGTCGGCGCGCGTGATGAGCTTGTCGGGCGATCCGTGGTCCGGCGCCAGCGACACGCCGATGGAGCAGGAAAGCTGCACTTCGCGCCCCTCCAGCGCGAATGGCCGGCCCAGCATCGTGAGGGTTCGCCGCGCGATCACCTCGGCGAACGTTTCGTCGGGTGCGTCTTCCAGCAGCAGCACGAACTCGTCGCCGCCGATGCGCGCCACGGTGTCGCCCTCGCGCGTCAGGGCCCGGAGCCGCGCAGCGACTTCCTGCAGGACCGTGTCGCCGGCCGTATGGCCGAACGAGTCGTTGATCGGCTTGAAGCCGTCGAGGTCCACGAACAGGACGGCGATCCGGCCGCCGTGGCGCTCGGCTCGCATCACGGCCTGCTCGAGGCGGTCTTCCAGCACGAGGCGGTTGCACAGTCCGGTGAGCGGGTCGCGGAACGCCGAGTGCTTCAATTCGTCGTTGGCCACCTGCAAGGACCGGGCAAGACGTGCCGTCTGGCTCTGCATGCGCGCATCGAGCGCCGACGTGAACATCGTCATGATCATCAGCGCGCCGGCGCCCACCAGCACCAGCATGCCGAGGCTGTCGCCACGCAGGCCATTGGCGGTCAGGCAGATGGAGCCGGTGGGAAAATGCGCCGCAGCCATGCCCGTGTAGTGCATGCCGCAGATGGCGATCCCCATTACGGTCGCCGCCACCACTTGCCAGCCGATGGCGTGCATGCCGCTCACGCGGCGCAGCCAGAAGAAGATCGTGAGCGCCACGGCCGAGGCCGCCGCGGCGATGGCTGCGGACAGTGCCACCATCCAGGGGTTCCAGACGATCGCCGGCGCCATCACCATCGCGAGCATGCCGATGTAGTGCATGGCGCAGATGCCGAAGGCCATGGCCACCGCGGCAAAACTGAGGTCCCGCATCGTCAGGGTTTCACGGCTCGCCACGCGCAGGGCCATGCCCGAAACGGCCACAGCCGCGAGCCACGACACGAACGTCAGGATGCGGTCATAGCCAACCGCCAGCGGCAACTGGAACGCGAACATGCCGACGAAGTGCATGGCCCAGATGCCGGTGCCCAACGCGACGGAACCGCCGGTCCACCACCCGAACACCACGGCACGGTCCGGGGTGCGCACCCGTTTGGCGAGGTCGAGAGCGACGTAGGACGCGAAGATCGCGAGGGCGACCGAGGCGCAGACGACCCAGGGGTCGTAGGTGGGGTTGAGGTAGGAGGTATCGGACAGCATCTTTTGGCGCAGCGCGTCCGGCGGGCTCTGGGGCGGCAGTCGCTCTCGGGGAGTAACGGCTGCCCCTGCGTCAGCTTGAGAGAATGGCGCGCTCGCGACCGCGCGAATACCCATGCAATGGGTACGGTATTGACCGGGTCGAACGCATCGGGATTCCGTAGAATCGCGCCTTTCGTCCGCGTTTTTTGCCCATGGCCCCGCTGATTCGCCCTTTTGCGGCACTTCGACCCGCCCCACGCTTCGCCGCAGAAGTGGCTGCACCGCCGTACGATGTCCTCACGTCGGCCGAGGCCCGTACCCGGGCGATCGGCAAGCCCGCAAGCTTCCTGCACATCTCGAAGCCGGAGATCGACCTGGCGGAGGGCGTGGACCCGCATGCGCCCGAGGTCTACCGGAAGGCGGCGGAGAACCTGAACCGGCTGCGCGAACAGGGCGTGCTGACGCGCGACCGCAAACCAGCCTATTACGCCTGGCGCATGACCATGGGCACGCACGTGCAGACCGGCATCGCGCTGACCGCATCGGTCAGCGCGTACGATGCGAACCGGGTGCGCAAGCACGAGTTCACGCGGCCGGACAAGGAAGACGATCGTGTGCGGCAGATCGAAGCCCTGAACGCCCAGACCGGGCCGGTGTTGCTTGCGTACCCCGCAGCACCGGAGATCGACGCGCTGCTGGGAGCGATCACCGGCAGCACGCCGGCGCTCGACATCGTCGCCGACACCGGTGTGCGCCACGAGCTCTGGGACATCGCCGATGCCGCGAGCATCGAAGTTGTCACGAACGCGTTCGAACGTCTGCCGGCGCTCTACATCGCGGATGGTCACCACCGGTCCGCAGCCGCATCGCGCGTTGCCGCCGCACGCCGCACCAGCGATGCCATCGCCAGTCACGAGTATTTTCTGGCGGTGGCGTTTCCC
This sequence comes from Burkholderiales bacterium, assembly GCA_019747905.1. Lineage (GTDB taxonomy): Bacteria > Pseudomonadota > Gammaproteobacteria > Burkholderiales. Next base: position 17,442 of record JAIEQG010000040.1, read on the forward strand.
CACCACCGCATGCAGATCCTGCCGTACCACCGTGCCGTGAAGGACCTGCACGGACTCACACCCGAGGCGTTTCTCGCTGCCGTGCGGCAGCGCTTCGCGGTAGAGGCGAGTGCCGTACCGGTGCAGCCTGCCGAGCCGCACGAGTTCGGCCTGTACGTCGCTCGGCAGTGGCATCGGTTGACGGTCCGACCCGACCTCGTGCCGACCGACCCGGTCGCGCGCCTCGATGTGAGCCTGCTCGCGGACCGGTTGCTGGCGCCGGCGCTCAGCATCACCGATCCGCGGCGCGACCCGCGCATCGATTTCATCGGCGGCATTCGCGGCCTGCCGGAACTAGAGCGACGCGTGAACAGCGGCGAGATGGCGTGTGCCATCGCCATGTATCCGACGCGCATGGAGGATCTCATGGCGGTGGCCGATTCAGGGCAGGTGATGCCCCCGAAGTCCACGTGGTTCGAGCCGAAACTGGCCGATGGGCTGCTCTCGCATGTCCTCGACTAGCATGAGCCCTCCACGCGAAGCCGTGCCCGGATCGTTCGACGTCGAGTCCCTGTTGCGCGCCGAATTGCCGCCGGCGGCTGTGCGCTGGACCGGCTTTCCCGAGTTCAATCTCGTCGGTGGCCACAACGATGCGGCCAGTGTTCCCGTCGACGGACTGATCGAGGCCGCGACCAGCGTGCTGCAGCGTGAAGGCCCGACGCTGTCGACCTACGGCCTGGCGAGCGGGCCGCTCGGCTACCTGCCGCTGCGCGAGTTCATCGTCCGCAAGCTCGAACGCGATGCCGGTATCCGCTGTACGCCCGACGAAGTGCTGATCACGTCCGGTTCGCTGCAGGGGCTCGATCTGGTCAACGACGTCTTCCTCGCGCCGGGCGACACGGTGGTCGTGGAGGACATGAACTACGCCGGAAGTCTCTCGCGGCTGAAGCGCTGCGGAGCCAACATCGTCGGCGTCCCCCTCGATGCCGGAGGGATGCGCATGGATGCGCTCGATGCCGCATTGGCGGATCTCGCGCGACGCGGGATCCGGCCGAAGTTCATCTACACCATTCCCACGGTACAGAACCCCACCGCCACTGTCATGAGCATGGAGCGACGCGTCAGGCTGCTCGAACTTGCGGAACGTTACGGTACGGCCATCTTCGAGGACGAGTGCTATGCCGATCTGACGTGGGACGGTGCGCGTCCGCCGGCGCTACGGGGCATGGCAGGGGGCGATCGGGTCGTTCACATCGGGTCGTTCTCGAAGACGATCGCACCGGCCTTGCGCATCGGCTATCTGGTTGCCAGTTGGCCGCTGATGAGCCACATCCTGGCACTGAAGACCGATGGTGGCACCGGTGCTCTGGACCAGATGGTGCTGGCCGAGTACTGCGCGACGCATTTCGACTCGCACGTGATGGCCCTGCGCGCGACCTTGCGGCGCAAGGTCGAGGTGCTCATGGCGGCGGTACGCGACAGCTTCGGCGCATCGGCGACTTTCTCGGATCCGACCGGCGGCATCTTCCTGTGGATTGCGCTGCCGAAGCCGGTGGACACGACACGCCTCGCCCAGGTGGCGCTGCAGGCCGGTGTCGCGATCAATCCGGGTGCCGAGTGGATGACCGATGGCGCGACCGGGCGATCGTGGTTCAGAGTGTGTTTCGCGCATCCGGACGAGGCGACGATGCGCAACGGCGTGGCGCGGCTTGCCGAGGTGTGTCGGCGCGAGTTCGGTGTGCCGGCAGTGGCGGGCGGCACGCATCGCTGAGGTTTTGCCCCCACCCTGACCCTCCCCCGGCGCAGCCGGGGGAGGGGATTTACACCCCTTCCCCCACGCTGCGCGTGGGGGAAGGTTGGGATGGGGGCTGCTTTAAAAGCTCTCCTTGAACGGCCGCAGATCCACCTCCTGCGCCCACGCGGAGCGGGGTTGCCGGTGGAGGTGCCAATAGGTCTCCGCGATCGCATCGATGCCGAGCAAGCCGTCTTCCCCGCGTTCGGCAACGATGGCCGGGCGGAAGCGGCGCAGGCGATCGCCGTCGATTCCGCCGTCGATCACCACGTGCGCGACGTGGATGCCTTGCGGTCCGTACTCGCGTGCCATGCTCTGGGCGAGCATTCGCAGGCCTGCCTTCGCCGCGGCGAAGTGCGCGTAGCCCGGCTTGCCGCGCAGGCTGGCAGAGGCGCCGGTGAACAGGACCGTGCCGCGCCCCAGCGGGACCATGCGCCGCGCCGCTTCGCGCCCGACGAGGAAGCCGCCGTAGCAGCCGACCCGCCAGAAGCTCTCGAACTGTTCCGCCGTCAGTTCGCGCAGGTCGATGTGCTGGTTGTTGCCGGCGTTGTAAGCCACCAGATCCACCGGATCGAGGCCGGTGCCGGGTGACATCGCGCGATCGAAGGCAGCGATGACGTCGGACTCCTGCGTGATGTCGGCGGGCAGCGCCGCAGCGCTCCCACCGGCGTTCTCGATGGTGCGCACGACCTGCTCGAGCTTCGCGGGCGTTCGTCCCGAGACCAGGACGTGATGCCCTCCGGCGGCGAACCGGCGACACAACGCCGCGCCCAGACCGCGCTCGGCGCCGACTCCGAAGACGATGGCGACGGGTCTACCCATGATGGGACCTCATTGAGCGAGTGAATCGTTGTACTGGAACTCGGGCCCAGCCGGCGCCGGGCTGCCCCGAGAGAGGTGGGCCCCCGGGGGGCGCCACATCAGGCCGCGGCCGTGCGTGGTGCGCCCAGCGGTGCTTCCTTGATCGGTAGGTTCACGACAGCGGCCATCAGGGCGAGCGCCATGTCGGCGTACCACATCCACGCGTAGCTGCCGGTGCCGGCGAGTGCGATGCCGCCCAGCCACGCGCCGAAGAACCCGCCGATCTGGTGCGACAACAGCGTCAGGCCGAACAGCGTGGCGAGATAGCGCATGCCGAACAGCTTGCCCACCAGCCCGGCGGTCGGCGGGACCGTGGAGAGCCACGTGACTCCGAGCACGGCGGCAAACACGTAGAACGTCATCGGTGTCTTCGGTGCAGCGAGGTACAGGCAGATGGCGACAGCCCGCGAAGCATAGAGCCAGACCAGCAGCCATTTCATCCGGAACACGTTGCCGAGTGCGCCCGCACCGAGACTGCCGGCGATGTTCGACAGACCGATGATCGCGAGCGATGTGGCGGCGACGCTGGCCGACAGGCCGCACAGCCCCACCTCTCCGGGCAGGTGCGTCACCAGAAACGCGATGTGAAAGCCGCATGTGAAGAAGCCGGCGTGCAAGTACCAGTAGCTCTTGTCGCGAAAGGCAATGCGCAACTGAGCGCGCAGTCCGATGTCGTCCTTGGCGGCAGCTTTCGCGGCGCTCGCCACCGGTTTGCGGCGCATGATCCACGCCATGGGTATCGTGAGAAGAGCGCTCAATGCCATCCCGAACATCGCGACGACCCAGCCGAAACCTGCAATGAGCGCCTGCACCAGCGGCGCGAACACGAACTGGCCGAAGCTGCCGCCGGCGTTGATGAAGCCGGCCGTGAACGCGCGCCGTTCCGGCGGGAGGCGTCCTGCGGTTGCGCCGATCAGGATCGAGAAACTGCCCGCACCCGCACCGGCCGATGCGATCACTCCCATGGTGACGATCAGCATCCACTGGTTGGTCACGAGCGGCGTCAAGGCCCAGCCGAGCGCCAGCAACAATCCACCGACGACGATGACGCGGCCTGGACCGTAGCGATCCGCCACGGCACCGAAGATCGGTTGCGAGGCGCCCCACACGAACTGCCCGATGGCGAACGCGAAGCTGATCGAGACGATGCCCATGCCGGTCGACGTGTTGAGCGGCGACATGAACAGCCCCAGCGTCTGGCGGCTGCCCATGGTGATCATCAGGATGAGGGCGGCGGTGATGACCAGCGGCCAGGTGGCGTGAGCTTTCGCGGACGATGCGTTCATGGGGGGTGTATCCGTTGGGAAGTCAGCGGCGTGCGAACCATACGCCGGAGCGGATGGCCATGGCGAGGGAGGCACCGTAGATCACCAATGCCACCGACAGTGCGGCAAACAGTGCGTGCACGGAGCCCGTGAGGCGCAGAGCCAGCCAGCCGCCGCCGATCGCCACGACGAGTCGCATGAAGCCGCTCAGCAGCGGCCACGCGAGGCGCCCGGCACCTTGCGACGCGAAGTACAGCGACAGTCCGAGGCCGAAGAACCCGAACGTCGGCCCCACCAAGCGCAGATAGGCGGCACCGGTCTCGATCATCACCGGATCGCTATCGAACAGTTCCAGCCATGCGTGCGGCCAGATCGCAGCGGCGAGGCCCACGGCCTCGGTTGCCGCGAAGGCGATGGCACCGCCGGTCAATGCGATGCTCAGCGCCCGCTCGCGTTGGCCGGCACCGATGTTGGTGCCGACCAGTGCGACCAGCGGCGCACCGAGACCGAATACCAGGGGTATCAGCAGATACTCGAGCCGCGAAGCGGTGCCGTAGCCCGCGACCGCTTCCGGCCCCATCGCCGCACCCACGAGTGCCGTGGTGAGGACGAACACGAGCGTCGTCTGCAGCGTACTGACCGAGCCGACGGCGCCGACGCGCAGGATGTCGACGAAGAACGCCGAGTGCAAACGGCACAGGCGCGGCCTCACGACAGCCCGTCCGGTCCACAGGTACCACGCCATGATCGACGTGCTGAGAGCCAGCGTGATGACGACGGCGTACCCACCGCCGGCGATGCCCATGCCCGGCACCGGACCCCAGCCGAAGATGAGCACGGGCGACAACGGCACCAGCACTATGAAACCCACGCAGATGGCGACCGACGGCACCAGCATGTTGCCGGTGCCACGCAGCACGCTGGCGAGCGCATTCAGCAGCCACACCAGCCACGCGCAGGCGAACACCACGTTCGAGTATTCGAGCGCTGCGTCGAGCGAGGCGCCGGTGCCGCCCATCGCGGCGTACAGCGGCCGGCCGAAGGCCAGCACCAACACCGAGAACAGCAGCCCGAGCAGGACGTTGATGACGATCGCGTGCAACACCAAGGCATCGGCATCGGCACGCCGACCTGCGCCGAGAGCCCGTGCGACCGCCGACGAAATACCGCCCCCCACCGCGCCGCCGGAGAGCATCTGCATCATCATGTAACCGGGAAAAACCAGCGCCATGCCGGTCAGCGCATCGGTGCCCAGGCGCGACACGAACCAGGTTTCCACGAGACCGGTGGAGGCTTGCGCCAGCATGACCACGATGTTCGGCCAGGCGAGCATGAGCAACGTGGGCACGATCCGTCCTTCCAGGAGAAGGCGGGTGCGCGGGTTCATCGCGGCGCGGTCCGCCGCGGTGGCGGCAAGGGTGCTCACGATGCGGCGCGCGCCTTGACCCTCCGGCGCGCGGGCAGCCGGCGCGCGGCACCCCATTCGCTCATGGCAAGCTTGGCGCTGGTGCGTTCGGTGGCGGCGGGGCCCGGTGCAACCAGGAATTCGGTGTCGGTGAGCGGCCGTTTGCTGTTGCGATCGACGAATACGGGGTCGGCCGGCTTGCCGGTGCGCGCATTGAGCAGCATCACGCTGGCACCTTCGGGGGCGAAATGTCGGTTGCCCCAGGCGGTCATCGCGATGATCACCGAACGGAAATCGCGCCCGCGCTCGGTCAGCACGTATTCGTAGCGCGGCGGCCGGTCGCTGTATTGCCGCCGCTCGAGCATGCCCGCCTTGACCAACGCGCCGAGGCGGCGCGTGAGCATGTTGGGCGCGATGCCCAGGCTTTCCTGAAACTGGTCGAAGCGCGTCAACCCGTGCAGGGCGTCGCGGATGATGAGGATGCTCCACCACTCGCCGACGCGTTCGAGGCCGCGGGCGATGGGGCACTGCATCTTGCCGAGGTTCTTGTGGCGCATCGTCGCACCATAAACCAGTTACTTGCATAATGCAAGTTACTAGTGGCGCGAAGGCATGGCCGGGCCGTGGCCGGCCGGTTCAGGGCTGTGCGGCGTGCCGGCGGAGAAAGTCGAGCAGCAGCCGGGCGGTGGCTTCGGGCTGCTCCTGCTGCACCCAGTGCCCCGCGCCGTCGAGCAGATGGCATTCCTGCATGCGGGTGCACGAGGTGCCCTGCATGCGTTCGAACTCGCCCGGAATCTGATACACGCCCCAGTCGCCTTTCCCGGAGATGAACATGGCAGGCACGTCGATGGTGCGGCCGCTGAATAGCTGCAGCTCGGCGATGTACTTCGGTGAGGTCATGCAGCGATACCACTGCAGGCCGCCCTGGAATCCGTTGCGGCGGTACTCGCTGCTGTAGACGTCCAGTTCCGCGTCGGGCAGCCAGCGGCATGCTGCGATCTCGGCCGGGGAGGGCATTTCGGAGGCCACGGTCTCAGCCATGTTCTGCTCGAGATCCATGACGTAATAGGTCGGCAGCTTGGCGAGTTCGGTGGCGCTCCAGGACTCGAGGCGATAGGGCTGGTTCTGCTTCCAGTCCGCACTCTTGTGGTGGTAGTAGGCACGCAGGAAGTCGTGTACCCCTTGCGGGCAACGCCACATGTCGTCGTTGGCCTCGCGCGTCGAGTAGTACCACTGGTAATGCTTGCGCGGGCGGGGTAGTGCGGCCAGGTCGTCGTGGATGGTCCGTGTCGGTGCCGGAGGCGGTGACCCGAGCGGCAGTTGCGGAGTCCCCCCGAACGGTTTGCTCATGAGGACTACGGCCGGAAACACGTCCGGACGGACCACTGCAGCCCAGGCCGACACGATCGATCCGAAATCGTGGCCGATCACAGCAGCCACCGAGCGGTATCCAAGCGCGGCCACCAGCCCCACCGTATCGCGCAGCAGGTTCAGCATGCGAAACGATCCGAGGTCGCCGTCGTAGGTCCCGTCCCAGCCCGTGGTGCGGCCGTAGCCGCGCTGATCGGGGGCAACCACGTGGTAACCCGCAGCCGCCAGCGCCGGCATGACCTTGCGCCAGCTGTAGGCGAGTTCGGGAAAGCCGTGCAGCAGCAGGACGAGCGGGCGTCCTGGTGTCTCGAAGCCTGCTTCGAGGATGTGAAAGGTCAGCCCGTTGACGTCGGGGATGAGGCGGGAGCGGAGCGTTGCCGGAAGTGGTAGCGGGGCAAGGGGCGTGGGTGAGGTCACGATCGATGTCTGAGTGATGGGGCGAATGCCGTCATGTTAGCGAACGGCATCGGCGCAGGCGCTTGCCCCCTCCCTGACCCTCCCCCGGCACAGCCGGGGGAGGGAAGGTGCTTCGCCGTACACCCCTTCCCCCGGTGTACTCCCCTTCCCCCACCACAGGTGGGGGAAGGTCGGGATGGGGGCTGCCTTTCGAAGTGCCGCCGGAAAGCGCACGCGAACTTCGAACCACGTGAAACTTCGCACCGCCCAGCGCACGCTGCGCAAGGGCGGCGACTGTCACCCCTGCATCGAAGCGATGCGTTACTTCAGCACGCCCTTCACGGCGTCGAGGCTCGCCTGCGCGCAGACTTCGTCCTGATCGGCGGAACCGCCGGACACACCGATGCCGCCGATGTGGGCGCCGCCTGCGGTGAAGATCGGCAGTCCGCCGGCGAAGATCGCGACGCCGGGGACCAGTTCCAGGCCCTTCACGGACTGCGAGATTTCACCCAGCTTGCGGGTCGACACCGGCACGCGGGCCGACGTCTCGGCCTTGCTCTGGGCGATCTTCACGCTGATCAGGAACGAGCCGTCCATGCGCGAGTAGTACTTGAGGTTGCCGCCGTCATCGACGATGGCAATGACCATCTTCCAGCCTTCGGCCTTGGATTTCGCTTCGCACGCCTCGGCCATCTGCTTGGCGGTGGCGAGAGTCAGCACGGTCTTGGAGTCCTGGGCGGCGGCGGTGCCGGCGACGGCAGCGGCGGCGCAGAGAGTGGCGATCGACAGTGTTTTTTTGAACGACATGGTGGTTTCCTCTCGGGTGGTTGATCGTCGACGCGACGACGGGGTTACGAACCTGCGTCGTCGAAAAGGTTTCGCCCGCAGCGAAAATTCACCCGCCATCGACGGCGTGTGCGCTGGAGCGAGCACGCATCTTCGCTCATCGGGCGCGCATCGAGTAGCGGATCTTGCCCCTGGAGGAAGCAGGGGAATGCTGAAGCAACGGCCCGTTCTCGCTTGTGCGGGAGCGGGCCGTGACCGGGGCTACGTCTTGAGGAACGCGAGCAGGTCCGCGTTCAGCTGGTCCTTGGAGGTGTCGCCCAGGCTGTGAGTGCCGCCCGGGTAGATCTTCAAGGTGGCGTTCTTCACGAGCTTCGCGGACAGGAGGGCCGAGTTCTTGATCGGCACGATCTGATCGTCGTCCCCGTGCACGATGAGCGTGGGCACGTCGAACTTCTTCAGATCCTCGGTGAAGTCCGTCTCCGAAAACGCCTTGATGCAGTCGTAGCCGTTCTTGTGGCCGCACTGCATCCCCTGGCGCCACCAGGAATTGATGAGACCCTGCGACACCTTCGCGCCCGGCCGATTGAAACCGAAGAACGGTCCGCCTGCGACGTCGTAGAAGAACTGCGAGCGATCGGCCAGATAGGCGGCGCGGAAGCCGTCGAACACTTCCATCGGCAGACCGTCGGGATAGGCTGCCGTCTTCAGCATGATCGGCGGCACGGCGCCCATCAGAACGGCCTTGGCTACCCGCTTGGTCCCGTGCCGTCCGATGTAGCGCGCCACCTCGCCGCCACCGGTGGAGTGACCGACCATCGTCGCGCCCTTCAGATCGAGCGCATCCATGAGCTCCGCCAGGTCGTCGGCGTAGTTGTCCATGTCGTTGCCGTTCCACGGCTGGCTCGAGCGGCCGTGGCCGCGACGATCGTGCGCGATGCAGCGGTAGCCGTGCGATGCGAGGAAGAACATCTGCGACTCCCAGGCATCGGAACTCAAGGGCCAGCCGTGGCTGAACACGACGGGCTGTCCCTTGCCCCAGTCCTTGTAGTAGATCTGCGTGCCGTCTCTTACGGTGATCATGTTCATGCTGTGATTGCTCCGGATGTGCCTGGAAGTGGTGTTGGTCGGTTTGTCGGTGGCGGCCTCTGCGAGCGTGGTGAGGCCAGCCGCGGCGATCGCGCCGGCGCTGCCCACCAGCATCCGGCGGCGCGCCGGTACGGCGAACGAATCGTCGGCCTGGGCATCGGTGAAGCTGTGGTCGTTCTTCATGGAAACTCTCCTCGTGCGAAGTTGATGGGGTCGGATCATTCCGGTGTCGGGCGTTGCGGTTGTCACTTTGTTCTTCGTGTCCGCATGCCGATTGCATCAACGTGCCGGGACGTGTATCGACGTGCTTTTTCGCGTGTGCATCGCCGTTGACTGGACGGATGAAGCGCGAAGCGGCGACTCCATCGCTGCACCCACAAAGAAAACGGGCCGACCCTTCCGGTGTCGGCCCGTTGCGGCACCGCGGATGTGATCAGCTGCCGCTCTTGTCGGCGACGGCGCGACCGAACTTCTCGGGCTCACCCTTCGACTTGATCTCCTTGTCGGCGGCGCGTCCGAACTTCTCCGGTTCGCCTTTCGACTTGATGGGGTCACCCTCGGCGTTGCGCTTGTAGATCGTCTTCTTCGATGGTTGGGCCATGTCGTCTGCCGCGCGCCCGAACTTCTCGGGTTCGCCCTTAGACGTGATGGTGTCGCCTTCGGCGTTGCGCTTGTAGATCTCCTTCTTCGACGGTTTGGCCATGTCGTCGGCCGCACGTCCGAATTTCTCCGGCTGGCCCTTGGACTTGATGATGTTTTCCTGCTCCGCGGCGCGGCCGTACTTCTCCGGTTCGCCCTTCGAGCGGATCGTATCGTCGGCGACCACGGAGGCGCTGATGCCCAGGGCGGCGAGGGTGAGGATGTGGGTGACTTTCATGATGGGTTCCTTTCGTGCGGTGGATGGAATGGTTCGTTACACCTGCCCCCATGCGGCACGGCAGGGAGTCTTCATGGCGTCGGTGCGTAACCAGTGTGGTCGCGCACGCATCGGATCGATTGCACGAAAGTGCTGTGCCCGGTATCTCCGTGCTATTCGAATGTCCTTGGCGTCCTTTGCATTCCGAGGCGCTCGCGCGCTTCCGTCCAGCGAGCGGCTGCAACGGCAGACGCGCCCAACTCCAAGGCGCGGCAAGGCTTCTGCTGCACTCCGGCGCGCGATCAGGACGTGCGCGCGAACTCGCTGGGCGACAGGCCCGTGATACGCCGGAACGTACGCGAGAAGTGGCTCTGATCGAAGAAGCCGAGCGCGAGTGCGATCGAGCAGATGGACTGGTCGTTCTGCGCGAGCAGGGTCTTCGCCCGCTCGATGCGCATGTGCAGGAGGTGGCACATGGGGCTGGCGCCCATGCTCACCCGGAACAGTCGCGCGAAGTGCGAGCGACTCACGCAGGCGGCACGGGCAATGTCGTCGAGGCACACGTCGTCGCCGATGTGACGCTCCATGAACTCGAGGGCGCGCGCGCGGGCACCGCGGGAGAGGCCGTTCCGTTGCGTGGGTGGCCTGCCGGAGCGCGGGGCTTCGAGCGGAACCGCAGTGTCGTGCGGCAACCCCGGGTGGAAGCGTCGACCTGGAAACAGGACGCCTTCGAGCGACGTGGTGCCCGAGTTCTGGGCGAAGGACCAGGGGGGTGTCACACCGAATCGGCTCGTGCCGTTCCTTGGTGTCCCGGTCTGGGCATCGAGATCGGATGGCGATTCGGTGAGCAGGAGCTTCGGGATCGGGTGGCAGGCATCGCGGTGATCGAGGTTCATGATCGGGTCCTCCGGTCGGAAGATGGACGCTGAAGCGGGGTGGCGCGTCAATGCGCCAGAGCGCGACGCAGGGTCGCGGTAGTCAACGCGATCGCGCTGCGCGCACCGGGCGAATCGGCGAGCGCGTTCAACATCGCGAAATCGTGGATGGTGCCGAGCACGCGCACGGCGGAGACTGCGACACCCGCCTGCACGAGGCGAGCGGCATACGCTTCGCCTTCGTCGCGCACCACGTCGTTCTCGGCCGTGACGATCAACGCCGGCGGCAGGTCGGCGAGTTGATCGAGGGTCGCCTGCAGCGGTGCCGCGAGGCGATCCTTGCGGCGCGATTCCGCCGGCAGGTACGCATTCCAGAACCACTTCATCGTGCTCTTCGTGAGCCAGTAGCCGTCGGCGTACTCGTTGTAGGACCGCGTTTCGAAGTTCGCGTCGGTCACCGGGTACATCAGAACCTGGCAGCGCAGCGGCGGCCCGTTTCGTTCCTTCGCGAGCAGGGCGACCGCGGCCACCAGATTGCCGCCGGCACCGTCACCCGCGATGGCGATACGGCTCGCATCCAGGCCGAGCGCATCCGCGTGCTCGGTGACGTGGAGCAAGGTCGCATAGCACTGCTCGATCGCGACCGGGTACCGACTCTCCGGCGTGCGGTCGTAGTCGATGAACACCACGGCGGCACCGGTGCCGTCGGCGATTTCACGCACCAGGCGATCGTGGGTTCCAACGTCGCCCAGCATCCAGCCCACCCCATGGAAGTACAGCACGACGGGCAGCGGGCCGGTACAACCTTCGGGACGCACGATGCGCACGCGCGTCGTGCCCGTGGGGCCGATGGGCAGCGTATGGTCTTCGATCACGGCGGGCGCCAATGCCGTGGGGACGGCTTGCATGGCGGTGAGGGTCTTGCGTGCGCCGTCCGGTGTGAGCGCGTAGAGCGGCGGGCAAGCGCCGGCTGCCAACTGGTCGAGGAATGTCTGCGTGGTCGGGCACATGGCCATGGATTCGATCCTGAACTCGGGGGTCTGGCGTCGCTCGGTGCCATGCTGGTGCGGGCCGTTGCGACGACTCCATCGTGCCGCCCCAACCGCAACGGGCCTACTAAATAGATGTGAAGTGTTGTGAAAGCCCGGCTGCCCCGCATTTCAGGGTTCTGTCGTCTACGGGGTACCCGAAGGCTGGAGCGGCTCAGGACTTTTAAGCTTTTCTGGAGCGCCTGGGAGAGCCCCAACCAAGCCGGAATCCCTTCTGCGACGTGGGGTTGCAGGAGGAAGGTCGGCAGTCGGCGACGCTGCAAGGTGCAGCGCCCCATCACGGGGCTTCAGGATCATTAAGGCTGAGCATGGATTCCCAACCGCGAACACCGTCGAAAGAAGGGGCCGGATGTCGTGATCGGCACACACTTTCGTCCGCAGATACCGACCACCGGACGGGCGTGCTAGAGGTGTGGCGCAAGCGGTGCGATCGTTCCCGCCACATCCAACCCCCGGAACCAGCCCCATGACTAAGCCGACCCCGCATAAGGCGAAGAAACCCGCCATCACACGCCGGAAGTTCCTCGGAATCACTGCAGGCGCCGCAGCCGGCGGCGGCCTGCTGCTCGCCTTCGGCCTGCGCTCGCCGAAGACGCCGAGCGGTGCGCCCGACGTTGCTGCGGCGTTCGCACCGGATGCATTCATCCGTATCGCGCGCGACGGCACCGTGACGCTCGTCATGCACAAGGTCGAAATGGGGCAGGGTACGTACACCGCGATGACGATGCTGATCGCGGAGGAACTCGAGGTTGATCCCACCCTGGTCCGGCTGGAGCACGCTCCACCCGATGACGAGCGTTATTCGGAACCACTGTTCGGCGTTCAGGAAACCGGCGGATCCACCTCGGTCCGCGGCAACTGGGAGCAATTGCGAACGGCCGGCGCTACAGCACGGACCATGCTGATCACAGCGGCCGCAACGACATGGAAAGTGGACGTAACGAGTTGCCGCGCCGAGAACGGCAAGGTGGCGCACACCGCGTCGGGACGTACGCTCTCCTATGGTGAACTCGCGGACGCCGCGGCGCGCCTTTCGGTACCGGGCAAAGTCACGCTCAAGGAGCCGCAGTCGTTCAAACTGATCGGCAAATCGTTGCCTCGGCTCGATACGCCGGCCAAGGTATCGGGCGAGGCCGTCTACGGGCTCGACGTTCGGCTGCCCGCCATGAAGTTCGCCGCCATCGCGCAATGCCCGGTGTTCGGTGGACGGCTCGCCGGCGTGGTCGACACCAAGGCGCTCGCCGTACCCGGAGTCCGCCAGATCGTGAAGCTCGACGATGCCGTGGCGATCGTGGCGGACAACACCTGGGCTGCGCAGCAGGGTCTGGCCGCCCTCGACGTGCGCTGGGACAACGGTCCGCACGCCGCCTTGTCTTCCGCCGAGATAGAGGCGCAGCTCGCCACTGCATCCGAGCAGTCCGGTGCGGTGGCGCGAAAGGAGGGTGATCCGCCATCCGCGATGGCCAGCGCCGCACAGCGCATCGACGCGGTCTACCAGCAACCGATGTTGGCACACGCGACCATGGAACCGCTGAACTGCACTGTCCATGTACGCAAGGACGCGTGCGACATCTGGGTCGGCACCCAGGTGCCCACGTTCGCGCTCAACGCGGCGGCCAGGATCACCCGTCTGCCGAAGGAAGCGATTCGCGTGCATAACCACTTGCTCGGTGGCGGTTTCGGCAGGCGCCTGGAGATAGACTTCATCGAACAGGCCGTGCGGGTCGGCCAGCAAGTGTCGCATCCGGTCCAAGTGGTGTGGACGCGGGAGGAAGATCTCCAACACGACATGTACCGGCCCGCGTACCACGATCGCATAGCGGCCGGACTCGATGCGCAAGGGATGCCGGTCGCGTGGACCCACAAGGTGACGGGATCGTCGATCCTCAACCGGGTCGCGAACGATCTCTTTCCGAAGAACCTGCGGGTGATCCAGGCGATCGGGTTCGACGGCATCGTCGCGACCGTGAAGGGAGTGGATATCGATGCCGTGGAAGTGGCCGTCGAACCGCCGTATCGCCTGCCGAACTTCCGCGCGGAGTTCGTGCGACAGGAGCCGCCTGGGGTGCCCACGGCATTCTGGCGCGGTGTCGGACCGACCCGCGGCGGTTTCGTGGTGGAAGGGTTTCTCGACGAACTCGCAACCGCGGCCGGTATCGACCCCCTCGAGTATCGCCGCCGGCTCGTGAGTGATCCGCGTGCGCGTGCAGTTCTCGATCTCGCTGCACGCGAGAGCGGATGGGGCCAAACACTGCCGAACGGCGAAGGACGCGGTATCGCGCTGCTGCATGCGTTCGGCAGCTACATCGCACAGGTGGAGCACGTGACCGTCGACCACGAAGGCGGCGTGCAGGTGAAGCGCGTGACGTGCGCTATCGACTGCGGGCTTGCCGTGAACCCCGACATCGTCGTCGCGCAGATGGAAGGCGGCATCGTGTTCGGCCTGACGGCTGCGCTGTGGGGCGAAGTGCGCATCGCCGAAGGCCGTGTGCAGCAGAGCAATTTCCACGACTACCGCGTCATGCGCATCAGCGAGACACCGGCGATCGATGTGCATCTCATCCCGAGCCAGGAGCATCCGGGCGGCGTCGGTGAGCCCGGGACCTCGGCCGCGATCCCCGCTGTGGTGAACGCGGTCTATGCGGCCACCGGCAAGCGCGTTCGCAGGCTGCCGATCGGAGACCAGTTGAAGGCGTAAGTCACGCGGCGAGTCGGGAACGATTTCGCTTGCCAACGCAATGCCGGGCGCCTGCGCGCCCGGCCGTGATCCCGGTAGACGTCGTCCTCGGTCAACCCGCCGCGGGTATCGCCTTGATCACGCCACCGTGTTCCGCCGCTCGAGCCAGATCGGCAAACATTGTCTGATTGGCTGCATGCAACCGTGGGCCCAGATACAGCCGACCCAGCTTCGCGAGGAACCCGACCTGGGTTTCGTAGCTCACGACGACGGTGCCGACTCCAGCGGGCGCAGGGCGCAATGTGAACGTGCGCTCGGCGTGGATGCCCGGCGTATCCGCGACGAAAGCAAATATGCGCGGCCGGTCGGCGGCAGTCACGGTGCTTTGCAGTGTGACCGGGTGAGCCTTCCACTGAAACTCCGTCACTCGGCCCACACCCTGCGTCGCTTCAGGCAACGCCCGCTCGATGCACTCCTTCCCCCAACTCCGTTGGGGGAAGGCTGGGATGGGGGCAGCTTTCCGCCGAGCCCACCGACGCGCCCGATACCACAACACCCATCGCTCCCCCGGCGAAGCCGAGGGAGCAGGTGTACGCCCCTTCCCCCACCTCTGGTGGGGGAAGGTTGGGATGGGGGCAACGCCCACCCGAACCCACCGGCAAGCCCGATACCACGACGGCCAGTGCTCGACGTCAGTGAGCAGATCCCAAACACGCTCGGGTGCCGCATGAATCAGAATCTCGTTACGCACCACAATCGGCGGCTTGGAGGTTGATTGGGCCGGACCAAGCAGCCGAGCAGAGATCAGCGTGAGCCACACCCGCGGCGTGAACCGACCCGCCGCGGCGAGCAACTTGTTGCGCAACCCGGGGTCGACCACGGCCCGGCCCTTGTCAAGCCCCCGCAGCCCGGCCTCGATGACGGGTTCGGGATCGCCGAGGCGCCGGTAGATTGCCGTGTGGCCGACGTCGGCACCCAGTGCGTCGACGAAACCGGTGCGGGTCGGTCCGGGACACAGCGCAGTGACCGCCACGCCGGCAGCGCGGGCCTCGGCCCACAGGGCCTGGCTGAACGACAGTACGAACGCCTTGCTCGCTCCATACACCGCCTGGTAAGGCCCGGGCTGAAACGCGATCGTGGACGCGACGTTGAGAATGCCGCCGCTGTGCCGGGCAAGCATTCCGGGCAGTAGCGCGTGAGCCAGCGCAACCACGGCGCTGACATCTACCGCCACCTCGTCCAACTCCCGGTCCGCGTCGGCGTCTGCGAAAGCACCATAGCTGCCGAACCCGGCGTTGTTGATCAGTAGCTCGATCGGGCGGTCACGGACGTGACCGAGCAGCCCAGACACCCCTGATGGCGTCGCAAGGTCTGCGACGACAGTCTCGACTTGCACCTGGGGAGCGACGCGGCGGATCTGGTTCGCCGCCTCGTTCAGCCGAGCCTCATCGCGGCCAGTCAGCACCAGGGACATGCCCCGCTCCGCGAGTCGGGTGGCGAACCCTCGACCCAATCCGGAAGACGCTCCGGTCACGATGGCCCAATGGTTCTCGTAGTGGATCATGGCGCACCTCCTGTGTGGATGGCATGCGGAAATGGCCGCTTGCCTGTGATCCGCACGATAGGTGTCGCGAAATAAAGAGTCGTTGCCGTGTAGTAAAAACTTGTGAAATGGCGACTTCACCAACCACAGCGGCAAGAATGCTCAGGTAACCTTTGACCTTAGTTGCTCCTCGATCTCATGATCTGGACGCGCATCGTGGAGGGTCAGTAGTATTGGGGGGAGAATGCAGTATTGCGCGCAAGCGCGACGAGAGATGCGAATGGACAATACAGAGTGGACGCCAGGTTTCACGGAAGCTGAGAAAAACGTGGTGGAGCTGCTCCTGCAGAGAAGGACTAACGTGGAAATCGCTCGCGAGCTTGGTCGATCTGAAGGGGTCATTCGTATTCTGATTTCTTCCATTTATGAGAAGCTGCGAGTGCGCAATCGTGGTGAAGCCATCGCTCTGCTTGAGCGTCAAGGTCCGCTGCAACCGGGGACCTATGTAGTACGTGATGTTCTCTCGCGGTTCCGCAGGAACATGCGTTCCGAATCGGGCGATGCGGAGGACGACTCGTAGCTAGAGCGTCCTGCTTATCCCAGTTCAACCTTGGGCTGTAAGCTATAGGGGATTCTGCGAGCCATGTTCAAGCTGCTGAAAACGATCGTTGGCGGAGTGTCCTACGCCGCGGATCCCAAGACCACAGGTGCCTTGTATCTGCAGGATAAGCTACGAAAGGCTGGAGCGAACCCTGACGGAATGCCACGGGAGTTCTACCAGGAACTCGCCACGTACGCATATGACTTTGCACAGACCATGGCTCAACTGCGCTCTCGCGACAAACTTGTCACTTGTTTTTTCGATCATCTCGACTATCTCATTGGTACGGTCCAGGACGCTTTTGACGGACAGACAGCCCAAGTGCTAGAGCCAGTGAGGGATATCTTCACGCGATACGGCCTGAAGGCTACCAGCTTGTGAGACTCTGGAAGTAGCACTCAAGAGCTACGGTTCTACGTCGTGCCCAACCCAACACTCGAGCCGACGCGCTGAACGGCGTCCTTGCTTTGCCTACCAGTTCGTCGAGCGCCTCTCAGTTAGATCGTTAGTCGTCAGTAAAATATCCCCGCAACGTGAGCACCGAACTCCTCCAGACAATCGCAGTCGCCGTCATCACGAACGGCGCGGTTCTTTGCCTATTTATCTGGGTGTTCAAGATCTTGTTCGAACAAGCCTTGGACAAGCGCGCCAAACTGTACGAGAAGGAACTCGATCTGCAGCATCGAAAGCATTTTCACCAGTTCAGCAAGCTTTACGACGAACAAGCTACCGCCCTGCGGGATGCATATTCGACGTTAGTAAGACTCAATGAGCAAGCCTCGCGCTTGGCGTTTCACTACAACTTCTACGAGCAGCACCCTCAACTCTTGGAGCGCTACCGGTTGCCCCAGTCCGGGGGCGCTCTTGAGTGGGGGCGCTTTCTCAAGAGTACCCTCGCTGAAAAGCCTGAGGGTAAACAGGCCCAACACTTAGCAGGCGCCGCCGTGGAAGCTCTTCAAGAGTTCCGACCGCGGCGCATCTTTTTCGACGCCGAGACGGCCAATGAGGTTGAACGTCTCATCAATCTGTTCGCCTACGTTGGTTCTGAGTTTGAGAACGTCTCCTACCGCGATCCCAAGACCCTTGAGCAGATCATCGCGCCCGAAGTCATTGAAACGTGGAAGAAGGTAGTAACGGCCAGCCAAGTCCTTTTCCCCCAACTTGAGCAGCAGTTCAGGGCGTATCTTCGCGGCGAGGCAACGTGACGCCGCTAACCCTTCATCCACCACCGACGCGCTACAGCGGGCTTCGCCTGCTTCCGCGCGCGCGTGAACTCCAATGCCTCTCATGAATCGACATCGCGCCATGCGACGGCTGATCATTGCGCTGGTAACTGTTCTGACCGGATGCTCGGAGCACAAAGTGGATACCTTTCCCGAATGGTGTGAGCAGATTGCGGGAGTGGACATCCAGAAGAAGTACGCGCCTTTCTGGGCAGTGTTTCCCGGCGTCTCATTTCACGGGGACGCCATTCGCGACAGCTACACGGACTTCCTCGATAAGAGTCACCTTGAAAAGGTTCAGAACAGGGTTCCGAAGATGGCTTGGCGTGAGGGTGCGCAGCTACATCTCATCAACCTGTCCAGCTTTTTCGACACCGAGCCAAACAGGGTGATCGCAGAGTGGCGAAAAGGCATTGAATTGGACATTGCAGATCAACTCAAAGACCCTTCGGACGTTTGCCTGTATAGGACGCTGACGAGCATGTTTGACAGCCTCCATATTCACTCGATGGAGGCAGATGCATTGGGGCAAAGATGGACTGACGCTGTTACTGTCATTCCCACCGAGCGACAGAAGAGGCTTGGCAGCAAGCGCCTATGAGACCGAACATCCGTATGCTGCAGCGGACGAGGCCCGCTGCAGCCGGCAGGTGATGCGGGGCGTTGGGCCACTCAGCGCCTGAGCGCGTTATGGGACTGCATATGTGGATTCGGCGCACCCTCGCAGCCCTACTGCTGCTGCCGTCCGTCTCCACATCCTTCGCAGACGACACGTACCCGGCAAAGCCAGTCCACATCATCTTCCCCTCGACGCCCGGCGGATCCGGCGATACGCGCACCCGCCTCGTCGCCGAAAAACTCTCCGCACGCCTCGGACAGCGCTTCGTCGTGGAAAACAAAGCTGGCGCCGGAACCACGATCGGGACGAAAGCAGTTGCCGCTGCAAAGCCCGACGGCTACGTCCTGCTGGCCACCTACACTCCCGCGCTCCCGGTCGGACCGCTCGTCTACCGGGAGGCAGGATACGATCCGGTAACTTCGTTCACGCCGATCGCGATGTTCGCGGCGGGTTCACCGTTCCTGGTCGTGCACCCGTCGGTCCCTGCGAAGACGGTCAAGGAGCTCGTCGCCCTCGCCAAGGCAAAGCCCGGCTCCGTCAGTTTCGGACACGCTGGATTGGGCAGTTCCAACCACCTGCCGGCAGAACTGTTTCGCCAGAATGCAGGTATCGATTTGCTGTTCGTTCCCTACAAGAGCGAAGCCGACGCTCTGACCGACGTGCTGGGCGGGCAGGTCATGGCCGGCTTCTTCTACACCGCCATTGCGGTGCCGCAGATCAAGGCCGGAAAGGTACGAGCATTGGCTGTGGCACGCACGGAGCGCAACCCTGCGGTTGCCGACGTGCCGACCCTGACGGAAGCGGGGTATCCGGGATGTGAGTTCGTGGGGACCACCTATCTCCTCGCGCCGGCGGGAGTACCCGACAGGGTGGTGACGCTGTTGAACAAGGAGATCGCGGCGATCATGCAGGAGCCCGACGTGCGCGCGCAGTATTCCGCGACGGGGGCTGATCCCGTGTACGGAACTGTGGAAGAAGTGCGCTCGAGGCTCGCGCGCGAGATCGAGCTCAATGTGTCACTCGCCAAGGCGCTCAATCTCAAGCCCGAGTGAGACCCATGCTGTGCGTCGCGAATGCACGGAAGGGTGGCCCAGCAAGGGCATGAAGCGGAGCGCCTGACGTCGCCGAACCTGGGTCGCGGTTCAAAGCGACATAAAGAGCGCTTTCACAACAATTTATTCCGCGGCAAGGATTAACCGGCGACGCACGCCTACTGTCGAGCTGTATCGACAGCATGCACCCTTGGCTCGTTCGCGAATCATCGTGGGCATCTGCCGATGCAATCGCATTGCTGCGCCCGTCACGAGGCGGTAGCGGTGCGATACACCGCGCTTACGACAATGCCGCCCCATTGACAGGAGATTTCAATATGAATGCCCTCACCGCATCGCTGACCCCGCAGGAGCTCGGTACTTCCGAACCTTTATCGGCACCATTGGCTCCCTCACACGGTGCCGACGACAACGCTTACCTCAGCGGCAACTTCGCGCCCATGACGAGCGAGACCACGGCTTTCAACCTCAAGGTCCGCGGTCGCATCCCGGCTGAACTGGAAGGCCGGCTCCTGCGCATCGGCCCCAGTCCGATCGGCCCGGTGGACCGGGGGCTCTATCACTGGTTCACGGGGACCGGCCTCGTGCATGGCTTGCGACTGCGCGGCGGTCGCGCGGAGTGGTATCGCAGCCGCTTCACCGTCAGCGCCGATGCGGCAGCTGCCCTGGGCAAGCCTCCGATTCCGGGGCCGGGCGAAGGGGTTACGTCCGTGAATACCAACGTCACGATGATCGGGGGCCGCGTGGTTGCCATCGTCGAGGCGGGTGAGCTGCCGATCGAACTGGACTACAACCTCGAGAGTATCGCCCGCTCGGACTTCGGCGGCACGCTGGAAGGCGGGTTCACCGCGCATCCCAAACGCGATCCGCTGACGGGCGAAGTCGTCGCCATGACCTATGTGCCGGGTCGGCCGACGCTGCGCTACGTGGCAGTGGACGCTGCCGGCCGTGCTCAGACTCGCGCCGACATCCCAGCACCGCACATGCCGATGGTGCACGATGTGGGCTTCACAAGAAACTTCGTCATCGTGCTCGACCTGCCGGTCACCTTGCAGCCGGAGCGGGTGCCGGGGCATACGTTCCCGTACTTCTGGAACGACCGGCAGACCCCGCGCATCGGCCTCATTCCGCGCAACGGCGATCTCGCCGGTCTCACCTGGTTCGAGGCACCTTCCTGCTACGTCTTTCATATCGTGAACGCGTACGAGAATGAAGACGGCGAAGTGATCGTGGACGTGATCCGCCACCCGCGCACGCACGACCATGACAAGCGCGGTCCGAACGAGGGCACGCCGCTGCTGGCGCGTTGGACGCTGGATCGCGCCCGCGGCCGGCTTGCGGAGCGCCTGCTCGACGATCACGGCGGCGAATTCCCGCGGTTCGACGACCGCGTCGGCGGACAGGATTATCGTTACGCCTATACGGCACACTGGTGGGGAGACAAGGTGACCTCCGGGCCCCTCTACAAGCACGACGTACGTGATGGACGCACCCAAGCGCACGACTTCGGTCCGGGTGTCTCGTCGCTCGAACCGGTGTTCGTGCCGCGCGACGGGGCCGCTGGCGAGGACGATGGCTACGTCATGGCCTATACCTACGATGCCAAGCGCAACACCAGCGACGTGGTGATACTGTCGGCGCAGGACTTCACCGGTGAACCGTTGGCAGTCATCGAGCTGCCCGTGCGGGTGCCCTTCGGCTTCCACGGAGATTGGGTCCCCGATAGGTCGTGAACGAAACATCCGCTAAAGCGAAACGGTCGGACGCATACGCGTTCGGCCGCTTCAAGCTGGATCCTCAGCGCCGTGAACTCCTCGCCGACGGCGTGCCGGTCGAGCTGGGCGGCCGCGCCTTCGACCTGCTGCTGGCGCTCGTGGAGGCCGACGGGGCGGTTCTCGGCAAGGACGATCTGATCGCCCGCGTCTGGCCAGGCAGGGTGGTGGAGGAAAACAACCTGCTCGTACAGATCGCGGCGGTGCGCAAGGCGCTGGGGCTCGATCGCGAGCTGGTGCGCACCGTTACCGGACACGGCTATCAGTTCCTCGCGCCGTTGCTCCTCACCCGTGGTGGCGCGGACGCCGACCCGGCGCCGGGCACGCGCACGAATCTGCGGATGCGGGTGACGGACCTGATCGGTCGCGAAGCCGATGTGGCGGCGGTCTGCGCACTGGCTACCACGCACCGTCTGCTCACCCTGAGCGGTGCGGGCGGCATCGGCAAGACCAGTCTCAGCATGGAGTGCGGGCGCGCCCTGCTGCCCCAGTTTGCCGACGGCGTGTGGGTAGCGGAACTGGGCCCGCTCTCCGATCCGCAGCTCGTCCCGGTCACGGTCGCGGCCGCGCTCGGTCTGGAGCTGGCCGGCGAGATGCCGTCCGCGGAGCGCGTTGCGGCGGCACTCGGAGCGAGGCAGGTCTTGCTGATCCTCGACAACTGCGAGCATCTGATCGAGGCGACGGCGCGTCTGGTGGAAGTGGTGCTGCGCATGAATCCCGGCGTGCACGTCATGGCGACCAGCCGCGAGCCGCTGCGGGCCCAGGACGAACAGAGCTATGTCGTGCCGGCCCTGACCGTGCCAGGCGAGGGCACCGAGGATCGTGAGGAGCTGCTGCGCTCCGGTGCATTGCGGCTGTTTCTCGCTCGCGCACTCTCCGCGGAGCCGCGCCTGCTGCTCGACGAACGGGCCATGGCCGCCGCGGCCGGCATCAGCCGGCGCCTGGACGGAATTCCCCTGGCGATCGAACTGGCGGCGGCGCGCGTTCCCGCCCTCGGCGTGGAGGGGTTGGCCGCTCGGCTCGACGACCGCTTCAAGCTGCTCGCCGGTGGGCAGCGCACGGCACTGGCGCGGCATCAGACGCTGCGAGCGACCCTCGACTGGAGCTACGAGCTCTTGTCTCCGACCGAACGTACGGTGCTGCGCAGACTCGGGGTGTTCGCGGGCGCATTCCGTTTGGAACCGGTCGAAGCGGTCGTGCCCGATGCCGAGATGTCCGCGTCCGCGGTGGTGGAAGGCCTGGCCAACCTGGTGGCGAAGTCGCTGGTGAGTGCCGATCTCAGCCGCCCGGCATCTACGTATCGCCTGCTCGAAACCACGCGTGCCTATGCTCTGGAGAAGCTGAGGGCAGGCGCGGAGTTCGATGCGGTTGCGCGCCGCCACGCCGACCACTTCCGCGAGCTGATGGAAGGCGCCGCGGCGGAATGGGACTCGCGCCCGACAGCCGAATGGCTCGCCGCGTACACCGGACACCTGGGCAACGTGCGCGCGGCATTGGACTGGGCCTTCTCACCCGGCGGTGATGCCGCGATCGGAGTGGCGCTCACCGTGGCCAGCGTGCCGCTGTGGATGCACCTGTCCATGATGGAGGAGTGCCACGCCTGGGTCGAACGGGCACTTGCCAGCATGAACAACTCCACGGAGCGCGATCCACGTCACGAAATGCAGTTGTACTCGGCGCTCGGCGGCTCGCTCAACTATGCCAGGAGCTCGGTGGAGGAAAGCGGCGCGGCCTGGAACCGTGCCCTGGAACTCGCAGAGCGCCTGGACGATGTCGAGTATCAGCTCCGTGCGCTCTGGGCCCTGTGGACCTTCCGCGTACTGCGGGGCGAGTGCCGTGCGACCCTGGACCTGGCCCGCCGCTTCTCCAAGGTGGCGTTGCGCTCGGTCGATGACGGCGATGCCGTGGTCGGCGACCGCATGGTGGGCACGTCGCTGTTCTTCCTCGGCGAGCAGGCGCAGGCACGCGCGCACATCGACCGTGCATTGGCGCAATACGCAGCGCCGGTGCATCGTTCGCACGTCATCCGCTTCCAGCTCGACCTGCCGGTGACCGCACGTCGCATGCTCGCGCAGATCCTCTGGGTGCAGGGCTTCCCGGATCAGGCCATGCGCACGGCCAACGACAATGTCGAATACGCCCGCAGCGTCGGTCACATCGTCTCGTGGCTCTACTCGCTGGAGGCAGCCTGCCTGGTGGCGCTCTACTTCGTGCAGGACCTGTCGCTGGCGCAACGCCACCTCGACCTCCTCTGCGAGTTGTCCGAACGCCATGCGGTGACGCGGTGGAACACGCGCAGCCGCTACTACCGCGCGTTGCTGCTGGTCAAGCGGGGCGACCTCGTGGCGGGGCTGCCCGCACTGCGCGAGACTTTCGAAGAGTTGCGCGCGTCGCGCTTCATGATCCGCGATAGCTCTTTTCTCGCCGATATCGCGCAGGGGCTTGGCAGCGCAGGATATCCCGCGCGGGGGCTCGAGTTGATCGACGAGGCGCTTGCCGGTGTCGAGCGCACCGGCGAGCGCTGGTGCAAGGCGGAGTTGTTGCGCATCAAGGGCGAACTGTTGCTGCAGGTGCGACCCGGCGCGCGGGCGGACGCCATCGCGCAGTTCGAGGCTGGCCTGCAATGGGCGCGTCGCCAGGGCGCCTTGTCATTCGAATTGCGCTGTGCCACGAGCCTCGCACAGGTGCGCCAGGACCGAGGCGGTACCAGCCATGCGCGTGCGCAACTGGCGGATGTCTACGGACGATTCACCGAGGGCTTCGAGACCGCAGACCTGCTGGCGGCGCGGCGAGTGCTCGACGCTGCAATTCCTCCAGAAGATCCGCCGCAGCCCTGAGGTCGGCACTGCCGTGGCCCTCGGTGAAACGTCCGAGCACCTGTGCCAGTTGTTCGTGGGCTTCGCGATTCCGTTGCTGGCTTGCCCACAACCGTGCGAGGCTCATGCTGGCACGCAGCTCCCACGCCGGCACGTGCTGCTCGCGGGCGCACTCGAGGCTGCGCAGGAAGTGGTCTTCGGCCGCCTGCTTTGCAGCGGCGTCGTCCTGCAGCAGCAACAATTCGCCGCGGATGCGCAGCAGCTCGGCCAGGCACCAGCGTTCGCCGTTCACTTCGGTGCGCTGGAGGGCTTCGTCGATGGCGGCCAGGCCTTGGGCGGCTTCACCGGCGCGACCGAGCAACTCGGCGAGTTCCCCCAGCAGTTCGGTGTAGCGCAGGGCGAAGCGGATCTCGCGCAGTTCCTCGAGCGCTGCAGCGAGCGTATTGGCCGCCGGTGGGGAGTCGACTCGCCGGATCGTGAGGACGCTGCGGAAGCACTGTGCCTCGGCCTGCCATGAGGCGAGCGCGTTGCGGGCCGCGTGGTCCTGCAGCATCGTCACATACCGTTCGGCGGCTTCGAGGTCGCCCACGAACAGCGCCACCGGACAGGCCTTCGCGAGCGCGTTGCAGAGTGTCAGCGCATGGTCGGCCTCGAACGCTTCGGCGATGTTGTGCTCCACCGCCCGCATCGCCTGGTCTGCGAAGCCCTGCAACCACAACACCTCCGCCAGCACGGCGCGTGCCGATACGCGCTGATCGAGCAGGAAGCGGATGGTGTGCGACCGATGGGCCGGCGGGGAATATCGGTTCAGCATGCGCTCGAAGTGAAAGCGCGCCGCGGTCTGGTCGCCGGTGTAATGCAGGGCCATCGCCAGCATGCGGTCGCCGATCGGCAGGTCGGGTTGGCCGGGCACGCTCGAGGCCACGGTGCAGAACTCGTTGGCCAGAGTCATCGCTTCCTGGAACAGGCCGCTGTTGAGGCGGTTGACGCACAGCCCCCACAGCGAGCGCAGCTGGAAGTCGCTGTCGTCGAGTCGCTTCGAGATCTCGAGCGCATTGCGCAGTTCGGCGTGGCTCGCTTCCACGGTCGCCTTGGTGTACATGAGCGCCAGGCCAAGGGCCGTGTGCAGTTGCATGCCTTGAGGCGTGTCCTGGCCTGCCGCCACACCGAGGCTCGCCAACGCCCGCTCGACGCGCAACCGGCATTCCTCCATTAGCGACAGGCGCATCCAGAACGGTGCAGCGGCAGCCGTCAACGCCACACCGATCGCCGTGTCGCCGTTCGCGCCAAAGGCCCAGTCCAGCGCCACGCGCAGGTTGTCGGTCTGGCGCCCGTAGGTCGTGAGCCACTCCGGGGTGGATTGCCGCACCCAGTCTGCGCTGGTCCGCGCGAACAGATCACGGTGATGTTCGGCGTGCCGGCGCGCGAACGTGTCGAACTCGCCGCCTGCCTCGAGCTTCTCCAGGGCGTAGGCGCGCATGGTGTCGAGGAGCCGGTACTGCGCGGCTGCGCTGCCCACTTCCGCCGTGACGAGCGACTTCGCCACCAGGTTCGCCAGGTAGTCGACCACGTCCGCCGCGTCGATATCGGCGGTCGCGACCACGGCAGCCGCGGACTCCAGCGTGAACACGCCCGCGAATACTGCCAGGCGACGCAGCACCACACGCTCGGTGGCCGGCAGCAGTTCGTAGCTCCAGTCGAGAGTCGCACGCAACGTCTGGTGGCGCGGCAGTGCCGTGCGCTGCCCGCCGGTGAGGAGGCGGAAGCGGTCGTCGAGCCGCGCTGCCAGCCCTTCGATGCCGAGCGCGGCGGCCCGCGCCGCTGCCAGCTCGATGGCGAGCGGGATGCCGTCGAGGCGCCGGCAGATGGCGGCGATCGCAGCGATGCGGGCGTCGGGCGAGAACTGCGGTTCGGCGGCACGGGTGCGCGCGATGAACAGGCGCACGGCACCGGTCTTGAGGAGCCGGGCGCGATCGAGCGTTTCCTCGGTCGGCACCTCGAGCGATGGCACGCGGTAGATCGACTCGCCCTCGGCCCGCAGCGGCTCGCGGCTGGTGGCCAGGACGCAGGCGAGCGGGCCGGCGCGCAGCACGGCCTCGGTCATGGCGGCAGCCGCTTCGATCACGTGTTCGCAATTGTCGAGGATGAGCAGCATGTGCTTCGTGCCGAGCGCGGCCGCGACCCGTTCGGGCGGCAACGCGCCGCTGGCGAAGGTCAATCCGAGGGCCGATGCGACGGTGGACGGGACCTGACCCGGATCGGTGAGGCCGCCGAGTTCCGCCAGCCATACGCCGTCGCGGAACGCGCCCAGGAGTTCGCGGGCGGCTTCGAGGCCGAGCCGCGTCTTGCCGATGCCGCCAGGTCCGGTCAGCGTCACCAGCCTGCGATCGGCCGCCAGCGCGAGGATATCGTGCAGTTCGGTGTCACGCCCGATCAGCGGCGACACCGGTTCCGGCAGGTTGGTGAGCACCGGCCGGGGCGTCGCTGCCGCTGGAGCTTCCGGAGTTCGAGTCCGCACGTCGCCGGCGAACTGATAGCCGCGGCCGGCCACGGTGCGGATGAGGTCGCGCTCGCCGGCCAACGCCTTGCGCACCGCGGCGATCTGCACCTGCAGGTTGTTTTCCTCGACCACTCGACCGGGCCACACCAGTCCGAGCAGTTCATCCTTGGTGACCACGGCGCCACGGGCTTCGACCAGCGCGAGCAGCACGTCGAACGCCCGCGCGCCCAGGTCAACGGGTGCGCCGTCCATGCACAGTTCGCGACGCGCCGGCAACACGGTGAAGCGGCCGAAGGTCAACGTGCTCCGGGATGGTGCAGTTGGCACCGCTCGCGGGTTCGTTGTCGCGGCGTCCTGGTCCATGGCGGTGGCGCGCTCCGTGCCGGAAGATTGCCTGAGCTGATGGCGGGCGATGCTGCCCCAGTGCCCTCGGGCAGCACAGTTAATTTCCGCTAATCCTCCTTAATTGGCGTCCCTGCACCGCACGGCGAAGACCATGACGTTTGCAAGGTCTGCTGTCATCGTTCCGCGCTTGCGGTGCAGCAAGCGGGTCACTACCATCCCTTGGTTACTCGCAACCTGTGCAGTCACTCGATGGGCGGTGCCCCGCGAACGCGACCGTTCCGGACCGCGATCTCTGCGAGCGAGGTGGAACGTGAGGCGGCGGTGAGCGACGAGGCCAGGATGGTGTTGCGCTTCGGGCGCGCGGAAGTGCGTCCGATGCGGCGAGAGCTGACGGTCGAAGGCGCGCCGGTGCGCATCGGCGATCGTGCCTTCGACCTGCTGCTGGCGCTGATCGAGCGGCGCGGCGAACTCGTCACGAAGGACGAGTTGCTCGCGCGCGTCTGGCCCGGGCTGGTGGTCGAGGACATCAACCTGTCGGTGCAGGTCTCGGCCTTGCGCAAGGCACTGGGTTCCGAGCGCGACAGCCTCAAGACCATTTCCGGACGCGGCTATCGTTTCGTGGCCGAGGTCGAAGTCGTGGCGCCCGAGGCGGGCGGCCTGATCACGGTACCGACGGGCCCGGCGGCCGGTACCGGCGAGCGCACCAATCTGCCCGCGTTGAACTCGGATCTCATCGGCCGCGATGCCGCCGTGCGCGAGGTGCTCGCACTCGTCGCCGACCGACGCCTGGTCACGTTGAGCGGCACCGGCGGCATCGGCAAGACGCGGCTCGGCCTGGAGGTGGCGCGACAACTCCTGCCGCGGTTTACCGATGGCGCGTGGCTCGCCGAACTGGGTCCGCTATCCGATCCGGCATTGGTTCCGGTGACGGTCGCCACCGCCCTGGGCATTCAGGTCGCGGGCGGTTCCGTGTCGGCGGAGCGGGTGGCCGCTGCGCTCGGGCCGCGACAGGTGTTGCTGGTGCTGGACAACTGCGAGCACCTGATCGAAGCGGCGGCCACCATGGTGGAGGCGCTGCTGCGCGCCAGTCCGGTCGTGTGCGTCATCGCCACCAGCCGCGAGCCGCTGCGTGCCGAAGGCGAATGCGTGTACCAGGTGCCGCCGCTCGCCGTGCCGGCCGGCGACGCGGGCCGGGACGACGACGCGATGAGCCACGGCGCGGTGCAGCTGTTCGTCGCCCGGGCACGCGCGGCGCAGTTGCATTTCACCCCAGATCGGTTCGATCCATCGGTCGCGGCCGCGATCTGTCGGCGCCTGGACGGCATTCCGCTCGCGATCGAACTGGCTGCGGCGCGCGCGGCGGCGCTGGGCGTCGAAGGGCTGGCGGCGCGGCTCGATGACCGTTTCCGTCTGCTGACGGATGGCCGCCGAACGGCACTGCCACGCCAGCAGACGTTGCGCGCCACGCTCGACTGGAGCCACGACCTGCTGCCCGTGACCGAGCGGGTACTGCTGCGCCGGCTCGCCATCTTCGCCGGGACCTTCGCGCTCGATGCCGCCACCGAAGTGGTGGGCAGCGGCGAACTGTCCCCCGGGGACGTCGTCGACAGCATCGTGAACCTCGTGTCGAAGTCGCTGGTGGCGGCGGACGTCGGCGGGACGGTCGCTCAGTACCGCCTGCTCGAGACGACCCGGGCCTATGCCTTGGAGAAGCTCCAGGCCGCCGGCGAGTACGATGCATTCGCGCGACGCCATGCGGAGCACTACCGCGATCTTTTCGAGCGCGCGTCCGCCGACCGCGAGCACGTGCCCACGGCGCAATGGCTCGGGGCCTACGGCCGGCATCTCGATAACGTCCGTGCGGCCCTCGACTGGGTCTTTACGCCGCAGGGCGATGCACGCGTCGGCATTGCGCTGACGGCGGCGGCGGTACCGCTGTGGATGCACCTGTCGATGATGGAGGAATGCCGTGCGCGCGTCGAACGCGCCCTAGCTGCTGCAACGGGCCCGGCGGAAGTGGATGCGCGGCGCTCGATGCAGTTGCACGCCGCCCTCGGGTTGGCCCTCATGTACACGCGGGGCGCGGTGCCCGAGACGCGTGCCGCGCTCTCCAGTGCACTCGCAACCGCCGAAGCGCTGGGCGACGCCGACTACCAGTTACGCGCGCTTTGGGGGTTGTGCGTGGACCGGTTGAACAACGCGGTCTTCCGCGAAGCGCTTGCCTTCGCCGAGCGGTTTCGCGACGTGGCCGACCGCGACGGCAACGCGACCGACCGGCCGATCGGCGACCGCATGCTGGGGTTGTCGCTGCACTTCCTGGGCGAGGAGGAGAGGGCCCAGCGGCATTTCGAGCGCATGCTCGAGACTTATCTGGAACCGGCGCGCCGCTCGCATCTGATCCGCTTCCAGTTCGACCAGCGCGTGACGGCGCAGGTGGCCCTTGCCGAGGTGTTGTGGATCCGCGGCTATCCGGACCGTGCCCTGCGCACCATCGTGGCCAACATCGAGGAGGCACAAGGTCTCGGCCACGCGCTTTCGCTGTGCAATGCACTCGCGAAGGCCTGTCCGGTGGCGCTGCTCGCTGGCGACATCCCGACGGCGAGCCGGATGGTCTCGATGCTGCTGGAGCATTCCGCGCGCAACGCCCTCGCTTCGTGGCAGGCCGAAGGCCAGTGCTTCCAGGGCGTGCTCTTGATACGGACCGGCAATCGCGCCGACGGCGTGCAGATGCTGGAAGAGGCACTCTCGAGTCTGCCGGGCATCAACTTCTCGTTGCGGTACACCGGTCTCCTGGGCGAACTCGCCGAGGCGCTCGGCGTTCAAGGGGATGTCGCCCGCGGGCTTTCGACCATCGAAAGTGCACTCGCACGCGCAGCGGAACGGGAAGAGGGCTGGTGCATGCCGGAGTTGCTGCGCATCAAGGGCGAGCTGTTGGCCCGCCAAGGTGGCGACGTTTCGCCGGGTGCCGAGGAATGTCTGCAGGAGAGCCTGGTGCAGTCGCGCCGCCAACAGGCGCTGTCCTGGGAACTGCGGGCCGCGACCAGTCTCGCCCGGTTGCGGCAGGGTGGGCAGCAGGCCGACGAGGGGCGCGAATTGCTGGCGGCCACGTACGGCAAGTTCACCGAAGGGCTGGGCACCGCCGACCTCGTGGCGGCGCAAGCGTTGCTCGAATCCCTCGGCTGATTCGCCGGCTCTGGATCGAGGGTCAGCGGACGGGAGTCAACCAGGGGTCCTCGGGCTTGCCGCCGAAGGTCTCGAGCAGGAAGTCCACGAAAGCGCGCGTACGCGCGGGCACGTGCTTGCGCGTGGGCATTGCAGCGTAGAGCGTGAGTGTCACCCCGCGCCAGTCGGGCAGGACGCGTTCGAGTGCCCCGGCACGCAAGGCGTCCTCGACCACGAACGAAGGTAGTGCCGCGACACCCAGCCCGGCGATCGCGGCGGCGAAGATGGTGTCGATGTGGCTCGTCGACAGCGCCGGTGTCGGTGAGGGGAGAGTGGTTGTGCGGGCCGTGCCGTCGGTCCGGAACAGCGTCAGTTCGTGGCGGACTGCCTTCACCGCAGGCAGCACACCATCGTGCTGCGCAAGCTCGGCCGGGTGTTTCGGGCGCCCGCGCCTCGCGAGATAGGCGGGGGCGGCACACGCGATGAAGTGCGAGCAGGCGAGAGGCCGGGCGACGAAATCGCCTTGCAGCGGCTGCTGGGCGATCGACAGGATGGAAACGTCGGCAGAATCGTCCACGGCATCCACCGGTCCGGGGGCCGTCAGCTCCAGACTCACCTGCGGATAGCGGCTGCGGAAGTCAGGCAGATGTTTGGCGAGCTGATGCACCGCGAACGCCGGCGGGACCACCACACGCAGCATTCCTGCGGGCACGGTGCTGGCGGTGCTCGCGGCTGCATCGGCCTCGTCCAGTTCCAGCAGGATGCGCCGGGCGTGCTCCAGATAGGTCTCGCCGGTCTCGGTGAGCGCCATCCGTCGCGTGGTCCGCTGGAGCAGGCGTGCACCCAGGTGCTCCTCGAGCTCGGCCACGGCACGGGTCACCACCGCCGGCGCCAGATCGAGCGCGCGCGCCGCACCGGCGAAGCTGCCTTCGTCGATCACCCTGACGAACACCCGGAGCGAGCGCAGTTGATCCATGACTCGATCATTTCACCGGCAGCAATGGTCCATTCGCGAGTATCGGCTTTTTCCCGAAGGGGCGGATTCCTAGAGTGGCGGCCATCGATGAATCGCTGCCCGCCGGGGACTCACGGCGGGGGATTCGGAGAAGGCGGACGCCGAACCGGTGTCCGGCAATCGTTCCACCTCAACCCCTTGAAGGAGTTCACCATGCTGCGCAATCTGACTCTCACCGCCGTTGCCGCCGGGCTGCTGTCCGCTCTCGCTGCCTGCACGACTTCCTCCAACCCGTCGCTGGATCGTGCAGGCGCCGGTCGCCTGGAAGCCCTGACCCGTGCGCCTGAAACTGAAGGTGCGTTGATCTATCGGGGCGATGTGCATCCGCTGTCCCCCAAGGACGCGGCTCCGCTGTTCCATTACGAGCGCCGCGTCGCTACGATCGATGGCGGCATGAAAGCGTCGCACATCACGCATGGTGAGGGTGACGAGGCCGTCGTCATCGAATCAGCGCGCTTCACACCCGACTACGACGTGCGGCGCTTCGAAGCGATCCACAAGATCGCGGGCTACAGCGGCACTGTTGAAGTGAGTCCGAATGGCCATCTCGAATACACCCTCGACGAAGGTGGCAAGGTCAGCACCGCCAGCGAAGACGTCACCGATCCGGTGGTCACCGGCCCGTCGCTGCACGGCTGGATGCTGCGGCACTGGGACGAACTGATGACCGGCAACCCCGTGAAGGTCCGCATGATCGTGCTGGCGCGGAAGGAGACCTTCGGTTTCGAGTTGCAGCGCGTGCCCGCCAAGGATGGTCTCGTGGCCTTCTCCATGAAGCCGACCAATGTGCTGGTGCGTCTTGCGATAGCGCCGCTGCGATTCGAGTTCGATGCCGCCACGCGCAACGTCGTGCGCTACACCGGCCGTGTGCCCCCGATGATCATCGTCGATGGCAAGCGCAAGACGTTGGATGCGAGGGTCGAGTACGCGCTGAAAGTACCCGTGTATCGCTGAGCTGGCGCACGAAACGCCGGGATTCAGTCGAAACTGAAACCCGGCGTGCGCGTATAGAAGTGCAGCCCTTCGTCCTGGATCACGAACGACCGCATGCGTTTGTCGCCGCGAGCGTAGTGCGAGTGCATCAACGTGGCGGGCGTGATCTGTGCCGCACCGGTGGACCAGTCCACACGCTGCCCGTCGATGATCGAATGCACGCCTTCTCCCTGGATGGCCAGCGTCACCGCCACGCCGTTGTGCCGATGCGGGCGCTGGTCGGCGCCGCTCGCCAGCGTGTTGATGGAGCAGTTCACCGAAGGAATCGTGTTGATGCTCGGTGCCAGTGCGTGACTGGTGAACTGGACCGAGTAGCCGGTGGTGTCGGCGGTCATCGGCCGGCGCCAGACCGATTCGAAGTGGCCGTCGATCACTGACGCAGGCCAGTGGGTGGTCTCGACGCGAGCGCTGCCGGGTGCGGGGGCGCGCAGCCGTTCGAAGGCCAGCAGCGGTTCGTTGGTCACGCAAAACAGCAGACCGTCCTGCCCGATTGCGTGATGCGCGGACTCGCCGCCTCCCGGAAAGCAGAACACGTCGCCGGCCACCCAGGAGATGACATCGTCGGCATTGCGGCTCTCGCCGCTGCCCGACATCACGTAGAAGATTTCACCGGAGGCGACGTAGTGGGTCCGTAGCGTCTCACCCGCGCGGATCTTGAGATACCGGCACAGGATCGTGGGCGTGGTGGCCGGGTAGTCGGTACCGAGCACGTCGGCCGAATCCAGCGCGATGGAGCGGGTCGGTGTCTGGCGATCGAAGGCGATGTCACGCTCGCGCAGGAACTGCCGGATGGGCACGGGCGGAAACTGGAAGGCGAAGCCGTTTTCCGCGATGTGGTAGCGCGCCCGGCGGGCGTAGCGCGACTCGGCTTCAGGTTGCAGGCGGGCGGCAACGGCGGCGTCGTTCATCTTCCATCCTTCTCGTGGGGCACGATGCCGAACTATAGAGCAATCGCGAAAGAGCCAGCCTATGCCGCCGAGAATCCGCCGTCGGCCGAGTAGACGCCGCCCGTGCACAGGCTCGCTTCGTCGGAGGCGAGGAACAGCATGACGTTGGCGATTTCCTCGGGGGTGCCGTAGCGTCTCATGGGTGCGGCATTGACCAATGCCGCGCGCGCCTTTGACGGATCATCGGGTGAACGGCTCTGCTCGAGGCTGCGCATCATGCGGGTCTCGACGGGGCCGGGGAGCACGGCGTTGACACGGATGTTGTGCGGTGCGCACTCCAGCGTGGCGGTGCGCATCAGGCCGATCTCGGCGTGCTTGCTGGTGATGTAGGCGGAGTTGCGTTGTCCGCGTCCGCGGATACCGCCTATGGACGAGGTGATCACGATGCTGCCACCGCCGCGCTGGCGCAGCGCGGGGATGGCGTACTTGAGGCCGAGAAACACGCCACGCACGTTGATTGCCATCACCTGATCGAAAGCTTCGATCGGATACTCCTCGATGGTGGCGGTCGCGCCTTCGATGCCGGCGTTCGCGATGAAGATGTCGAGACCGCCGAAGCGGTCGATGGCGGCCTTCACCATGCGGGCATTGTCTTCGGGGCGTGCGACGTCGGCTGCCACGGCGATGGCATGCTCGTCGCCGATACTGGTCGCTGCGGCTGCCAGTGCCTGTTCGTTGCGGCCGACGAGGACCACGTTCGCGCCTTCGCGGGCGAAGAGTTGCGCGGTGGCGAGGCCGATGCCGCTGCCGGCGCCGGTGATCAGTGCGATCTTGTTGGCTAGTCTTGCCATGATGGTTTCTGGGGTGGTGTTGGAGTGCGACAACCGATCAAGTTGGGGACGGGAGTACAGGAGGGTTCCACGTTGGGGATGGATCGTCGATGGCGGCGAGGTTTGCCCCCACCCTGACCCTCCCCCGGCGTTGCCGGGGGAGGGGAGGTACGGCATGCGACCCGGCGTTGCCGGGGGAGGGGAGGTACGGCATGCGACCCGGCGTTGCCGGGGGAGGGGAGGTACGGCATGCCACCTGGCGTTACCGGGGGAGAGGAAGTACGCCCCTTCCCCCAACAGTGTTGGGGGAAGGTTGGGATGGGGGCCGGCAGATGTCGAGCTAGGGCCACCGCCGCCCGCCGGGGAAGCAGATACACAGCGCGTCGCCGCGAACGCATTACAGTGGGGGCAAGGCAGCCGTAGCATGCTGCTCCCGAGTTTCACACGAGGATCCTGCCATGGCCAAACTCTTTTCCGTCGCTTCCTGGAACGTGGAGCATTTCAAGGACGATCCCACCCGGGTGAAGCGGGTGGTGGAGTTCCTCGATGCCCAGAAGCCCGACGTGTTCGGACTCTTCGAAGTGGAAGGTTCCACCATCTTCGACCAGCTCGTCGGGCAGATGCCGAGCTACACCTTCCAGATCACCGAGGGGCCGCAGACCCAGGAGATCCTGGTCGGTGTGCGCAAGACGCTGACCGCCTTCATCACCCAGAAGGTCGAGTTCCGCTCGGGCACCACCCACATGCGTCCGGGCCAGCTCGTGACCATCGTGAAGAACAAGCAGAACTACGGGCTGCTGTTCCTGCACCTCGCGAGCGGCACGGACCCGCGCGGCATGGGCCTGCGCGACGACATGCTCCAGCGCGCCCTCGATTTTCGCGAAACGCTCGACAAGGCGGAGGGCGGGGAAGGCAAGGCCCGCTACCTGTTCGTCGGCGACCTCAATACCATGGGGATGAAGTATCCCTTCGACCGTTCGATCGAACCGTCGCTCGAACTCGGCAAATGGGACCGCTATGCAGCGCGCGCGAAGGTTTCGATGCGGCGCCTCGCGAAGACCCACGAACTCACCTGGTTCAACGGCAGCAAGTCATCGCTCAAGCCTTCGAACCTGGATCACGTCTTCGCCTCGAGCAACCTCAAGTTCAAGACCTTCAAGCGTCCCGACGGAACGGACTCGAGCGTGGCGGTACGGGGCTGGGTGCAGGAAACCACCGACGCCGGCAAGGATGCATGGATTGGCCGGTTCTCGGATCACTCGTTGATGTACTTCGAGATCCACTCATAGCGCAGGCTTGCGGCCGAACCAGGGGCGCGCCGCTTCGATCTGCGCGCCCAGGCGGAACAAGGTGGCTTCGTCGCCGTAGCGTGCGACGCACTGGACGGCGAGCGGCAGCCCCGTCTTGCTCTGCGCGATCGGCAGCATCAGCGCCGGCTGGCCGGTCAGGTTGAACCACACCGTGAACGGCGAGAAGTGGAAGACGCGGCGCCAGTACTCGTCGAAATCGTCCAGCATCATGTCGAGCCAGCCGAGCTTCACCGCCGGCGCTGCGAGCCCCGGCGTCAAGAGCACGTCCCAATCGGTGTGGAACGACGCCATCTGGCGGCCGAGCCGATGGGCTGTCTGGGTGGCACGGACGTAATCGGGGGCGGCGATCTTCTCGCCGCGCTGCGCGGTGAGCCACGTGATGCGTTCCACTTCGCCCTCGCGCGCGGATCGTCCGGCTGTCGGATGGCTCGCGAGGTTCACCACGGTGTTCGCCGCCGCCAGAGTCAGGAAGGTCGGTACCACGGCGGCACCGTCGATCTCGGGATTGCGTTCCTCCACCTGGTGCCCCAGGTCGATGCAAAGTTGCACGGTCTCGGCGAGTGCGGTCAGGCACTCGGGTTCCACGCGTGCACCGTTCGGTGTCTTCGTGGTCCAGGCGATGCGCAAGCGGCCCGGCGCTCGGCCCACTTCCTCGAGATACGACCGCAGCGGAGGCGGAGCGACGTAGGGATCGCCGGGGCCCGCGCCGCGGGTTGCATCGAGCAGCGCTGCGCTGTCGCGTATCGACAACGTGACGGCGTGCTCGGTGGATACGCCGCCGAGGCCTTCGCCCGCGAAGGGCGCGAACGTATTGCGATTGCGCGTGGGCTTGAGGCCCACCAACCCGCAGCATGCCGCGGGTGCCCGGATCGAACCGAAGCCGTCCGAGGCGTGCGCAATCGGCAACATGCGCGCGCCCACGGCGGCCGCGGCGCCGCCGCTCGAACCGCCCGAGATGCGGGTCACGTCCCAGGGATTGCGCGTGGGGCCGTGCAATTGCGGTTCGCACGTGAGCGAGAGGCCCAGCTCGCAGGTGTTGGTACGGCCGAAGATCACGAGCCCCGCGCGCTTCAGGCGCCGCACGTGCTCGCTGTCGATTTCCGCGGGCGGAGTGTCGGCGAAGAAGCGCGAGCCGCGCGTCATCCGCACCCCTGCGACGGGCGAAGTGAGATCCTTCATCAGGAACGGCACGCCGCGGAACGACCCGTCGGGCAGGCCGGCGGCGATCGACTGCCGGCCGAGGTCGTAGAGTTTCATGGTGACGGCATTGATCGCGGGGTTGCGTGCCTCGACCCGCTCGATCGCGGCTTCGAGCAACTCCGTGGGCTTGATTTCCTGCCGCCGCACCAGATCGGCGAGACCGAGCGCGTCGTAGTCTTCGTATTCGGGGAACGCATTCATGGCCGTTGCTCCCCTTGCGTGGCCCGGGTCGCGAAGTAAGTGAGCGCCGCGGAGGTGAACGCGCAAGCGGCGAGGAAGTACAGACCCATCTCGAAACTCTGGGTGCTCTGCTTGATCCAGCCCACGATGAACGGCCCGACGTAGCCGCCGAGATTACCGATCGAGTTGATCAGCGCGATGCCGGCTGCGGCCGCCGCGCCGCTCAGGAACATCGAGGGCATCGGCCAGAAGCAGGGGCGCGAGCCATAGAGTCCGATGGTGGCGACCGACATGGCGGCGATGGCCCAGTACGACACGCCGAACCACGCCGCGCCGCACAGGCCGATGCCCGCCACGATCGAGGCTGCGATCAGATGCCAGCGCCGCTCGTGCTTCCGATCCGACGACCAGCCCCACGCAAGCAAGCCGAGCACGCCGATCGTGTAGGGGATCGCGGTGACCGCACCGGTCATCACGTTCGAGAAGCCGAAGCCCTTCACGATCTGGGGCAGGAAGAACACGATGCCGTAGCTCGCGGTCACGCTGGTCATGTATATGAAAGACAGCGCGATCACGCGCGGATCGGTAAGCGACTTCAGGAGGCCGAGGTGGCCGGCCCGTTCCACTTGCTTGCGCTCGGCCTGCAGCTCCGCGTCGAGCCACGAGCGCTCCTCGTCGGTGAGCCATTTCGCCTCCGACGGGCGATCGATCATCTGCTTCAGCACGACGAAGGCCAGGACGATCGCGGGCGTGGCCTCCAGCATGAACACCCATTGCCAGCCGTGGAAGCCGAGGATCCCATCCATCTCGAGGATGGCGCCGGAGATGGCCGAGGCGATCGCGTTGGAGATTGGTACGGCGAGGAACAGTGCGGAGATGACACGCGCCCGGAAGCGAGCCGGATACCAGGTCGTGAGGTAGTAGATGATGCCGGGAAAGAATCCCGCCTCGGCCACGCCCAGCAGGAAGCGCAGCGTGAGAAAGCTCGCCGGTCCCGTGGCGAAGGCCATCGCTGCGGAGATGATGCCCCACGTGATCATGATCCGCGCGATCCAGCGGCGTGCGCCGACCTTGGCCAGCACCATGTTGCTCGGCACTTCGAAGATGGCGTAGCCGAGGAAGAAGATGCCCGCACCCCAGCCGTAAACGTACGAGCTGATGCCGAGATCCTTGTTCATCGTCAACGCCGCGAATGCGACGTTGGTGCGGTCGATGTAGGCGACCAGGTACGAGGCTACGATCAGCGGCAGCAGGCGCCACGAGATCTTCAGGATCGTTCTGCGTTGCAGCTCGGGAGTCATGGGGCGGGACCTGGATACGGCTCGCGTCCCTCGGTTCCGCGGCGTGCGGGGCGTCTCGAGCCGCCGCAGCCGGCTGCCTCGCCAGGGACGAGGCGCGAGGCAGGCACAGGGCTCGTCGTCCGCCCCCCGGTAGCGGTAGTTCAACTACCCGAGAATGTCAGGCGGCCCGCTCGCCGGCAAGGCGCACTGCCGCAATGGGCCAACCGATTGCGTAGATGGGCCAGCCAAGCGTAGCCTCTAAGTCCCGCTCGATCCGACCGCCGCACAAGGCCGGACGTATTGTGGGGGGAGACCTAGATGCGCTACACGAATGACCCGGGCGGCACACGGCTGCCCATCAAGCTCGATACGACCACCAACGGCGAGTTCACGCCGATTCCGCTCGATGCGGTGCACCATGAGGCGAACCACCTCGCGTTGCAAGCAGCGGCGGAGCATGCGAACAAGCTGGCCCTCGGCAGACGGGGTTTTCTGGTGTCGGCTTGCGGCGCTGCAACGACGTTGCTCGCGATGAATCGCGCCTATGCGCGGCACGGCAACACCGGCGGGTTCTTCGACGTGCCGAGCGACGCCCAGCGCGACCTGCAACTCGCGCGTGCCACGGTCGAAGGCGACGAGTTCATCTTCGACGTGCAGGGCCACTTCGTGAATCCGACGGGCGCCTGGACCAAGCGTTTGCCGGAGACCGCGACGCCGCTGCGGCAGATGCCCAAGACCAACGCCTGTGTGGCGGGGCAGGGTGGTGGCCGCCTCGACTATCTCAAATGCCTCGATGCCGACGAGTTCGTGAAGGACGTCTTCATGGACTCCGACACCGATCTGATGGTGCTGTCCTTCGTGCCCTCCACGCGCGAGGGCGAGCCGCTCACCATCGAGGAGGCGCGTGCCACGGCGCAGATCGTGGAGCGGCTGGAAGGCACGCACCGGTTGTACATCCACGGACGCGTGAATCCGAATCAGCCAGGCGACCTCGATGGCATGGACGAGCTTGCATCACGCCACAAGATCGCAGCCTGGAAGACCTACACGCAGTGGGGCCCGGACGGGACGCCCGGTTTCTTCCTGGACGACGATCCCGGACTCGCGATGATCGAGAAGGCGCGCAAGCTCGGCATCAAGAACATCGCCGTGCACAAGGGCTTGCCGTTCGGACAGAAGTCCTACCAGCACTCCACCTGTGTCGACATCGGCCGCGTCGCGAAGCGCTTCCCGGACGTGAATTTCCTCATCTATCACTCCGGGTTCGTCACCACGGCGAAAGAGGGGCCGCACGATCCTTCGCGGGTGGATGGCGTCGACCAGCTGGTGACCAGCCTGCAGGTGAACGGTGTGAAGCCCGGGTCGAACGTCTACGCCGAGCTGGGTTCCACCTGGCGCTTCGCGCTGCGCGACCCCGATACCGCGGCCCACACGATCGGCAAGCTGTTGAAGGCCTGCGGCGAGAACAACGTGCTGTGGGGCACGGATTCCATCTGGTACGGCTCGCCCCAGGACCAGATCCAGGCGTTCCGCACGTTCCAGATATCGCCCGAGTACCGCGACAAGTACGGCTATCCGGAGATCACGCCGGAGATCCGGGCGAAAGTGTTCGGACTCAATGCCTTGAAGATCTATCCGGTGCCCGCGGACGTGCTGAAGCGGCACGTGAAGGGCGACAAGGTGGCCCGCGACCGGCAGGAGTACCGGGCCGAAAGGCACGATCCCACGTTCCTCACCCACGGGCCGAAGAACCGCCGCGAGTTCCTGAACTTCAAGGCCTGGGGAGGGTAGCCCATCCGGAGGAGGGGCTACCCTCCCGGTGGGGAGGAGAATGTTGGTCCACCCTCATCCCCGGCCCTTCTCCCTCGGGAGAAGGGGGGGCGCGGCTGACCAGGTTGTCTGCGATGGCGAGCGCTCTGCCTCTGTCGATGACGGGAAGGCCCTCTAAACCTTTCGAACCGTCAGATTTCTATTGCGGCTGTCGGGTTTATGCGCTTAGCATGAGTCCACCATAAGGTCCGCCCCGAGAACGGATCCGCCGCCGTGAAGGAGACCAGCCATGTCCCGCCGTAGCCATGTTCTCGTGGTGGCGGCCTCGCTCTGTGCCATGGCGGGGTTGTCGTCGAATGCCCATGCAGGTACGGCCATCGCGCTGTACAACCCGTGGAATCACGGGACTGCGCTCCCGGGCCTGAGCGGGGTATTCGTCAACGAGCAGGCGGCCAACCGGGTCGAATTCGCACACGCGTTGTTGTATCCCAGGCTTGGGGATCTCTCCGACACCGACTTCAACTCGTTCGAACCGTTCTACGCGGGGGGCGCAGGGTCCGTCTTCGTCAACTCCCCGTCGAACCTCCAGAACTACGGTTCCTTCGTTCGGCACTACAACAGCCCGCTCACGCAGAGCCCCTACCGCAACCTGCACCTGATCCCCGTGAGTCAGGTGTCGGGGAACCAGTGGAACTACTTCGACCCGATCTCCGTGCAGTCGTCGGCGCTGGGAAGCCCGGGATTCGTGAACAATGCCGGGGTCGCCCAGTTTGCGTCGAGCTACGTGGACACGGGCATCGGTTCGGCCGCAGGGTCCATCGGTGCCAACGGCGAGATCAAGCTCAACGTGGACATCGTCCGGTCGATCCAGGGCGCCACACCCGTGGCCGAAGGCGCCTTGCAGGGCACGTACACCGACACATTCAAGGTGACCGGCCCGGGCCCGACCGTCCAGGCCACGGTCAGTTTCGCGGCCCGCGCGACCGCACCGGTCCTCGATTTCTCGAAGGGCGATTTCTTCACCTACGCGGTCGGCTATCAGGCGTCCATCTACGAGGTGCGGCAAGAGGAGGTGGGCCTGCCGGGCGGGCCTCAGCGGGTGGTCCACGAGCACTGGGCGGCGAGCGACTTCTACTGGATGGATGCCCGGCTGGTGGATGCCATCCCCGACCCGCTGACAGTCGTGCCCGACACGCTTCGCATCAAGTCGATCGGCCGCGAACCCCCGAGCGAACCGGGAGTCACGCAGAGTCAGGTGGTCCTCGAGTCTTACCCCGGCGAGGAGATCTACGACGACGAAGGCAACTTTCTCGGCTACGAACCCGACACCCCTTACGCCTTCATGGACGTGCGCGAGCGCTCGTTCGACCTCATGACCGACGGGCTCCCGGTATACGACGATCCGCTCATGCCGTTCCTGAGTGGCACTACCTCCGGCGAGACCCGCTACAACCCCGCGACCGGCCTGCTCGAACTGGTGCCGGAAGTGTTTCTGCCCACAGGCGTCGACCTGCACCTGATGGTCAACTTCTTCGTGATCGCCGGGTGCAGCGATGTCGGATTCGCGGCCTGCGATATCGGTATCGACGGCAGTCACACCGCCGGAATCGGCATCAAGTTCGCCGATCCGGAAGTGTCGTTGTCGTCACTCAACGGCTTCAGCTATCCGCAGACGGCGCTGGTGCCGGAGCCGGAGACCTATGCGTTGATGCTGGGTGGGCTGGCATTGGTTGGCCTGGTCGCACGGCGGCGTTCCCGCGGGGTCGCGCAGAGCAAGTAGTCCCGGTTTCACAACGACAGGTCGGCCGCGCGTCGCGGCAATCCTGACTGAACAAGAATAGCCAACAACACTCGACAGCAATCCAGGAGATCTGTCATGCCGAATCGCCGCCATGGACTTGGGGCTGCCGCCACGCTGTGCCTCCTTGCAGGGCTACCATCGTCCGCGTCTGCGGGCGTCGCCATTGCGCTGTTCAACCCCTACAACCATGGCTACCAAGGGGTCAACGAAATCGGCACCGGGCGGGTGCCCATCGCACACGAGATTCTGTTCCCCTCGCTCGGGGCTCTCGGTGACACGGACTACGTCGTGTTCACGCCGTTCTACGCGAACCCCACGAACAGCGTGTACATGGGGCAGTCCTACATTCTGGAAAACGACAATTCGTACCAGGTGGTCAACGCCAACCCGTTCGCGAGCACCTATCGAAACCTGCACATCTCCTCGTATCCGACCGCCGGCAGTTATGCGTTTTTCGACCCCATCGCCTGGGGTTCCTCATCCATGAGCAGCCCCGGGTTCACGGCGAATGCCGGAACCTTCGGCCTGACCTCGCCCAACGTGGACACCGGCGTCGGAAGCGCTGCGGGTTCCGTGAGCAGCAACGGGGAAATGAAGCTGAGGGTGGACATTCTCCGGTCCGGATTCGGCATGACGCCGGTCGCCGAGGGTGCGCTCCAGGGGACCTTCACCGACAAGTTCACCGTCAACGGCAGTGGTCCGTCGGCAGCGGCCACCATCAGCTTCGCGGCACGGGCCAGTGCGCCCACGCTTGATTTCACCGACGGCGACTTCTACAACTACGCTGTCGGCTACCAGATGGCCGTGTACGAGCGCACGACGTTCCAGCAGCTGGATGAAGACGGCAATCCCTTCGGGGATCCGTTCCCGGGCATCAAGGAGCACTGGTCGGATCGGGGCTTCTA
The DNA here is from genome assembly GCA_019747905.1 of Burkholderiales bacterium. Lineage (GTDB taxonomy): Bacteria > Pseudomonadota > Gammaproteobacteria > Burkholderiales. Next base: position 59,644 of record JAIEQG010000040.1, read on the forward strand.
CTGGATGGACGCTCGGCTCGAGCGCGATCCTTTCACGCAAACTCCGCAAAACATCCGCATCGAGTCGCTCGGCGACGCGCCGCCTGGCGTGCAAGGCATCGATTACGCGAAAGAGTTCATAGAGACCGCGAATGACTACAGCCCAGACAGCGGCGAGTTCACCGCTTACCGATACATCCGGGACATTCCGGTCGACCCGGCCGATCCGACGAGCCTCCAGTTCGACGATCCGATGATGCCGTTCAGCAAGACGTCGATCTCCGGCAAGTACGAAATGGACGTCTTCGGGAACTTCGGTCCGCGCTTGGGTGATATCGAACTGCCGACGGGCGTCGAACTCGAACTGGTCGTGAACTTCTTCGTGATCGCGGGCTGCAGCGACCTGGGCACACGATCCTGCGAAATCTCCATCGACGGCAGCCATACGGCCGGCGTCGGCATCAAGTTCGCTGATCCGGCAGTGTCGTTGTCGTCGTTCAACGGATTTTCCTATCCGCAGACGGCGCTGGTGCCGGAGCCGGAGACCTACGCGTTGATGTTGGGTGGGCTCGCACTGATCGGCTGGGTGGCGAAGCGCCGCAAGGGTTGACTCGCCGCTTGCCCCCACCCTAGCCCTCCCCCAGCAAAGCTGGGGGAGGGGACGTACTACTCCTTCCCCCACTGAAGGTGGGGGAAGGTCGGGATGGGGGCAACGATGGTTGTCCTCGGCGAAGGCCACGCATCTGTGCGCGACATTCCCGGTAAAGTGCCATCTCACGGGCCGCGACGAGCCAGGCGAGGAGGCGTTCATGGTTGGACGGTGGAAAGGCGGCGACCCGAACGCGCTGCGCATGTGCGTGAGCGCATGGCGCCTGCGTGCGATCTCGATCCTCGCGTCGATCGCAGTCCTGGCAGCGGTGCCCGCGCTCGCCATCGCGCAAGCACTACCCGATCCCATCCGCGTCATCGTACCCGTCGCTGCCGGCAGCAGCCTCGATGCTCGCGCCCGCGTCGTCGCAGACGCGCTCGGCAAGCGTTTGCAGCGCCGCGTGATCGTCGAGAATCGCACGGGCGCCGGCGGTGTCGTCGGCACTTTGTTCGTTGCCCGTGCGAAGCCCGACGGCGCCACGCTGCTGTTCACCAACAGCGCCCACGCCATCAGTGCCCACCTGCAACGCGATCCGGGTTACGACCCGGTACGCGACTTCACGCCGGTCGCCTCGGTCTACGAAAGCGGCATGGTGCTGGTGGCGCATCCCGATCTGAAGGTTTCCTCGGTGAAGGAACTGATCGCGCTGGGCAAGGTGAAGGGCGAGTCCCTCAACTACGGATCGAGCGGGACGGGCAGCCTGCCCCATATGGGCATGGAGGTCTTCAAACGGGCCACCGGAATGACGTTCGCCCATGTTCCCTACAAGGGTGACAGCCAGGCGTTGGCCGACGTGCTGCCCGGACGCATACCGCTCATGATCAGCGGCTATCCGGCCTCTCAGCCTTCGGTCGAAGCCGGCACCCTGAAGGCACTGGCGGTCACGAGCCCGACTCGTGCGTCGGTCTTTCCGAACGTGCCGACCATGGCGGAACTGGGCTATCCCGATGCGACGGTGAACGTCTGGACCGGCTTCTTCGCGCCCGCGAAGATGTCGCCGGTACTGGTGGATCTGCTGCATCGCGAGGTCAATGCGGCGGTGGCCACTCCCGCCGTGCAGGAGCATTTCGCTGCCACCGGCGCTCGTTCGATGACAATGTCGCCGGCCGCCTTCGGTGCCTTCGTTGCGCAGGAGAACTTGCGCTACGCGAAATTGGTGGCGGACCTCAAGCTGAAGGAAGAATGATGGACTGCTTGACGCCAGAGGTCCGGTGGTGAAGGCCGACGTACTGCTCGACGGCGCGCTGTCGGTCGTCGACTATCGCTGCGACTCCGGACCGGCCGACCGGCCCTTCGCGGAATGCCATCGTACCCATTCACTCTCGTACGTGCGCCGCGGCAGCTTCGGCTATCGCACGCGCGGCCGGGACTTCGAACTGGTCGCCGGCTCGATCCTCGTGGGGTATCCGGGTGACGAATACGTGTGCACCCATCAGCACCATGAGTGTGGCGACGAGTGCCTGTCGTTTCAGCCGAGCCCGGCCTTCGTCGACGCCATCGGGGGCGGCCCCGAGGTGTGGAGAGTCGCCTGCGTGCCGCCGCTGCCGGAACTGATGGTGTTGGGCGAACTCGCGCAGAGTGCGGCGGCCGGGGAGTCCACGGTCGGCCTCGACGAGGCGGCGTTATGGTTCGCATCGCGATTCGTCGAGTGTGTCTCCGGGCGTGAAGCGAAGGCGTTACGCGCACGAGCTGCCGATCGACGGCGGGCGGTCGAAACCGCTCTGTGGATCGACACGCACGCAGCCGACGATATCGACCTGGAGGCCTCGGCGGCCCATGCCGGCTTGAGCCCGTTTCATTTCCTGCGCGTGTTCTCGAAGGTGGTCGGCGTCACCCCGCATCAGTATCTGGTTCGTGCGCGTCTGCGTCGTGCCGCGCGCTTGCTCGCGGACGGCGCACGACCGGTCACCGACGTCGCGCTCGACGCGGGGTTCGCCGATCTGTCCAACTTCGTGCGCACGTTCCGCCGTGCCGCCGGTGTGTCGCCGCGCGAGTTTCGCCGACGTTCGCGCGGGGAGCGCAAGATTCTCCAAGAAAGGCTCGCGTCCGCCGGCGCACGATGATCTCCCCTGAACGAGGAGAGCGTCATGTATGACCATATCGGTTTGAAGGTGAAGGATCTGGGCGTTGCCGTGCGCTTCTACGAGGCAGCGTTGGGTGCACTCGGACACGTCGTGGCGTCGCACGAGGCGTCGTACGCGGGCATCGGCCCCAAGGGCGAGCCCGGGCTCTGGCTGTATCAGTCGGACGGTCCGACCGGACCGGGCATGCACGTGGCGTTTCGAGCCGCTGATCGTGCAGCGGTGGATCGGTTCCATCGCAGCGGCATTGCTGCGGGCGGCAAGGACAACGGCAAACCCGGGTTGCGGGCCGACTACAGCCCGACGTACTACGCCGCGTTTCTGATCGACCCGGATGGCAACAATGTCGAAGCGGTGTGCATGGCGGCGAAGTAGGCGGTCTCTAGCCCCCATCCCGACCTTTCCCCGCATCCACGGGGGAAGGAGCGTACGGCTCCCTGCCCCGGCGATGAGGTGTACGCACCTTCCCCCACCTGTGGTGGGGGAAGGCTGGGATGGGGGCCGGGCGGTAGCAGTTGCTTGATGCCCAGGGACTACCCGATCCTTCGTCCCTCGACGACAATGCCGGCACCATGTCGCCCCCGGTGGATCGACAGCGATGAAACGATTCGCCCTTGCAGCGCTGAAGCGCGGCCTGTTCCTGATCGCGGCCTTCATTCTGGGCGCTCTGGCCTTGCGTGCCTGGAATTCCCTGGGCGGCCCACAGCTCGAACCCTGGCACACGTACGTGCCGGAGGAACTGACCGAGGTCGAACTCGATCGAGCGACGTGGGCGGACTACGTCGAAGCCGAGAACCGCCTGTTCGAACTCATGAAGCAGGCGGTCACCCGCCGCCTCGATCCGGAAGACCGCGTCCCGCACAACCGCTACTTCGAGGGCAGCGCCGTGTATCCGGCGCGCTTCGCGCAGGATTGGAACCGGTCGTTCGTGCTCGAACCGAAAGGCGAGCCGGCCGGCGTCGTGCTGTTGCTGCACGGTCTCACCGATTCGCCGTACACCGTGCGGCACATCGCGGCGCACTACCGCGACCGGGGCTACGTGGCGCTCTCCATGCGCTTGCCGGCTCACGGTACGGTTCCAGCGGCGCTGACACGCGTTCATTGGGAAGACGGCCTGGCCGCCACGCGCATGGCGGTGCGCGAGGCACGGCGTCGCGTGGGTGCGCCCAAGCCGTTCCACATGGTGGGGTATTCCACCGGTGGAGCGCTGACTCTCAAGTACGCGCTGGATGCGCTGAAGGACGAGCGCCTCGCGCAGCCGGACCGGATCGTCCTGCTGTCGCCGATGATCGGCGTGTCGCGCTTTGCACGGTTCGCAGGCCTTGCAGGATGGCCTTCCGTGTTGCCGGCCTTCGCGAAGACCGCATGGCTCGATCTGCTACCCGAATACAACCCGTTCAAGTACAACTCGTTCCCGGTGAATGCGGCGGTGCAGTCCCATCGGCTCAGCACGACGCTGCAGGAGGACCTGGTGCAGGCGTCCCGCGAGAACCGGCTCACCAAGCTGCCGCCGGTCCTGACGTTCCAGTCGGTGGTGGACGATACGATCAGCGTGTCGGCGGTGATCAGCGCGTTGTACGGCATGCTGCCGGCGAACGGCAGCGAGCTGGTGCTGTTCGACCTCAACCGGTCGGTCGACTTCGGACTGCTGGTGAAGCCGGGCATCACCGATCCGCTGGTCCGCCTGTTCCCGCCCGCGCCGCGCAAGTACGGCATTTCGGTTGTGGCCAACGCGGATGCCAACACCGATGCCGTGATCGAGCGCCGGATGGCAGCCGGTACCGCCGACGAAGCGCGACGGCCGTTGCCGCTCGCCTTTCCGCGAGAGGTCTATTCGCTGTCGCACATCGCGGTGCCGTTTCCGACGACCGACGGCCTCTATGGCCTGCAACCCGACCCCCTGGAAAATTACGGCATCCGGCTCGGCGTTCGCGGTCTGCGCGGCGAGCGCGGCGTGCTGGTGGTGGATGCGGCTTCGCTGCTGCGCCTCGGCTGCAACCCGTTCTATCCGTACCTGATCGAGCGCATCGACGCGGCGATCGACGGCCGCTAAGAAGAACACTCCCCCACGCTCCCTGCGGTCGCTGCCCCCGGAGGGGGCGCCTCAGTGGCTTGGGGCGGCCCGGCGCCACTGAGATGAACACTCCCCCACGCTCCCTGCGGTCGCTGCCCCCTGGGGGGGGGCGCCTCAGTGGCTTGGGGCGGCCCGGCGCCACTGAGCGGGCTTGAGGCCAGCAGTCCGGCGAGAGTAACCTCACGGGGCCGTCACGAGCCGACGACATGCCCCTTGCATGGGCGTGCGCGACAAATAGCACCACGGGAGGAGAGCCATGAGATTCCGTAGACTGTTGCTGCTGGTCTGCTGCATCGTGAATTCGCTCGCTGTTCACGCCGAACCGCCCAAGATGAACGTCATCGAGATCAACGACCACCTGACTGCGTTCTACACCGGCCGCGACGAAAGCATTCCGCGCTACAGCGCCGACTACAACTGGGTCGACGACGGTGCCATGAAGCTCGGCATCGCGACGTACGCCATCCATCGCGGCGATGAAGCGATCGTGTACGACACCTTCACGTCGAACGAGCAGGCTCAATGGGTGCGCGACTATCTGGCCAGCAAGGGCATCCGTCGTTTCACGGTGGTGCTGAGCCACTGGCACCCGGACCACGTCGGCGGCAACGAGGTGTACACCGACAGCCACATCCTCGCGCCAGACGTCGGCCGGCACCTGATGGAAACGCTGAAGGACAAGATCGAGCAGGGCGAGGCCTTCGGACCGCCGGGCATCAAGCCGCTCGTCCTGCCTGATCTCGCGTTTCGCAAGCGTGCCGATCTCTACCTGGGCGATCTCAAGGTCGAACTGCACAACGTCAACATCCACAGCCCCGACAGCCTGGTGATCCTGATTCCGGCCGACCGCATCCTGCTGGCCGGCGACACGCTGGAGGACACTGTCACGTTCATGGTCGAGTTCGGCGACCTCGCCGAGCACGTGAAGAACCTGAAGAAGATGCGCACCATGGAGTTCGACCGCATCTATCCGAACCACGGCGATCCGGAAGTCATCGCGAAGGGCGGTTATTCCAAGACCTTCATCGACGCGACCGTCGACTACATCACCAAGATGGTGAAGCGGGCCAAGACCCGCGACTACCTCGATGGCAAGCTCGAGGAGTACATCGGGGTGTCCATGAAGAAGCAGTGGATCAGCCTGTACGAACCCTATCGGGACGTGCACCGCGACAACCTGAAGGGCGTGTACGAGTACTACAAGAAGCGGAAGCTGCCGGTGATCGAATAGAAAACGCCCGGCGCGATGGCCGGGCGCTTGGTAACGATGGTCTCGAGAGTCAGGCCTTGCGGCGGTGCCATGCTCGAGCGCCCAGCAGACCTAGACCCGCCGCCAACATCGCCCACGTTTCCGGCTCGGGGACCGGCACCGGATTGTTGAGGTAGGTCGCGCTCTCGCCGTTGGCGAACGCGATCACATGCAATCCGAAGCGCAGGTCGCCACTCGCCATCGCAGCGATCACGGCGTTGTAGTCGGCGGCCTTGTAGAACTCCATCGTTTCGCCCGCGGCGTTGATACCGGCCGCCGGTTTGCCGTTGAAGCCCAGACCATTGTTGGACACGGCTTCATAGGTGAAGTCCTCGACGAAAGCGGGGCTCGCGGTATTGCCGCCGGGAAGATTCTTGGGGTTGGGCGAGTTGGCTTCCACGAAGTTCGTCCCCGAGCCGGTCAGCTTCGTGAACCCGTCCATGCCGTCGATGGAGACCTGCTCGACGGAAGACTGTACGCCGACCATGTTGAAGAACTTGAAGTACACATTCGGATCAACGCCGTTGCTCGCATCGATATCGTGCAGCACCTGCAGATAGAGCTGGCTTCCCACGGCGGGCGTGTCATCGCAACCGACCAGACAGGAAAAGTTGAAGGAGGCGCCACCGTACCCAGCGACCGGGTCGATGGGGGGAAGCAACGCGTGGGCAGAAGCGCTGGCCACCACGGCGAGCGCGGCGGTCAAGGTCTTGATCTTGTTCATTTGCAGGTGTCTCCAGGCAAGTGGGCAGGAGCCGGATGGGAATCATTCCCGGCTGGCCTAGGATAAATCTATCGATCCGTTAGTTTCAATCGCGGGCCGTCGTGCCCGCGGGTGCGGATCAACCTGCCTTGAGATGCCAAGCCTTCGGACGAGTGAACGTCTCGATGCCGTAGGTGGACAAGGTCAGCCCGACGCCGGAGTGACCGACACCTGACCACGGCAGCCGCGGGCTCACCCGGTCGCAGCAGTTCCAGTACACCGAACCTGCGTTGACCTTCGCGAGCAGTCGTTGCGCGCGGGCTTCGTCCTTGGTGTAGACGCCGGCCGTGAGCCCGTAGGCGGTGTCGTTCATCAGCTTCACCGCCTCGTCGTCGCCCGAGACCTTCTGAATGCCGATGATCGGCCCGAAGCTCTCCTCGCGCATCACCTCCATGGAGTGATTCACGTTCGAGAACACCGTGGGCTCGAACCAGTTGCCCGCGCCCGGGATGCGCTTGCCGCCGGTCAGCAGCTTCGCGCCCTTGGCCTGCGCATCAGCCACCTGCTGCTCCAGCACCGCCAGCTGCGGCGCGCGCGTGAGCGGGCCGATGTAGCTGCCGGGCTCGGTGGGCTTGCCGATCTTGAAGCCCTTCACTTCCTTCACGAAGGCGTCGACGAAGGCATCGTGGATCTTCTCGTGCACGTAGATGCGCTCCACCGAGCAGCAGCTCTGGCCGGTGTTGTACATCGCGCCGTCGGCCAGGGAACCGACCGCTGCGGCGATGTCGACGTCTTCGCAGACATAGGTCGGATCCTTGCCGCCCAGCTCGAGCTGCAGCTTGATCATGCGGCCGGCGACGGCTTCGGCGATCTTCCTGCCCGTGCCGTAGGACCCGGTGAAGAACACGCCGTCGATGGGTTGCGCGAGCAGCGCTGCGCCGACCGCACCGCCACCGACCAGGATCGTGAAGACATCCTTCGGCACGCCGGCCTCGTGCAGCAGGCGCGCGATCTCGATGCCGGTCAACGTGGCGAATTCGGACGGCTTGTACAGCACGGCGTTGCCGGTCAGCAGCGCGGGCACGAACACGTTCGCGCCGACGAACCACGGGTAGTTCCACGCCGAGATGTTCACGATGACGCCGAGCGGCGCATGCGAGATGCGTTCGCGCATGCCGGCTTCGTCGAATACGGTGCGAGGTGCGAGCGTGCCTTCAGTCTCCGCCAAGAAGAAGTCGATGCGACCGAGCAGGCCATTCAGTTCGTTCTTCGACTGCTGCAGTGGCTTGCCGACTTCGGAGGTCTCGATGGCCGCGAGCTTCTCCAGATCGCGCACCACGCCTTCGCGGAACCTGCGCATGATCGCGAGCTTGTCCGCGAGAGCCACGGCGGCCCATGCAGGTTGCGCGACCCGCGCGGCGCGGTACTTCGCTGCGACGGAATCGGCGGTGTCCTCCGGCAACTGGGTGATGGTGCTGCCGTCGGCGGGATTGGTGATGGTCAACATCCGGAACGACCTTTCTCGGGAGATCAGGAACTGGAAACGGGCGCGCCCTGCTTCTTGCGTGCGCGGGCGGCCTCGAGGAAATCGTGGAGGATCGGCTTGCCGGACAGCTCCGCCTCCTGGCCGGTGCTGTGGATCATGAATTCAGGATGCCACTGGATGCCGAAGACGTAGCTCGGGCCGCGCCAGCGGATCGCCTCGACGATGCCGTCCGGGACACCGACGGCCTCCACGACGAGATCCTTGCCGACGTCCTTCACCGCCTGGTGATGGATCGAGTTGATGGTGGCGTGGGTCGTACCGGGATACAACTCGGCAAGATGGGTGCCCCGCACCAGGCTGATGGTATGAAACTGCTGGTCGTACTTGGCGGCGTTGCGGTGCTCGATGGCTTCGGGCACCTGGGTCTCGATGTCCTGATAGAGCGTACCGCCCAGAGCCACATTGATCAGCTGGCAGCCGCGGCAGATGCCGATCACCGGTTTGCCGTGGTCGACGAAGGCCTTGAAGAGGTCCATCTCGTACCGGTCGCGCACCGGATCGCCGGCCCATTCGGGTTTGAGCGGGCTCTCGCCGTAGGTCTGCGGCGACAGATCGTTGCCACCTTGCAGGACGAGCCCGTCGAGATGCTCGGCGTAGGCGTGCAGGCTCATCTCGCTGCGCTCGATCATGCCCGCACTCTCGATGGCGGGGATCATCACCACCAGCACCTTGCGCGACATCACCCAATGGGCGACGGACTGCTCGAGGTAGTGCAGCGTCTTGGTGAAGACGCCGCCCATGTCGAGAACCGGACTGATCGGATGGTAGATCCGGGCGGAGACACCGATCAGCAAACGATCCTTCATCACATCGCCTGTTCGTAGAACCGTGTGAAGTCCGCGTGGGTGCAGGGCCGCGGGTTGGTCTGGCCAGCGATGTCCTTCTCCGCCACGGCCACCAGCGCGGGGATCTGCTCGCGCGTCACCTTGACTGCCGACAGCGATGGCGGGATGCCGATGGATGCCTTGAAGCGCTTCAGCCACGGCACGAAGTCGTCGGCGCCGGCCGCACCGACGGCGTGGGCCATTTCGGCGAACTTGTCGCGCGCGACTTCCAGGTTGAACTGCATCACCGGTTCGATCATCAGCGCGTTGGCGAGTCCGTGATGCAGGTCGGCCACGGTGGACAGCGCGTGCGCACAGGCGTGCACCGCGCCAAGATCCTTCTGGAAGGCGACGGCACCCATCAGCGACGACATCATCATGTCGCTGCGTGCCTGGATGTTCCCGGGTTCGCGCACGGCGACGGGAAGCGCACGGGCGCCGAGGCGCATGCCTTCGAGGGCGATGCCGTCGCACATGGGGTGAAAGGTGGGGCAGAGGTACGACTCGATGTTGTGGGTCATCGCGTCCATGCCGGTCGCCGCGGTCACGTGCGCGGGCAGGGCGAGCGTGAGTTCGGGATCGGCGAAGACCGCCTTGGCCAGCAGGCGCGGCGAAAAGACGATCCGCTTGATGTGCGTGTCGTCCTCCGAAACCACACTCGAGCGGCCCACTTCCGAACCGGTGCCGCTGGTAGTGGGCAGTGCGACGAAATAGGGGAGCTCGCCGTTGATCGGGCGCACCTTGGGATGGTCCCAGACGTACTCCATCACGTCGCCGTCATGCGTGGTCATCACGGCGACCACCTTGGCGACATCCAACCCGGCGCCGCCGCCGAAGCCAATGACGCAGTCGGCGCGATGGGCGCGGGCTGCAGCCGCACCTTCCATCACCTGGGCACGGGTCGGGTTGCCATGGACGCCGGAGAACACGGCGACGTCGAGGCCGCTACCCAGGCCATTGCGGAACTCGGCCATGACCGGCAGGGCGGCGAGCCCCTTGTCCGTGACGATGAGCGGGCGCTTGACGCCCACTTCGCGCAGATGATCGCCCACGAGCTTGCGAGCGCCGGGGCCGAAATGGATGGTGGTGGGGAAACCGAATTTGGTGATGGTCATGGGAAAGAAGTGGGGAAAAGTTGCCGATGTTTCCCCCATCCCGACCTTCCCCCACCGGAGGTGGGGGAAGGGGTGTACATCCCCTCCCCCGGCTATGCCGGGGGAGGGCCAGGGTGGGGGCCCGATAACTAATCGACCAGCATAACCTACCGCCGTTCAGACAATCTCGAAGTACCGCTTCAATTCCCAATCGGTCACCGCGTCCTGCCACTGGCGATGTTCCCAATCGCGCGTCAGCGCGAAATGGTCCACGAAATCGTCGCCCAGCCAGTCGCGCGCCACCTTCGAGCGGCGGAAGATCTCGGTGGTGGCCGCGAGCGATCGCGGTGCGCGTGGAATCTTCTCGGCGCCTTCGTTGGTGCCGCGGATCGCCGGTGTCGTCAGCTTGAGACCTTTTTCGACCCCATGAAGGCCGGCGGCGATCAAGGCAGCCACGGCGAGATACGGATTGATGTCGGCACCGGGGCAGCGCGTCTCCAGCCGCGTCGATTTGGGTGAACCGGAAATGACGCGGAAACTGGCGGTGCGGTTGTCCACACCCCAGGTCGGTTTTACCGGCGCCCAGAAGCCGTCCACGAGACGCTTGTAGCTGTTCACCGTGGGCCAGAACATCGGAGCGAATTCCATGGCCACCGCAACCTGTCCGGCCAGATAGCTCTCGAACAGCTTGCTCATCGAATGGCGGCCCTTGGCATCGAAGAACACATTCTTCTTGCCGTCCGACAGGCTCTGGTGCACGTGACCGCTGCAGCCGGGATAGGCCTGGCTCCATTTCGCCATGAAGCTCGGCATGATGCCGAAGCGCGACGCGATCTCCTTGGTACCGGTCTTGAACAGCAGCGCGCGGTCGGCTGCTTCCAGCGCCTCGGAGAACGCGATCGCAGCTTCGTAGACGCCAGGACCGGTCTCGGTGTGCAGCCCTTCGATCGGCACGCGGAAAGCGGCCATTTCGTCCTGGATCGCGTTGAAGTACTCGCGCGAGTGGTTCGCACGCAGCAGCGAATAGCCGAACATACCCGGTGTCACGGGCGTCGGGTCGACGCCTTTCTTGCCTGCCCAGGTCTGCGGGGTTTCTGCGAAGTTGAACCACTCGAACTCGAGCCCGCACATGGGCTGAAAGCCCAGCTTGGCAGCCCGCTTCAGTACGCGCTTCAGGGTCTGGCGCGGGCACACCGGGTGGGGCGAACCGTCGGCGTTCACGAAATCGCCGAGAAAGAACGGCACGTTGTTGTCCCAGGGGACCTGCCGGACAGTGTTCAGATCGAGACGCACCATGGCGTCCGGATAGCCCTTGTGCCATCCCGTGAGCAGGGTATTGTCGTAGCAGACGTCGTGCATGTCCCAACCCAGCACCACGTCGCAAAAGCCGAAACCGCCTTCCACGGCGGAGGCGAACTTGTCGCGATGCAAGTACTTGCCGCGAAGGATGCCGTCGATGTCGCTCACCGCGACCTTGACCTTGCCGCTGCCGGAACGGGCGACCAGGTCGAGGGCGGGGTGGTGCGGCCGGGCGGACGGTTTTGCTTTTCTGCTGGCGCGGGCCATGGTGGTCTCCGGAGAAGTTCTGTTTGAAGTCAGGGAAAATGGTGCCTCAAGAAGACGCTTCCGGCCACTCCGGAACCGTCGGAACGAGCCTGCGCCGTCAATGCCGTGGCGCCGGTGCCGTGTGCGCGCGAATGAACTGGTCGATCTCCTGCAACACGGCGTACTGGTTCCGGATCGGAGCACCGACGGCCCCGATCGCGACCTTGTGATCCAGCCCCGGGAAGTGGCGCTCGACCACCTCGCCACCCATCGCGCGCACGCGCGCCGCCATCGCCTCGGTGTTGCGCCGCGGTACCCACCAGTCGTCGTCGCCGGACAGGAGCAGCATCGGTGGCTCGTGGCCGGTGACGTAGGAGATCGGCATGGCGCGCGCGAGGTTGTCGCGCGTGGATGCGAACACCGGCCCCCATCGAGTGAGCGGGAAGGTGTCCAGGACATAGGGGCCGGACACGCCGATGAGCCCCCGCACCTCGTTGCGTTTCACGCCGGCTGCCGCCAGGTACTGGGGATCGGTCGCCAGCATCGCCGCGAGATGAGCACCGGCGGAGTGACCCATGAGATAGAGTTCGCGCTGATCGCCCCCGTACTCCCGTGCGTGATCGCGCAGCCAGCGGGTGGCGAGCGCGCCATCTTCGAGGAAGAGCGGAAAAAGGCCTTCCGGGTAGAGGCGGTAGTCGGCGACCGCAGCGATGCAGCCTATGGCCGTCAACGCTTCGCCGACGAACAGGTAGTCGCGCCGCTCGCCGATGCGCCACGCACCGCCATAGAAGAACACGACCACCGGCGCCGACGGCGGCACGACCTTCGGCCGGTAGACGTCGAGCTTCTGGCGCGCGAGCGGACCGTAGGGGATGCCTTCCTCGCGCACGTAGCCGGTGTCGGGTACGTGCTGGTTGAGGAGTTTGATCGGCGCACATGCTGCGAGCGCGACGGCCGTGGCAAGGGCGATGTGGGCGACGATCATGCGCAATCCGGTTGCCGATGGAAAAGCATCGCTTTCGACACGAAGGACGCGAAGGACACGAAGAGACGCAAAGGAAAGAAAAGTGCGAACTTGCGCTCGTTTCGTTCTCCTTCGTGTCCTTCGTGCTTCAAGCTTTTCCACCAACCGTACGCGCGAGGAGGCTTTCGAGCCGATTCCCTGCCGCTTTGTGCGCGAGGATGTCGAAGATCTTCTCCGCCACCACGCTGCCGGCTTCGACCGGCGGCAGCCCGCCGGCGTAGATGTTGGAGATGACCGAATACTCGTAGCGCACCTCCGGATTGCCGCTGAACTGCGCGGCCGCGGCGCGCACCTGTGGATCGTCCAGGCGGTACGCGAAGTACGCCGACATGCTGCGCGAGGCCAGGGCGTCGCCGCCGGGACGCTCGCCGATCAGCACCAGAGTGAGTTTCGCTTGCAGCGCATCGCCCACCGCTTCGGCGAGCTTCACGCGTCCGAACGGCGCGACGATCGGCTGCCCCACCTTGCACTCGCGGCTGCGCAAGCCGTCGAGCAGGATCGGCAGCAGCACAGGCACGTTGTGATGGATGGCTTCCGCCGACAGGCCGTCCGACACGACGATCTGGACGTCGCAGCCTTCGGGCGCGAGGTGGGTGCGGAATTCGTCAGCCAGGCGCGTGCCGAGTTCCGGATCGTTGAGGTGCGCCTCGCGATCCGTCGCGGCGGTCCGGAATCGCCGGAACGGGATGCCGCCGGCGGCGTCGATCTCGAGATCGGCGTAGATCGCTTCCCGGCCGACCGCGAGGTTGGCGCGCAGCGTGCGCGACACGCGATCAGCCGGCCGTGGTCCGGCGCTGTCGAAGCCGTAGGCTGCGGGCACGCTTTCCAGCAGGCGCTGGAACTCCACGTCGGAGCTGCAGAACAGTCGCGGGTTGCCCCAGTTCGGTCCCCGTGCGACGGTGCCGTCTTCGTCCTGCACGAAGATGCCGCGTTCCACTGCCCAGCCGAGGAACTCGGGTGCGGGCTTCAATCCGTGCACTTCACGCAGTGTCTGGTCATCGTGCCCGCTCGTGTCGAAGTAGGCGAGCATGCGATCGGTGTGCAGGTGCACGTCCATGTAGTAGTTGCAACCGGCCGCGGTCAGAAGCTGGGTCGCCATCTGCTGGCCTTCGAGCGTGATCTTCGAGTGCAGCGTGTAGCAGGGTGCCATGCCCATGGGTAGTCCCATGAGCTTCGCCATGCAGTGGTCCTGCAGGTTCGACACGATCATCTCGACGTTGTCGAGGTGCGTCTCCGGCCCGATGAAGCCGGTCACGTTGTTCACCATGAACGGGTCGTAGCGACGTGCGAGTCCGTAGCACAGCGCTTCGCACACGGCCATGTCCATGCCGTTGTGCTTGCCGTAGGTGAGCTCGCTGCCCTGGCCGGTCTCGAAGTACATCCACGTCTCGGCGACATCGCGCAGCGGACCGCGCTCGGCCATGGTTTCGCAAGCGCGATCCAGCAGGTCGACGGTCACGTCGAACTCCTCGGTGAGCGTGCGGTCCGTGCCCGCGAGGCTCTGGAACAGGATCTCCACCGGGTCGCCGCGTTCCAGACAGGCGAGCTGGGTCTTTACATGGCTCAGGACGCAGATCTGCGTGGGGGCACCGGTGGCACGCCGCAACTTGTCGAGATGCCGCAACAGCCCGCCGACATTCTCGACGGTGTCGATGGCCGGGTTGACGCCGATCAGCTGGTCGCCCGATCCCATGGAAAGACCGGCGTAGATCAGCATGGTCACCCCGTCGAGGTTGTCACCCGGATGATTGGGTTGCAGCCGCGACGACAACGTGCCGGGCAGACCGAGCAATGTGCGGGCCTTTGCCGAACGCTTCGCCTTGCGGGCGACCAGGACGAGCTCATGCACGTCCATGAGCTTGACGAGCGCTGCTGCCATCACGCCGGTGAGTGCGCCGCCGATGCGCCGAACTTCGGGCGGGGCGCTGCGTAGCAGATGGTCCTTGAGACCGCCCAGCGTCATCGAGGCGATCGATTCGAATGCCACGCGATCGATGTCGTAGTTCACGCGCATGACCGAGTCCACGCGCCCCTTGTCGTCCGTCAGCGGGCGATCGTACAGATGCTGCAGGGTGAGACCCGACAGGACCTGGCGCGCGGCCTCGCGCGTCACTTCGTCCGGGGCTGCCAGGCCGGCGATCCGGTCGCCGGCCTTGTCGACGTCCGCTGCGCCGAGCAAGGCCTTGAGTCCCTTGAAGCGGAACCGGCGATCCAGGACGGTCGTCTCGTAGAGCTCGTCCGGTCGAGGTTGGGGAACGCTGATGTCGGCCAGCGGCCTTGGCTTCTGCATCGCGGCTAGTGCATCCCGTAGAACGATACCGGTACCACGCCGTCGCGTGGCCGGCCGATGTTGGCGAAGTGTGCGTGCCGATCGGGCATCTCGTCCACCACGACCAGCCGGTGCAGGCGGCGGCCCCAGGCGGTGGCGTAGTTGCCGAGCGTCTTGCCGACGTTGGCCTCGAGCAGCAGCACCAGCGGTCCAACCGCGCCCGGTGCGCGATCCAGTGCCTGGCCGAGGTGCTCGCCCAGGCGCTTCACGACATCCTGCCCGGGCGCTTTCCCGAGCAACTGGATGCACGCCCCCTGCGCGTGCCGGCGAGCCAGCACGACGGCGTCGCCGATCGCCGTGAGGTCGGCATCGAGCGCGAGGCGCGCGACGACCGGCAGGTCGCGCAGGGGCAGGATACCGGTATCGGGCAGGAACAGCGTCGCGCCGGAGACTTCGGTGCTGTGCAAGGCCAATCCGTACACCGTGGCGCGTCCGCGCTGTTCCGGGATGAGCGCGGCGAGGTCGCGCGCGAGCACTGGCGATCGTGCGATCCGCAATGCGAGATCGATGCCGAGGTCGCCGAAGTGCGTCGTGCCGGGCATGGGCTCTCCGGCAGCATGCCGGTAGAGCAGTTCGCCGACCCCGCCCGAGAAGGTGATCGAAGCATCCGTTGCGCCGGGGAACGGTACCTGCTCGTGCATACGACCGACGTCCGTGGCGAAGAACTTGCGGTTGCCGCTCACGCTGGCTTCCAGCGCGCTGGCGTACCAGTCGAGTATCGCGGTCAGCGAGCCATGATCCAGCGTGTCGCCCGCTTGATGGTGCAGTCCGAGCGCCTCCAGCAAGGCACGGCCGTGACGAGAGATGGCCGTCAGCCGGTAAGTGCCGGGCTGCACCTGGAAGTGGCGCGCGCCGATGAAGTGGCAGCCGGTGGCGAGCACGTCGCCGTTCAACCCCAGCGCAGGATTGGTGGTGCCACCCCCGATGTCGAGATTGAGGATCGGTCGGTCCGCGTGCAGGCGACTCAAGGTGGCGCAACTGCCCATGAACGCGAGCCAGGATTCGAGGCAGGGGTCGTCGGCCGTCGCGACCACCGCTTCCCCGAGGCGGTCGCCCACCGCGCGGGCGATGATGGCGGCGTTGTCGCGCAGCGCGGCGAGGCCGGTAATGATGGTGCCGCCGGCGAAGAAGTCTTTCGGTGCGAGGCCGCTGGAGGCGAACCAGCGATCGAGCAGCGCATCGACCGCCTTCGCGTCGATATCGTCGTCGTGAAACGGGGTGAACACGGGCTCGGGGCGATAGACGATCTCCGGGGATTCGAGCTCCATGCGGCCAGTCACGCTGTGGTGGCCGACGCGCGCTCGTGCCACCAACGCGCTGCTGGTCGTGGAACCGAAGTCGAGACCGATCAAGTGCACGGCGCTTCGAACCATGGCGTCAGGCCGTGCGCCAACGCCGTGCGCGCTCGACTGCGTCGGCGAAACGCGCGTGCAGTTCCGGTGCCAACGGGACTTCGGGCTCGACGACACGGTCCGGCGGTGCCACGGGCGGCAGCGTTTCCACGGGCCCGAAACCGGCGCCGATGAAGGCGAACTGCGCGCAACCGAGCCCCGTGAGATCGGGCGTGGAGGGGACCACGACGGTACGGCCGAGTGCACGAGCGAGGAAGGCACAGAAGTAGGGATTGAGCGACAGGCCGCCATCGATCGACACGGTCGGTGCGAGCGGCACCCGTTCGTCCATCGCAGTCAGCGCCTGAGCGCTGCGCAACGCGACGCCCTCGAGCACGGCCTGGACCATGTCGAGCCGGGTCGTGTCGAGGCCCATACCCAGCCAGAGACCGGCCGCCGAACGATCCCAGTACGGACAGGCGAGACCCGACAGCGCCGGTACGAAGGCAAGGCCGCGTTCGAGCGCACTCGGCCCGGCGAGGTCCCGCAGTTCCCGGAAGTTCGCGAAGAGGCCGAGTCGCCTTGCCCAATCGAGCGCCGAAGCGGCGTTGAAGACCCCGCCGTCGATCGCGTAAGTGGTCCGCAAACCAAGGCGCCACGCGACGGTCGGCAGGATGCCGGCATCGGGCGCAGCGACGGGGGCATCGCCCGCGACTGCCAACGCGAACGCGCCGGTACCGAAGGTGATCTTCACCTGCCCGGGCGCGTGGCAGCCGTGTCCGAACAGCGCCGCCTGCTGGTCCACCATGCTCGCGACCAACGGGATGCGCGTGCCGGTGATCGCGCCATGGTCGAAGACCGTGGGGCGGATCGGCGGGAGCAGTTCCATGGGCACGTCGAACAGACGGCAGAGCTCCGGATCCCATTGCCCGGTGGCAAGATTCATGAGGCTGGTGCGCGACGCCGTGGTCACGTCAGTCGCGTAGGTCCCGCACAGCCGGTCGAGAAAATACGCATCGCTGGTAGCGAGTCGCAGTCGACCTTGGCCGGCGAGCGATCGCGCTTCAGGTACATGATCGAGGATCCAGCGCAGTTTCGTCGCGGAGAAGTACGCGTCGAGCGGCAGACCGGCGCGCGCCAGGGTCAGTGCTTCCGCGCCCTCGGCCTTCAGCCGATCGATGGCCGGTTGGGTGCGGTTGTCCTGCCACACGATCGCGTTGCAGATCGGTTCGCCCGTCGCGCCGTCCCAGGCGATCACCGTCTCGCCCTGGTTGGCGATGGCCAGTGCATCCGCCCCTTGCGCGTAGTCGAGGCACTGGCGGATGTTCGCGAGCAGCTCGCGCGGATCGTGTTCGACCCGACCGGCCTGCGGGTAGTGTTGGCGATGCTCCACCGAGAACATGGGCTGGAAGGTGCCGTCCAGGAACAGCTGGTGCGCCTTGGTGGCCGTGGTGCCCTGGTCGATGGCGACCACGAAACGCGGATGATCTTCTTCGGCCATGGTGGTTCAGGAGTGCGCCGACTCGGCGAAATCCACGGCGAGCGATTCGGTGCTGCCGAGGTGCGTGGTGTCGAACGGCAGGTCGATGCGACGCTCGGGCAGGAAGCGGCGCTCCTGGTTCCAAACGACGCGCTTGCCCGCGAGCACCCGCAGGCAACCGCGCGTCGCGTGCACCATGCGTGCATTGAAGGGCAGGGCGGCAGGCAGCGGTGCGGGTGCCGCAAGGCGTTGCGGACAGACGTAGCGCACCGGGGACTGGGGCTCGAGGGCGATCAGGCGCGTGGCCGCGGGCAAGGCACCGTGCAGACTTGCTGCGATGGCGTGCGCTACGGCGCGACCCTCGCCCCACGCAGTCCAGGAAGCTTCCACCGGGCGCAGGAGATTTCCCGCCACGAAGTAGTCGGGATCGCTGCAGCGGCCGTACTGATCCACGACCGGCCCGCCGGTGCCGGCGTCGAGGGCGATGTGACTTACCTTCACGATGGCGGCCTCGGGCACGAAGCGTCCGGTGAAGACCACGCCGTCGCACGCGAGCACCGAACGCTCGCCCTCGCGTTCGATCTCGACGCCGGTCACGGTGCGCGTTCCGTGGATCGCGACGACGCGGGTGCGCGTCAGGACCCGGGTGGCGAACGCGATGCGCGCGATCCAGTCGCCAGGGGCTGGCGCCATCACGTGGTCGCCCGGTTCGATCATCGCGACCGGCTTGATGCCGGCATGGCGCATCGTGAGCAGATTGGAGAACGCGACGAGCTCCGTGCCCACGATCACGGCGCGCTTGCAGGGTTGCGTCCGCGCGAGGTACACGAGTTGCTGCAGGGCGCCGGTGGTGAATACGCCCCAGGGCCGGCTGCCGGAGACGAGGCGCGCCGATCGCGGTGTCTCGCGCGTGCCGAGGGCGAGCAACACGCGGCGGCCGGTGATCGTTGCCTGGCCTTCCGGCGACACGGTGTGGACGTGGCCGCCGGGTTCGAGCGAGAGCGCGGTGGTGCCGGTGCGGACATCGATGCCCGCGGCCGCCTGTACCAGGCGCTTCGCATACGAAGGGCCGCTGAGGACCCGCCGGAACTCCTTCCAGCCGAAGCCGAGGTGACCGCAGTGCCGCGGGACGCCGCCGGCCTGCTGCTCCCGTTCGATGACCACGACGTCACGGACGCCAAGGCGCTTCAACTCCACAGCCGCTGCGAGGCCTGCGGGTCCGGCGCCGAGAATGAGGACGTCGTGGGTGGTCATCGGGATATGACTGGTTGGCGCCGGAACAGCTTGAAACACGAAGGACACGAAGAGCACGAAGGCCACAAAGGAAAGAGAACCGCAGGCACGGGGTTCCTTCGTGCTCCTTCGTGTCCTTGGTGTCCTTCGTGTTTCAAGCTGTTGTCCTCACCGCTCTTCGATCGCCGCCGGCACATCCGTCAGCCGCCCTGCGGCCAGCTGCGCCACGCGCCAGCTGCAATAGAACCCCTGACAACGCCCCATCATGCAGCGCGTGCGACGCTTGAGGCCGCCGAGGTCGCCCGCAGGTAGAGGGCCGCTCAGTGCCGCCTCGATTTCGTGCCGCGTCACCAGCTCGCAATGACAGACGATCTCGCCGGCATCGGGCTCCTGCCAGCGTCGCGGCCGTTCTTCGCACAGGTTGGGCACGGGAGTCCAGATGGGTTCGGCGGTCCAGTCCAGGGCGCCGAAATGCTGCGCGTACAGGTCGGCCACGTGCTGCGCGATCCCGAGCGCTGACGTGAGGCCGGTGGAACGAATGCCGCCCACGGTGATCCAGCTGCGGTCGGGCAAGGCCTCGATCTGATAGTCCTTGAACTGCGTGGCCGGTCGCAACCCGGCGTATACGGCATTGACGGTGTGGTTTGCCAAGGCGGGCACGAGAGTGCGCGCCCGTTCGATGAGGCGTTCCAGCGCATCCTCGTCGACCGTCGCCACGTCGCGCGCCTCCTGATCCTCGGCCGTTGGTCCGATCAGCAGGTTACCGTAGGCGGTCGGGCAGACGAGTACGCCCTTGGTGCGTGCCGTCGGCACCGGCAGCACGATGGAATAGACCAGCTCGCGCGCCGGTTTGTCGAACACGACGAACTGACCCTTGCGCGGCCGGATCTCGAACGGTGCCGGACGCGCGATCGATTCGATCTGGTCGCCATACAGCCCGGCCGCGTTGATGACGACGCGGGCGGTGATCTCACCGGTGGTTGTCGCGAGCAGCCAATGATCGTCTTCGCGCTCGCCGCCCTGGACCTCGGTGCTGCGGCGGACGATGGCCCCGTGGGCCAGGGCCTGATGAGCGTACGCGAGCGGTGCGGACCACGGGTCGATCACGTGTTCGCCGGGAATCAGTACCGCACCCAGCGCGCCAGGGGCGAGATTGGGTTCGCGTGCATACAGTTCGGCAGTGTCGATGAGCCGAACGTCGGTGACATGGTTGGCGTGCGCCTGTTCGACGATCGCCGGCAACTTCACCAGTTCCTCGTCGTTCCACGCCACCACGATGCCGCCGGTTTCCACGAGCGGCAGGTTGAGCGGCACCCGAATGTCGAGGTATTCGCGATAGCCGGCACGCATGCACGCGAGTTCCAGGCTGTTCGCTGGGGCATCGAAACCGGTGTGCAGCAAGGCACTGTTGCCCTTGCTCGCACCGGCCAGGAGGTCGGCGCTGCGTTCCAGCAGGACGCACTCGGCACCGCCGAGGGCGAGGCGGCGCAGGATGGCACACCCGACGACGCCGCCGCCTATCACGGCGACGTCGAAGAGCGGTGCTGGTGGTTCCATGGTCGGGTGGACCGCGGCGGGTCGAGGTGAGTTTCGCGTCCAGCATAAACAAAGAGCGGGGCAGAAGTCCCCGAACCGCGACCGCCATGTGCGTGCCTACATGGCCGGCTTCCAGCGTCGATTCGCCTGACCGTCGATCCCCGCGCGCTGCGCGGGGCTCCTCGCCGGGTGGCTCACGCCGCGAGCCCCGCCTCTGATGAACGCCGAATGGAAGTTCAGGCGACGCCGACGGCTTTCTCCGCTGCCGCGATTTCGGCCTGACGTTTCGCGATCATGTCACCGATGGGGGGACCCTGGAAGCGCCGGGATTCCATGGCGATCCAGAAAATCGCCATGGCGACCAGCAGCCCGACGATGAGATAACCCACCTTCTCGTTGGGGGGCTGAACGCCTACGAAGATCAGCAGCGCGCAGCCGATGATGGCGAGGACGCTGACCAGCTTCGATGCGGCCCCGAGCTGGAACGGCCCCTTCGCGGTCCACTTGCCGTTTATCTCGGCCCGCAGGCCGGCGGCGATGGGCAGGATGTACGAGATGTACAGGAACACCGCGCAACCGGTCGACAGCACCACGAAGGCATCGCCGTACAGAGTGGCGATGATCGACAGGATGGCACCCCACCAGATCGCATTCACCGGCGTGCGGTGCTTGCGGCTCACGTGCTTAAGCGCACGCGAGAAGGGCAGGCCACCGTCGCGCGAGAACGCGAACATCATGCGCGACGTCGATGTGAGTCCGGCCAACGCGCAGATGTAGTTGGCGATGACGATGGCGATGATCAGGATGTCCTTGAAGATCTTCGGCATCGGCGACTGCTGCATGAGCCAGGGGAATGCGTTCCAGCCCTGCTTGGCGCCTTCCTCGATGCTGGGCATCGCGAGGATGAAGGCACACAGCATCACGTAGCCGAACAGGAACGACCAGAACACGGAATGGATCATGCCGCGCGGCGCCGACCGGGCGGCATCGCGCGTCTCCTCGGCGGTATGTGCGGACGCGTCGAAACCGGTCACCGTGTAGACGCCCTGCAGCAACCCCAGCAGGAATATGAAGGGGAGCGACTGGATGGCGGTCGGCCAGACGCTGCCGCCGGCTTCACCCGAGAAGTTGCTGAAGGTGAACAGGCGCGAGAAATCCAGGCTGGGCGCATAGAACACCAGCCCGAGCGTCAGCAGTACCGCTGCGACGAAGATGAGATACCCGCTGAAATCGGTGAGGATGGTGGTGGCACGGATGCCGACGTGATTCAACCAGGCCTGCGTGATGGTGATGGCGGCGATGAAGATGGTCTGGGTCCACCAGCCGCGGTCGAGCGGCGCTTCCGTGACCCAGCCCAGTGCCTTGATGTCCAGGCCCATCACTTCGCCGAGGAACAGGTCGCGGAACAGCAGGAACACGCCGAAGTTGACCGACGACACCACGAACAGCAATCCCAGCAGGTTGAACCAGGCGGCGACCCAGCCGTAGCCGCGCCCGCCCAGGAGGGAAGCCCAGTGGTAGATGCCGCCGGCGGTGGGATAGGCCGATGCGATCTGTCCCATCGCCGCCGCCACCAGCAGCGCGAACAGGCATGCGAGCGGCCAACCGTAGCCCACCGACGCACCGCCCGCCGCGCTCAGCGACAGCGGGAACGCGGTGATGCCGCCCGCCAGAATGCAGATGATCGAGAACGAGATCGCGAAGTTCTGGAACGCACCCATGCGGCGCGACAGCTCCTGGGCATAGCCCATGCTGTGCAGCGTCTTGACGTCATCGTCGTGGGCGGCACTCTGCTCGTAGTGCTTGCTGGAATCGGCCATGGTCTCTCTCGTTTGGTTGTGGGCGGGTCCGTCACCCCCGAACCCGGCACGGCTAGCAGCGATTGCCATGCCGGGCACGGCCGGCCCCTTCCGGATCATGCCAACGGCGTATTCGCGCTGTAAAGGTGCGGTGCATCATGAACTTGGCACGATGGGTGGTGCGGGTCGATGCCTGCGTCATGCACGCCGCGCAGGCGGACCTGCGGTCGGCGTGCACGGTAATGGGGCATCAACGCGGGGCGGCTGGTGGCGGTGCGGCGATGCGCGGGCGGTTCAAGGCCAGTGACCGGACCGTTCCGTGCCTCCTCAGCCAGCGCTCGACCACGTCCCAGATCGGTTCGCCGCGGGCGTCGTCTGCCATCGATGCCCACCCGGCGACGCGATAGCGCTTCGATGCGTCGACCGGCTTGTCGCCCAGTCGCAGGTCGGAGATGCGTTGCCCCCGAGCGGCATAGGGATCGATGGCGTATCGGATACCTCCGGTGCGCACCATGTCGCCGCCTTGCTGATAGTACGGATCGGGATTGAAGAGATTGTCGGCCACGTCCTCGAGCACGGCGTGCAGGGTCGCGCCGGTCATCTCGGTCACGGTGACCGTCGGGTAGGTGATCGCGGTCTGGTCGAGAAGCGCTTCGCGCGTGATGGTGTCGCCGGGCACCAGCGAAGTGCCCCAGCGGAATCCGGGCGACAGAGCGATCGGCACGTCCTTTTCCTGCATCAGCGCATCGAGGATGAGCTGATCGAAGGTGCCGTTGAAGTTGCCGCGCCGGTAGAGCAGGGCGTCGGTGCGTGCGAGCGGTTCCGCGAGCGCCGCTGCGTGGGGAGCCCGCAGGCGATCGATGAGTGCCGTCATCGCCGGGTCCGGCGGCAACAGGTTCGCGAACACCGGCAGCAGCCGATACCGGTAGTCCGCGATGTGTCCATGGCGCACATCGAGATCGAGGACGCCGAGGAACTTGCCGTTCGAACCGGCGTTGGTGACGATGGTGCGGCCGGCAGGATTGGCGACTTCGATGGCTGCTGGCACCGCGTCGTGGGTGTGGCCACCGAAGATCGCGTCGAGTCCGCGCACGCGGCTCGCGAGCTTGAGGTCGGTGTCCATCCCGTTGTGCGAGAGCAGGACCACGAGCGTTGCGCCCTTGGCACGTGCGGCATCGACGGTTTTCTGAAGATCGGATTCGCGAATGCCGAAAGTCCAGTCCGGCACGAAGCGCCGTGGATGCGCGACCGGCGTGTAGGGAAATGCCTGTCCGACGATCGCGACCGGGACACCGTTGATCTCGCGCACGACGTGCGAGGCGAACACCGGATCTTCGAATTCCGCCGTACGGACGTTGTGCGCGACGAAATCGATGCGGCCGCGGAACTCGTTCTCGACGACTGATTTGACGCGCTCGGCCCCGAGCGTGAATTCCCAGTGCGCCGTCATCACGTCGACACCCAGTGCGAGGCAGGCTTCGATCATGTCCTGGCCGCGCGTCCACAGCGCCGTCGCAGAACCCTGCCAGGTGTCGCCACCGTCGAGCAGCAGCGCACCGGGGCGTTCTGCTCGCAGGCGACGCACCAGCGTCGCGAGATGTGCGAACCCGCCGACCTTGCCGAAGATGCGGGCCGCCTCGACGAAGTCGAGGTTCGTGAAAGCGTGGGCTTCGGAGCTTGCCGGCGGGATACCGAAGTGCCGTAGCAGCGCTTCGCCGGTGAGATGGGGCGGTCGGTTGCGCGCAACACCGGTGCCGATATTCACATCCGGTTCGCGATAACGAATCGGCAGCAGCTGCGCGTGGCAGTCGGTGAAGTGCAGCAGCCCCACGTTGCCGAACGGTTCGAGGTCGTAGATGGACGCGGTCGTTTCGCCGGCGCGGCCCGAGCGTGCGTCGAGGGCAAGGCCGGCAGCGGCGGCCGCGGCCAGGACCTGGAGGAATTCGCGTCGATGCATGGCAGGAATTTTCGGGACGTTGCGCTTGTCCGACGGCACGGTACCATGCCGTCGTGCGAAACCGGCCTGAATCCAGCGGCCGGCCGGCCCCGTAATACAGGGCGACGGGCACGGGCCCGTCACCCCCTGTTCGAACCCGAGGAGAAACCATGAAGCACCAAATCGTCATTCGTTCCGCACTCGCCGGTCTGCTGGCCGTAGCCGCCGCAGGCGGTGTCCTGGCCGGCGACGACATGAAGAAGTCCGACAAGGAAAAATGCCTGGGCGTGGCAAAGGCCGGCGCGAACGACTGTGCCAGCGCCAACGGCTCCCATTCCTGCGCGGGCCAGGCCAAGAAGGACAACGACCCGAACGAATGGAAGTACGTGGCGATCGGTACCTGCGAATCCATGGGCGGCAAGGTCGCCATGAAGAAGTAGTCCGAAAGGATGCGACACGCCGGCGGTCGCGAGGCCGCCGGTGTCGTTTCATGGATACGCAGGCACAGCTGCCAGTCGGTAGCGGCATCGGGCTCCGTGCCCGGCACTATCGCGAATTCCTGGACGGCGAGCCGGATATCGGTTGGGTCGAGGTCCACAGCGAGAACTACTTCGGCGACGGCGGTTTCGACTTGCACGTGCTCGAACACGTGCGCGCCCGCTACCCGGTCAGCCTGCACGGCGTCGGACTGTCGCTGGGGTCTAGCGATGGGCTGCGCTCGCACCACCTCGACAAGCTTGCCCGGCTGGTGGATCGCATCGCACCCGCGCTGGTATCCGAGCACCTGTGCTGGGGTGCGCTGGGTGAGCGGCATTTCAACGACTTGCTGCCCATGCCGTTCACGGTAGAGGCGCTCGCCCTCATGGTCGACCGGGTGGCGCAGGTGCAGGAACGCTTGCGCCGCACGATCCTGGTGGAGAACGTCTCGAGCTACGTGACCTATCGGGATTCGAGACTGAGCGAGATGGAGTTCCTGGCCGAGCTCGCGCGGCGCAGCGGTTGCGGCCTGCTGCTGGACGTCAACAATCTGCACGTGAATGCCGCCAACCATGGGAGCGATGCGTACGCGGAGCTGGCGCGCGTTCCGGTCGGTCTCGTGGGCGAGATCCACCTGGCCGGGCATGCCGTGGTGGATGATCTCCTTGTCGACGACCACGGGGCGCAGGTGGCAGCGCCGGTGTGGCAGCTCTACGAAGCGGCGTGTCGCCGTCTCGGTCCGGTGCCGACGCTCATCGAATGGGACACCGACGTTCCGGAACTGCCCGTGCTGCTGGGCGAAGCGATCCGCGCGACCGCGGTGCGTGAGGCCGCCCATGTCTGAACTGGCAACGGCGCAGACCGTGTTTGCGAACCTGCTCCGGGATGCGAAGGTGCACGAGGACGCGGAGCAGGCATTCGTCGGGACCGCTGCATCGCTTGCACCGCGTCTCGCCTTGTACCGCGGTAACGTCGAGGCCAATGCCCGCAAGGCACTCGCGGCGGCCTATCCCGTCGTCGAACAGCTTGTCGGTGCGGAATTCTTCAGTGGACTGGCACGCGAGTACTGCAGGCGCTCACCATCGCGCGAAGGCGATCTGACCCGCTACGGCGATGCGTTCGCTGAATTCCTGCGCGACTTCGAGCACGTCCGCGAACTGCCATACCTCGCCGATGTGGCAAGCCTCGATTGGGCCGTGCACTGCGCCCACTATGCCGCGGATGCCGATCGCTTCGATGCCCTGCAGCTCGCGAGCCGGCCCGACGAGGAGTGGGGCACGCTGCGCGTGCGGCTGCATCCGGCGTGCGCGGTACTCGCATCTCCCTGGCCGCTGGCCCGCATCTGGTCGGTGCACCAGCGCGAGCACGTCGGCGATCGAACCGTTCCGTTCGACGAGGCGACGCACCGGTGCCTCGTGTATCGACCGCAATGGCGCGTGCAGGTCGGCGAACTCGGTGCCGGGGAACACGCATTTCTCGAAGCCGCGCTGGAAGGCGTCTCGCTGCATCGGTGTGTCGACGAAGCGGTGTTCGCCGATGCGGCGTTCGACCTGGGTTCGGCGCTGGCGGCGTGGATCGAGGCGCGGGTGATCGTCGACTTGAGCTGAGGTGATGCCCCCGATGGGCCTGCGGCCCTTCCCCCCAAGGGGGGCCAGCCCTCTTGGGGCGGCCCGGCGAGGGCTGATGTTAGGCCCCCCCGATGGGCCTGCGGCCCTTCCCCCCGAGGGGGCCAGCCCTCTTGGGGCGGCCCGGCGAGGGCTGCCTGGCGACGACTCTCAGCGTGCCTCGGCAGTCTTCGCTGCGTCCGCGTCTTCGTCGAGGTAGCGGAACCGAATCCATCCCGCGTTCATTTCCTCCCAGGTCTGGTCGCCCCAGCGCACCGTTTTGTCCGGGTCGGGATTCGCCGGATTCTGCGCGGAATTGTCCCAGGTCATGTCGAACACGATCTTCGTTCCTGCCGGAAACACCTTGGGCTCTTCGAAGATATAGACGGTCTGCCAGCTGAAGTCGTACTTCGGTACGTTGAGGAGTACTTCCTGACGACCGTCGGGATAGACGGCGGTGAAGCGCGAAGCCTTGCCGCGCAGGTGCGCATGCGGCATCAGCGTGTACACCATGACTGCCCGGTCGTAAACGTGTTCCACCGTCTCGGTGTGCGCCTTCGCGTGCGGCGGTATCGAGAGGTTTCCCTTGTAGAGGAAAGTGAGATGCAGGGGGTGCCTGGGCGGCTTGTCGGCAAAGTAGTAACCGACGCGGGTCACGTCGCGGGCCGCTTTCCCGCTCGGCGTGTAGTGCATCTGGAATTGCAGCTTCGCGTCCTTGCGCAACAGCACACCGGTGTCCTCCGGGTAGAAGAACGTGTTCTTGCCCGGCGAGTAGCCGCCGAAGGCGGCAAGCTGGCCCACGCGCACCTCGCGCGACTCGGAGTCGTCGATGCCCGTCAGCACGTGGTGCACCACCGAACGATCGCCGGGCAGCACTTCGACGCCGCGGATCCAGACGTCGTGTCTGACCGGGTTCGGGAGGCTCGGGTATTGATAGTTGACGACGCCGGTCGCGGGGACCTCGAAGGCCGGCACCTCGACCACGAGGTCGGGCGTGCCCAATGCCCATTCGGAAGGCAGCGGCGTCTGCGACGCTAGCGGGTCGGGCCCGGCACCTCGCGGCGCACCGGCTTCGATCCAGTGCACCAGCGTCTGCAGTTCCGTGGTGCTCAACGAGCGATCGCCGACGAAGCGGCCGTAATGCGGATCGGCGTGCCAGGGCGGCATGCGTTGGGTCCGCACCACTTCGCGGATCATCGGCGCGAAGCCGCGCACCATGTCGTAGCTGGTCATCGCCCAGGGCGCCACCCCGCCGGTGCGATGGCAGGCCACGCAGTTCTTCTGCAGCAGCGGAGCGATGGTCTCGGAATAGGAGATGGCCGCGTGGGCCTTGGTGCGGGTACGTTCGGGGAAGTTGACGAGGCAACCGGCAGTCTCGGTTCGAGCGACCGGGACCGCCTGGCCCGCGAGCATCGCGTCGAGCGCGTCGGCCAGATACCGCTTCGTTGCGACCGGCCTTTGCTTTTCGTAGTCGAGGCGGTCGTCCATGGCGCCGCGATAGACGAGCTGCCAGGTCTTCGGATCGATCACGAAGACCTCGGCGGTGCGGTCGAACCCGAGCGCTTCGCCCACCAGTTGGGCGCTGTCCTGCAGCACCGGGATGTCGATCCCGAACTCCCTCGCCTCCGCCGCGATCGCGTTGCGATCATCCTGCAGGTTGGAGTTGACCAGCAGGAACTCGACGCCTCGTTCCCGGTAGGTGTCGCGAACTTCCCGCAACGCGGGCAGCGCCTGCCGCACGATGGGGCAGCCATTCCCCTGGACCATCAGGACCACGGCCTTGGCGTCCGACAGGTAGCGCAGCTCGTGGGAAGCGCCGTTCTGGTCGAGCAGGCGGAAGTTATCGACGCGGTCGCCGGGGGTGGCGGCGAACGCGGGACCGAACCAGCATACGCCGGCTGTCAGCAGGGCGGTGGCAAGGACATGCTTCATCGAGGACTCCCGGTTTCAGCGATGCACGGCTCATTCTGCCCGACAAGGTCATCGGAAGGCAGGCCACCCCGGAGCAATAAATACACGAAAACAGTGTTACACTGGAAACGTGTATATATGGTCCGAAGGATTGATCATGAAGAACGTCACCATCACGCTCGACGAGGAGCTCGCTGCCTGGGCGCGCGTGCACGCCGCGCGGCAGGATGTCAGCGTCTCGCGCATGATCGGCGAGATGCTGGAGCAGCGCATGCGGGAATCAGCGGAGTACGAAGAGTCGATGCGGCGGTTCCTGGCCCGCAAACCGGTGAAGCTAAGCCGTGGTCGTGTGCGCTACCCGGCGCGGGAAGAGTTGCATGACCGCCCCCGTCTTCGTTGACACGAACGTCATCGTGTACGCGCGCGATGCGAGGGAGCCTGCGAAACAGCGGCTCGCGGAGTCGTGGCTCGATCATCTCTGGCGCGAACGGCTCGGCCGCACCAGTTTTCAGGTGCTCTCCGAATACTATGTCAGCGTGACACGGAAACTGGATCCCGGGCTGCCGCCCGAGGAGGCGTGGGATGACGTGAACGCCATGATGGCCTGGAATCCCCGTCCGATCGACCGCGCGGCACTGGAACGCGGCCGTGCGATAGAAGCACGTTACCGCTTGTCCTGGTGGGACAGCCTCGTCGTCGCAGCTGCCCAGCTCGAAGGATGTGCCGTGTTGCTCACGGAAGATCTGCAGGATGGTGCCCAGTTCGACGGTGTCACGGTTCGCAGTCCGTTCACTCTGTCCGTGGCGGAACCGAGAGCGGCGTACACCATCCCATCGGCAACGTCGCGGCACCCGCGGCGCGGACGGCCGCGTCGGGCGGCGTAGCTGTTAGGTCTACCGGTTGACCGGCGACTCCGGATCCAGCAGGAACGCCACCGTGTGCGCAATTTCCTCCGGTGTCAGCCAGCCGTTGGTGCCGAAGCGCGGCATGTGGGAGCAGGGCGCAAACGCCTGCGCATTCCAGATCTTGTCGTAGACGAACCTGGCCGACTCGGGCGTGTTGCCGAGCCGCTTGCCGTAGCCGGTGAGGCTGGGCCCCAGGTTGCCGGCGGCGACTTCCTTCGTCGCCATGGTGTGGCACGCGTAGCAGTTGCCGCCGCGCCGTGTTCCTGGGCGATCGGGCTGGATCTTGCCGATGTGTCCGCCGGTACCGATGGAGGCGAGCTTCTCGCCTTCCTTCCAGTTGCCGAGCAGTTTACCGTCGTCGGGATAGCGGATGCCCTCGCGGCTCTGCGCGACGATGCGCGCAGCGATGTCCGGCGGCGGCGTGTTGTGGTGGGCGCTGCACAGCGCCTGCACTTCGTCCTGGGCGAGGCGGGTGCGCCATTCCTCTTCGGTCGCAGCCGGGAACGAGCGGCGCATGGTGTCTTCGGCACGCGTCAGCACATCGACATCAGCTGCGAGCGCCGGCAGTGCCGCCAGTGCGAGGCCGCCGAGCAAGCCGGGCAGATTCATCGCTTGATCCCCGGCGCTTCCAGGACGCCGCCGTTCGCCTGGTGCTGCAGATACACCTGCAACGCGATGATCGCATCGGAGCCGTACTCCGCGTCCGGCGCGCGCATCTGGCGAATGCAATCGATGAGGCGACGCTCCAGCGTCCACACCGCGCTTTGCGACACCCGATAGGCGGGCCACTGGATCATCGATTCGCGTGCGCTCGCGGGATCGAGAAAGTTCGGCAGCTCCTGCAGCCGGATGCGGCGCGCGTCCTGCGAGTGGCAGGTCGCACAGGAAAAATCGAGCGGACCGGCGCGCCGGAAGAACAGCGTTTCGCCGATGGCCGTCATCTCGGCTTCACGCGGATGGGCTTGCGATGCGCGGATCGGCAAACCCCGCGACTTCGTCGCGACGAACGTGACGAGCGCCTCCATGTCGGAGCCGGGCCGTGTCCAACCCTGGATCGCTTCCTCCTTCGTCATCCCTTGCAGGGTCGTCATGCAATGGATCAGTCGCGATTCGGTGTCGAGCACGCGGCCGGCATCGTCGAACCAGCGGGGCAGTTGCGCGTAGGCGCCTTCGAGCACCCCGGGGCCGAGGCCTAGGTCGCAGGCCTCCAGGGTCACCTGCTTCGGACCCCGTGGGGTGGTCCACAGGCTTTCGCCCTTGAGTTCCATCAGATCCGCCGGATTGCCGTCCTTCAGCATGTCGCGGTACTTCTGGATCTCGTCGAGCGCGCGACGGTCGTCGGCGGCCGTGGCCCATGCGATGCCGAGCAGTGCGCAAGCGCATGCCAGGACCCAGCGGACGGCACGCGGCTTCAGGCGCGCTACGTCACGCAATGACGACCTCGTCGGTGCGCGTATTGCCCTTCGAATCGAACCACGTGATGCGCACCTTCTCGCCCTTGGCACCATGCCTGAACTTGAACAGGAGGAACGGGTTGGCAGAGATCGCCGGACCCCACTGGGCCGACAGCACGACGCGATCGCCGTACGTGGCCTCGACGCGCTGGATGAACCATGCCGGGATGATCTCGCCCGCCTGGTTCTTGCGCTGCCCCGTTTCCATGACGTGCGCCATCAGGACCTTCACTTCCACCACGTCGCCGTCCGCGCGGGCGCGGATCTTCATCGGATTGGCCATGAGTCGTTCCGGCGGGCCAACTAGCCGCCACACCCCCCTAGGGTCACCTTGATTTCCTTTGCCGTGTAGAAATATCTGCCGCCGGCACGCACCAGGGCGTACACGTTGCAGGTTTCGGCCATCTTCACCCGTGCCTGGATTTCCGGAAGCGTGCCTTCTGGCAGGGTGAACATCGCGGCGAGCACGTTCGGATTCTTCTCGACCAGGATTGCGATCGATTCGGTGCCCGGGATCGCGCTCACGATTGCGAGAGGAACGACGGCGCCGTTCTCCGCGATGTCGGGTGCGTCGAAATGGATCGCCTCGCTGGCGCTCGCCGTTTCGCCGCCGAGGAGGCCGATCAGTTCGTCGAGCGACTTCACGTCGAAAGCGCGCTTGTTCCATTCGGCACTGTCGGCCAGCGCCGGATCGATCCAGCCGGCTGCCGCCAGCGCGGCGACGACGCCGGCTGCCTTCATGACGAAATGTCTGCGTGGGTATTCCATGGCGCTATATGGGGGCGCGGCGTGAACGCGCGGACCCGTAGCCTAACCGCCGCCACCCGAACGGCGCAACTTGCATGACCCGATGTCGGCGCTGCAATATCTCGGCAGCGCATTTCGTTGTCCTTGCCCGAGGAGAGACGTCATGGCCAAGCAGATCGCCCTTACCGCGAGACCTTCGTTCGCACGAATCGCGGAGGAACACTACGGCGACCGCAAGCTCGCGGCAGCGCTGGCAGGGTACAACGGCATTCGCGACGCGAAGGCCGTCGTCAAGGGTCAACTGATCGAACTGCCGCCGAAACGCGAGCTGGTCGCGCCGAAGCGCGTCGCCGCCACCCGCGCAGCGTTCGCGCCACCCAACGGGTTGCAGGAGATCCTGGCGACCTTCGGCGACATCTACAAATTCCTGAAGGCCGACGGCACCATCGATCCGAAGTGGGAGCTGCAGCAGATCGCCTCCGCGCCGCTGCCTTATCCGATCCCGCTCGCGTGGGACCGGACGAAGCTGGCGAAGAGCATGCGGGTGCACAGGAAACTCGTGCCGGTGATTAACGAGGTGTTCACGAAGCTCGATGCAGCGGGCTTGAGGAGCAAGGTACGGACCTATGGCGGTGGCTACAGCTTCCGCGCCAAACGTACCAGCAGCAAGCTGTCCACCCATTGCTGGGGCATCGCCATCGATCTCGATCCGACCACCAATGCTCTGGGCTCCGTCGGAGATATGGACCCCGGCGTGGTCGAAGTGTTCCGCAGCTGCGGGTTCAAGTGGGGCGGCGACTGGACGGGCAGGGGCAAGGACCCGATGCACTTTCAGTTCTGCACGGGGTATTGAGCGTTTCGCCGCCTCCCCAACCCTTCCCCGGCTGAGCCGGCGCTGCGCTGCCCCCGCCCTCCGCCCTCCCGCGGCGAAGCTGGCGCTGCGCTGCCCCCACCCTCCGCCCTCCCCCGGCGAAGCCGGCGCTGTGCTGCCCCCACCCTCCGCCCTCCCCCGGCGAAGCCGGGGGAGGGGACGTACACTCCTTCCCCCAGCTTTGCTGGGGGAAGGTTGGGATGGGGGCGAATCCCGCTACTTCGCCTTGCGCTTGCGCGCCAACTTTTTCCGAGCCGGCGCTGCCCTCGGCTTGCTCACATCCTTCGCGGCCTGAGCCGCCGGAGCAATGGCGTCGTGCAACGCCTGCAATGCCTGGGCGATCGACGGCTTCTTGTCGGCGAGGTGGATCAGGATGTCGATCTGATCCAGCGCGGAGCGAAGTTGGCGCGGACTGCCCCGCTTGGCCGCATCGCGATAGCGGTTGCGTGCGCGATCGAGCGCGGCTGCATCGATGCCAGGATGGCATAGCGCCGCCACGAGCGCGGCCTCACTCAACGTCGCCGCCGTCCAGAAGCGGCGATCGGTCGAAGCGGCAGTCTCGAGTTCCACCTCCAGTCGCAACGCCTCGCTCTCGATCGCCTTCAGTCGAGCGGCCGGCAGTCCGGCACTGCGCTGCCATCCGCTTGCGAGTTCCAGGGTGAGGGCGTTCAACAGCGGATATGGGGCCGGTGCCTTGTGGTAGGCGCGGCGATAGCAGTCGAGACTGCGCGCGAGCAGCTTGTCGCGTTCGGTCCCTGCACTGATCCGCGCCTTGCGCTTGTATGCGCTGCCGAGCAGTGCCAGCCGGTCGGAGTTGGCGCCAGCGCGCTCATGAAGCGGAGCGCCTTCAGCCAGTTCGTCCGGAGACGCCACCCGCATGAGATCCTCGATCCGTTCGATCGCCGCGTCGATCAGCAGCATGGCCCGGGTCGCATCACCGCTTTCCCAGACCGGCACGGCATAGCGCGCTTCGAGATTGGCGAGCGTTTCGATGTCGTTGCTGTCGGCCGTGCAGTTGTCGACGGAGAGAGCACTTCGCAGGTAGTCGATGGCGGCATCGAACTGTTCTGCCTGGCCGTGAGCACGCCCGGCTGCGGCAAGTACCGACGGATCGGAGAGATACCCCTGCGTCTTGAGACTCTCGATGAGTTCCTCCAGCCGATCACGATCCACTTTCGGATCGTTCGCGGACAGGGACAGGCGGGATGCCAGGTTGTCGAGCGCCGTTACCGCTTCCGAGGCGCTGGCATGGCGATTCATCGATGCACTGCCGCCGAAGCCGCCCCCGTCCCGTTCCAGGCGGTAGTCGGGATCGCCGTAGCACTGGTACGCCCCCCAGGTATTGAGATGCGGCGCCGCATCGTAGGCCTCTTCCCGCGCGGCCCGCACCGCGGCACCGAACGGTGCGCCGGCGAGCATCTCCTCGTAGAAGCGCTTCGCGAACACCGAGGCGGCAGCGTCGTCCACCGCCCAGCCCGCGGCGATCACGGCGCGCACGCCCATGCGGATGAACTCGGTCGAGACGTTTGCCGCGATCTTGTGGAAATCGCGGCGCAGGTTGTGACGAGCTTCGTCCGGCGCTTCCCCTTCGATATGGCCCAGGTGGCAGCAGTTGATGAACACCAGTTCCGGCACACGGCGCATCTGCCGTACTTCGAGCGGGGTCAGGAACGCGTTGTCGCCGATCACCATGCCGGTGATGCGGTCGCCCTCGTCGATGCGCTGCTGCAGCTGACCTTCAGGCAACTGCTGACCGCACGCATCGCAATCGAGTGCACCCGGCAGGAGATAGCGATACACGCCGTGCCCGGCGAGATGGAGGATGCGGTAGGGCTGCTGGTACAGCGACTGCAGCACGGCCGACGCGGTGGGATTGATCAACTCCTCGACCACCGTGCCCTTGGCCCGCAGCACGCGTGCCACCGCTTCGGCCTCGTGCTGGGCGCCGGGCAGGGGCGGAAAGCTGCTCACGGGATCGCCCACCACCAGCGCCGCGTTCTCGGTGACGATCCGGACGGTCTCTCGATACTCGAACGATTCGAGCTGGCGCAGCACGCCGTGCTCCACCACGTTGGGTTTGCGGCCCGGATTGAGCGGATCGCGCAGGAGTTCCCATGGGTAACGCGCCGATTCTTCGTCGAGCAGCAGCACGGTGTTGTCCTGGTCCGGCGCCTGATCCTTCAGCTCGTTCGGCAGCAGCAGTTCGAACAGGGTGCGGGCAACCAGTTCGTTGTCCGAGGTCTGGCGGATTGCCTGTTCCACGAACTCGTCGACCAGTTTCAACTGGGTGCGCTGGAGCTGCACTTCGGCACGCGCCCGGCGTGTGACCGACGAGAAGCGCAGCGTGCCGTCCCCCGGCTCGCCATCCTTGCCGCCGCCCAGCACCTGGATGCGATGCCACCACCCTGCGGGCTCGTCGAAGCTGACGCGTCGCAACCCTCCTGAAGCGCTTTGCACCTTGTCGTTGAAGACGAAGGCCTGGTCGATGTCGGGATTGCGGCGCAGCTCTTGCATGGCCTTGATGCCCTGGATTGCACGATCCTCGAACAGTTCGACGATCTCGAGCGTGGCGAAGCGCTCGATCTGCCCGGCGCCGGACAACGCTTCGTTGGCGGACGCGACGCCTTTCAGCAGCGCGTAGACGCAGTCGGCCACCGAAATTCCGCCTGCGCCGGTGCCGATCAACAGGGCGGAGACCTCGAACTTGGTCTGCGCTGCCGTGCTGCCGGCGGCTCCGGCAAGGCGATTCTGACCGACGGCGAGCACGTGCTCGAGCAGGCCGTGGCGGAACACCCGCGCGACCGTCGCGGCGGTGAGCTGGCCAGCGGTGCCGAGCCCGATCACGATGGCTCCGCGCGGACTGGCCGTCGGGTCGCGTGCGAGGTTGGGATTCGCGAAGATGGCGCTGGTGCCGATGGGGCCCGGGTAGAGGCCGAGTTGCTGGCGCCGGCTCAACGCATTGCCGAGCGCGTTGTCGAGCGCCTTCTCGGCACTGATGATGGTGTCGCCGGTGTAGTGGCCGACTGCAACGGGATACTTGGCGTAGGCGAGATCGGCGTGCAACACACTCACGCTCACCGGTGTTTCCACGGGTTTCGCGGCCTGGCGCTTGCGCGGTTTCGCACCGAGCATGGTGGCGGTGAGCACCTCTTCGGAAGGGTAGACCGCATCGGTGTCGCGTGGCATCGGAAACAGCGCCGGCACACCGCGACTCACCTTCGGTGCCGTCGGCAGGCGCGTCGTCTTGCCGGTCTCGAGCAGTTCCTGTATCGCCGGGAAAGCCGGAGCGTAGGCCGACAGGTCGCCGTGCTCCGCGTTCATGTACCAGGTGGGCACGCCAGGGGGGATGCCGGAATCCCACGTGACCCTGCCATCGCCCTGAGTCGTTGCGAGGATCTCGATGCGTCCGGTGGCTTCGTCGAAGCGCATGGCCGCCGGCGTCGCATCCGAGGTGCCGGCGACGTACACCATGTGCTCCGGGTCCACGAGTGCGCGATCCATCGTGTCGCGGAAGCGTCGCGCATCGGTGAGACCCTTGGCAGGCGGCACGACCCAACCGCCGCCCGCGTGCGCGGCATACTTCGCCCACACCGCCGGATCGAAGTAATCCTCGCGCAGGTCCTTGGGCAGCATCGCGAGCACGCCCGGGAACTGCGTCACGATCTCGAGGAGTTCCCTGAGGTCGTGCTTGAGGTCGAGGATTGCGAGCCCTTTCATCGTGGACGACTGGCCCACGATCATCTCGTTGATGGCGTGCGAGCCGCCGTTCGGTGTGCCGAGCATCACCAACCGCGCACCGGGGCGCTTGCACATGTCGACCCACACATTGGGATGGTTGGCGATCATGGTGCGCGCGATGAGACCACCCATCGAATGCGCCAGCAGGCGGATCGGTTGCCCTGCGTTCTGCGCCGCGGCCAGTTCATCGGACACCGCTTGCGCGAGGCGTTTCGCTTCTGCTTCGGGCGGGAGTCGCCAGTCGAACGCGAAGTCGATGACCTTGTGCGAGCTTTCGAGGTAGCGCGAGAGATCGCCGTAGTAACGCACCACCGGCTGCCGGGGCTGTACGTCGGCCGCGCCGACACCGAGCTTCGCGAGGCCGCCGAACATGAGCTTCGGCAGATCGACCCACACCGTGCTCTTCTTCACCATGAGCTCGCTGCCCATGATGCCGGGCAGCAGGAACACCACCGGCCGCGGGCCGGGCTTCGGTTTCAGCACGAGTGCGCGCGCGATCGGCGCTGTGGGCGCCACCAGCGGCTTGAACCCGTTGTCGACCGACGCCTTGCCCTCGAGGGCCAGCACCAACCGGGCGGCACTGTCGGCGTTCTGGAAATAGTTGAAGTGGTTGACCGCCGCGCCCTGGTGAAAACTCAGCAGCGCCTGTTCGGTGCGCTTGGCACCGCCGGACATGGAAGCGGTGTTCACCACGAGGTCGTGTTCGCCGTCGTAGAAACGATCGGTGACCCAGACCAGCAGCTTGGCCCACCACGCGTCCGGCGCGATGTCGCCTGCGATGACGGCGAGATCGCCGCTCACTTCCGCGGCCGGCCAGTTCACGAGGCGGATCAGGCCCGAGTCCGGCATCATCGCTTCGAGACCCGGCAGCGTGGCGGGGTCCGTCTTCTCCGATATCACCGAGCCGATGAAATCGCCGATGTCGGAGAGCCAGTCCGAGAGGGGCGTGTCGGGCAGTGCCGCGCTGCAGACGCTGCCGATCACCGACAGCCAGCGATCGAGGCGACCCGAGGCCAGCGTGGTGCCGAGTGCCGGGCAGGCGACGCGCACGAAGCGCTCGACCACGATCTGCTTCTGGCGCAGCAGCTCGTTCAGTTCCTTCAGCGCCGCGAGGTGTCGGTCCTTGGCGCTCGGTTCCTTCAGCGCCTTGGCGCGTGCGTCCAGTGCCGCGCCGTACGCTTCCAGCTCCGTCGCTTCGAACGCCGTGCCGCCCACGCGGTTGGCGCGGCACAGCAGCTCGCCGACCAGGCCGCCACGCGAGTGGCTCACCACGTGCAATCGGGCGCCTTTCGGCAGGGCCTTCACGAGATCGCGCGCATTCTCGATCGGGCTCTGCGACAGCGAAGCGTGCTCGAAGGCGGCGACGCGGTCATCGTAGAGCTTCGCGAGCGCGGTGCGCTCGGCGGCGCGCGCCGGTGACCACAGTTCGCCGAAACTGCCCCAGGTGCTCGACGCCGTGCCGTGCAGGAACAGCAGGATCGGCTGGCTGTCCTTGCCCCAGCCCGGTTGCGGCGCCCCGAGGAAGAACGTGTCGTAACGAATGCCGCAGGCATACAGCCCGAGACCGGGCCGTTTGGCCGTCGCCTTGGTGTCGACGCTGTGGGCAATCTTCTGCGCGGTCTTCTCACCCAGGTCGATGCCGAACACGCGCAGCGCCTTGACCACCCAGCCGATCGGGCCGCGGCTCTGCATTCCGGACGGCAGCACTTGCAGCGTTGCCGGTGGCGCGATGGGGCCCGCGGCCCGGACATCGCGTGACGTTCCCTTGAGGAACTGCTCCTTGTAGTCCTCGCCCGACATCCACAGCCGGACGCCGCCGTCGAACTCGATCTCGATGATGTCGTTGGCGAGCACCGTCACCTTCTGCGTCGCGCCGATCGCGCGCGCCGTCCCCGGCTTGAAGGTTGCCTTGACCGTGGCCTTGACTTCGTGGAACTGCAGCGCGCTGCCGCCTGCCGCCAGCGCTGTCATCCCCTCGAACTGGAAGACGGGTGACGCGTCGCGCGCGGGTTTGGTGGCGGAAGGTCGCGTCGCCGCTGTGGCGGGTGTAGGTTTCCTGCGCGCGCCGGTGCGGGATGCGGTGGTTTTCCTGGCGGGTTTCCTGGTCTGCGCCATGGGGTTCTCCGGTCAGTGATCGGACGGTGCGATGACTCGCCGCGAGCGGCGGATAGGTTCGAGCGGCAGCGGCCCGGGTCGACGTGCGTCAACCCGGGCTGCCGCCAGCGGGCGTAGCCTCAGGCCGGCGGTGCGAGGAATGTCAGGCCGAACTTGGTACGCATGCCCTCGAGTTGCGGTACCTGGTCGAAGCCGCCGGCTTTCAGCTTGGCGATGGTCTTCGCGTGCAGGTCGCGGTAGCTCGCCTTGCCCTTCGATTCCTTGATGCTCGCCACCAGGTTCCAGGTGAGCGCACCGTTGAAGGAACCGCCGATGTGGGCGTCGGCCGAAGTCTGCGTGCTGCGGCAGCCGGTGATGAGCAGCTCCGGAATCTCCGCGTGCACCACGTCGGACTTCTTGCGGGCCGCGCGCGAGGAGGCACGCAGTTCACCGCGCACCTTGCCTTTCAGCTTGCGTCCGGATTCCTCCGCCATGATGTCCCACGGATTGGGCAGATAGCGCGGAATGACCGGCGCGTCCGGCGGCAGGATCGCGCGCGTGTTCGTGCCCGAGTGACAGCAGTCCATGATCACGGTCAGGCTGACACCCTTCTTCATGCGATTGAAGGTGGCGCGCAGCCAGTCGTCGGTGAGCGGGTCCTTCCAGTCGAGGTCGGTGGGGCACAGGATCTCGTCGCGGCCGTCGGCTTCGTCGCCGTTCTTGTCCGGCACGTTCGCGCCGTGGCCGGAGTAGTGCAGGAGGAGGGTGTCGCCCTTCGAGGCACCGGTGATCAACGCCCGGATGCCTGCCTGCATGTTCTTCTTGGTGGCCTGGAAGTCGAGCAGCGTCTTGATGTCCGCTGCTCCGAACCCGTAGTACTCCTTCAACACCGCGGACAGATTCTTCACGTCGTTGACGCAACCCCGGAGATCGGCCCCGGGAATCTTGTACTTGTTGATGCCGATCAGCAGTGCACGCTTGGCCATGTCGGGAGCCCCTCCTCAGGATGAAGTCTCAGGCTTCGGTTCGTCGACTGTCGTCGGGCGGCGACGGGCGCGGCGCGATGACGTCGGCAACCGTGAGTGTGCGCGTCGCCGTCGGGTTCGAAAACCGTCTGGAGCATGAAATCCTGCGCCGCTCGTCTTACAGGTGCCTGACGGAACGAACGAAGTGATCCATATTTCGGCGCGCGCGGGTTTATCCTGTCGGCATCGCCGAAGGTTTCGTGCACACCGGAGAAAAAGATGATGACTGCACACGCGGTGGGTCGCTGGGTGATCGGTGCGGTGCTCGTTGCCCTGGCCGGATGTTCGACGACGCGCATGAGCGGGGACCAGCTCGCTCGGGTCGCGAAGGACTGGGCACTCGGTATCCGCGCGAGCCAGGTGATTCCGGTCTATCCCTTGACGGAAGATCTGCAGCCGGGCGACGTGTTCCTCGTGGAGACGCCGCTCGCG
Organism: Burkholderiales bacterium; assembly: GCA_019747905.1. Lineage (GTDB taxonomy): Bacteria > Pseudomonadota > Gammaproteobacteria > Burkholderiales. The sequence goes on from JAIEQG010000040.1 coordinate 99,314, forward strand.
GACCAGGTCAAGGTCTACTCCGAGAAGGGCTTCCTCCCGCTCGAGAACCTGGTGGTGCGGCTGCATCCCAAAGGCTACCGCGATTTCTATCGCGGCTGGCCGGGCGTGGAGGACGGCAAGCATGCCCCACCGCGTCGCTGGCAGTTTCCGAAGACCGCAGGGGAAGAGGTGCCGGCCGACTATTCCGACGCACCCCTCGCCGCTTTTCCCACCTACAACTTCTCAGTGAGCCGCAGCGGCGGATTGAGCCTCGCGATACCCGTGCAGAGCGTGCCCGTGGGGCTCAACCTGCTCGACACGGCTTCGGCCAACGGCACGATCACGCTGAAGGACGCGTACACCTACGGCCTGCCGGCGCGGGCGATGGACGATGCCGTCAAGGGCTGGGGCAGGGAGAGCCGCGAGTACCTGCAGCAGTACGCACCACCGCCGGTCGAACCCGGCGGCAAGGGGCCGGCGAAGAGTTTCTACCTGCGGGTCATCAATCGGGTGTACCTGGTCAAGACCGTGGACGTATCGCTGTTCTCCAACCGCGCGACCGCAGCCGACGCGTCGGCCGGTGTGCCGGGCAAGGTGGACCTGCTCAACATCGGCAGCGATACCGAGGCCAAGAAGCGCTTCGACGAAGTGAACAAGGTGCTGGCGGCCGCCTCCGGGCCGAAGGGCGAAGCGCCGGCCGCAGACGCCGCCGCGGCGCCACCGATTTCAGCGGGCGGCAGCGTGCGCGTCGCGATGGCGACGAGCCGCTCGGTGTCGATGGTGGAATCGTTCGCGCGCCCGCTCGTGATCGGCTACCTGGCTACGGACTATCGCATCCTGGACAAGGGCGAGCTGGGTCCGCCGCAGGCCTCGCTTGCCGTGATCGAGGGGCGCCCGCAGCTGCCGGCCACGCCGATCCCGTACAGCGGGTGCGACTCGAACTGCGGCAAGCTCAAGGTGTGGCTGGGCGATGACTTCAACAACAAGGCGAACGTGAAGCAGCTCACCCAGTGGATGCAGCAACAGCCGGACGCCGTGGCACTGCCCGACCTGATGACCGGCCCGTACCCAGACCTGCGACGCCGTGCCGTCGCGGAAATCGTCGAACCCTGACGGAGAAGCCCGCCATGGCATTGCCACCCCCGAGCCCCAAAGCCCACGTGCCTCGCGACGAAGTGTCGAACGAGGTGAAGATGATGCTCAAGCTGGATGACCGCGTGCGATGGATCGCGGTCGTGTTCGAGAAGAACGACGGGGTGCAGGACCTGTTCACGGTGACGCCGTGGACGAGTGATCCGACGGCGGGGTGATCGAGTAGCGTCGGCCCCCACCCTGACCCTCCCCCGGCGAAGCCGGGGGAGGGGACGTACCACTCCTTCCCCCACCTCCGGTGGGGGAAGGTTGGGATGGGGGCCGCGGCCCACTAAGCCGCCACCGGCTCCCGCAATTCCTTGAATACTTCCTTCACCCGCACCACCCGCATCGCCACTTCCGCGAGCTTGACGTCGATTCTCAGCTTCTCGGGCCCGGCGAGCTTGTAGCTGCGCCGTTGCTGCACGAGCTGGATGATGCGGGCCGGATCGATCGGCGGATTCGGCTTGAACGTGAGTTGAATCGACTCGCTGGATGCATCGATGCGAGCCACGCCCAGCGGCTCGGCGAGGATGCGCAGCCGGTGGGTGTCGAGCAGCGCCTTCACCGGATCCGTCGGACGGCCGAAGCGGTCGATCAGCTCCTCGATCATCTGCTCCAGCGAGTCCAGCGTCTCGCAGTTGGCGAGCCGCTTGTACAGCACCAGGCGCTCGTGCACGTCGGCACAGTAGTCCTCGGGCAGCAGGGCGGGCGCGTGCAGGTTGATGTCGATGCCGGCGTGCAGCGGTCCTTCGAGATCGGGTTCCTTGCCGTTCTTCAATGACCGCACCGCGTGGTTGAGCAGATCGATGTAGAGACTGAACCCGACTTCCTGCATCTCGCCGCTCTGCGATTCACCGAGCACTTCGCCGGCGCCACGGATCTCGAGATCGTGCATGGCGAGGTAGAAGCCGGAACCCAGTTCTTCCATCATCTGGATCGCTTCCAGGCGCTTCTTCGCCTGCGAGGTGACGGCCTCTTCGTCGGGGGTCAGCAGATACGCGTACGCCTGATGGTGAGAACGTCCGACCCGGCCGCGCAGCTGGTGCAGCTGCGCCAGACCGAAGCGATCGGCCCGGTTGATGATGATGGTATTGGCCGTAGGCACGTCGATGCCGGTCTCGATGATGGTGGTGCACAGGAGCACATTGAAGCGCGCTGCGTAGAAATCGCGCATGGCCTGCTCGAGATCGCGCTCGCCCATCTGGCCATGGGCCACGCGGATCCGCGCCTCGGGCAGCAGGGCGGTCAACTTCGCTTCCCAGTTGCCGATGGTCTCCACTTCGTTGTGGAGAAAGTACACCTGCCCGCCGCGCTTCAGTTCGCGCAGCACGGCTTCGCGGACCAGGCCTTCGGAGTAGCGCGACACGAAGGTCTTGATGGCCAGGCGCTTCTGCGGGGCCGTCGCGATGACCGAAAAGTCGCGCAGACCCTCGAGCGACATGGCGAGCGTGCGCGGGATCGGCGTGGCTGTCAGCGTCAGCACGTCCACCTCGGCGCGCAGCTGCTTCAACAATTCCTTCTGGCGCACACCGAAACGGTGCTCTTCGTCGATGATCACGAGACCGAGGTTCTTGAAGCGCACGTCCTTCGACAGGAGCTTGTGCGTTCCTATGACGATGTCGATGGAGCCATTCTCGAGACCCTGCAAGGCGGCGGCGGATTCCTTGGCGGATCGGAACCGCGAGAGTTCCGAGAGCTTCACCGGCCAGTCGGCGAACCGGTCGGAGAAGTTCTGGAAGTGCTGCTCCGCGAGCAGCGTCGTCGGCACCAGAACCGCCACTTGCTTGCCGTCGGCGACCGCGACGAAGGCCGCCCGCAGCGCCACTTCGGTCTTGCCGAACCCGACATCGCCGCAGATCAGGCGGTCCATGGGTTTGCCCGATTCGAGATCCTTGATCACCGCTTCGATGGCGGCGGCCTGGTCCGCGGTCTCCTCGAACGCGAAGCCCGCACGGAACGCTTCGTAGTCCTGGTGTTTCAGCGTGAATGCATGCCCCTGGCGCGCAGCCCGCTGTGCATAGAGGTGCAACAGTTCCGCCGCGGTGTCGCGCACCTGCTTCGCGGCACGCCGGCGGGCGCGTTGCCAGTCGCCACTGCCGAGCTTGTGCAGCGGGGCGTTCTCCGGCGCCATCCCGGCATAGCGGCTGATCACCTGGAGCTGCGACACCGGCACGTAGAGCTTGTCGCCGCCGTCGTACTCGAGGGTCAGGAGTTCGGCCGGGCCGTCGCCGAGGTCCATGGTGACGAGGCCCAGGTAGCGACCGATGCCGTGGCTCTCGTGCACGACCGGATCACCGACCTTGACCTCGGACAGGTCGCGCAGGACATTCTCGGCCGACGTGCGGCGTTCGCGATCTTTCGCGCGGCTGCGAGCCGTGGTTGCGTACAGCTCGGTTTCCGTGACGACCGCGATGCCGGCGTCGTTCAGGACGAATCCCGCGTACAGCGGTGCGACCGTCAGCATCAGCCGATCGGCCGCCTCGGTGAATGCGTCGAACGACTCGACCAGCTTCGGTTCGAGCGCGTGTGTCGCGAGGAACTCCAGCATCGTCTCGCGCCGCCCCAGGCTTTCTGCGATCAGCAGTAACCGGCCCGGGTACGTCGCGACAAAGCGCTTCAGCGCGTTGAGCGGATCGGCGGCGCGCCGATCGACGGCCACCGGCGGCAGGGAGGCGACGGGGGGTGTGTCGGCCGGGGCGGTAGCGCCCATCTCGATCCGCGCATACGGTTTGACGGCGCCGAAGAACTCGTCCTCGCGCAGATACAGCGCATTGGGGGGGAGCAACGGCTGATTCGCATCGCCGCGCAGGAGGTCGTAGCGTCCCTGCGTGTCACGCCAGAACTGCGCGATGCTGCCGGGCACGTCGCCATGCAATGCGATCAGGGTCGTTTCGGGCAAGTAGTCGGTCAGGATCGCCGTGTCTTCGAAGAACAGCGGCAGGTAGTACTCGATGCCTGCGGGCGCGACGTTGTTGCCGATGTCCTTGTACAGCCGGCGCTTGGAGGGGTCGCCTTCGAAGACCTCGCGAAACCGCTGGCGAAAGCGCGTGCGGCCCGCTTCGTCCATGGGGAACTCGCGTGCCGGCAGCAGCCGCACTTCACGGACCTTGTAGATGCTGCGCTGGGTGTCGACGTCGAACGTCCGGATCGATTCGATCTCGTCGTCCATCAGGTCGATCCGGTAGGGCAGGGTGGAGCCCATCGGGAAGAGATCGATCAGCCCGCCGCGGTAGCTCACTTCACCCGGTGCCACCACCTGTGAGACGTTGGTGTAACCGGCCATGGTGAGCTGGCGCCGGAATTCCTCCGGGGGCAGCCGCTCGCCCTGCTTCAGGAAGAAGGTGTACGCCCCGAGGAACTCGCGCGGCGGCAGTCGCAGCAATGCGGTCGACACGGGAACGATCACGACGTCCACCGTGCCCTGCATCATCAGATACAGCGTCTCGAGGCGTTCCGACACCAGGTCCTGGTGCGGCGAGAAGGTGTCGTAGGGCAGGGTTTCCCAGTCGGGCAGCAGGTGCGCCTTCAACGCCGGCGCGAACCAGCGCATCTCCTCCAGCAGGCGCTGCGCGTCCACCGCCGTGGCAGTGACGATCGCCAGCGGACGATGCGCGGCTGCCAGTTCGGCGAGTGCGAGTGCGTCGGAAGACCCTGCCAGGAATGGGGCCTGGAAGCGCTGGCCGCGCGGCGGGATGGGAAGCGGAAGAACCATGCGGACGGATGCGGGGAGGCGCGGATTATAGACGTCGCGCTTGCCCGGCTCGTGTCGGGACCCCGATAATTCGCCGGCCTTGAACGAATCTGCACATCAGTCACGCTTCCATGCGCTCGTGCCCGCCGCCGGCAGCGGGAGCCGCCTGGGGTCGGGAGTACCGAAGCAATACCTGCCGCTCGCGGGTGCGCCGCTGATCCAGCACTCGCTGACGACCCTGACCGGGCATGGAGACCTGACAGCGGTCCACGTCGTACTTGCACCGGACGACGATCGATTCGAGGTGGACGTGCCGGCGTCTTTGCGCACCAAGGTGAAGGCGCTGCGATGTGGCGGCGACAGCCGGGCAGCGTCGGTGCTGAACGGACTGCACGCCATGGCCGAATCCGTGCGTGAGGACGATTGGGTCCTGGTGCATGACGCGGCGCGTCCTTGCCTGTCGAGCGCATTGCTCGACCGGTTGTTGCGCGCGCTCGCATCCGATCCGGTCGGCGGCATCCTGGCGCTGCCGGTGGCCGATACCCTGAAGGCGGCGGACGACGATCGTCGCATCGTCCGTACCGTCGACCGTGCCGGATTGTGGCAAGCGCAGACGCCGCAGATGTTCCGTTATGGCATCTTGCGGCGCGCGCTAGAGGCAGCGGATGCGGACATGGTCACCGACGAAGCGTCGGCCGTGGAAGCGCTCGGCCAGCAGCCGCGTCTCATCGAGGGCGACACCACCAATCTCAAAGTCACGTATGCTCGGGACATGATTCTCGCTGAACTCATCCTGCGGCAACGCGCGCGATCGGATTGACCCGATGAACGTCCGGGTCGGGCAGGGATTCGACGTGCATGCGCTGGTGGCGGGCCGGCCACTCATCATCGGTGGCGTGACGATTCCCTTCGAGAAGGGCCTGCTCGGCCATTCGGACGCGGACGTGCTGCTGCACGCCATCTGCGATGCGCTGCTGGGCGCCGCAGGGCTCGGCGATATCGGACGGCATTTCCCCGACACGGATCCGGCGTTCAAGGGTGCGGACAGCCGCGTGCTGTTGCGCGAAACCGGTGCGAAGGTCCGCGCGGCCGGCTGGCGCATCGGCAACATCGACGCGACGATCATCGCCCAGGCACCGAAGATGGCACCGCACGCGGCGCAGATGACGGCGAACATCGCCGCCGATCTTGGCATCGCTGCCGATGCGGTCAACCTCAAGGCCAAGACCACCGAGCGCCTCGGATTCACCGGTCGGGGCGAGGGCATCGCCGCGGAAGCCGTGGCGTTGTTGCAGCGGGATGTCGAGCCAGCCGCGTACGGCCGCAGCTAGCGGCGTGAGCCACCCCGGCCGCAGGCTGGGGATCGACGGAAAGGCGAATCGCCGTTGGACGCCGACGAGGTAACGGTTGCCCCGGTACGGCGGCGCGGAGGCTAGCGTTCGCGTTTTCTACGCGTTGTGGCCGGAGCATGCGCTTGCCGATCGATTGGCGGAGCACGCGACGGTGTTGCAGGCGGGCGTCGGCGGCAGGATCACTCGGACGGATTCGATCCACCTCACGCTGGCGTTCCTGGGCGACGTCGATCCGGGTCGCCTCGACGAACTGCGGGCGCCTCCACCTGCCATCGCCGTGGATCAATTCGCGTTGGAACTGGATCGCCTGGGTGCCTGGCATCACAACGGCATCGGTTGGGTCGCACCGGCAACGACGCCGGAACCGCTTGCCGACCTGCAGATGCGCCTTTCGGATTGGCTGGAATCGATCGGATTCACGTTCGATCGGCGTGCGTTCAAACCGCACGTGACCCTCCTGCGCAAGTGCACCGGCAGGGTGGAGACTGTGGCGATCGAATCGATGCGGTGGTCGGTGGATGAGTATGTGCTCGTGCGGTCGACGCTGGATTCGGCTGGGTCGCGGTATGAGGTGATCGGGAGGTTCCCGTTGCGGCCGATGCCCCCACCCTGACCCTCCCCCAGCTTCGCTGGGGGAGGGAATGTAGTGCTCCTTCCCCCACCTTCGGTGGGGGAAGGCCGGGATGGGGGCTGCCGCCCGGGAGAGCAGTCTGTGGCTATCGCCCCCGCGGCTTGCGCAACGCCGGATTGTCCCGGTCGATGTCCGCCTGCACCTGCTCGCGGCTGCGTTCGTAGACGATCTCGCGACCCATCACCGCACCCACGTAGGCCTTGCCGGTGCGCGTCGGTGTCAGATCGCACTTGACGTTGTGGATACCTTCGCCGAGAACCACCGAGATGCGGTCCGCCTTCCGCTCGAACACCGCGACTTCCATGGTCTGGCCGGTCTCGGTCACGCGAACCTGGATCTTCTGGGTGTACATGTCGTCCTCGCTGAAATGGTGGCCTACGCGGTTGCTTCGGTCTCATCGACCTCGAGCGGCAGATCCACCCGGGCCTCCAGGCCGCCCCCCGCGCGCTGCGCCAGGCGTACCTGGCCGCCGTGCATGCGCGCGACCCGATCGACGATGGCGAGCCCGAGTCCGGCACCGCCGGAATCGCTGCGTGCGGCCTCGAGCCGCGTGAAGGGTTGCATCACCCGATCCACCTCCTGCTCGGGGATGCCGGGGCCGCGATCGAGCACTTTCAGCACTGCCGCGCCGTTCTCGCGCACGGTCTCGATCTCCACGTCGCCTGCGCCGTAGCGCAGGGCATTGTCCACGAGGTTGGTGATCATGCGCTGCACCGCCAGCGGTTTCAGCGGGAGCGCGGGAAGCACGGTCAGCTTCGTCCTGACCGGTTCGCCGCGCTTCTCGTAGCGCTCGGCGAGCGCACTCACCATGCCGTTCAGGTCGGCACGCGGATCGGTGGCTTCGTTCGCGCCTTCGCGTGCGAAATCGAGGAACTGGTTGATGATCGCATCCATGTCCTCGATGTCCTGCACCATGCCTTCGCGGGCGGAAGGATCGAGCTGGTCACGGCTCATCTCCAGCGCGAGTTGCAGTCGCGACAACGGCGTGCGCAGGTCATGCGACACGCCGGCCAGCAGGACCGCGCGATTCGCCTCCTGTTCCTTGAGGGCATCGGTCATGCGGTTGAACGCATGCGAGAGCGTGCGGATTTCCGAGGGGCCCTTCTCCGGAAGCGCCGCGGGCGTCTTGCCGGCACCGATGTCGCGCGCGGCATTGGCCAGGGCGCGCAATGGACGGTTCACCCGCAGCATGAGAGCCAGGCCGCCGGCCAGCGCCAAGGCCAGGCTCACGAGGCTCCAGCCGACCCAGGCCGCCGTCGACGTGAAGCCGAACGCGTTGGGCGGAAACACCACCCACCACGCCTGTTCCTTGACGCGGATCTTGATCCACAGCGAACGGTCGGAGTCCTCGAGCATCGCCAGGGCCAGCGTGTTGCCACCGGAGAGCCGTTTCAATTGATCCGATACGGCGGTCAGCAGCGGCGATTGCTCGACCGCTATCTCGTCGATGTCCCAGGTGGTGGCTGGCAGCAGCCGGATGTTCTGCATGGCTGCCGGTAACCGTTCCATGAATTTCTTGCGCGACGCCGCAGGCATCGTGTCGAGTGCCACGGCCACGGTATTGAGCACGCTCGCTATGTTGGATGCGAGCTGATCGGATTTGGTCTGAGCGCTGGTCAGGCGAAAGAACTGGATCCACGCGAGCTGACTGGCGATGAGGATCGCCGTGATGAGCAGCACCGAACGCCAGAGGAGGGAGCGGGGCAGAAGACCCATGGCGGGCTCAGGCGGATCGATCGATCACGAAGACGTAGCCGTGGCCCCACACCGTCTGCAGGTACAGGGGATGGGCCGGGTCGTTCTCGATCAACTTGCGCAGGCGCGACACCTGCACGTCGATGGTGCGGTCGAGCAGGCCGTACTCGCGGCCGCGGGCGAGTTCCATCAAACGCTCGCGCGTGAGCGGCGTGCCCGCGTGCGTGACCAGCGCCTTCAGCAGGGCGAATTCGCCGGTGGTGAGCGGGATGAACTCCTCGCCGCGCAGCAGGCGCCGGGTACCCAGATTGAGGGTGAACGGGCCGAACCGGACCATCGCATCGGTTTCCGCAGGCGCCCCGGGCAGCGACGGCTGGCCGCCTCGGCGCAGCACGGCGTTGATGCGGGCGACCAGCTCGCGCGGATTGAACGGCTTGGGCAGATAGTCGTCCGCCCCGGTCTCGAGACCTTCGATCCGTTCGGCGTCGTCGCCCTTGGCCGTCAGCATGATGATCGGCGTCGGATTGCCGTTGGACCGCAGGCGGCGGCAGATGCTCATGCCGTCTTCGCCGGGCAGCATGAGGTCCAGCACGATCAGGTCGGCGCCACCGGAGCCCAGTGCCCGGTCCATGCCGGGGCCGTCGGGTGCGGACTGCACACCGAATCCCTGGGCCGAGAGATACTGGTGCAACAGATCGCGCAACCGGCGGTCGTCGTCGACAACGAGAATGCGGGCGTGGGGGGTCTCGGGCATCGGTGGTGGTTCCTCGACGCGGATTATGCGGTACGTCGCACCGGGGACGTTCGGCAAGGGTCAACGGGCGTGGTGGGGTGGTCGTTCTGGAGTTCGAGGAACGCAACGGGCAGAGATCGAATTTGAGCGCATTGCTGCAGATGCCATGGAGGGTGCGCATTGCATGCGCTGCCGGCTCCCCGACCCTCCCCCGGCGTAGCCGCGGGAGGGAGCAAGCACATGCGCTCCCGGGAATTTGTGCGTCCCCGCCCCCGCGAGCGCACGCTCGTGGGGGAGGGCTAGGGCGGGGGCTAGTTACCGCTCTGGTGGCCGGCCTCATCTCGACGGTCACGCTCGCAGCACCACCCCTCGACTACATCGACGCACGCCACCTTCTGAATCGCGCCGGCTTCGGTGCCACGGACCGCGAGATCCGCTCCTTCGCAGGGCTATCGCGCGAACAAGCCGCGGATCGATTGTTGGGCAGCGCGCGCAGCCAGGCCGTCACGCCGGTGCCCGCATCCCTGAACGCGTTCGAATCGCCTCGCGGCCTCAAGCGACTCGACGACGACGAACGCAAAGCCTTCATCCGCCGTCAGTTCCTGATCAGCGTGGAACTGCGCAACTGGTGGCTGCAGGAAATGCTGGAAACGCCCTCGCCGTTGACCGAGCGCATGACCCTCTTCTGGCACAACCATTTCGTGTCGGGTCAGGAGAAGGTCAAGTCGCCCGTCCTGATGTACCGGCAGAATGCTCTGCTGCGCCGCCACGCACTGGGCAACTTCGGCAAGCTGCTGCACGAGATCGCGCGGGATCCGGCGATGGTCGTGTACCTCGACAACGCGCAGAACCGGAAAGCGCAGCCGAACGAGAACTTCGCACGCGAAGTGATGGAACTCTTCACGCTGGGCGAAGGCCGTTACACCGAGCGCGATATCAAGGAGGCCGCGCGTGCCTTCACCGGTTGGAGCATCGAGCCGGACGACGGGACTTTCCGGTACCGGCGCCTTCAACATGACCGCGGGACCAAGACGGTGCTGGGCACCAGCGGCAACCTCGACGGCGACGACGTGCTCGACATCCTGCTCGACCAACCGGCTTGCGCCGAGTTCATCGTCACCAAGCTGTGGCGCGAGTTCGTATCGCCGGAACCGAATATTCGTGAGGTGAAGCGTATCGCCGAGTTCTTTCGCATGAATCGATACGACATCCGAACGGCACTGCGGCTGATCTTCGTCAGCGACGCGTTCTATGCGGAAGAGAACCGGGCCGTGCTGATCAAGTCGCCGGTCGACCTGGTGGTGGGAACGCTGCGGATCTTCGACGTGCAAACGGGGGAACTGACACCCTTCGCATTTCTGACGGCGGCGCTCGGTCAGAATCTGTTCTCGCCGCCGAACGTGAAGGGCTGGCCGGGCGGTGAGGCATGGATCAACTCCACGACGCTGCTGCAGCGCAAGCAGTTCCTGGACCGACTGTTCCGCGGCCAGGACATGCGCGGGGCCGAAGGGATGACACCGCGGGGCGGAACACGAATCGCCAAAGGTCAAGGCAAGCTTGGCGGCGGAGGCCGGCAGCGCTTCCTGCGGGCGCTGGCGGAGATCGAGTTCGATGCCGATGGGTGGCAGGCGTCGTTCGGGAGTGAGGGCGCATCGCGAATTCCGCGGCTGGTCCTGGCGATGGCGCCGGTGGAAGCGCCTGCGGCGGGAACCAGCGGTCTGGAGTTGATTCGCGATCTCACGCAGGATCCGGTATATCAATTGAAGTAGCGCGATGACCTGGCTCATGTCACGCAAGACGCCACACGCATTCGTTCCTTCGCCGGGGTGCGAGGAGCGACCTCGCACAGGCACTACTTGCTTCGCCGTAGGCGGGGGAGGGGAAGTAAAGCTTGCGCCAGCAGCAAGCGCAGGCACTCCTTCCCCCATCGAAGATGGGGGAAGGCTGGGATGTGGGCAGCGGTGTTTCTCCGCACCGCAGGCCCCCACCCTAACCCTCCCCCGCGCTGTGCGCGGGGGAGGGGACGTAATGCTTGCGCCAGATCCAACCGCAGGCACTTCTTCCCCCATCGAAGATGGGGGAAGGCTGGGATGGGGGCAAAGGTGTTTCACCGCATCGCGTGCCCCCACCCTAACCCTCCCCCGCGCTGTGCGCGGGGGAGGGGACGTAATGCTTGCGCCGGAACCAACCGCAGGCACTCCTTCCCCCATCTTCGATGGGGGAAGGCCGGGATGGGGGCAACGGGGTTTCTCCGCATCGCGTGCCCCCACCCTAACGCTCCCCCGCGCTGTGCGCGGGGGAGGGGACGCAATGCTTGCGCCGGAACCAACCACAGGCACTCCTTCCCCCATCTTCGATGGGGGAAGGCTGGGATGGGGGCAACGAACGTGTGCGTCCGCGAAGGAGCCAGCATGAACCGCCGCCACTTCCTCCAATCCGTCGGCGCAGCCTCCTGCTCGCTGCTGCTGCCGCCGGCGCTTGCCCAGACCCGCTCGCGAACCGGCTACGACAACCTCCTGATCCTCGTCGAATTGAAAGGCGGCAATGACGGCCTCAACACCGTCGTTCCCTACGCCGATCGCAACTATTACAACCTGCGCCCTCGCCTAGCCATCCCGCGCGACAAGGTGCTGCAGCTCGATGAACGCACCGGCCTGCATCCGTCCCTGGCACCGCTGCTCTCGACGTGGAAGAACCGCGAACTCGCGATCGTTCAGGGCGTGGGTTACCCCTCACCCAATCTGTCGCACTTCCGTTCCATCGAGATCTGGGACACTGCCTCCGACAGCGATGAAACCCTCGCGGACGGTTGGCTTGCGCGGGCCTTCGCCGCGACGCCGCCTCCCGCGGCATTCGCTGCCGACGGCATCGTCATCGGCAGTGCCGAAGCGGGGCCGCTGGAAGGCGTCGGTCCGCGCGTCATCACGCTCACCAACACCCAGCAGTTCCTGCGACAGGCGCAGCTCGCCGCACCGGAAGGGCGTGCCCGCAATCCGGCCCTCGATCACATCCTCAAGATCGAGGCCGATATCGTGCAGGCGGCCCGTGGCTTGAGCGCGAGCTACGAGTTCAGGACCGAGTTTCCCGGCGGCCCGTTCGGCAATGCCGTGAAGACCGCCTGTCAGGCTGTAGCCGGCAAGGGTGGTGTGGCGGCGGTCAAGTTGTCGCTCAACGGTTTCGATACGCATAGCAACCAGCCGGGTACGCAGGAGCGGTTGCTCGGCGACCTCGCAGCGGGACTGGCGGCGTTGCGTGCCGCGATGATGGAACTCGACCGGTGGAACTCAACACTGGTACTGACCTACGCCGAGTTCGGGCGGCGTCCGAAAGAGAATCAGAGCAACGGTACCGACCACGGAACGGCCAACGCCCACTTCCTGCTTGGTGGTCGAGTGCGAGGAGGACTGGTCGGTGCGATCCCACGGCTCGACCGGCTTGACGGGGCTGGGAATGTCGCCTTCGGCGTCGACTTCAGGAGCGTCTACGCGATCGTGCTGGAGCAGTGGTGGGGTCTTCCGAGTCAGAACATCCTGCAGGCCAGGCACCCGCCGCTCGACGTTCTCAGGAGCGCATAGGCGCCACGGATCGGACGGGCGCTACACTACTGCCCGCCATTCATCCACCGCATTGGGGCCATTCGCGTGCATCCAGCGATCCATCGTCACACCATTGCCGACGTGCTGCGCCGAAGTGCGGCGCGTGATCCCCACAAGCTCGCCGTCACCTGCGGCGATGTCCGCTGGACCTACGCGCAGTTCCAGGAAGTCTGTGAACGCCTCGCCGGCGGATTGGCACGGAGCGGTGTAGGCAAGGGCGACCGGGTCGCGATCCTGGCGCGCAATTCCCACGCTTTCATCGCGCTGCGCTTTGCACTGGCGCGCCTCGGTGCGGTCCTGGTGCCGATCAATTTCATGCTCAAGGCGGACGAGGTTGCCTACATACTGCGTCATGCCGGCGCGCGCCTGCTGGCGACCGACAGCGAGTTCGCCGCCGTGGCCAAGGCGGCAGCCGGGAACGGCACCCAGGTCGAACGGTTCATCTGGCTTCCGGCGGAGCACTCCAGCGAACCGCCCGCGGACATGCTTCGCTTCGACGAATTGGCCGGCAGTGCGGCCGTGCTCGCCGAAGCCGACGTCGCGGGGAGTGACCTCGCGCAGATCGTGTACACCAGCGGCACCGAGTCCCTGCCCAAGGGCGCCATGCTCACTCACGATGCCGTGTTGTGGCAGTACGTGAGCTGCGTGGTGGATGCATCGATTGCGCGCGACGACCTCGCGCTGCATGCCTTGCCGCTGTACCACTGCGCACAGCTCGACGCCTTCCTCGGACCTTCGATCTACGTGGGTGCCACCAACGTGATCACCGCGAAGCCGGTCCCCGAGAACCTGCTGCCGCTGATTGAACGCCACGGGATTACGTCGTTCTTCGCACCACCCACGGTATGGATTGCATTGCTGCGCTCACCTCTGTTCGACAAGACCGACCTCACGTCGCTCGAGAAGGGCTACTACGGTGCATCCATCATGCCGGTGGAGGTGATGCGCGAGATCGCGCGGCGGCTGCCGAACATGAAGCTGTGGAACCTCTACGGCCAGACCGAGATCGCGCCATTGGCGACCATGCTCGGTCCCGAAGACCAGCTGCGGAAACCGGGATCCTGCGGGCGTGCGGTCCTGAACGTCGAAACGCGCGTGGTGAACGATGCGATGCAGGACGTTCCGCGTGACGGCCAGACCATCGGCGAGATCGTGCATCGCAGCCCGCAACTCCTGCAGGGCTACTTCCACGACGACGAGCGCACTGCCGCCGCTTTCGAGGGCGGCTGGTTCCATTCGGGCGATCTCGCGACCATCGACGACGAGGGTTACATCACGGTGGTCGACCGCAAGAAGGACATGATCAAGACCGGCGGCGAGAACGTGGCGAGCCGCGAGGTGGAGGAATCCATCTACGAGTTGGAAGGGGTGTCGGAAGTAGCGGTGATCGGGCTGCCCCATCCGAAGTGGGTGGAGGCGGTGGTGGCCGTGGTCGTGCCGAAGACGGGGACGCAACTCGACGAGGCGGCGGTGCTGGAGCACTGCTCGCGCAAGCTCGCGGCCTTCAAACTGCCCAAGCGCGTGCTGTTCGCGGAGAGCCTGCCGAAGAACCCGAGCGGCAAGCTGCTGAAGCGCGAGTTGCGCAAGGCGCACGAAGCGTTGTTCGCCGCGAGCTGATCCGCGTGTGGTGGCGCGACCGCCGGGTTCAGGAGGCGGTCCCCTGCTGCCGCGACTCTTCGCTGGTCGTGCTCAGCGCCGTCTTGCGGATGGCGAGTTGCGTGCGCTGGCGCACCAGGTCGATGTGCTGCCGGAAGCTGTAGAGATTCTCCGAGTAGGCAAGGGGCGTCTCGATGCGGTGGACCGCGTCGTCGAGCGACTCCAGCCGCTCCAGGATCTGCTCCAGCTCTTCCGGCGTGCGCCGCTCTTCGAGTTCCAACTCGACCTCCTTCAAGGTCGCGTACCACCGGTAGATGCGCGATCGCACGCGCCAGCGATAGAGCTGCGGCAGCAGCCGGCCGGCCGGGATCAGGATCACCAGCGCGGGCACGACCAGCACCAGCAGCCGATCGACGAGATTTGCACCCCAGTACGGCAGATAGCGCTGCAGCAGCGGCGGTCCCGACTTGTAGTAGCGCGCGGCTTCCGGGCTGAGCGGCAGTTCGGTGTCGTTGGCCGCGGGAAAGGCCCGCAGGTCGGAGAACGTCGTTGGTGAGTGGTGGACTTCGGCGGCTGCGCGCAGCAGCAGATAGGCCAGCGCGGGATGCAGGTCGTCCTTCACCACCAGATTGGCGGTGGTGCCGAGCAGGGTGACATCGTGCTCGGGGAGGTTGCGAGCCAGATCGAACACGCCCTGAGGAAGGATGAACTTCCTCAGATAGAAATAGCGTCGGACATAGGCGTCGGCGCGACGGAAGCTGACAAGATGTATGCCGCTCCGCGACAGCAGGTCCTGAACGATGGGCGATTGCGGGCTCGCCACGAAGAAGGCGGCATCGATGTTCCCCGAGATCAGGAGATTCTGTGCCGCCTTGCCGCCGACCTTGAGAATCGTGGTGGGCGGTCGCGCGATCCCCGTGGCCTCGAGCATGGTCATGGCCAGGGCGGCGGTCCCGCTGTTCGCGTCGCCGATGGCGATCATCTTGCCGTTGAGCGGAGGCAGCTGGTCGAGCGCTCGGTCGCCCCGGTGAAACACCCACAGGATCTCGTTGTAGACGCTGCCCAGCGAGACCAGGCCCTTCGTGCTGTCGGGCGGTGCCGCGCTGACGATGCCGCCCTGGACCAATGCAACGTCCACGGCTGCCGCAGGATCCGAGAGTCGCTGCAGGTTCTCGACCGCGCCGCTCGAGGGCCACAGCCGCAAGGTCACGCCGTCCCGGGCCAGGATGTCTCGATATCGCGTGGCGGTGGCGTGATAGGTGCCGTCGGCGGCGCCGGTCGACATGACGATCTCGCTCGGCGGCGCCGGCCGCATCAGGAACAGCGTCAGTCCGGTGGCGACAACGACCACCAGTACGGCCGGGACACCGACGAACAGGAGATCGCGGTTGAGCCGATGCCTGGCGGTTGCCATGGGTCGCTACCGGGTGTTGCAGCTACCTATCGGGGCCCCGCACGCTGCCGCTGCGTCTCAGGCCTGCAGCGCTTCCTGCTTCCTGTGCAGGAACCATTCGTCCAGCACGAAGCTCCTGGTGAACCATTCGCTGCCCATGAGCCGGGCAGCGGCAAGTTTCTTCAATCCTTCCGGCAGCCGCTCGGTCATCGACTTCGTCTGGCGCGCCCCGAAGCGCTGCAGCATCTTCGCTTCGTATGGGGCCAGTTTCGCCGCGCTGTAATCGCCCTTGGCGGCAATGAGGATTTCCGCGGCGAACATGGCAGATTCCACTGCGGGACGAATGCCTTCGCCGCTCTGCGGGTACGCGAGTCCTGCCGCATCGCCGATCAGCATCGCGCGATCGCCGAGGAACGGACGCGGCGCATGGTTGTAGAGCAGATAGGCATGACCGCCCAGCTTCTCGGGCGTGTCCTGCGGTACACGGCGTTCGGCCTTCAACCAGCGCACGAATTCCGCGACGTGCTCGGACAGCTTGTGATTGTCCTCGCGGCCGAGGCCGACGTTGAGAAAATCACCCTTGCGGAAGATCCAGCCGTAGCCCTTCAAGTCCGGACAGAAGTACAGTTCTGGCGCTTCGCCGAGCGCTGCGCAATCCTGCTTCTGCGTCTCGGTCATCGGGAACTCGATTTCCTGGGCGGCCACGACGCTCTCGCTCTGGCCAAGTTGCGCGCCGATGTGGCGGGCGACGGGGCAGAAGTGCCCGCCGGCACCCACCACGAACTTCGCTTCGATGGTGCCGTTGGCGATCCAGCCGTTGGCTGAGCGCTCGAGCGATTTCAGTTGGGCGGGCGGAGCCAGGCGCGCGCCGCACCGTTCGAGCAGAAAGGCATCGAACTCGAAGCGACGAATGCCGTAGCTCACGACTTCGGGGTACTTCGTGTTGACGATGCGGCCTTCGATCATGCCGGTGCGGAAGGCGGTGATCGGTTGAATCGTGCGGCCGGTGGCGCGATAGGCATCGACGTCCATTTCCAGTTCCTGCACCACCGCCGGCGTTACCCAGCCCGCGCAGATCTTGTCGCGCGGAAACGCCTTCTTGTCGAGGATCATCACGTCGATGCCGGCGCGCTTCAGCAAACGCGCGCAGGTGGAGCCGGCGGGGCCGCCACCGACGATCAGGATTTCGCAGGTGTCCATTCGGGCGAAGGAGTCTCCAGGTGAGATGCTGCTGGCCCCCACCCTGGCCCTCCCCCAGCAAAGCTGGGGGAGGGGACTGGGCAGGAAGGGGTCAGCGGGGATACAGGTGTTCGCGATTCATCGGAATCGTGTTGTCCTGGGGCCGGGCAAACACGATCTGGAACAGTTGCAGCGCACCGGTCAGGAACGACGCCTGGGAGGCCGCCAGGTACATGCGCCACATGCGCACGAAGCGCTCGTCGTACATCTTGCGCACCTCGTCCACGTGGGCTTCGTAGCGGTTGAGCCAGGCTTCCAGCGTGTGGGCGTAATGCAGCCGGAGGTTCTCGACGTCGAGCACCGAGAACTGGTGGCCTTCGAGGATCTGCATCATCTCCGCCAGGGTCGCGGGATACGCGCCGGGAAAGATGCGCTTCTCGGTCCAGGCGTTCATCGGTGCCGGCTTGTTGCGGCCAATGGAGTGGATCAGTCCGCGGCCGTGCGGTTTCAGCACGCGGTGGATCACGTCGCCCAGGGTCGGATAGTTGTCCAGGCCGACGTGCTCCAGCATTCCGACCGAGACGAAGACGTCGCATTCGCCCTGCATGGTGCGGTAGTCGTCGAGCACGTATTCGACGCGGGTGTCGAGGCCTTCTTCCTTGGCCTTGGCCCGCGCGAACTTCACCTGCTCCTGGGAGATGTTGAAAGCGCGCACGGTCACGCCGTAGTGCTTCGCGAAATGGCGCGCGAGGCCACCCCAGCCGCAACCGGCCTCGAAAACCACCTGACCCGGCTTCAGCTCCAGCTTGCGGGCGACGTGATCGAGCTTGGCAATCTGCGCCTCTTCGATCGACATGCCCGGGTGCGGGTAGTACGCGCAGGTGTACTGCATGCGCGCGGTGTCCAGCCACAGCTTGTAGAACTCGTTCCCGAGGTCGTAGTGGTGGTGGATGTTCTCCTTGGAGCCCGCCAGCGTGTTCGCGCGCGGCTTGTTCATCCAGCGCAGGAAGCGGGCCTTGAGCGACTTGTCCGGCAGGTTGTCGAGGCCGAGGAACACATGCTCCAGGAATGCCACGAGGTCGCCTTCGATCTCGATGCGGCCGTTGCTGTAGTCGTCGGCCGGGTAGACCTCGGGGTTCACCAGCATGCGCATCAGGGCGCCGCGATCGCGGATGACCATGGTCGCGACCGGCGTGGCGGAGCCGCACACGATTTCCTCGCCGCCCCAGAGGCGGATGCGGATGGGCGGATTGCCGGCGGTCTCGAGCAGGCTTTCCAGCAGGCGGCGTTCCACGGCCGTTACGCCACTGCGTGCAGCAGCGGCTGACGTCTGTTCCAGCTGAAGGCGGCCTTCCTTGTAGTCCATGGTCTTCCTCCCGGGGGAGCAGCCTCCATTTTGGCGCAATGCCGCATGGCCGCCAACCATCCGGGGCGACCGCGTATGACAAGTGGGCGGGCGTCAGTGATGGTAAGGCGCCCTGACGGCGTCGACGACCGCCTTGGTGACATCCGACGTGCGCGCCGTACCGCCCAGATCGGGCGTGAACACGCGGGCGCCGGTGGCGATCTCCACGGCTCGCATGAGCCGTCTGGCCGCCCGGGCCTCGCCCAGATGCTCCAGCATCATGACCGCCGTCCAGAAAGTCGCGACCGGGTTGGCCACGCCCTTGCCCTCGATGTCCCAGGCCGATCCGTGGATCGGCTCGAACATGCTGGGGAAGCGGCCTTCCGGATTCAGGTTCGCCGTGGGCGCGATGCCGAGGCTGCCCGACAGTGCAGCCGCGAGGTCCGACAGGATGTCCGCGTGCAGGTTGGTTGCCACCATGACGTCCAGGGTAGCCGGTTTCAGCACCATCCGCTGGGTGGCTGCGTCCACGAGGACCTTGTCGGTCTTCACGTCCGGGAAGTCGCGTGCCACTTCGGCGAAGATCTCGTCCCACATCACCAGGCCGTTGCGCTGGGCGTTGGACTTGGTGACCAGGGTGAGCAGCTTGCGCGGGCGCGACCGGGCCAGCTGGAAGGCGAAGCGGTGGATGCGTTCCACCCCGGCGCGGGTGAAGATCGAGACTTCGGTGGCGACCTCTTCCGGGTGGCCGCGGTGCGACCGGCCGCCCTGTCCGGAATACTCGCCTTCACTGTTCTCGCGCACGATGATCCAGTCGATGTCGCCCGGCGACTTCAGCCGGAGCGGCGGATCGATCCCCGGCAGGATGCGCGTCGGCCGCACGTTGGCGTACTGGTCGAAGCCCTGGCAGATGGCGAGGCGCAGGCCCCACAGCGAAATGTGATCGGGCACCTGCAGCGAACCCACGGCGCCGAAGAAGATGGCGTCGAAGGGCTTCAACCGTGCGAGGCCGTCGTCGTCCATCATGCGGCCGTGCTTCAGGTAGTAATCGCTGCCCCAGGGAAAGTGCTCGAAGTCGAGCGCGAACGAGCCGTCGGCCTGGGCAAGCGCGTCGAGCACTTCGATGCCGGCGGCGATGACTTCCTTGCCGATGCCGTCGCCGGGGATGGCTGCGATTTTGTAGTGCTTCATGATGAGGGCATTCGACGTGTCCGCGATTTGGCCCCCACCCTAACCCTCCCCCAGCGAAGCTGGGGGAGGGGATGTACACCCCTTCCCCCGGCTTTGCCGGGGGAAGGTTGGGATGGGGGCAGCGGGTTGTCAGAAGTTGACGTTACTCCCGCCTTTCAACTTCAGAATCTGACGCGCATCGTCCGGCGTCGCGATCTCCAGCCCCAGTTCCTCGAGGATCCGGCGTATCTTCGACACCTGATCCGCATTGGTCTTGGCGAGCTGGCCCTTGCCGATCCAGAGGCTGTCCTCCAGACCCACGCGCACGTTGCCGCCCATCACGGCGGACATGGACGCGATGTACATCTGGTTGGCGCCGGCGCCGAGTACCGACCATTGATACTGGTCACCGAACAGCCGGTCGGCCGTGCGCTTCATGTGCATCACGTCTTCCGGATGCGGGCCGATGCCGCCGCGCAGGCCGAACACCGACTGGATGAAGAGCGGCGGCTTCACGATGCCGCGATCGAGGAAGTGCGAGGCCGTGTACAGGTGGCCGATGTCGTAGCACTCGATCTCGAAGCGCGTGTTGTTCGCGCTGCACGACTCCAGGATGTAGGCGATGTCCTTGAACGTGTTCTTGAAGATGCGATCGTCGGAACCGGCGAGATAGGGCCGCTCCCAGTCATACTTGAAGTCCTTGTGCCGGTTCAGCATCTCGTACAGGCCGAAGTTCATCGAGCCCATACTGAGCGAGGCCACTTCCGGCTTGAGTTGCAGCGCCGGCTGCAGGCGCTCCTCGATCGCCATGGTCGGCGCCCCGCCGGTGGTGAGGTTGAGCACCACGTTCGAGGCCGCCTTGATCTTGGGCAGGAAGCGCCGGAACATGTCCGGGTCCTGCGTGGGGCGGCCGTCCTCGGGCATGCGGGCGTGCAGGTGCACGATGGCCGCTCCGGCCTTGGCTGCACCGATGGCCGCTTCCGCGATCTCGTCGGGCGTGATCGGCAGATAGGGTGACATCGAAGGCGTGTGGATCGCGCCGGTTACGGCGCAGGTGATGATGACTTTGCGTTGGGCTGCCATGGATCTCTCCGGAAAGGGCTATCGGTGTTTCTTGTCCTGGTCGCGCTTGTGCGCCACCAGCGCCATCAGGCGGCGGTCGCGCCAGGCTTCGCGTGATGCGTGTTCGCTCTGGGGCATGCGCTCGCGGCGCTCGGCTTCGATGCGGCCGGCCAGTTCATCGTCCCAGGGGCGGTAGGTGACACCGCGCATCATCCCCTGCATCTTGGGGCCGTAGCGCTTGGCGTAGTCGGTGACGCCGCCGGGTGCATTGAGGTCGATGGTTTCGAACGGACCCATGAAGGCCCAGCGCAAGCCCAGACCGTCGCGGATGCACTTGTCGAGATCCTCGACGCTCACGTAACCCTCGTCCACGAGCCGCCACGATTCCTGCAGCAATGCCGCCTGCAGGCGGTTCAGGATGAAGCCCTCGATCTCTTTCTTCACGATGATCGGCACCTGACCGGCGCGTTCGTGCAGAAGGCGCGCGCGTTCCACCACCTGCGGGTCGGTGAAGGGTGCAGGCGACAGTTCCACTACCGGAATCACATGCGGCGGATTAACCGGATGGGCCACCAGGCAGCGATGCTTGCCGGGCACGTGACCGGCGAAGCGCGAGGTCTCGATGGTCGACGTCGACGAAGCGAGAATGCAGTCGGGTGCGGCCAGCGCGTCGAGGTCGCTGAACACCTGGCGCTTGACGTCCTCCCGTTCGGAAGTGTTTTCCTGCACGTACTTCGTACCCTGGAGTGCAGCGGCGAGAGTCGGCGCACCTGAGATGCGCGCTGCCACGACCGCAGGCGCTTCGCTCATGAGGCCGAAGGATCGGTACTCGGCCAGGCCTTCCCCGATCAACTTGAGCGCGTGGTCCACGGCGCCGGGCGCGCTGTCCCACAGCTTGACGGCGTGGCCCGCGCGCGCGAAGACCATGGCCCACGCGCGACCGATGAGGCCGGCACCGATGATGGCGATCTGTTCCATGTCAGCGCCGCCCGGCCGCCCGAAGGCGCTGACGCGCCCCTTTGGGGGGCAGCGAACGAAGAGAGCGTGGGGGCTGTTTCATTTTAGCGCAGCACTTCGACGTTACCGCACACGGGCAGCGATTGCCCGCTCACGTGCTTGCCGGCGTCGGAGGCGAGGAACAGGGCCATGTTGGCGATGTC
>JAIEQG010000014.1 GCA_019747905.1 Burkholderiales bacterium
CGTGAGCCACCCGGCGAGGGGCCCCAACTTCAGTTGGGGATCGACGGTCAGGCGAGCGCCGCCGGCCGCCGACAAGGCGAGCGTTGTATCGACGCGCGCGTGCTGAGGCGGCGGCGTGAGCCACCCGGCGAGGGGCCCCAACTTCAGTTGGGGATCGACGGTCAGGCGAGCGCCGCCGGCCGCCGACAAGGTAAGCGTTGTATCGACGCGCTTGTGCTGAGGCGGCGGCGTGAGCCACGCGGCGAGGGGCCCCAGCTTCAGTTGGGGATCGACGGTCAGGCGAGCGCCGCCGGCCGCCGACAAGGCGAGCGTTGTATCGACGCGCTGGTGCTCAGGCGGCTATTTGACGTTCTGGAAGTTGCGCTTGGGCACTCGCGCCGGCTTGCGCTTCGGCCGGGCGGCCTTGGGTGGGGCTTCGGCATTCACGCGATAGAGCACCAGCATCCGTCCTATGCTCTGCACCGGTTCGGCACCGGTCGCGGCACAGATCTCGCTCAACATGAGCGCGCGCGTTTCCCGGTCTTCTCCGGCCACTTTCACCTTGATCAGTTCGTGACCCTTCAGGCTGACATCGATTTCCTTCAGGACCGAGGGCGACAGGCCCTGGCCGCCGATGATGACGACCGGATCGAGGGCATGGGCGCGGGCCTTGAGGGCGCGGCGTTCGGTGGGGGTCAGGGGCATGGCGGCGGTCTCGCAGAAGGGCGGGGAGTGTAGGCGATGCCCCGTTCCAAGACCAGCAACGCGTGGCTGCGCGAACACGTCAACGACCCCTGGGTGCAGAAGGCCAAGGCGGAGGGCTATCGCTCCCGGGCGGCCTTCAAGCTGAAGCAGATCGACGCCAAGGATCGCCTCCTGAAGCCGGGGATGACCGTGGTCGACCTCGGGGCGACTCCGGGCGGCTGGTCCCAGGTGGCGGCGAAGATCGTCGGCCCGGCCGGCCGGGTGGTGGCCGTGGACCTGCTGGAGATGGAGCCGCTCGCCGGGGTCGTCTTCGTCCGCGGCGATTTCTTCGAGGAAAGCACCGAGGCGGCGCTGCGGGCGGCACTCGCCGGTCGCCGGGCCGATATTGTGCTTTCCGATATGGCCCCCAACTGGAGTGGCGTGAGCGTGGCGGATCAGGCGCGCTCGGTAGGTCTGGCGGAGCTGGCGCTGGAAGCGGCGCAGCGGCTGTTGGCACCGGGCGGGTCGTTCCTCGTGAAGGTGTTCCATGGCGCGGGCTTCGAAGCCTTCGTCAAGGCGCTGCGCGAGCATTTCACCCAGGTCGTGGTCCGCAAACCCGACGCCTCGCGCGACCGAAGTGCCGAAACGTACCTCGTGGCACGGGGTTTCCGGGGCGGGCAGGGAACGAATCGAGCGTAGAATGAGACCAAATGTTTCGCCGGAATCAACCGGCGCGAGTGCCGTGGGCAAGGAGCAGCCTTGAACAACCTCATCAAGAACGTCGCAATCTGGCTGGTCATCGCCCTGGTGCTGATGACCGTCTTCAATCAGTTCAGCACTCGCCAGGCGGCGCAGAGCCCGATGGACTATTCCGCCTTCATCGAAGAGGTGAAGGACGGCAAGGTCGCGAA
This sequence comes from Burkholderiales bacterium, assembly GCA_019747905.1. Lineage (GTDB taxonomy): Bacteria > Pseudomonadota > Gammaproteobacteria > Burkholderiales. The sequence goes on from JAIEQG010000014.1 coordinate 1,575, forward strand.
GGTGACGATCGAAGGTCGCGTCATCAAGGGCATCAAGGCCGACAACAAGCGGTTCACGACGTACGCGCCCTCCGACCCCTGGATGGTGTCGGACCTGCTGAAGGCGGGCGTCATCGTCGAAGCCAAGCCGGAAGAGGAGCAGAGCTTCCTCACCCAGGTGTTCATCTCCTGGTTCCCGATGCTGCTGCTGATCGGCGTGTGGGTGTTCTTCATGCGCCAGATGCAGGGCGGCGGCCGCGGCGGCGCCTTCTCCTTCGGCAAGAGCCGTGCGCGCATGCTGGACGAGAGCACCAACCCGGTGACCTTCGCCGACGTCGCGGGCTGCGAGGAAGCCAAGGAGGAAGTGGCCGAACTGGTCGATTTCCTGCGCGACCCGGGCAAGTTCCAGAAGCTGGGCGGACGCATTCCGCGCGGCGTGCTGATGGTGGGCAGCCCCGGTACCGGCAAGACGCTGCTTGCCCGCGCCATCGCCGGCGAGGCCAAGGTGCCGTTCTTCTCCATCTCCGGCTCCGACTTCGTCGAGATGTTCGTCGGCGTCGGTGCGGCGCGCGTGCGCGACATGTTCGAGCAGGCGAAGAAGCATGCACCCTGCATCGTGTTCATCGACGAAATCGACGCGGTCGGCCGCCAGCGCGGTGCCGGCCTGGGCGGTGGCAACGACGAACGCGAACAGACGCTGAACCAGTTGCTGGTGGAGATGGATGGATTCGAGACGGGCTCTGGCGTCATCGTGATCGCTGCGACCAACCGTCCCGACGTGCTCGACCCGGCGTTGCTGCGTCCGGGCCGCTTCGACCGTCAGGTGGTCGTGCCGTTGCCGGACATCCGCGGTCGCGAGCAGATCCTGATCGTCCACATGCGCAAGGTGCCGATCGCGCCCGACGTGCGTGCCGACGTGCTGGCCCGCGGCACGCCCGGATTCTCCGGCGCGGACCTCGCGAACCTCGTCAACGAGGCCGCCCTGTTCGCCGCACGCGGCAACAAGCGCCTGGTGGACATGGAGGATTTCGAGCGCGCCAAGGACAAGATCTACATGGGTGCCGAGCGCAAGTCCATGGTGCTGTCCGAGGAAGAGCGCACCATGACCGCGTATCACGAGTCCGGTCATGCGGTGGTCGCCAAGCTGCTGCCGCGAGTGGATCCGGTGCACAAGGTCACGATCATTCCGCGCGGGCGGGCACTGGGCGTCACTTGGACCCTGCCGGAGCGCGACAGCCTCGGCATGGACCGCGAGCAGATGCTGCAGCGGATCTCCATGGCGCTCGGCGGCCGCATCGCCGAAGAGGTGTTCATGAACCGCATGACCACCGGGGCGAGCAGCGACTTCGAGAACGCGACCCGCATCGCACGCGACATGGTCACCCGCTACGGCATGTCGGATCTGCTGGGTACCATGGTGTATGGCGAGAACGAGGGCGAGGTGTTCCTCGGACGCTCCATCACCACGCACAAGAACCTGTCGGAAGCGACCATGCAGAAGGTCGACGCCGAGATCCGCCGCATCATCGACGAGCAGTATGCGGTGGCGCGCAAGCTGATCGAGGCCAATCGCGACAAGATCGAGGTCATGACCAAGGCGCTGCTCGAGTGGGAGACGCTGGACGCCGAGCAGATCAACGACATCATGGCCGGGCGGCCGCCGCGGCCTCCCAAGCCGGCCACGCCTGCTTCCGCCCCGCCGCCGCCGCCGGACAATACGCCTTCGCCGGCACCCGCGGCCACGCCGGCGCGCGAGACCTGAATGCGTGAGGCGTAGAGCGACCCCTCACGGGGACGTGCGAACAGGGTGAGGTGAGAACCTCGCCCTGTTTGTTTGTGGCGGGAAGAGATCCCATCAATCGACCATGGCTGCCCCTGACGTTTCACGCCTGACGCCACGCGCCGTACTGCGGGTGGGCCGCTTCGACCTCGCGCTGGAGCGGCCGCTGGTCATGGGTGTGGTGAACGTCACCCCGGATTCGTTCTCGGACGGCGGCCGGTTCCACGATCCCCGGAAGGCGATCGAGCATGCTCGTCGCCTCGTGGAAGAGGGCGCCGATATCCTCGACGTCGGTGGCGAATCGACGCGGCCCGGGTCGCTCCCGGTCGATGTGCAGGAGGAGTTGCGCCGCATCCTGCCGGTGCTGGACGCGATGGCGGGCGGCCCGGTTCCGGTTTCGGTGGACACCAGCAAGCCGGAGGTCATGCGGGCCGCGGTCGATGCGGGTGCCGCCATGATCAACGACATCTATGCGCTGCGGCAGCCCGGCGCGCTCGAGGCGGCGGCGGCCACCGACGCTGCCGTCTGCCTCATGCACATGCAGGGCGACCCGCGCACCATGCAGGACGACCCCGTGTACGGCGATGTGGTCGCCGAAGTGAAGGCGTTTCTCGACGAACGGGTTGCCGCCTGCGAGGCGGCGGGCATCGGACGCGACCGGATCGTCGTCGACCCGGGCTTCGGGTTCGGCAAGAAGCCGGTTCACAATCTCGACCTGATCCGCGGCATCCCGATGCTGGCGGCGGCGGGGCTGCCGGTGCTGGCCGGCCTGTCGCGCAAGTCGGTGCTCGGTAAAATCACGGGTCGGATGGTAGGGGACCGTATCCACTCGAGCGTTGCCGCGGCGATCGTCGCGGTGGCTCGCGGCGCGCGCATCGTTCGCGTGCACGACGTGGCGGCGACCCGCGACGCATTGGCCGTGTGGACGGCCGTGGAGAACTCAGGAATGAATGGTCATGGGCGCTAGAAAATACTTCGGCACGGATGGGGTACGCGGCAAGGTGGGTGAGCTGCCGATCACGCCGGATTGGATGATGCGGCTCGGGCACGCAGCCGGCGAAGTCCTGGCGCGGGATCGGCGCGGTGCCACGGAACACGCGGCCGTGCTGATCGGCAAGGACACCCGGATCTCCGGCTACCTGCTGGAATCCGCGCTGCAGGCCGGTCTCGCGGCTGCCGGCGTGGACGTGCTGCTGGCGGGGCCGATGCCGACCCCCGGCGTGGCCTACCTCACCCGGGCGCTGCGCCTTTCGGCCGGGATCGTGATCAGCGCTTCGCACAACCCGTTCGACGACAACGGCATCAAGTTCTTCGGTGCGGACGGCCGCAAGCTCGCCGACGCCGTGGAGCACGAGATCGAAGCGCGCATCGAGGAGCCCATGACCTGCATGCCGTCGGCGCGGCTGGGCAAGGCGCGGCGGGTCAACGATGCGGCCGGCCGGTACATCGAATTCTGCAAGAGCACGTTCCCGAACGACCTCGACCTGCGCGGCCTCAAGATCGTGGTCGACTGCGCCAACGGTGCCGCCTACCACGTGGCCGGACCGGTGCTGCACGAGCTGGGAGCGGACGTGGTGGAGGTCGCCAACGAGCCGGACGGGCTCAACATCAACGCCGGTTGCGGGGCCACCAAGCCGGCCCACCTGCGCCAGCACGTGCTCGCCAACAACGCCGATGTCGGCATCGCCCTGGACGGAGACGGCGACCGGTTGATCATGGTGGACAGCGAGGGCCGGGTCTACGACGGCGACCAGCTCCTGTACCTGATCGCCCGCAACCGGCAGCGGGACGGGCGCTTTGCCGGCGGTGTCGCCGGGACCCTGATGACCAACTACGGCATGGAGCAGGCGCTGGAGCGGCGCGGCATCCCCTTCGCCCGCGCCAAGGTCGGCGATCGTTACGTGCTCGAACTGCTCTTCGAGCGTGGCTGGACCCTCGGCGGCGAGAACTCGGGTCACATCGTCTGCCTCGACAAGCACACCACCGGCGACGGCATCATCTCCGCCTTGCAGGTGTTGACCGCGCTGCGGACCGCCGGCGAAACGCTCAGCCAGGCTTGTGCTGAACTGCGCCTGTTCCCCCAGATCCTGGTCAACGTGCCGATGCGGCGCGGCTTCGATTTCCGCCAGCACCAGGCAGTGTCGTCGCTGCTCGCCGAGACCGAGGCGACCCTGAAGGGGCGTGGCCGGGTGTTGCTGCGACCTTCCGGTACCGAGCCGGTGCTGCGGGTCATGGTGGAAGGCGAAGCCGAGGACGAAGTGTCGGGACTCGCGCAGCGGCTGGCCGGCGCGATCGAGCGTGCGGCCGCCGAGTAAGCCTTTGAGCCGGATGTCTTTTCTCGTTGCGACAACAACTTACGTTTCGCTCTTGCAATCAATTTGTCACAATTGAGCTCTAAACTCGCGCGCGCTTTCGTTACGCTTTCCGTCGAGGAGAAATGACATGCAGAGTATTGCGCGCAAGCCGTGGTCAGTGGTGGCGGTCGCAGCAATCGTGGGTTGGGCAGGTTTGGCCGCGACGCCGTCGCTGGCCCAGGAAACCATCAAGATCGACGGGTCGTCGACCGTGTTCCCCATCACCGAGGCCGTGGCCGAGGACTTCCAGCAGTCCAAGAAGGGCAAGGTGCGGGTCACCGTCGGCATCTCGGGCACCGGCGGCGGGTTCAAGAAGTTCTGCCGCGGGGAAACCGACATCTCCGACGCATCGCGCCCGATCCTCGCGCGCGAGATGGAGGAGTGCAAGAAGCAGGGTGTTCAGTACATCGAGCTCCCGGTGGCCTACGACGCGCTCACCGTGGTGATGAACCCCAAGAACACCTGGATCAAGGCGCTGACGGTGGCCGAGCTCAAGAAGATGTGGGAACCGGCGGCCCAGGGGAAGGTGCTGAAGTGGAGCCAGGTCAACAGTCAGTGGCCGGATCAGCCTCTCAAGTTGTTCGGCCCCGGTGCGGACTCCGGCACGTTCGACTACTTCACCGAAGCGGTGAACGGCCGGTCCAAGTCGAGCCGCGGTGATTTCACCGCGTCGGAGGACGACAACATCCTGGTCCAGGGCATCGCGCGGGACGTCAACGGGCTGGGTTACTTCGGCTACGCCTACTACTTCGAGAACAAGGACAAGCTGAAGGCCGTGCCGATCGTCAATCCCCGTACCAACCAGCCGGTAGAGCCGTCGGCCGAGGCGGTGATCAACGGGACCTACCAGCCCTTGGCGCGCCCGATCTTCATCTACGTCAACGCGAAGGCGCTCGAGCGCGCGGAGATCCGGGAGTTCGTCGAGTACTACATGAAGAACGCGGAAGGCCTGGTGCGGGAAGTAAAGTACGTGCCCCTGCCCGCGAAGGCATACACGCACAACGTGGAAACGATCGAAAAGAAGGTGCTGGGCACCAAGTTCGGTGGCGAGAACAAGGTTGGTCTCACCATCGAAGAGTTGATGAAGCTGGAAGCGAAGCTCTGATACGCAGGGCAGGGGATGCACACCGATCGGAGGCGGCTGACGGCCGCCTCCGATCGTTGATTTGAAGCAGTCGGGGATGCAGGGGCCTACCCGCCGGCCCGTCTCGAGGGCGGTCTGCCACACAACAACGACATGAGCTCAGTCCTGGCAGAAGCCAACGTAGTGAGCGACCGCCTGCACCGACGTGCGTCGCGGCACGTGAAGGAGCGGGTGATCGAGGCGATCCTGTTCCTGTCGGCGCTGTTCTCGGTGTTCGTCACCATCGGGATCGTCTGGGTGCTGCTGTCCGAGTCGATGACGTTCTTCGAGCACGTGTCGCTGTGGGACTTCCTGACCGACACCCAGTGGACCCCGCTGTTCGACGACGATCACTACGGCATCATGGTCCTCCTGTCGGGCACGCTGGTGAGCTCCGCCGTGGCGCTGGCCGTGGCGATCCCTCTGGGCACGACCATCGCGATCTACCTCTCCGAGTTCGCGCCGTTCTCCCTGCGCGAGATCGCGAAACCCTTCCTCGAACTGCTGGGCGGCGTGCCGACGGTCGTGTACGGCTACTTCGCTTTGCTCTACGTGACGCCGGCGCTGCAGTACATCGCGCTCGCGTTGTTCGACTACAACCTGCCCGGGTTCAACCTGCTCTCCGCAGGCCTCGTGATGGGCATCATGATCATCCCGTACGTGAGTTCGGTCAGCGAAGATGCGATGCGCTCGGTGCCGATGAGCATGCGTGAGGGCTCCTATGCCATGGGTGCCACGCGCTTCCAGACGGCGGTGCGCGTGGTGACGCCAGCGGCATTCTCGGGCATCGCCGCCGCCTACATCCTCGGCATCTCGCGTGCAGTGGGCGAGACCATGATCCTGGCGGTCGCAGCCGGCATGCAGCCCAACCTCACGTGGAATCCGCTCGAGCCCGCTGCCACCATTACCGCCTTCATCGTGCAGGTGGCGCTGGGCGACCTGCCCCATGGGTCCATCGGCTATCAGACGATCTTCGCGGCCGGCTTGACGCTGCTCGTGATCACCCTCGGCTTCAACGTCCTCGGCCACGTGCTGAAGCGGAAGTACCGTCAAGCCTATTAGGATGACGCGGCCCCCACGCTAAGGAACATCGCACTTCCGTGCTCAAACAAGACATCGGCGAGATTCGCGCCCTCATCATCAAGCACAAGCGCCGCGACCTGATCTTCGCGCTCTGCGGGCTGCTCGCGCTGATGGTCGGCGTGCTCACCTTCGTCGTGCTGTTCGTCGGCATGGTCATCGACGGTTTGCCACGGCTTTCGTGGGAGTTCTTCACCCACTTCCCGTCGCGCCGAGCGGAGCAAGCCGGGATTCTTTCGGCCTGGGTAGGCACCACGCTGGTCATGGTGGTGACCGCAGTGGCGGCCATACCCGTGGGCGTCGCGGCCGCCGTCTACCTCGAGGAGTACGCGCCGAAGAACCTCTTGACCGACATCATCGAGATCAACGTCACCAACCTGGCGGGCGTGCCGTCGATCGTCTACGGCCTGCTCGCCCTCGGACTGTTCGTGTACACGTTCGGGTTCGGCCAGAGCATCCTGTCGGCAGGCCTCACGCTGGCCTTGCTGATCCTGCCGGTGGTGATCGTGGCGACGCGCGAATCGATCCGGGCGATTCCGGGATCGATCCGCGAGGGCGCCTACGCCCTCGGCGCCACCAAGTGGCAGACCACGGCCGATCACATCCTGCCCTACTCGGCGCCGGGCATCATGACCGGCATCATCATCGGCATGGCCCGCGCCATCGGCGAGACCGCGCCGGTCATCACCATCGGCGCGCTCACCTTCATCGCCTTCCTGCCGGCCCCGCCGGTCAAGGGTGAGTTCCCGTTCCTGAGCTTCGAGTGGCTGCTCTCGGGGTTCACCGTGATGCCGATCCAGATGTTCAACTGGACCTCGCGCCCCGAGGCCGCGTTCCACCAGAACGCCGCCGCCGCCGGCCTCGTCCTGGTCGTCATGACGCTCTCCATGAATGCGGTGGCCATCTACATCCGCTACCGTCTGCGCAAGAACATCAAGTGGTAGTCTGAAGCCATGTCCAAGATCACCGACGGCCCCGCGCTCGCGACCGACTTGAAGGTCAAGGCCGAGGCCCGCAAGCTCAACTTCTTCTACGGCAATTTCCACGCCCTGAAGAACATCGACATGCCGATCTACGAGCGCAAGGTCACGGCGCTGATCGGTCCTTCGGGATGCGGCAAGTCGACGTATCTGCGTTGCTTCAATCGCATGCACGACCTCTATCCGGGCAACCGCTACGACGGCGAGATCCTGCTCCAGCCCGACAACACCAATCTGCTGCATCCTCACGTCGATCCCATCGAAGTGCGCATGCGCATCAGCATGGTGTTCCAGAAGCCCAATCCGTTTCCCAAGAGCATCTACGAGAACGTCGCCTACGGCCTGCGCGTGCGCGGCGTACGCGGGGTCAAGGTGCTCGACGAGAAGGTCGAGCAGGCGCTGCGCGGCGCGGCCCTGTGGGAGGAAGTGAAGAACCGGCTGCACGACCTCGCGTTCAACCTCTCGGGCGGTCAGCAGCAGCGCCTTTGCATCGCCCGGGCCCTCGCGACCGAGCCGGAAATCCTGCTGTTCGACGAGCCCACCTCGGCGCTGGACCCGATCGCCACGGCGAGCATCGAAGAACTGATCGCCGACTTGAAGGACAAGGTCACCATCCTGATCGTGACCCACAACATGCAGCAGGCGGCGCGGGTGTCGGACTTCACTGCCTACATGTACCTGGGGGAGATGATCGAGTTCGATGCGACCGACACCATCTTCATCAAGCCCAAGAACAAAGCGACCGAGGATTACATCACCGGTCGGTTCGGCTGAGGTTGCATCCCCCGGAAGGGCCTCCGGCCCTTCCCCGCGAGGGGCTCAGCCCTCTTGGAGGTGGCCCGGCGAAGGTTGCGTAAGCGCCTGGCAGACCTTGGAAAGCCCGGTCCGGCCGGCATTTTTCCGCGCCGCAGCGCCGTTGACCCTCACCCGGCCTCGCGAGTAAACTCCCCCCGCTTTGACTTCGGGTTTTCGCATGCGCCGCAAGCTGGTCGCCGGGAATTGGAAGATGCACGGCAGCCTCGAGGCGAACGCCCGGCTGCTGGGATCTCTGACAACGGGCAAGGTGGGTTCCGGCAGTGCAGCATGCGCGGTCCTGGTGCCGTTCCCGTACCTGGCGCAGACGCAGACGCTGCTTAGGGGCAGTGCCTGCGGGTGGGGCGCCCAGAACCTCGGCGAGTATCCGTCGGGGGCCTACACGGGGGAGGTCGCGGGTTCGATGCTCGCGGAGTTCGGCTGTACCTACGTGACTGTGGGGCATTCGGAACGCCGGGCGCTGTACCACGAGGACGACGCGACGGTGGCCCGCAAGGCCCTTGCCGCTCGCAAAGCTGGATTGACCCCGATCGTGTGCCTGGGCGAAACCCTTGCAGAACGCGAAGCGGGCCGGACGGAAGCGGTGGTGCAAAGACAGTTGGAAGCAGTGTTGGACCTGGCGGGGGTCGGGTTGATTGCGGAATCGGTGGTGGCCTACGAACCGGTCTGGGCCATCGGTACCGGCAAGACGGCTACACCCGAGCAGGCGCAGGAAGTCCATGCATTCTTGAGGGCGCTGCTCACGCGGCGCGACAGCAAAGTGGCGGCAGCGGTGCCCATCTTGTACGGCGGCAGTGTCAAGGGTGCCAACGCCGAGTCGTTATTCGCAATGCCCGATGTGGACGGCGGCCTGGTCGGTGGCGCGTCCCTGGTGGCGGAAGAGTTCCTGGCAATCTGGCGCGCGGCCGAGCGGCTGGCGTCTTGAGGATCCCATGCAGACATTCATCCTGATCATCCATGTGCTCGTCGGTGCCGGCGTCATCGGGCTGGTGCTGCTCCAGCACGGCAAGGGCGCCGACATGGGCGCTGCCTTCGGCAGCGGGTCCGCGGGCAGCCTGTTCGGCTCGAGCGGGTCGGCCAATTTCCTGAGCCGCAGCACCGCAGTGCTGACGGCCGTGTTCTTTGTCACGAGCCTGGGTCTCACCTACCTGTCGACGAGCAAGCCGACGTCGCAGGGCGTGATCGTGGGCAAGCCGCCGGTAGAGCAGGACGTTCCCGTTCCTGCGGGAGACAAGGCCGCGGTTCCTGCGGCGGTGCCGGCCGACGCGGATTCCAAGACAAAGGACATCCCGAAGTAGTTGCAGAGGTATCAAGGCGCGGGGCTTCGCGGCCTCGCGGTGTTGCAGAAGGCCGATGTGGTGAAATTGGTAGACACGCTGTCTTGAGGGGGCAGTGGCGAAAGCCGTGGGAGTTCGAGTCTCCCCATCGGCACCACGATTTGCAGGCGGATCTTGAGCGGTGTCGAGGGGGCACCGATGAAGACCCGATCGAAATGGCAGTAGCAGTCCGAAGTGAAGTACCGCTGCAACCGCATCAGGTCGGTCGCAGCCGTGACGCGCAATGCTCACCAACTATTTCCCGATCCTGTTGTTCATCGTAGTGGGGCTCGCCGTAGGCGTCGCGCCGATCCTTCTCGGCGGCGGCTTGAGCCGTCTGCTCGGCCATCACCGTCCGGACTCGGAGAAACTTTCCCCCTACGAATGCGGCTTCGAAGCCTTCGAAGACGCGCGCATGAAGTTCGACGTGCGCTACTACCTGGTCGCGATCCTGTTCATCCTGTTCGATCTCGAGATCGCCTTCCTGTTTCCCTGGGCGGTGGTGCTGGAGGAGATCGGCCTGTTCGGGTTCGTCGCCATGGTCGTGTTCCTCGCGATCCTGGTGGTGGGGTTCGTGTACGAGTGGAAGAAGGGGGCGTTGGAGTGGGAGTAGCCGCCCTTCAGCTTCGCTTCGGGCAGTTCGAGGGCGAAGTCGCGAAGCACTTCGCCCCGGGGCGTGTGATCACTCGTATTGGGCGGCCGAGGCTTACATCCGCGATGGCACACGTCGAGCCGGTCTCGCGGAGCAGACCGGCTGAAAACGCTTCTGAGCGCGAGTTGCCTCGCAATGCTCGCCGGTCCGCACAGACTTTGAGACCGCGTTCTTTCGGCTGTATAGCCTGGACAAGGACCTGACCCATGGGCATCGAAGGCGAACTCCAGAAAGGCTTCGTCACCACCACGGTGGACGAGCTCATCAACTGGACCCGCACCGGATCTCTGTGGCCCATGACCTTCGGCCTCGCCTGCTGCGCGGTCGAGATGATGCACGCCGGGGCTTCGCGCTACGACCTCGACCGATTCGGCATCGTGTTCCGCCCGAGCCCCCGGCAATCCGACGTGATGATCGTGGCCGGCACGCTCTGCAACAAGATGGCGCCTGCGCTGCGCAAGGTCTACGACCAGATGGCTGAACCGCGCTGGGTCATCTCCATGGGCTCCTGTGCCAACGGCGGCGGCTACTACCACTACTCGTATTCGGTGGTGCGTGGCTGCGACCGCATCGTTCCGGTCGACGTGTACGTGCCGGGCTGTCCGCCGACGGCCGAAGCACTGCTCTACGGCATCATCCAGCTGCAGAACAAGATCCGGCGCACCAACACCATCGCACGCTAGATCGAACCCCATGATCGCCCCCGAACCTCTGCTCGAAACCGTCCGCCGCATCCTCGGGGACGCCGTGAGCGGTTCCGAGGTGGTCCGTGGCCAGGCCATCGCGACGATCAAGGGCACGTCGTGGGTCGAAGCGGCGCGAACGCTGCGCGATGCGCCCGAACTCAAGTTCGAACAGCTGATCGATCTGTGCGGTCTCGACTATCAGGCCTATGGCAACGGCCGCTGGGACGGTCAGCGTTTCGCGGTGGTGGTGCAGCTGTTGTCGGTTTCGCTCAACCAGCGACTGCGTGTGAAGGTCTTCGCGACCGACGACGATTTTCCGTCCGTGGACTCGGTGACCGGTATCTGGTCCGGCGCCAACTGGTTCGAACGCGAGGCCTTCGACCTGTTCGGCATCGTGTTCCCCGGGCACGCGGACCTGCGCCGCATCCTCACCGACTACGGCTTCATCGGTCATCCGTTCCGCAAGGATTTTCCGGTGTCGGGCTATGTCGAGATGCGTTACGACCCCGATCAGCAGCGCGTGATCTACCAGCCGGTCAGCATCGAGCCGCGCGAGATCGTGCCGCGGGTGGTGCGGGAGCCGAACTACGGGGACGTGGAGTAGCGGATGCCTGAGATTCGCAACTACACGATGAATTTTGGACCGCAGCATCCGGCGGCGCATGGTGTTCTCCGGCTGGTTCTGGAACTGGATGGTGAAGTGATCCAGCGCGCCGACCCGCACATCGGCCTGTTGCATCGCGCGACCGAGAAGCTGGCGGAGCAGAAGACGTTCATCCAGAACGTGCCGTACATGGATCGTCTCGACTACGTGTCGATGATGTGCAACGAGCACGCGTACGTGATGGCGATCGAGAAGCTGCTCGGCATCGAAGTGCCGATCCGCGCCCAGTACATCCGCGTGATGTTCGACGAGATCACGCGCGTGCTGAACCACTTGTTGTGGCTCGGTGCCCACGGGCTCGACATCGGGGCGATGACGGTCTTCCTGTACTGCTTCCGCGAGCGCGAAGACCTGATGGACTGCTACGAAGCGGTCTCGGGAGCGCGGCTGCACGCGGCCTACTTCCGGCCCGGCGGTGTCTACCGCGACCTGCCCGATCGCATGCCGCAGTATCAGGCATCCAACCTGCGTTCCGCCGAAGACGTGAAGCGGCTCAACGCGAACCGCCAGGGTTCGATGCTCGACTTCATCGAGGATTTCGTCACACGCTTTCCCAAGCAGGTGGACGAGTACGAGACGCTGCTCACCGACAATCGCATCTGGAAACAGCGTACCGTCGGCATCGGTGTCGTGAGTCCCGAGCGTGCGCTGCAGCTGGGGTTCACCGGCCCGATGCTGCGCGGCTCCGGCTTCGCGTGGGATCTGCGCAAGAAGCAGCCCTACGAGGTCTACGATCGCATGGACTTCGACATTCCCGTGGGCGTCACCGGGGACTGCTACGACCGCTACTTGGTGCGGGTCGAGGAAATGCGCCAGTCGAACCGCATCATCAAGCAGTGCGTCGATTGGCTGCGTGCCAACCCCGGGCCCGTGATGTCCTCGGACCACAAGGTGGCGCCGCCTTCGCGCGTGGACATGAAGACCAACATGGAAGAGCTGATCCATCACTTCAAGCTCTTCACCGAAGGCATGCACGTGCCCGAGGGCGAATGCTATGCCGCGGTCGAGGCGCCCAAGGGCGAGTTCGGCATCTACCTGGTGTCGGATGGCGCGAACAAGCCGTATCGCCTCAAGATCCGCGCCCCGGGTTTCCCGCATCTCGCCGCCATGGACGAGATGGGCAAGGGCCACATGATCGCCGACGCCGTGGCGATCATCGGCACCATGGACATCGTGTTCGGCGAGGTCGACCGCTGATGCTTTCCGATTCCGCACGTAGCCGCATCGATCGCGAGTTGACCAAGTATCCGTCCGACCAGAAGCAGTCGGCGGTGATGTCGGCCCTCGCGATCGCGCAGGACGAGCATCCGCGCCTGACCACCGAGGTTCTCGATGCCGTGGCCGACTATCTCGGCATGGCACCCATCGCCGTCTACGAGGTGGCGACGTTCTACTCGATGTACGACCTGGAGCCGGTCGGCAAGCACAAGCTGTGCATCTGCACCAACCTCCCGTGCGCGCTGTCGGGCGCGGGCGAGGCGGCTGCCCACCTCAAGAAGCAGCTCGGTGTGGATTTCGGCGGCACAACGGCCGACGGCAAGTTCACCTTGAAGGAAGGGGAATGCTTCGGCGCCTGCGGCGATGCCCCCGTGCTGATCCACAACAACAAGAAGATGCTGGTGGAGATGTCCCCGGAGAAGATCGACGCGCTGCTTGCGGAGCTTTCGCGATGATCACTTCCCACGCGCCGTTTCCCGAGGATGCGTACGGCCCCGATGCCCTCATTCTCAAGGGGCTGAACGGCACCAACTGGCGCCTGAAGGACTACGAGTCGCGCGGCGGCTACCAGGCGCTGCGCAAGATCCTGACCGAGAAGGTTCCGCCCGCTGCGGTGATCGACGAGTTGAAGAAGTCCGCCCTGCGCGGCCGCGGGGGTGCGGGTTTCCCGACCGGCCTCAAGTGGAGCTTCATGCCGAAGAACTACACCGGCCAGCGCTACCTCGTGTGCAACTCCGACGAGGGCGAGCCGGGCACGTTCAAGGATCGCGACATCCTGCGCTACAACCCGCACATCGTGATCGAAGGCATGGCCATCGGTGCCTACGCCATGGGCATCACCGTGGGCTACAACTACATCCACGGCGAGATCTGGGAAGGCTACGAGCGCTTCGAGCAGGCCCTGGAAGAGGCGCGCGCTGCCGGTTACCTGGGCAGCAACATTCTCGGCAGCGGTTTCGATTTCCAGCTCCATGCCCATCACGGCTGGGGCGCCTATATCTGCGGCGAGGAAACCGCGCTGCTCGAGTCGCTCGAAGGCAAGAAGGGTCAGCCGCGATTCAAACCGCCGTTCCCGGCGAGCTTCGGCCTGTACGGCAAGCCCACTACCATCAACAACACCGAAACCTTTGCCGCAGTACCGTGGATCATCGTGAACGGCGGCGAGGCGTTCCTCAATCTGGGCAAGCCGAACAACGGCGGCACCAAGATCTTCTCCGTGTCCGGCGACGTCGCCCGGCCCGGCAACTACGAAGTGAAGCTCGGCACGCCGTTCGCCAAGCTGCTCGAGATGGCCGGTGGCATGCGCGGCGGCCGCAAGTTGAAGGCGTGCATCCCCGGCGGTTCGTCGATGCCGGTGCTGCCCGCCGAGATCATGATGCAGACCGACATGGACTACGACTCCATCGCCAAGGCGGGGTCGATGCTCGGGTCGGGGGCGGTCATCGTCATGGACGAGACGCGCTGCATGGTGCGTTGCCTCGAGCGCCTTTCCTACTTCTACTACGAGGAATCGTGCGGCCAGTGTACGCCCTGCCGCGAAGGCACCGGCTGGCTCTATCGCATGGTCCATCGCATCGAGCACGGCCAGGGCCGCAATGAAGACCTCGACATGCTGAATTCCGTCGCGGACAACATCCAGGGTCGCACCATCTGTGCACTGGGCGATGCTGCGGCCATGCCGGTGCGCGCGTTCATCAAGCACTACCGCGACGAATTCCAGTACCACATCGATCATGGCCATTGCCTGATCGACAAGGTCGCGAAGGCGGCGTGAAGCGATGAGCGAACCGAAGATGATCAACCTCGAGGTGGACGGCAAGCCGGTTGCCGTGCCCGAGGGTTCGATGGTAATGATCGCGACCAACCAGCTCGGCACCTATGTGCCGCATTTCTGCTGGCACCGGAAGCTCAGCATCGCGGCCAACTGCCGCATGTGCCTGGTGCAGGTGGAGAAGGCCCCGAAGCCGCTGCCCGCGTGCGCGACGCCGGTTACCGAGGGCATGAAGGTCTGGACTCATTCCGAGACCGCGGTGAAGGCGCAGAAGGGCGTGATGGAGTTCCTGCTCATCAACCATCCGCTCGACTGCCCGATCTGCGACCAGGGCGGCGAATGCCAGTTGCAGGATCTCGCGGTGGGGTATGGCCCGTCGGCGTCGCGCTTCGGCGAGTTGAAGCGCGTCGTACCCAGCAAGGACATCGGTCCGCTGGTGGCGGCCGAGGAGATGTCGCGCTGCATCCACTGCACCCGTTGCGTGCGCTTCGGGCAGGAGATCGCCGGCGTGATGGAACTCGGCATGGCCGGTCGTGGCGAGCATTCCGAGATCCTGTCCTTCGTAGGCAAGACCGTGGACTCCGAGCTGTCGGGCAACATGATCGACCTGTGTCCGGTCGGCGCGCTCACGTCGAAGCCGTTTCGCTACACCGCCCGCACCTGGGAGCTCTCGCGCCGGAAGTCGATCAGTCCGCATTGCGGCCTCGGTTCCAACCTGGTGGTGCAGGTCAAGGGCAACCGTGTGATGCGCGTGCTGCCGCTCGAGAACGAAGCGGTGAACGAGTGCTGGTTGTCCGACAAGGACCGGTTCTCCTACCAGGCGCTCAACTCCGAGCAGCGGCTGGTGCGGCCCATGATCCGCGAAAGCGGTCAGTGGCGCGAGGTGGATTGGCACGTCGCGCTCGAATTCGTGTCGACGGGTCTTAAGCGCGTGAAGGAATCGCGCGGCGCTGCTGCCGTCGGTGCCCTCGGCAGTCCTCATTCGACCGTCGAGGAACTGTATCTGCTGGGCAAGCTGATGCAGGGCCTGGGTTCGCACAACGTGGACTTCCGCTTGCGGCAGACCGATTTCGCACTCGATGGCCGGCGCAAGGGCATACCCTGGCTGGGCCTGCCGGTAGCGGAGGTCAATGGTCTCAAGCGCGTGCTCGTCATCGGCAGCAACCTGCGCAAGGATCACCCGCTGATCGCTTCGCGCATCCGCCAGGCGGCCAAGCGCGGACTCAAGCTCGCTTTCGTCAATCCGTTCGACGACGACCCGCTGATTCCGGTCGCTGCCAAGTCCATCGTCGCGCCGGGCGCAATGCCGGCCGCGCTGGCCGAAGTGGTAAGAGCGGCTGCCGCGATCAAGGGGTCATCCGCCGATTCCGCTCTGAATGCCGTCATTCCCGGCGACGCCGCCAAGCGCATTGCCGAGATGCTCTGCGACGGCGAACCGGCCGCGGTGTTCCTCGGCAACTTCGCGCAACACCATCCGCGCGCGGCCACGCTCGAAGTTCTTGCACAATCCCTGGCGCAGATCGCCGGCGCCCGCTTCGGCGTGCTCGGGGAGGCGGCCGACAGCGTCGGCGGCTATCTTGCCGGTGCCGTGCCGACGCAAGGCGGATTGAACGCAGCCACGATGATCGCCAAGCCGCTGGCCGCGTACGTGCTGCTCGGTTGCGAGCCCGAGTTCGACACCTCGGCCGGTGCCGCGGCACTGGCCGCGATGAAGCAGGCGGAATTCGTCGTCGCCCTGTCGTCGTTCCAGACCCGCGCAACCGAGTATGCGCAGGCGATCCTGCCGATCGCACCGTTCACCGAGACCGCGGGTACGTTCGTGAGCACCGAGGGTCGCGTGCAGAGCTTCAAGGGCGTGGTGCAGCCGCTGGGCGAAACGCGCCCGGCCTGGAAGGTCTTGCGCGTGCTCGGCAATCTGCTCGACCTCGAAGGCTTCGACTACGAGAGCCCCGACCAGGTGAAGGACGCCGCTCTGGGCGGCGATGTCGCGAACCGTCTCGACAACGCTCTTGCCACGCAGCCGGTCATCGATCTGCCGAATCCGGCACCTGGGCTCGAGCGCATCGCCGATGTCCCCATCCATTTCGCTGATCCTCTGGTACGCCGCGCACCGGCGCTGCAGAAGACTGCCGATGCGCAACCGCCGCAAGCGTGGATGCATGGCGAGACGCTCGCATCGCTGGGCCTTTCCGCCGGCGATCCCGTGCGCGTGACCCAGGGCGCCGGCAGCGCGTTGCTGCTCGCGGGCCGCGACGATCGCCTGCCGCGCCAGACCGTACGAGTCGCCGCGGCGCATCCGTCGACCGTTGAACTCGGTTCGGGTGCCATTACCGTGGAGCGCGTCGCAGTGGCGGCGCGGGCGACCGGCTGATGGAGTACTTCGAGAACCTGCTCGGCCCCGCGTGGCCGGTCGTCTGGACGCTGGCGAAGATCGTCGCGATCGTCCTGCCGCTGATGATCGGGGTCGCATACCTGACTCTCGCCGAGCGCAAGGTCATCGGCTACATGCAGGTGCGCCTCGGGCCGAACCGCGTGTCGTTCTTCGGTCTGCGCTGGCTGCGAGGTTGGGGTCAGCCGATCGCCGATGGCCTGAAGCTGCTTACCAAGGAAATCATCATCCCCACCGGGGCGAACAAGTTCCTGTTCATCCTGGCTCCCATCCTGTCCATCATGCCGGCGCTGGCCGCATGGGCTGTTGTCCCGTTCGATCCGAATCTGGTGCTCGCGAACGTGGATGCCGGACTGCTGTACGTGCTCGCGATCACGTCGATGGGAGTGTACGGCGTGATCATCGCCGGCTGGGCCTCGAACTCGAAGTACGCGTTTCTCGGCAGTCTGCGTTCCGCCGCACAGATCGTTTCGTACGAAATCGCCATGGGCTTCGCGCTGGTCGGTGTGCTGATGATGGCGCACAGCCTCAACCTGGTGGAGATCGTTAAGCAGCAACAGGGCAGCTACGGCGCGCTGTCGTGGAACTGGGTCCCGCTGTTCCCGATGTTTCTCGTGTACCTGATCTCCGGCGTAGCCGAAACCAACCGTGCACCGTTCGACGTGGCCGAAGGCGAATCCGAGATCGTCGCCGGGTTCCACGTCGAGTATTCGGGCATGGCCTTCGCCGTATTCTTCCTGGCCGAGTACGCCAACATGATCCTGGTCTCGACCCTGTGCGCGACCATGTTCCTGGGCGGTTGGCTGTCGCCGATCCCGGGTCTGCCCGACGGTTTCCCCTGGCTGCTCGCCAAGGTGGCCTTCGTGCTGTTCCTGTTCCTCTGGTTCCGCGCCACGTTCCCGCGCTATCGCTACGACCAGATCATGCGGCTGGGCTGGAAGGTATTCATCCCGGTCACCCTGGTGTGGCTGCTCGTGATCGGCGGCTGGATGCAGACCCCGTACTGGCTCTGGGGTTCGGGAGCACACTGATGAACGCGATCCGCGAATTCTTCCGCACCTTCCTGCTGTTCGAACTGGTGAAGGGCATGGCGCTCACCGGGCGCCACATGTTCGCCCGCAAGGTCACCATCCAGTTCCCCGAAGAGAAGACGCCGCAGAGCCCGCGCTTTCGCGGTCTGCATGCACTGCGGCGCTATCCCAACGGCGAAGAGCGGTGCATCGCCTGCAAGCTCTGCGAGGCCGTGTGTCCGGCGCTCGCCATCACCATCGAATCCGATCAGCGCGCCGACGGCACCCGCCGCACGACCCGCTACGAGATCGACCTCACCAAGTGCATCTTCTGCGGCTTCTGCGAGGAATCCTGTCCCGTGGACAGCATCGTCGAGACCCGCATCTTCGAGTACCACGGCGAACGCCGCGGGGATCTCGTGTACACCAAGGAAATGCTGCTCGCGATCGGCGATCGCTACGAGGATGAGATCGCCCAGGATCGCACGTCGGACGCGGCGTATCGATGAGCTTCCAGTCCACCGTCTTCTGGGTCTTTTCGGCCATCCTGCTGTTCGCGGCGCTGCGCGTGATCACCGCTCGCAACCCGGTGCACGCCGCGCTGTTCCTGGTGCTCGCGTTCGCGACTTCCGCCGCCCTGTGGATGCTGCTCGAGGCCGAGTTCCTCGCCATCACCCTGGTGCTGGTCTACGTCGGCGCAGTGATGGTGCTGTTCCTGTTCGTCGTGATGATGCTCGACATCAATCTCGATCGCCTGCGCGAAGGTTACTGGGACTACCTGGTGCCGGCCCTGGTGGTGGCGGGGGTGATGGTGGCCGAGATGGCGACCATCCTGTGGGGGCGGTACTTCCAGCTCGAGGGCTTTCCGACGCCGGACGCGAAGGCCGCCGGCTATAGCAACACCCGCGAGCTGGGCAAGCTCATCTACACCGACTACGTCTATGCGTTCGAGATCGCGGCGGTGATCCTGCTGGTCGCCATCGTCGCCGCGATCGCGCTGACCCTGCGCAGCCGCAAGGACACCAAGTACCAGGATCCTGCGCGCCAGATCGCGGTGCGCCGGCAAGATCGAGTCCGTATCGTTTCGATGTCCGCCGAGACCGCTCCCGCCGCCGCCGCGCCGGAGAAGGGGACGGGCAGCGATTGATCTCCCTGTCGCATTACCTCGTTCTTGGCGCCGTCCTGTTCGCCATCAGCGTCGTCGGCATCTTCTTGAACCGCAAGAACGTGATCATCCTGCTGATGGCCATCGAGCTGATGCTGCTGGCGGTCAACATCAACTTCATCGCCTTCTCGCATTTCCTGCAGGACTACGCCGGGCAGGTCTTCGTGTTCTTCATCCTGACCGTCGCCGCCGCGGAATCCGCCATCGGCCTCGCGATCCTCGTGGTGCTGTTCCGCAACATCCGCACCATCAACGTCGATGACCTCGATCGTCTGAAGGGATGAAAACCCTCTACCTCATCATCCCCTTGGCTCCGCTGCTCGGTGCGATCGTCGCCGGTCTGTTCGGCCGCCTCGTCGGCCGTGCCGGAGCCCACACCGTAACGATCCTGGGGGTGCTGGTCTCCTTCATCGCTTCGGTGATGGTGTTCCAGGACGTGCTGGCCGGGCAGACCTTCAACGGTCCGGTGTACACGTGGCTCGTCTCGGGCGGCATCCGCCTCGAAGTGGGCTTCCTGATCGATGCGCTCACCGCGACCATGATGCTGGTGGTGACGTTCGTCTCGTTGATGGTGCACGTCTACACCATCGGCTACATGGCGGACGATCCGGGCTATCAGCGTTTCTTCAGCTACATCTCGTTGTTCACGTTCGCCATGCTGATGCTGGTGATGTCGAACAACTTCCTGCAGCTCTTCTTCGGCTGGGAGGCCGTGGGTCTGGTCTCGTACCTGCTGATCGGTTTCTGGTACACCCGGCCCAGCGCCATCTTCGCGAACCTGAAGGCGTTCCTGGTGAACCGCGTGGGCGATTTCGGCTTCCTGCTCGGTATCGGGCTGGTGCTTGCCTGGTTCGGCTCCCTCGACTATGCAACGGTCTTTCGCATGGCGCCGGGGGTGGCGGACAAGACCATCGCCCTGTTCGGCGCGGCGGAATGGTCGGTACTCACGGTCATCTGCATCCTGCTGTTCATCGGCGCGATGGGCAAGTCGGCACAGTTCCCGCTGCATGTGTGGCTGCCCGATTCCATGGAAGGTCCGACGCCGATCTCGGCGCTGATCCATGCGGCCACCATGGTGACGGCCGGCATCTTCATGGTGGCGCGCATGTCGCCGTTGTTCGAACTGTCCGACACGGCTCTGTCGTTCGTGATCGTGATCGGTGCCATCACGGCGCTGTTCATGGGCTTCCTGGGCATCGTGCAGAACGACATCAAGCGCGTGGTCGCCTATTCCACCTTGTCCCAGTTGGGCTACATGACCGTGGCGCTGGGTGCTTCAGCGTACTCGGTGGCCATCTTCCACCTGATGACCCACGCCTTCTTCAAGGCGCTGCTGTTCCTCGCCGCCGGCTCGGTCATCATCGGGATGCACCATGACCAGGACATCCGCCACATGGGCGGCTTGCGCAAGTACATGCCGATCACCTGGATCGTGTCGCTGATCGGCTCGCTCGCCCTGATCGGCACGCCGTTCTTGTCCGGCTTCTATTCGAAGGACAGCATCATCGAAGCGGTCGCGGCCTCGCACGTCGCCGGCTCGGGTTTCGCCTACTTCGCCGTCGTGGCCGGGGTGTTCGTCACCGCGTTCTATTCCTTCCGGATGTATTTCCTCGTCTTCCACGGCAAGGAGCGGTTCCACGACAAGCCGCACGGCGACGCTGATCATGGTCATGACGATCATCACGGCGGCACGCCGCACGAGTCTCCCGCGGTGGTCTGGGTCCCGCTCGTGCTGCTGGCCATCCCGTCGATGGTGATCGGGTACCTGACGATAGAGCCGATGCTCTTCGGCAGCTTCTTCAAGGATGCGATCCACGTCGGGCACGAGCACGAAGCCATGGCCGATCTCGCCGAACATTTCCACGGCGCGCTCGCCATGGGTCTGCACGCGTTCCAGACCTTGCCCTTCTGGCTGGCGCTCGCCGGGGTCGTGGTCGCGTGGTTCTTCTATCTCAAGCGGCCGCAGATCCCCGCCGCGATCGCACGGACTTTTTCGCCGATCCATTCACTGCTGGTCCACAAGTACTGGTTCGACGAACTCTATGGGTGGCTGTTCGCCGGCGGTGCCCGCAAGGTCGGGTCCGGTTTCTGGCGCTTCGGTGACGTGAAGGTGATCGACGGCGTGTTCGTCAACGGCACTGCGCACCTGGTGGGATGGTTCTCCGGCGTAATCCGCAAATTCCAGTCGGGCATGATCTATCACTACGCCTTCACGATGATCATCGGCGTGTTCGTTCTGCTCACCCTCTGGTTCGTGCGCGCATGAACGGCATGCCCTGGCTGAGCGTCGTCATCTGGACGCCGATCCTGGCCGGACTGGTGGTGCTCGCGACCGGGCCGGATCGCAATGCCGCGACCGCGCGCTGGCTGGCGCTGGCGGGTGCCGTCCTCGGATTCGTCGTGACGATCCCGCTGGCGACCGGCTTCGACGTCACCGCCCGGGCGATGCAGTTCGTCGAGCTGAAGGAGTGGATCGAGCGCTACCACATCCGCTATCACCTCGGCATCGACGGCATTTCGCTGTTGCTGATCCTCCTGAACAGCTTCACCACGATCCTCGTGGTCATCGCCGGCTGGAAGGTGATCGACTCGCGCGTCGCGCAGTACATGGGGGCGTTCCTGGTGATGTCCGGGCTGATGAACGGCGTGTTCGCGGCCATGGACGCGATGCTGTTCTACGTGTTCTTCGAAGCGACCCTGATCCCGATGTTCCTCGTGATCGGCGTCTGGGGCGGACCGAACCGCGTCTATGCGGCGGTCAAGTTCTTCCTGTACACGCTGCTCGGCTCGCTCCTGATGCTGGTGGCGCTCATCTACCTGTACAACGCGGCGGGCGGCAGCTTCTCCATTGCCGCATTCCACGAGCTGCCGCTCGCGATGACCGCACAGGTGCTCATTTTTCTCGCGTTCCTGGTGGCGTTCGCCGTCAAGGTGCCGATGTGGCCGGTGCACACCTGGTTGCCGGACGCGCACGTGGAAGCACCCACGGGCGGTTCGGTGGTGCTCGCGGCGATCGCCTTGAAGCTGGGCGGCTATGGGTTCATTCGCTTTTCGCTGCCGATCGTGCCGGACGCGAGCCACGCGCTGTCCGGGCTGATGATCGGCCTGTCGCTGATCGCGGTGGTCTACATCGGTCTGGTGGCGCTGGTGCAGACGGACATGAAGAAGCTGATCGCGTACTCGTCCATTTCGCACATGGGCTTCGTCACGCTCGGCCTCTTCCTCTTCGATCGACTCGCCGTCGAAGGCGCGGTCATCCAGATGATCTCGCACGGTTTCGTGTCCGCCGCGCTGTTCCTGTGCGTGGGCGTGCTCTACGACCGCCTGCATTCGCGCCAGATCGCCGACTACGGCGGCGTGGTGAACCGCATGCCGGTGTTCGCGGCGTTCTTCATGCTGTTCGCCATGGCCAACGCCGGCCTGCCTGGCACCAGCGGCTTCGTGGGCGAGTTCATGGTGATCATGGGTGCCACCAAGGCGAACTTCTGGATCGCCTTTGCCGCCGCCACGACCCTCATCTTCGGTGCCGCCTACACGCTGTGGATGTACAAGCGCGTGGTGTTCGGCGCCGTCGCCAATCCGCACGTAGGTGAGCTCCAGGACATCGAAACGCGCGAGTGGTTGTTCCTGGCGCTGCTCGCCATCGCAGTCCTGGCGATGGGCCTGTATCCCGCGCCGTTCAACGCCGTGCTCGAGACGCCCGTGGGCGACCTGCTGGCGCACGTCGCGAAGACCAAGATTCCCGGAAACTGACCGTGACTCTCGCTCCCGCCGATTACCTCGCTGCCTGGCCCGAGATCCTGCTGCTCACGATGGTCTGCGTGATTCTGGTCGCGGATCTGTTCCTGCGCGACGATCAACGCAGCACGACCTTTGCCCTGACCGTGGCCACGCTCATCGCGTGCGCGGCGGTAATCGTGGTGAGCGCCAAACCGGAAGTGACCCATGCGCTGAACGGCATGTTCGTCGACGACCCGCTGGCCGACACTCTGAAGATCATGGTCTTCATCGCGGTCGCCGCGATGTTGATCTATTCGCGCGGCTACGTGGCGGCCCGCGGGATGTATCGCGGCGAGTTCTTCACGCTCGTGCTGTTCGCCACGCTGGGCATGATGGTGATGATCTCGGCCAACCATCTGCTCTCGCTCTACCTCGGGCTCGAGCTGCTGTCGCTTTCGCTCTATGCGCTCGTGGCCTTGCAGCGCGATTCGAAGGACAACACCGAGGCCGCGATGAAGTATTTCGTGCTCGGCGCGCTCGCCTCCGGCATGCTGCTCTACGGCATGTCGATGATCTATGGTGCCACCGGGCAGCTGGAGATTCCGAAGATCGCGCAGGTGATCGCCGACGGCAAGGCCAACGGCACGATCCTCGTGTTCGGGCTGGTGTTCCTGGTGGCCGGCATCGGCTTCAAGCTGGGCGCTGTGCCGTTCCACATGTGGGTGCCCGACGTCTATCAGGGTGCACCGACCGCAGTCGCGCTGCTCATCAGCAGTGCACCGAAGCTCGCGGCGTTCGCCTTCGTCATGCGGCTGCTGGTGGAGGCGCTCGGGACTGCGAGCCTGCTCGCCGAATGGCGCCAGATGCTGATCCTGCTGGCCGTGGCCTCCATGGCGGTGGGCAACATCACCGCGATCGCGCAGACGAACCTGAAGCGCATGCTGGCCTATTCGACCATCTCGCACATGGGCTTCCTGCTGCTCGGGGTGCTCGCGGGCGACCCGAACGGCTACTCGGCGGCCATGTTCTACGTGGCCGTGTACACGCTGACCAGCCTGGGTGCCTTCGGCATGATCATGCTGCTGGCGCGCGAGGGTTTCGAAGCCGACCGCCTCGAGGACTTCAAGGGGTTGAACCGGCGCAGCCCGTGGTACGCGTTCGTGATGCTGCTGCTGATGTTCTCCATGGCGGGCGTGCCGCCGACCGTGGGTTTCTACGCGAAGCTGTCCGTGCTGGAGTCGGTGGTCAATGCCGGTCAGATCTGGCTTGCCGTCGTGGCGGTGGTCTTCTCGCTGGTGGGCGCGTTCTACTACCTGCGGGTGGTGCGCCTGATGTACTTCGACGAGCCGGTGGACACGACGCCGATCCGTGCCGATGCCGGCGCGCGCCTGCTGCTCTCCGTCAACGGTCTCGCGGCGCTGGCCATCGGCATCCTGCCCGGTTGGCTGATGGAGTTGTGCCGGCAGGCCATCCGGTCTTCGCTCTGAGCCCCGTGGCCGACGAGCGCGATTTCACCGAACACGAACTCGCGTCGACCGCCGCGTACCGCGGGCGCCTGCTCGAAGTGCGCGAGGACGAAGTGCGCTTGCCCGACGGCAAGACGGCGACGCGCGAGTACGTCGTGCATCCGGGTGCCGCAGTCATCCTGCCGCTTTTCGAGGATGGGGGCGTACTGCTGGAGCGCCAGTTCCGCTATCCGTTGCGCAAGCACTTCTATGAGCTGCCCGCCGGGAAGCTCGACCCGGGCGAGCCGCCGCTGGAAACGGCGCAGCGCGAACTGCGGGAGGAAACCGGTTACGTCGCGACGCGTTGGGATCACCTGTGCACGTTGCATCCGTGCATCGGTTACTCCGACGAAATCGTCGACATGTACCTTGCGCGCGGCTTGAGCTTCAGCGCGACCGACCTCGATGACGAGGAGTTTCTGGAAACGCTCATCTTGCCCCTCGACGAGGCGCTGGCGTGGATTCGCAACGGTCGCATCACCGAGGTGAAGACTATCGCCGGCCTGCTGTGGGCCGATCGAATCCGGTCAGGTGGGTGGCCGCTGTAGGCCTTGTGCTGCACGCCAGTACGGCAACAGCCTTTACCACGGAGAACACGGAGTAACGCGGAGAAGTCCAACCCCGGATCGGGTTTCCTCCGTGTAGCTCCGTGTTTTCCGTGGTGAGGCTTTGGGGTTGAACCCGAGCTTCACATCCGACGCGCGATCAGCCGCCGGCTTCGGACGCCCGCTTGATCCGCGTCGGCGCCGCTTCGCGCGCCAGTTCGATCAGCGGCTTCGGATGCTGGAACAGATAGCCTTGGCCGAACTTCACACCCATGTCGCGCAGGAGCACGATCGCCTCGGGCGTCTCGACCCATTTCGCGACCACCTGCTTCGAGAGGCCGGAACCCACGTCGCACAGCGCCTTCACGAAGATGCGATTGCCTTCGTCGCGCGTGAGATCGCGCACGAAGTTGCCGTCGATCTTGAGGTAGTCCACGTCGAACTGGCGCAGGTAGTAGAACGAGCTGAAGCCCGAGCCGAAGTCGTCCAGACCG
Source organism: Burkholderiales bacterium (assembly GCA_019747905.1). GTDB lineage: Bacteria > Pseudomonadota > Gammaproteobacteria > Burkholderiales. The sequence continues at coordinate 26,819 of JAIEQG010000014.1, forward strand.
AAGCGGCAGCCGAGATGCTTCAGTTCCTTGATGAAGCCCTTGGTCACGCTCACTTCGGACATGGCCGCGGATTCCGTCACCTCGAACACGAGCAGGTTGCGGACTTCCGGAGCGCCCTGCAGCAGCGCGTAGAATTTCTTGGTCCAGTGCGGATCGGTGATGCTGACGCGCGACAGGTTGACGAAGTGGCGGATGCGCGGCGCGCCGCGCTGCGCTTCGGCCCTCAGGTGTTCGATCAACTTGGCGGTCACGCGCAGGTCGATCTCCTGCACCATTCCGAGGGATTCCGCGGCCTCGATGAACTGCCCGGGCGCCACGATGCGGCCGTCCTCGCCTTCGATGCGCACCAGCACTTCCTGGTGCATGACGGCCTGGTCCTCCAGCCGGACCACCGGCTGGGTGTAGAGCATCAGGCGGTCTTCATCGAGCACTTCGCGCAACTGCTTGGCCCAGAGCACCCGCTTGGTGGTGGTCTTCAGGGCTTCGCCGCCGTCCTGGCCGTAGGTCACGACGCGATTGCGGCCGGAATCCTTCGCCTGGTAGAGCGCGATGTCGGCGGCGGCGAGCAATGCCGCGGCCTCGTTCGCGTGGAACGGGTAGAGCGCGACGCCGGATGACGCCGTCAGCTTGAGCACGCGCGAATCGGAGCCCACCTGCATCGGCTGCACCCGCAGTTGCGACAGCAGCGTTTCCGCGGCCTGGGTGGCCTGGGGCCGCAGCGCGTTGCGCAGGTGCACGGCGAACTCGTCGCCGCCGAGGCGGTACACGTCGCCGCCCAGCTTCTCGGCGGTCTCGCGCAGCAACCCGCCCACGGACAGGATGATCTGGTCGCCCTGGCGGTGGCCGACGTTGTCGTTCACGTACTTGAAGTGGTCGAGGTCGACGAACGCCACGGCACCCTTCTCGCCGTTCTCGAGGGCCTTTTCCACCGCCTTCTGCAGGCTGACACGATTGGGCAGGCCGGTGAGCGCGTCGTGCGTGGCGAGGTATTCGATCTGCAGAGCCGCGCGCTGCTGCTCGGTGATGTCGCGGGCGGTACCGCGGATGCCCATCATGCCGCCGTTCTCGTCATACGCCACGCGGGCGTTGATCCCGACCCAGCGTTCCTGGCCGTCGGCGCCGGCGAGGCGCGTCATGTAGTTCTTCACTTCGCCGTGCTTGCGCAGTTGCGACAGGAAGCGGCGGTTCGACACGTGCGACGGGCGCATTTCGTAATCGAAGAAGCAGCGGCCGATGAGATCCTGCGGCTTGACGCCGAAGATCTCCTGACAGGCACCGTTCAGATAGGTGAAGCGGCCCTGGGAGTCGGTGGTCCAGATGAGATCATGCGAGGTCTCGACCAGGTCGCGGTAGCGGCTCTCGCTTTCCAGCAGGAGCTGGATGATGCGGCGCTTTTCCTGGAGCGTCTTGCGGGCGTGCTCCAGTTCGTCGTTGTACTTGTCCATGGTGCTGCCGAGCGTGGAGGCGGCGAGACCATCGACGATTTCCTTGGCGTACCGGCGGTGTCCGCCGTCCGTGCGCCGGGCGACCAGTACCCCTTGGGCGTCCCAGCGTCGCAGTTTCTGAACCGGAACGCCGAGCTTCTCGGCCACTTCCTGGATGCTGTACTCCACCCGATCGCGCGAGTTGGTCACTGGCTGTTTCTCCTCTGGCCCCGCCCTCCCAAGCGGTGCCTTGCCCACCGTTACCGATTCAATGCATGCCGTGCACCACGTCAAGCTCGTTCTGCCGGGTCACGAGCCGTTGCATCAGCTTCAAGTCGCGCGTCGACAGATTCAGCGCCGCATCGACCCAGATTTCCACCACGTCCATCAGTTCATCGAATTCGACCCCGCGAACCCGCCGCCGAGCCCGGGCGATTCCGGTCAGCCCATTGCGGCTACGCCGGTTTCCGCGAATGTGAGCATCCACTGCGCTCACGCCCTCGCCGTCGTCCACGACAAGATCCACGATCCCTAACCGCAGCATATCATCCGCACTGTGGATCTTGCCACCGGAAATCAGCTCCTCCGTGAGCTTTCGACCCACCCGGCGCTCGAGGAAGGAATACGCGCCCATGCCCGGGAAAAGGTTGAACAGAATCTCCGGAAACCCGAACCGGCTGCTGCGCTCGGCCACGATGATGTCGCTGGACAGCGCCGCCTCGAAACCTCCGCCCAGGCACTCGCCCTGGACCAACGAAATCGTCAGGATGGGCAGGCCGTGGCCGCAGTAGTTGCTGTAAAGAACGTCGACGCAAGCCTTGCCGTACTGAGTGAGTCCGGTGCGGTCGCCGCTTTCGATCAGACGCATGAAGAGCGCAAGGTCGCCCCCCAGATTGAACACATGGGGCGTTGCCGAGGCGAGGACAGCGTATTCCACGGGTTGCTCTGCACCATGGCAGTGCAACGTGCCCTTGGTTTCCGCGAGCAAACGGCAATACGTACCGAGGTCGCGCAGCAGCTCGGGATTGAAGCTCGGCCGCGGGTGCGGCGACATCCGCAGCCACACCGCGTGTTGTTCCAGGTCGTAGGTCGCCGACAATTGTTCGGAGCAGAAGAAGTCGATGCTCCTGCCATCGTCGTAGGTCGCGAATTTCTGCGTGGCCTTCAGCAACGCATGCGGAATGGTCATGTCCATGGGACGGGTCTCCTTGAAGTGGGCAAAGGTCGAGGCGGGGCGAGCGATGGACGCAGTGCGGGCGGCGATCGATTATCTGCAGATCCACTTGCAACTGAATGTAAGTGATGGATTTTTATCCCGCAAATCTCGCCGAATGACAGGTTCACCGGTTCGCGCGCGGGGAAACATGGGGTTAGCGTGCAACCTTCGAGTTGCGCATCGATGTCGGTATTCGCTAGCCATGGCGGCGTCGCCTAACTCGCACGTCGCCGAGGGCATACGGTGACGGCACAACTCCTGCGAGCGCTTCGGATCAAACTATGACCGCACGCCCCCCGACTCGAGGAGACCTCATGAGGACACTGCTGGCCTGGGTGCTGAAAGCCTGCATGCGAGTGTCCGTGGTGGGCGACACATCCGCGCTTTCGGAGCGGCGCGTGCTGATCGTCGCGAACCACCCGTCGGTGTTCGATGCGCTGCTGCTCGGCTTGTGCCTGCCGGTGCGGCCCGTGGTCGTTTTCCCGCGGGAGGACAAGCGCCACCGCTTGCTGCGCTTAGCCGCGCGCTGGATCGAGCACCACAACTGGGACATGAACCGTCCCATGACGGTGAAGCGCGTGCTGCGACTGCTGGAGCAGGGCTGCTCCGTGGCGCTGTTCCCTGAGGGGCGGGTGGTGCGCGCCGGCAACGTGATGAAGATCTACGAAGGCGCCGCATTGATCGCCTTCAAGAGCGGCGCGACGCTGGTCCCGGTGCACATCGAAAGCCGGCGCCACATGTTCTCGCACGGACTCGCCGGCGGCCGCGTGACACTCCGGGTGCATCCGCCGGTGCATGTCGACACGCCCGTCGGCCACGGACCGCGGGCGCGGCGCGTGATCGGCGCCCGCGAACTCGCGTCCGTGATGCAGGCGGCCACGTTCCATTCGCACGTGCCGAAGGGCCTGTTCGACGCCTTCCTCGATGCCGTCGAGCGCGAAGGCCGCAGCACCGAGATCCTCGAGGACATGAACGAGGAGCCGAAGACCTACGGTCATGTGCTGAAGGCGAGCCTCGCGATCGGCCGCTGGCTGGGCAAGGGCACCGAAACCGGCGAAACCGTCGGCGTGCTGCTGCCGAACCTGTTCGTGTCGGTGGGCGTGCTGCTGGCGCTGCAGTGCACCGGGCGCGTGGCTGCAATGCTCAACTACACGAGCGGACCCCGCGGCATCGAAACGAGCCGTGCCGTGGCGCGCCTGAAGACGGTGGTCACCTCGCGGCGCTTCGTCGAGCAGGCGAACCTCGAACCGCTGATCGCCGTGCTGGGTGGCGTGAACATCCTCTATGTGGAGGACATCAAGAGCCAGTTCGGCGTCCTCGACAAGCTCTGGCTCATGGGGTGGGCCATGCGCTTCCCGCGCCGGGTCCGCGTGCCGGTGAACCCGCACGCGCCTGCCGCTTTGCTGTTCACTTCGGGTTCGGAAGGCCGGCCCAAGGGTGTAGCGCTGTCCCACGCAGGCATACAGGCCAACATCCTCCAGATCCGCACCGTCATCGACTTCACGCCGGCCGACAAGGTGCTGAACGCACTGCCGATGTACCACGCGTACAGCTTCACGGCGGGTGTGATGCTGTGTCTGCTGACCGGAACACAGTTGTTTCTCTACATCTCCCCGCTGCGCTACCGGGCTATTCCCGAGATCGCCTACCGCCGTGACGCGACCTACCTCTTCGGCACCAGCACGTTCCTCGGCTTCTATGCGCGCAACGCGCATCCGGGCGACTTCGGCGCACTGCGCTACGTCATCTCCGGGGGCGAGAAGCTGGGGGAGGATGTCGCGCGACTTTGGCTCGACAAGTTCGGCTTGCGCATCTTCGAAGGCTACGGTGCCACGGAATGTACGGTGATCTCGCTGGCCACGCCCTACTCGCACCGGCAAGGTTACGTGGGACGCGTGTTGCCGGGCCTCGAGACACGCCTCGAACCGCTCGAGGGCATCGAGCGCGGCGGCGTGCTGCACGTGCGCGGGCCTTCCGTGATGCTCGGCTACCTGCAGCAGGACGCGCCGGGCGAGGTGCAGCCGGTCAATTCGAGCTTCGGCGAAGGCTGGCATCGCACCGGCGACGTGGTCGAGATCGACGACGAGGGGTTCGTGCGCATCGCCGGCCGGGTGAAGCGCTTCGCCAAGATCGCCGGCGAGATGGTGTCGCTCGACCAGGTGGAACGAGTCGCGGTGGCAGCGTCACCGGCGCATCAGCATGCGGCCGTGTTGAAGCTGGAAGCGAGCGGCGGCGAGACGACGGTGCTCTTCACCACCGACCCGACGCTGCAGCGCGGGCGCCTGCAGAAGACCGCGCGGGCCCAGGGCGACCAGGATCTCGCCGTGGCCCGCAACATCATCCGCGTCGCCGAGATTCCACTGCTCGGCAACGGCAAGACCGACTACGTGCGGTTAATGGAGCTGGTCAACGATGCGGCGCTGTGGAACTCGAGGGCGTACGAGGAGTAAGGGTCGAGGTGCTTGGCAGTTCTTGAGACATCCGAGACACTGTCTTGGAGTTCGACTTCAGGTGATGCTGGCGCGTTGCGACAGGCTGTTGCTCAGCGGATGTCCTGCAGGAATTCGGACGCCGGCTCGATCGATGTCACCAATAGGCGATCACGGGCTCGGGTCAACGCGACGTACAACAGGTGCCGTTCCGTGTCGTACACCTCCTTGAGGTCGGCTTCGTCCGCAACGTTGTCGATCCGCTGTTGCTTGGGCACGACTTCATCGTCGCAAGCCATTACAGCCACAGCCCGGAACTCCAGCCCTTTGGCCAAGTGCATGGTACCGATCGAGACCTCCTCGGTATCCGTATCCACCAGGTCATCCAGTACATGGTGCGGCAGAGCCGACTTGACCAGTGCCGCCCGCGCTCGTGGCAGTTCGTCCTCCGACCGGACGAAAACTGCCATCTCTCCGGGCCTGATACCGGCTCGCGCTCGCTCGTTCAACCATCCAGCGACGCCTGAGATTTCGGCTTCTGCGTCGGGAAACGTCCGAACAAGCGGCGGCGGTCCGTTGAATACGGAAACCGTCCCCCGTCGGCCCTCCGTGTTGCCATCGACATCCGCGATCTCCGGTCCCAGGAGCCGGTCGGCTCGCAACCGGATCTGGTGTGATGTGCGATAGTTGACCGTCAGTATCCGGGAGCGGCCGCGCACATCCACCCCGAGCGCTTTCCACGAGAACGGTGTCTGGAAGATGCGCTGGCCCAGGTCCCCAGCGAAGAACAGTCCGTTCGGCCGCTGAGCTGCGAGCGATGCCAGGAATCTCAACTGCGGGACACCGAGGTCTTGTGCCTCGTCGACCACGACATGCTCGAACGGCGACTTGGCGCCGGTGGCGTAGTGCGCTGCAAGCTTCGTGAACATCTCGGCTCTGGTCATCATTCCGTCGGCGCGCAGCTTGTCGCGTACCCGAGCGAACAGCTGCCACGCGCTCGCGCGCTGTGGTTCGCTGAGGCGTGTCTTGCGGCCCAGTCGACTGATGTCTCGATACGCCTCCCAGGTCTCGACCTGCCATGGGTCGACGATCTCCGCCCACTCGCTCCACAGAAAGCTCGCTCCCAGCCTCGCGGGTCGCGCGACGTCGTCGCTGATCTGCGCCGCCTCTCGTAGTGCATTCCGGATCGCGGCTTCATCCGCCAGCGCTGGTCGACCGAAGTTGAATCGATGGAGGCGCTCGCCCAATTCATCAAGCGATACCACATCGATACCCTCGGCGAGCATCGGTGTCTTGCCGACCAAGCGCCGCATGCGCGCATGCAGCGCGTGAGCGAGGGCGGGCCCGAACGTCGTCAGCAACACCCGAGCATCCTCGCGGCTTCGCGCCAGATGCACCGCACGGTGCACCGCAACGATGGTCTTGCCCGTGCCGGCCGATCCCGATACCCGTGCCGGGCCAGGCTGATCGCGTTCGACCCATTGGCGTTGCGCCGGATGCAGGAAGACGGTCCATTGGTCCCAAGGGGCGTCGAGCGCTCGCTCCAGCGCCTCCACGTCTTCCATGACGCGGAAGCGCCGCTGCGCGTCCGGGTGGTCGAACGGGTCGGCACCTGCTGCGGCCGGCGCTCGGCGCTGCGGCGTGCCCCCCGTCGCCAGCTCAAGCAAGGCCTCAGCCGCTTCGGCGGGCAGGTGTGCAGCCAACCCGAGGAGACTATCCTCGTCGGCTTGGCGAATGTCGGCCAACCACTCCGTGGGCACTCCCCAGCCCAACAAAGCATCGTCGGACAAGTTGGCAAACAGCAGGGGCTTTACCTCGGGCCGCGTCGAGGCTTCCTGGCGAACAACGATCTCGTCGATACGTTCGCGAATCTCGACCCATTGCGCAGCTCCCGTTGTCGGGTGGGTCTCGAGCCGGCGCCGCTCGGCCCACTGGTACGCTTTGTCGTGGTGGTCCACATAGCAGAGGAGCAGGCTGTCCGCGGTCTTGTGGACGATCAATCGGATGTCGCTGCTCACTCGCACCGACCAGAAGTTCTTGTCCCGTGCCTTGTCCAGCTTGTGAAAGCTCAGGCCCGGGTTGGCCGGATTCATCTGCAGGTCGAAGGCGGTTGTCTTGACGGCCTTCTGTTCGTCGCCGGTGAGTCGGGCCAAGCTTGCCGTGAACGTATCGGCGATACGGAAATTCAAGAGCAACCCTTCCTTCTTCGGACCGCCGGGATCGTCGACATCAAGCGGTAATCCGAGCCCATCCCTGTTCGACCAATCGACCGGCAGCCAGCGAAATCTGTGCGGGGGTGAACTGGCGCTTCCCGGGGCTCCATTCATGCACTGCCTCGACGATTGCGGTCTCGCCTCGCTCGGCGCCTTCGGACATCACCCAATGGACCGTCGCCAGAAGCTCCAAGCCGAAGGACGATTCGAAGCCCTCGACCAACCGGGTCACTCGATCGAAACGCTCGCGAGTCGCAGGGTGGGCTTCCAGGAAACGGATGGCGTCGTCCACCGCCCCGGGCACGAGTGCGAGTTGTTTGTCCGGGGCATCGCCGCCGTCTGCGTACCCGCTGACCAGATGGCCTTCGATGTCGCGAAGCACGTGCCGCAAGTTCTCGGCATAGGGGCCGTAGGCAGCCTTCACGTATCTCAGCTTCAACGGTTCACCGGCTGCCTGCAGGAAGTACATGAGCTTGTGTACTTCCAGAAGAGAAACGGCAGGGTCCATCAACCCACCGAGGTACCGATCCATGAGTCCCACGAGCGCTGCGCGCCCTTGAGTCAGCTTCGGGACCTTGGTCGAACGATTGCGTCGATCATCCGGTGCCACCCCCCCTGGTTCGAACACCTCGACCTGCACATCGGGTAGCTGTTCCATCGCTTCGGCGATCAGCGGGCGCACGTCCTCCCAATCGAGACCGCCCAGCCCGCTGCCCAGCGGCGGAATCGCGATCGAGCGGATCCCGCAGGTGCGAACCTCATGTACGAGTGCTTGCAGCCCGGACTGGATATCCTCGAGGCGGCTCTTGCCTCGCCAATGCCGCTTGGTCGGGAAGTTGATGATGTAGCGCGGCAGCATCAATTCACCCGTGTCGTAGACGAACATGCGCCCGGGCTCGACCGCACCTTGCGCGCAGGCTGCCGCATAGGCCTTGAAGTTCTCGGGAAACGCCTTCTTAAACTGAAGCGCGATGCCGCGACCCATGATGCCAACGCAGTTCACCGTGTTGACGAGGGCCTCGGCTTCAGCGGCCAGGATGTCGCCTTTGGTGTATCGAAGCATCGATCGGTCTCCTCTCAGTAATACCAGCCGCGACAGACTTCCACAGGCGGCCGGTGCGCCGCACCGCCTATCGCTCGGACTGCCTGCCGCTGAACGGTGTCGTTGATCGTCCCCACTCGCCGAACCAGGTGCCACGGTACGAACTCCTGGACCAGGAACTCCGCCTGCTTGCCCTCCTTGATCTCCGCGGAGCGGAAGTCGGTCGCCTGCACGGCAGCCCAATCCACTTCGACAAGCTGTCCCCGAGTGGCACGGAACTCGGCATAAGGTGCGCCAGCATTGGATAGCGTGAACGCCCACCGCTTGGGCTGTGCGTCTGCCCAGGCAAGCACGGCGTCTAGATCGAATTCCAGATGCAAGATCGGAACCTGGCCGCCACGGTAGGCGAGATTCGGGTGGTTCGCCATGTAGATCAGATACAGCATGATGGATCGCGGGCAGAAATAGAAGGGGACGTACTCACCCACCGTATCGCCAGGATGGCACTTCACGGGAAGGGTGAGGCGCCTCGCCTTGATGCCGCCCATTCCGATCGATGTCACCGGCCCGTCGTTGCGCGCGAGCAGTGTCGCGTCGCACCAAAGACCGCCATCCGCCAGGACCGAAGCAAGATTGTCCACATGGGTGATGTGGTACAGCTTTGGCTCGCTCGGCGTCATAACTCTTCGGTCCTTCGCCTTGACCTCAGCCCGTCCTCGCGGCGACTGCGGAAGTCATCATTCAGCCAGCTCGATATCGGCGAATCGGAGCTTCCTGTTCGGAGTCCGAATGGCCCGGACGATCACAGTCCTGTTGACCATCGGGCCAACTACGTCATCCACGGCCTCCTGCAGCCCTTCGACGTGCACTGTGTTCCCATCGACGACAACTTCCAGCCAGTCCTTATCCAGATGCAACGCACGCAAGGTGCCCCGCAATTCTTCCGGACTTCCATCCTCCGCCTCTGCGATGCGTGACTTGCGGCGTAGTTGCTCGTTGATGTTTAGACGCGACTGCGGCACGAGCGCAACCGGGCGGGTCTCTCCGGACGAACGCAGTTCGATTCGATCGAAAGTTTTCCCGGTTGGCGCTAAGTTTCTTGCCAGCTTGAGAAACGTCGCCCGGTAAGCATCGTCCGGCACGAGCTTCACCAACTCGTCCTCACTGTTCCCCGATGAAGCGCTCACGATTTCCAGGAAGTGATGCGCGACTCGCTCGGGCTCAATGTCATCTCTGAAAAAATCAGCCTGCTGCGGCCTTTGGATCGCCACGGAGAACTGATAGCTTCCCGGAGCCGACTGGAATAGCCACGGGCGGCAAGCATCTTGAAGCTCTTTCGCTGGCCGAGCCGCCCTGCGATGAGAGATCCCGTTTAGAAATTCAATTGTTCTAAAGAACATCGATTGGATTGTCTGAACCTTGTCGATCACGAGATCAAGCGGGGCTCCGCCGGTAATGACCTCGCCGCCCTTGACCGAAACCATGACCTGACCCGGGAGGAATGCGACGCCTGCCTCCCGCTTGGCGCTTTCCGTCCAGATCGCTTGAATGAGGTTTCTCATCTCATGGCGCGCAAACTCGGGGATGTGGGGGTCGGCTAGCGTGGCATGCGCAAGTTGCTCGGCGCGCGAGTAGTCGCGAGCCTTGTACCAGAGGGCCACAGCGCTCACTGCAGTTATCCCGCGAGTCCTCGCCTTCGACGCATCAACTTGGTCGAGAGCCTGTTGTTCTGCAGCCGCGGCCTGCACATACAAGTCCAGAGCATGATCAGTATTCTTGGCGCGCATCGCAAGCTCGGCCTCGATAGCCAATTGCTCGCTCCGCGCGTGAAGTTCGGCCCATGTCATAAGGCGCTCACTTTCTGGATTGCGATGCTCAGTACTTTGAAGCCGATCACTGAGGCGATGGCCGGCAAGTTGCTCGCGCCGCGCCTGGCCTGTTCAACTTTTTGCCTCAATCGTGCTGCAACGACAGACCGATCGCCCGAATCAACACCCGATACCTCGAGTCGCAAACAGTTCTCCAAGTCTTGCGGGTCACTGCCGATGGGCGCGACATACCAGTCTGCCCCCGTGAGTGTGTCCGCGCGCCGAATTGCGACCATCTGCTCCTCTACTTCCACAGCAGCCAAGCAAACGCCATAGGCGCCAAATTCAGTGGTGTCGGTTTCGTTCGCCCAGGCATTCAATGTCCTAGCATCCGGTTTCGTGAATTCGATCAGCCGATTGGTTGTCCGACTGCTGGATGACACCTCGGCTTCCACAGGAGATTCGTGATGTCGGCCTAGACAGACAGCTGCCGCCTCCGTGTACGCTCCTGCAAGTGAGGCGGTTAAACCAGGATGCCGGGAATCGAGCAGATCGAGCGTCAGAACCCCCTTGCTGGCTTCACTCATTGCGTCCCTCTGAGTCATATTTTGAAGTTAATGGAGCGACAGTCACTTCACCCGGAACACCTTCATCACCTCGTCCCCGAGGTGGTTGATCACCTTGACGGCGATACGGCCTGACTTCGGCTTGGCGAACGGGCGCGACGTATCGCTGTGCAGCGTCGCCCAGGCCTCCTTGTCAATCTCGGCCTTGAGCGTGATCTTGAGCGACTTGTAGGGATCGTTCGCGCCCAGGAAGTAGGCGTGGCGGACGAAGAAGCTCTCCTCGTTGTAGTCGGTGTCGATGAACCAGCAGGCGATCTCGTCGGGTCCGCTCGATTCGACCCTGCCCTCGTTCGGCCGGAAGATGTCGACGCCGTTGATCCTGACGCGGATGCGGCCGTCAGGCTCGGGCAGCAACGAGATGTCGGGCTCGCCGAAGATCACGAACAGGTTGCCCTTCCCGGTGTTCTTCAGGTCCTCCGCCATGTGCAGGTCGGCATTCATCCGGGCCTTCAGCACCGGCAGATCGGCCAGCTTGTTAAACTCGGTGGTGTGCGCTTCGTAGTTGAAGGCGCAGGCGATCAGCACGTCGAAGCCGGCGTCGCGTGCCTCGCGCGCGGCGGCTACCAGGTCCACACGGGTGACGGTGCCGAACTCTGGGCCGATGAAGATGGCCGCGCGGCGCTGGCGGGCGCTGTGGCCTTCGCCTTCGTCGTACTTGCCCTCGCCGCAGATGTACTCGCCGGGCCAGGCGGTCAGCGCCGTGAACGTGATGCGCCCCTCCTTGTGCGCCTGCTGGACCCCAGCGGTCTTCAGGTTCTCGAGGATCATCTGCGGGAAGCTCTGCTTCGCCGCGTAGTCCGCCTCCGGCTCCGCTGCCGTGTCGATCAGCTCGTCGTTCTCGTCCACGCCCAGCACGCGGTGGGGCGACAGGCTCTCCACCGTGAACGGGCCGGCCACACGCACGCGCTTGTTGTCGGCGTAGGGCTTGTCGTAGAGGTACTCGAACTCGGCCTTCGCGGCGATGCTGGCGTCGATCGCGTTCTGCCGGACGATGCGGGCCTGCCACCATTCGGCGTGCAGCTTCTTGGCAGCGTCAACCCACTTCGGGTCAGCTTCGCGGGGAATCTCCCACTCGGCCCAACTCTTCTTCAGAACTGCGTTGAGTTGCTCGCGCAGCGGTTCAAGCGTCTTCTGCCACTCATCCCAGATCACGTCGATCTCGGCATTGTTGGCGATGGACTTCAGGGTGACGTGAGGCACGCGCTCGTAGACGAAGCCCTGGCGGATGCTGCCATACACAGGCAGGCTGGACGGCGCGCTGCGCGTGATCTCGGCTTCCTTCACCTGGCCTCCGCGCGAGTCGGCGAGCAGGTAGTAGGGGTAGCGCGCGCCCATGATGCGGGCGCGGGCCAGTGCCAGCGCGACGCGCGAGGTGTCGATGGTGATCCAGCGGCGGGCCCATTGCTCGGCGACGTAGGCGGTGGTGCCGGAGCCGCACGTGGGGTCGAGGACGAGGTCGCCGGGGTCGGTGGTCATCAGCAGACACCGCTGGATGGTTCGCGCTGATGTTTGGACGATGTACGTCTTGTCCTCAGACCGACTGGAGAACTTCACGTCGCCCCAGATGTTGTTGACAGCAACGGCCGGGAAGTCGTCGATGAAACGCACATAGGCAAGGCTCGTTCCGCGTTCTTCTAGGCGCGCGGCATACCCAAGCCGTCGCATTCCCGACTCGTTTGTCTTCCAGCGATTCGACAGACTTGGCCTGAACTCCTTGCCATTTAACGGCACAGCGAACCACGATGCTGCGCCCTCGCCCTTTTCACGGCCCATGCTCTGACTTGTAAGGTTGTCGGGCCGGTAGATGCGTGCTGTTGACGGCACTGCTTCGGGGTCTGCGCGCTCCTCCTTTGTCATCGGTCGCCGTTCGAGGTTGTCGAGTTGGACCTTCGAGTACTCGGCGAAGCCAGCTTGATCCCGAACCTTTGGTTCCCACGGCGATCGGAACTTCATCCGCTCCTTGCTCTTCGCGTACCAGACAAGGTAGTCCGTCACCGGCGCCAAGTAGTCCTGTGTTTGGCTGCTGGTTTTCTCGATGGTGATAAGCGCGACGGAGTTGTCCTCACCAAACACATCGTCCATCAGTGCGCGAACACGATGAACGTTTTCGTCGCCAATCTGAACGAAGACCGAACCCGAGTCGGTCAGCAGATCGCGCGCCACCGTCAGCCGATCCCTCAAGTAGGTCAGATACGAGTGAATCCCATCCCGCCACGTATCCCGGAAAGCCTTCACCTGCTCCGGCTCACGGGTGATGTGGAGCGCGCTGCCGTTCTTCACGTCCCGGCTGGTCGTACTCCACTGGAAGTTGGAGTTGAATTTGATCCCGTAGGGCGGATCGAAGTAGATGCACTGCACCTTGCCGCGCAGCCCCTCGCGCTCGGCCAGCGATGCCATCACTTGCAGTGAGTCACCCAGGATCATCCGGTTCGACCAGTTCTGGTCGTGGGCGTAGAACTCGGTCTTGTCGGCACCGTGCGGAACGCCGTTGAAGTCGGCGAACAGGTCCGCCGTGCGTTCGCCCTGGTCGTGCTCGCGTTCGCGCGTCTCGCGCAGTAGATCGTCAATCAGCGCCTTGGCGTGCACCTTCTCCTGGATATAGAGCGGCGGGGCGTGGACGACCAGATCGCTCCAGTCTTGCTGGTCCTTGCCGCGCCATACGAGTTGGGGGTCGAGGTCGCGATTGCGTGTCTGCTTCTCGTCCTCTAAGGCTGCGCCTGACTCCGCGCGTGGATAGCTTACCTTCACAGGCGCGAGCTTCTGCTTTTCCAGCACCGATTGGTATTCAGCGGTGGGGATGTTCTTGCGCTTGGCCTCGTCGTGCTGGATCGTGGTGACCGTCTTGCCCGTGCCCGCCGAGTTGCTGGATCCTTTGCTGCCTTTCGGAGTGTTGGCCATACTCGTTTTCAAACGGTCGACGCTGTAGCGATCGCGGCGCCGATGGTCTTGGCGACCATCGAGTCGAAGGCTTCCTGCACCTTGGTCGCGAAGTCGTGTTGCATCGCGTACACATCCGTGAACTCGGCGAACGCCCAGCGGCCGTGGCTGCCCAGGCGGTCAACGCCCGGAACCCAGTAGTTGTCCATCGTGTTCTTCTTCTCCTTCGCGTCTTCACCGCGATAGCCCTTGATCTCAACCACCAGATTCAGGAGGTCGCCGTCGCCGTTTCCATCGTCGATGCGGACGATGAAGTCCGGCCGGTACTTGCGCATCTCAGCTTGGAAGCGGTACGGTACCTCCAGCCCGAGGTTGTGGTTCTTCACGTAGGCCCGGACGCGCGGATGCTTCTCCGCGACGCGGCAGAACTCGGCCTCCCAGTCGCTGTCGAGCACCACCCAGTTGACGTGACAACGGTGGGCGTCGGTCGCATAGCGCTCGGTCTTCGTAGTGTTGAAGGCGACGTGCTTCGTGCTGCCGGAGGGGTTGTATGGATCGAGTACGGCCTGGATCGGTCTCGCCTTCGCAAGTTCGGCGCGCACGATGCCGGCGGTGATGCGCTCGCAGGCGATGTCAGCGAGGGCCTTGTATTTGAGCTGCGCCGGGTAGGTGCCGCCCTTGCACGCCAGGTGACCTTCGTCGAGCCATTGCTTGACGATGCGCTTCAACTGACCGAACAGGTGCAGCGGCGGTGCTTCGCCGGGTTCGCGCCACTTGTTGAGCACCAGATGCGAGGTCAGTTCGTACACCACTTGTGAGGGGCGCACGTCTGCCGTGTGAGCCAGCGTCAGGTCCACCGGTTCGCCGATGATGCCGCTGTTGCGGGTCTCCGTGGCACCCACCAGATCAGGTGTCAGAGTCAGGGTCGAGTCGTCGTCGAACGAGGCCGTGATGCGCTCTTCGGGGAGTTCGATGCGGTAGCCCTGCACGCGCGGAAAGCGGATCTCCAGCGCGTCGCGGTCCGGCCTGACGGCATGAACACGAATCGTCTCCCGCGGCTTCTGCGGCGGCGCGACCACGGGCTCGGCGTTGAAGTCGAACGGGATTCCGAGCACGTCGGCGTACTCGACGTTGAAGAGTCCTTCGCTGTTGAGCTCGTAACTCTGGCGCCGCAGCGCGCGGCCGATGACTTGTTCGCAAAGCAGCTGGGTGCCGAAGGCGCGCACGCCGAGCACGTGGGTTACGGTGTTCGCGTCCCAGCCTTCGGTGAGCATGCTGACCGAAACGACGCATCGGATGGATTCGCCCAGCCGTCCTGCCTTGCCAACGGTGTTCATGACTTCGCGCAGCAGGTCCTGGTCGCTGATGTTGTCGGCGGCGCGCGGGTCGCCGCTGCGCTCGATGATCTCGCGGCGGAATCGTTCGATCTCCTCGGCTGCCACGCCGCGGAAATTGTCGTCCAGCGCCTCCCCGGATTCGAGTTGTGCGCTGTCGATCAGCAGCGTTCGGGGGTGCCCGAGGGCATTGCCGTGCTCGTCGTGGTTGCGGAACAGTTCGAGGCGGCCGGCCTCGGGCGATCGTGTTCCGTCTTCGTTCTCGCGTTCGAAGCCGGCGATGTAGTCGTACACCAGCTTCGACGTGGCGGTGTTGTTGCAGACGACGATGAAGCAGGGCGGTACGTTGATACCGGCGCGCTGCCACAGATCGAACGTCTTGGCATAGTGACCGTACAGCGCCTCGAGCGCCGTGATCAGCGGCGTGGGCAGCTTCAGAGGGTCCAGCCCGCTCGCCTTGCCGCGCCCCTTCTTCGGCATCTGCTTGGCGATGTGCTTCCAGAGTTCCCGATACATCGGCATCTCGTTGCCGGGAATGTTGTCGGCGATCGGTACACGCGGCAGTTTCACGATGCCGCACTCGATCGCGTCCATCAGGGAGAAATCCGAGAGAGTCCACGGGAACAACGTACCCTCGGCGTAGCCCGAGCCGCGCAGGAAGAACGGCGTGGCCGACAGATCCATGATGCGGGTGACGCCGATCTTGCGTTGAACGGCCTCGATGCCGCTGATCCACAGGCGGGCGGCTTCGTTGTTCTGCTCGGCTTCCTTCTTGTCGTCGCCGGAGAGATCGCTGTCATCAACGCCATCGGCCGCGGCTTTCGGCTTCTCGCGGTAGCAGTGGTGGGCTTCGTCATTGATCACCATCACCTGCGGCATGCCCATCAGTTCGGGCATCACGCGCTGCAGCATCTGACCTTCGGTTTCCAACGTCTCGGGCGCGTCGCCGGTGCGGCCCTGCAGCAGTTGCCGCCCGCCCTTGGAGAGTTCGATCCGCTCTCTCAGCTTGAACGCGTGGTAGTTGGTGATGACGATCTTGGCCTTGTTCAGATCGTCGAGCATGTCGCCCGGCACCAGTTCACGGCTGGCGTAGTAGCTGTCCGGGTCGTTGGGCTGCAGTACGCGCAGGCGGTCGCGAATCGTCAAGCCAGGGGTGACGATCAGGAAACCGCGAGTGAACCTCTTGCTCCCGGGGCGGCGCATTGCGTTGACCGTCTGCCAGGCGATCAGCATCGCCATCACGGTGGTCTTGCCGGCACCGGTGGCGAGTTTCAGCGCGAGGCGGCTCAAGCCTGGGTTGGCGTCCCGATTGGCGCTGGCCAGGTGCTCGATGAAGCGCTCGGCCGATTTGCCGAGCTGTGGCGCCACCTCGGTGAGCCAGATGGCGGTTTCGGCTGCCTCGACCTGGCAGAAAAAGGGCCGTGTGTCGCTGAATTCGTGATGGCGCCAGTGTTGCAGTAGCCGCGCGGTCTCGGAGGTAACGCGCCAGTCGCTCGGGCTGGGCAGTGCCCGCCACTTGGCCACCTCGGACCGGACAGCGTTGATCACGGCCGTGTGGTCGTACTGCTGCTCCTGAGTCGAGCGCGCGTCGTACAGCAACTCCGTCTGCTCCTCGGCCCCCTTGCGTTTCTTCGGTGCCGGGATCGGCATGACGAAATCAGCCCGCCGTCGGCTTTCGAGAATCCGCTGGGTGGGCTGTTTGTCGGGTCCGAGCTCCCAGTGGCGAGCCGGGACCTCGTAGGGCGAGTTCAGAATCGGACGATCGAAGAACGCCTGGTTCATTCCCGGTCCCCGGCGCTCGGTACACCGGGCACCAGGGGCGTAGCCTTAAGCGCCTGCATCAACTCCCCCGTTCAAGCGTGCGTCTGACGCATTTTCCGATACTTCCCCCATGAAGGGATATCGGCGTGTGAAGGGCAGATTGTCAGGCCGGGGCGCTTCGGCCTTCTCCATCCAGCGCTGCGATGCAAGCCATGGTGTCGCTATTTTGTCGTTGGGTCAGTGGGTTGAGGCTGCGACGACATGCCTTGTCCGGCATTGCCGGAAGAGGCGACAGGACGTCAGGACTTTCTCCCGTAGCTGACCCGGTAGACGACCCCGGCGTAGTCGTCCGACACCAGCAGGCTGCCATCCGACATGACCAGCAGGTCCACCGGTCGCCCCCAGTGCCGCTCGTTCTCGAGCCAGCCTTCGATGAACGGCTCGACCTTCGCGACTTCGCTGCCCTTCAGTGTCGCCATCACGACCCGATAGCCGCTCTTCTTCGAGCGGTTCCACGAGCCGTGCTGGGCGATGAAGATGCGGTTGCGATACTCCGGCGGGAACTGGTTGCCGGTGTAGAAGCGCAGTCCGTTCGGGGCGACGTGACCGCCGAGCTTTGCCATGGGCGGCACGAACTCGGCGCAGCTGCGCTTGGACCCGAACTCGGGATCGGGCGTGTCGCCCTGATGGCAGTACGGAAAGCCGAAATGCTGGCCCGCCTTGCTGGCGCGATTCAATTCGCAGGAGGGCAGGTCGTCGCCCATCATGTCGCGGCCGTGGTCGTTGAACCACAACTCCTTCGTTTCCGGGTGCCAGTCGAAGCCCACGGTGTTGCGGATGCCGCGCGCATAGACCTCGTAGCCGCTGCCGTCGGGCCGGATGCGCGAGAGCAGCGAATAGCGCTCGGGGTCCGCCTCGCACACGTTGCAGGGTGCGCCCACCGGTACGTAGAGCCACCCGTCCGGGCCGAAGGCGATGAACTTCCAGCCGTGGTGGCCGTCGCGCGGATAGCTGTCGGTGACCACCACCGGCTTGGGCGGGTTCGCGAGGCGCGTCTCGATGCCGTCGTAGCGCAGGATGCGGTTGATCTCGGCCACATACAGGGCGCCTTCGCGGAACGCGACGCCGTTGGGCGCGTTCAGCCCTTCGGCGATCGTGACGGCCTCGGCGGTGCGCCCGCCCGGCCGCGGCGCGAGCGCGTAGACCTTGCCGGATCGCTGGGTCCCGACGAACACGGTACCGTTGGCGCCGAGAGTGAGCGAGCGGGCGCCGGGAACCGGGGCGTACACCTCGATACTGAACCCGGGCGGAAGCCGCAACTTTTCGAGCGGCAGGTCGGCCGCGCCGGCCGGAGCGGCGAGGGCCAGGGCTAGGGCCAACAGAAGATGGGGGCGGGTCACGGGTGGCTCCTTGCGCGGCAGTTGGCTAGCAGACCGCAGGTGACTGCGGCAAGTTCCGGGGGTTGAAAGCGCCGGCATTCGCCGCCATGTTAGCGGCCGTCCGAACAACGATGGTTTGAGGGAGCGCCCCATGAGTACCGATACCCGCGAAACGCTGGGCTTCCAGGCCGAGGTCAAGCAGCTGCTGGACCTTATGATCCACTCGCTCTACAGCAACAAGGAGATCTGCCTGCGCGAGCTGGTCTCCAACGCCTCCGACGCGGCGGACAAGCTGCGGTTCGAGGCGCTCTCCGACCCGGCCCTGTTCGAGAGCGACTCGGAACTCAAGATCCGGGTGAGCTTCGACAAGGAGGCCCGGACCATCACCGTGTCGGACAACGGCGTGGGAATGTCGCGGGAGGAGGTGATCCGCAACATCGGCACCATCGCCAAGTCGGGCACGCGCGAGTTCTTCCAGTCGCTGACGGGCGACCAGGCCAAGGACGCGCACCTGATCGGGCAGTTCGGCGTCGGCTTCTACTCGGCGTTCATCGTCGCCGACAAGGTCACGCTGATCACGCGACGGGCCGGCCTGGGTCACGAACACGGTGTGCGCTGGGAATCCGGTGGGGCGGGCGATTACACAATCGAGACCGTGACCAAGGAAGGCCGCGGCACCGACGTCACCCTGCATCTGCGCGAAGGCGAAGACGAGTTCCTGTCGGGCTGGAAACTGCGCGAGATCCTGCGCCGCTATTCCGACCACATCACGCTGCCCATCCTCATGAAGAAGGAGGAGTGGGACAAGGACAAGGGCGAGAACGTCCTCACCGACGAGGACGAGAAGGTGAACCAGGCCTCGGCCCTTTGGGCCCGGCCAAAGTCCGAGATCACCAAGGAACAATACGAAGAGTTCTACAAGCACGTCGGGCACGATTTCGAAGCGCCGCTCGCGTGGATCCATTCGAAGGTGGAAGGGCGGCAGGAATACACGCAGCTCCTGTACATCCCGGGCCGTGCGCCCTTCGACCTGTGGGATCGCGAGCACCGCCACGGCATCAAGCTCTACGTGAAGCGCGTCTTCATCATGGATGACGCCGATCAGCTCCTGCCCGCCTACCTGCGCTTCGTGCGCGGCGTGATCGATTCGAACGACCTGCCGCTCAACGTGTCGCGCGAGATCCTGCAGCGCTCGAAGGACGTCGAGGCGATCCGCAACGGTTCGGTGAAGAAGGTGCTGGGCCTGATCGAAGATCTCGCCGAGAACGACAAGGACAAGTTCACGACGTTCTGGAAGAATTTCGGTCGCGTGCTGAAGGAAGGTGTGGGTGAGGACTTCGCCAACCGCGAGCGCATCGCGAAGCTGTTGCGCTTCGCTTCCACGCATACCGACAGCGAGGATCAGACAGTCTCCCTGGCGGACTACGTCGGCCGCATGAAGGAGGGCCAGGACAAGATCTGGTTCGTCACCGCCGATGCGTTTGCGGCGGCGAAGAACTCGCCGCACCTAGAGATCTTCCGCAAGAAAGGTGTGGAAGTGCTGCTGCTGTCTGATCGGGTCGACGAATGGGTGGTGTCGAACCTGACCGAGTTCGAGGGCAAGCCGCTCGCATCGGTCGCCAAGGGTGACCTCGACCTCGGCAAGCTCGAGGACGAGCAGGAAAAGGAAGAACAGAAGAAGGACGCCGAGTCCTTCAAGGACCTCACCGACCGCATCGCCAAGACGCTCGGCGAGCAGTTGAAGGAAGTGCGGGTCACGCACCGCCTCACGGATTCGCCAGCCTGTCTGGTGGCCGATGCACACGCCATGGGGATGAACCTCGAGCGGCTGCTGAAGGCGGCGGGGCAGAGCATTCCGGGTTCCAAGCCGATCCTGGAGATCAATCCGCAGCACCCGCTGGTGCAGCGTCTCAAGTACGAGACCGAAGGCTCGCGCTTCGAGGACTGGAGTCGCGTGCTGTTCGATCAGGCGCTGCTCGCGGAGGGTGGCCAGCTCGAAGATCCGGCGACGTTCGTGAAGCGGCTCAACGGACTGATGCTCGACATGGCGGGGCGCAGCTAGCCCCCACCCTAACCCTCCCCCGGCGAAGCCGGCGCTGCGCTGCCCCCACCCTAACCCTCCCCCGGCAAAGCCGGGGGAGGGGACGTACACCCCTTCCCCCAACTATGTTGGGGGAAGGTTGGGATGGGGGCAGCACCGTCGCGCACTGGAACCCTTTGCCTTCCCGCCGACTCTGTGACAGGTTGACGACTTCGACCTGCACGGAATCGCCATGTCCACCTCGGAAGCCACCGGCCTGAATCGCCTGCACCTCTGGCGCTGGATCGACCGCAACATCCTCGATCTCGGCCGCCAGATGCGGCTCTCCTACCTGCCGCCGATCATGGTGTACATGGCGGCCGGCGTGTCGGGACTGACCGGCATCGTGGGTACCTTCTTCGTGAAGGAGTACCTGGGCCTGTCGGCTGCGTTCCTGGCGGCGCTGGGCTTCTGGGCCGGCCTGCCCTGGGCGATCAAGATGCCGCTCGGGCATCTGGTGGATCTCATGTGGAAGTGGAAGAGCGTGCTCGTCTATCTCGGCGCGAGCCTGATCGCCGTGGCACTGCTCATCATGTTCGCGCTCATCGCCGATCGCGCTGCGATGGCGGCGGTGATGCCGGTGGAATCGTGGTTCGTGCTCGCGGCACTGCTCTCCCCGATCGGCTACGTGCTGCAGGACGTGGTGGCCGATGCCATGACCGTCGAGGCGGTGCCGCGGGTGGACGAACACGGCCATCCTGTCCCGGACGCAGAGCGCCGCGCCGGGCACGTGACGATGCAGACCCTGGGCCGCGTCGCGATCATCGGCGGCGGCGTGCTGGTGTCGGTGATCAACATCGTGCTGTTCGCCGACGTGGAGACCATGGACGCCCCGGCCAAGGCGGCGATCTACGGCAAGGTCTATCTGATCGCGCTCGTCATCCCCGCGATCTCCGTGCTCGGCGTGATCCTGGCGGGCCACCTGCATCGCCGCGAGTGCAAACGCCTCGCCCGCACCGGCCTTACCGCGGCCGAGGTCGACCACCAGATGTTCTCGCACATCGACAAGCCGGCGGTGAACTGGTGGATCCTGGGCGGCAGCCTGGTGTTCGTCGTGTTCACGATGACGATCGGGCTCTCGAACGTGCCGTACGCCCAGGAGATCGTATTCGCGGGGTCGATGGCGATCG
This sequence comes from Burkholderiales bacterium, assembly GCA_019747905.1. Lineage (GTDB taxonomy): Bacteria > Pseudomonadota > Gammaproteobacteria > Burkholderiales. The sequence continues at coordinate 48,138 of JAIEQG010000014.1, forward strand.
TCATCTTCCTCATGCTGAAGCTGGTGCGCGAGCTCGAACCCGAACAGCGCAACGTGCTGATCGGTACGGCACTGCTCGTGTTCGTGTTTCGCGCCATGCCGGGACCGGGCGCGGGAGCCACCTGGTGGATGATCGACGAGCTCAAGTTCGACCAGCAGTTCCTGGCCAAACTCGGCTTGCTCGGTTCGACTCTCACGTTGTTCGGCATGTTCCTGTTCCGGCGGTTCATGGCCGACCATTCCATGGCCTACGTGCTGGGGTTCCTGACGATCGCCGCCACGATCCTCGCGTTGCCGACGCTCGCCATGTACCACGGTTTCCATCACTGGACCGTCGCGCATACCGGCGGTGTCGTGGATGCACGCTTCATCGCCCTGATCGATACGGCGCTGGAATCGCCGCTCGGGCAGATCGCCATGATCCCCATGCTCGCGTGGATCGCCAACTCGGAGCCGGATCGACTGAAGGCGACCTACTTCGCGGTGATGGCTTCGTTCACCAACCTCGCGCTGTCGCTTTCGCAACTGGGCACCAAGTACCTCAACCAGATCTGGATGGTGGCCCGCGAAGTGCGCGATCCGGAGAGCGCCGTGGTGAAGGTGCCGGCCGACTACAGCCAGCTCGGCGAGCTGTTCGTGGCCTCGATCATCCTCAACTTCGCGCTGCCGATGCTGGCGATCCTGTTCGTGCGGACGACCCGGTTCCGCAGTGCTTGAAGCAGTGGAAAGGCAAACGCTTTCAACACGAAGGACGCGAAGGACACGAAGGAAACACAGGGTGATCTAGCCCATGCCTTTTGTCCTTCGTGTACCTTCGTGCTCTTCGTGTCCTTCGTGTTTCAAGATTTTCAGGTTCTCGAGCGCCCATGTACGCCCCGACCCATTTCCGCCAGCACGACCCCGCCGAGCTCCGTGCCCTGATCGAAGCCGCGCCGCTCGCCGCCCTCGTCTCCTTCGGTAACGGCCAGCTCCAGGTGAGTCACGTTCCCCTGCTGTTCGATCCGTCGCACGGCCCGAACGGCACGCTCATCGGCCATTTCGCCGCCGCCAACCCGCAGGCGCAACACTACGATCCGGCCGTGGAGGCGATCGCCATCTTCAACGGCCCCGACGCCTACGTGTCACCGAACTGGTACCAGACCAAGCGCGAGACCGCCAAGGTGGTTCCGACCTGGAACTACGTCGCGGTCTACGCGTTCGGCGCGATGGAGTTCGTCGACGACGCGGCCGGCAAGCGAGAGATCGTGGCGCGGCTCACCGATCGCAACGAGTCGAAGCAAGCGAAGCCCTGGTCGGTGAACGACGCACCGGAGGATTTCGTGCAGGCGCAGTTGCGTGCGATCCGGCCTTTCCGGTTTCGTATCGCCCGGCTCGAAGGCAAGTGGAAACTCTCGCAGAACCGCACGGCGCAGGATCGCGACGGCGTCATCGCCGCGCTGGGCGGCGACGCGAGCGCCAAGACTCAGGATGCGGCTGCTCGCATGCGGCGGCTGTACAAGGGCTGAGGTTCAAGGCGCTGCGGTCAGCAATCCCTGAACGTCGAACTGCTCTCCGGAGCGCTTCAGCACCAGTACGTCTCCCGCCGATACCGTGCGGTCGGTGAGATCCGAAATGGCGAGCTTGTCGGTCACCACCACCAGGTTACCGGCCTGCGGCGTGCCGTTGACCAGCGCATTCACGCTGCGGGAGAGGCGCGTGTGCCGGTCCACGGCCGGGTCGAGGTTGGTCCACGGTTCCACCCTGCCGAAGGCGATCCGGGCCGTCTCCACGCTCGGGCAGCCCGGGCTGGAGACGACGCGCGCGACCGGCACCCCGTGCTCACGGAACACGACGCCCAGCCTGCGGGCGAGGGTCTGGCCGGCATCGCTCAGGTCGCGTTCGTGCACGCAGCCACCGCGGCTCGAAGGCGTGGGCGCTTTCGTCAGCGGCGTGGCGGCGTGACGGATCAGCAGGACGTAACCGCCTTCCCTCAGTTGCGCCCAGAGCGCGTCGTCGGCGCCCCATGCACCGTGCGCAGTCAGAAAACCGGTGCAGAGCATCACGATGGTGCGTGCGATGGGGCGCAAGGACGGCGGCATGTTCGGTTTCTCCCTCGGAGAACCGAGGTCCGCGGCACATCCGCGGGATCGGTGCCGCTACGTTCTGCAGAAAACGGGCCAACGCGACGACATGGGCCGGCGCGCACGCCGCAACCTCCTGCCCGTCAGTGCGTGACGAAGTAGACCAGCGTTGCCAGGCTTGCGATCAGCAGCACCGCGCCGATCACGCCGCCGATCAACACTTGCGGCAGCGTGAGGCGCGCGATGTCCGCGTCGTGGTCCTTGCCCTTGCGGATGCCGAAGAAGCTCCAGAACACCGCCTTCGCGATGCCGAAGGGCGAGCTCCTTCGCGCCTCGGTCATCTGCCTTTCCAGTGCGGCGGCCGTTTCGCGATGAAGGCGTCGATGCCCTCCGCGGCATCCTCGGCCATCATGTTGCACGCCATGGTTTCGGCGGCGAGCTTGTAGGCGTCCTCGACACCCATCTCGATCTGGCGGTAGAAGAGCTGCTTGCCCATGGAGATGGCGAGCGGGCTCTTGGCGATGATGGATTGCGCGAGGTTCCTCACTTCGGCGTCGAGCATGTCGAGCGGCACCACGCGGTTCACCAGCCCGAAGTCCTGCGCGGTCGCGGCGTCGATGAAGTCGCCGGTCACGAGCATCTCCATCGCGCGCTTGCGCGACACGTTGCGCGACAGTGACACCGAGGGGGTCGAGCAGAACAGCCCGACGTTGATGCCCGAGACGGCGAACTTCGCGTTGTCCGACACGACGGCGAGATCGCATGCGCCCACGAGCTGACATCCGGCAGCGGTGGCGATGCCGTGCACGCGCGCGATCACCGGCTGCGGAATGCGCGCGAGGGTCAGCATGAACTTGCTGCACTGGGCGAAGAGCTCGTCCTGGAAGCGCCTCTCGGGATGGGCGCGCATTTCCTTGAGATCGTGACCCGCGCAGAAGGCGGGGCCGTTGCCGGCGATGACGACGACGCGGATCGATGCATCCTCGCCGATCGATTCGAGGGCAGTCTGCAACGCATCGAGCATCGCACCCGACAGCGCGTTGTACTGCTTGGGCCGGTTGAGCGTCAGCGTCGCGATCCCGTCGGCAACGGTGGTGAGCAGGATCGGTTCCGCGGTGGCGGTCGGCGGGGTGGCGGTGGCCGTGGTCATGGGGCAACTCCGTGTTGTGGCCGGAAACTCCGTGGACGCTGATTATAGGCCGCCGCGATAGGTGGCTGCACGAGCGCTCCGGTACCATCCGTTCCGGGGAATGGGGGAGGGGGTGGAACGTGAAAGAGCTGCGGTGTGCCCTGCGCCTGGCGTGCCTCGCGCTGCTGTGGTTCGGTGCTTCGGTCGAGGCGCTCGCCCAGACCGCTGCGGAACCGCCACGCCGGCCGCGCATCGGATTGGTACTCTCGGGTGGCGGTGCACTCGGCCTTGCGCACGTGGGCGTGCTCAAGGTGCTGGAGGAGAACCGCATTCCGGTGGACTACGTCACCGGCACCAGCATGGGGTCCATCGTCGGCGCGTCCTATGCCTCGGGCATGTCGCCGCAGGAGATGGAGCGCAAGGTCAAGGAAACCGACTGGGCCAAGGTGTTCGCGGATGCGCCGCCCCGGCAGGACCGGACGACGCGCCGCAAGGCGCTCGACCTGGTCGGACTCTGGGGGCTCGAGATCGGGTTCAGCAAGGGCAAGCTGTTCCTGCCCAAGGGCGCCATCGAAGGCCAGACGTTGAAGGGGGTGCTGCGTACCTTCGTGATCGAGGCGCCGGGCAAGGATTTCTCGAAGCTGCCGATCCCCTTCCGCTGCGTCGCCACCGACCTCGTCACCGGGCAGCCGGTGGTCCTCGCCAGCGGTGACCTGGATGCCGCGATTCGCGCGAGCATGTCGGTGCCGGGGGTCATTTCGCCCCAACAGATCGGCGATCACCTCCTGCTGGACGGCGGCCTGGTGCGCAACCTGCCGGTAGACGTCGCCCGCGACATGGGGGCCGAGATCATCATCGCGGTCAACCTCGGCACGCCGCTGCTCAAGAAAGAGGACCTGGGCGACGTGCTGGGCGTGTCGATGCAGATGATCAACATCCTCACGCAACAGAACGTGGACCGGTCGCTGGCGGAGTTGAAGCCCGACGACATCCTGATCACGCCGGATCTCAAGGGCTTCACCGCGTCGAGCTTCGAGCGGGGTGCCGACATCATTCCCAAGGGCGAGGCCGCCGCGCGCCAGGTGCTGGAGCGGCTGAAGCGCTACAGCCTCACTCCCGAGCAGTACGAGGCCCACCGTCTCGCCCAGACCGGGCGCCTGCAGCGTGCCCGGCCTGCCGACGACATCGTGGTGCGCACCGAAGGCCTGAAGTTCGTCAATCCGGCGACGGTGGAGGCGGCTCTGATGGACCGCGGGGTCAAGCTGCACCTGCCGGGCGACGAGGGCCGGTTCCGGCTGCTCGAACGGCGCGAAGGCATACCCGACGAGGCAGAAGTCGAGCGCAAGGTGGCGCGGCTCTACGGCAGCGGCGACTTCGACAATATCGCCTACCGTTACGTCGACGCGGACGGCAAGCGCGTGCTGGAGGTGGAACCGACCGAACGCGCGCGCGGACCCGACTACTTCCGCTTCGGCTTGAAGCTGCAGAGCGACTTCAAGGGCGAGGGCAGCTTCAACCTGCTCGCCTTCTACAACAAGACCTGGATCAACCGGCTGGGTGCGGAGTGGCGCACTCTTGGCCAGGTGGGCCGCGACCCCGGCATCATGACCGAGTTCTACCAGCCGCTCGATCTCGCCGGGCGCTTCTTCGTGGCGCCCAACGCCTTCGCGAACGAGCGCCTGCTCGACGTCTTCCTCGACGGCAGCCGCATCGCGCAATACCAGTTGCGGCAGGCCGGCGTCGGTCTCGACGTTGGCACCGTGCTCGACAAGTGGGGCGAACTGCGGTTCGGCTACGTGCGCGGCAGCGGCAGCGGCCAGCCGAGCATCGGGCTGCCCGGTTTTCCCACCTTCGACTACGACATCGGCGCGTTGCGCACGCGGCTCATCTACGACCAGCTCGACAGCGTCAACTTTCCCACCGCCGGCAGTCTGATCACCGGCGACTGGTGGATCTCCCGGCGTAGCCTGGGTTCCAGCGACGACTATGCGCGCGTGGGACTGAGCGCCACCAAAGTGCTCTCCCACAAGGCGCACACGCTGTCGCTCGGCGCGCGCGGCGCCACGACCTACCAGGGCAGTTCTCCGGTCAACGACTCGCTCTCGCTCGGTGGTTTCCTCAACCTCTCGGGCTATCGCACCGGTCAGTTCCTCGGCGAGGACATCGCATTGCTGCGAGCGGTGTACTACTACCGCTTGTATCGCGTGCCGCCGGTGGCCGACGGCATCTTCATCGGCGGCTCGCTCGAGGCCGGCAACGCCTACAAGCGGTTCGATCGCACCGACGGGCGCGGATTCCTGTACTCGGCATCGGTGTTCCTGGGGGCGGATACCTTCATCGGCCCGCTCTACCTCGCCTACGGCCAGGCCTTCTCCGGCGACAACGCGTTCTATCTCTTCATGGGACGGCCGTGATCGGCCGCTACATGGCGCCGGACACGGCGGCCGGCTCCTGAGCGAGCGCGTCCGCGATCAGCTCCAGGGCATGCCAGCACGCGTCGCGATCCATGGCGCCACCCAGGCACACGCGCACTGCCTCCGGTGCCGGCTGCGCCACTGCGAAGGAGTCGCTGGCCACCACGCCGATGCCGCGTTCGCGCAGATGGGCCGCGAAGGCCATGCGATGCCAGTGCGGCGGCAGCGATAGCCACAGGTGGAAGGCCTCGGGATGGGCGAGACAGGAATCGCGCGGCAGCACCCTGGCCGCCTGCTTCTGGCGCGCGGCCGATTCGGCGCGGATCGCCTCGACGGCGGCGGTCGCGGTCCCGTCGAGGATCCAACGGGTCGCGAGCGCGATGCTGATGGGGGAGGCCATCACCGTCATGGTGCGCAGCGTCGTGGCGAGCCGTTTCGCCTGACGCGCGTCGGGCGCGATGAGGTAGCCGATGCGCAGGCCGGCGCCCACGTGCTTCGCGAGGCCGGTCACGTAGAAGGTGAGCTCCGGGGCGAGTGTCGCCAGCGGTGCGGGTGAACGGGTCGGCAGCAGACCGTACGCATCGTCCTCGATGATCGGGATGTCGTGCCGGCGCGCAACGGCCGCGAGTTCGCGCCGCCGCGCCTCCGAGATGGTGGTCGTGGTCGGGTTGAGCAGCGTCGGGTTGCAATAGAGCGCCTTGGGCGAATGCTCTTTGCAGGCGGCATCGAACGCGGCCGCGTCGATGCCTTCGTCATCCATGGGCAGTGGATGCAACCGCAGCCCAAGCTGGGTGGCGATGCCCTTCACCCCGGGATAGGTGAGCGCCTCGCAGCAGATCACGTCGCCCGCGCGCGCGAACGTCGACATCAACGCCAGCAATGCGCTCTGCACGCCGGGGCATACCAGCACTCGATCGGCGCTCACTTCGGGCAGCCGCGGCGCCAGCCAGCGCGCACCGGCTTCGCGATCCGCCGCACTGCCGCCGAAATCCTGATAGCGCAGCAGTTCATAGAGATCCATGCCGACGTGCAGGTGCACCAGCCCTTCGCGCATGCGTTCCAGCAGATCCACGTCGCGTGGCTCGGGCGGGAGATTCATGGTCATCTCCACCAGGCCGTTGCCGATGCCGGTGCGTGCGACGGGCGGCGGTGCGATTGCACGCACGAACGTGCCCATGCCGGCCTTCGCGTCCACCAGGCCGCGCCGCTGCGCTTCCGCGTAGCCGCGCGCGACGGTCGTGTAGTTGAGGCCCAGCGTGTCCGCCGCGGACCGCAACGGCGGCAGCTTTTGCATGGCGGCCAAACGGCCGCTCTGGATGTCGACGCCGATCAGATCGGCAATGGCGAGATAAGCCGGCTGCTCGGTCTCGCGCAGCGCTCGGCGCCACCGCTGGAGGTCTTCACTCATGGCAATGATGGGAGGTTGATCGCGCACCAAGAGCTGGCAGGCAACCTGGTGCGCCGCACTCTCATTGGGCGAAATTGCTCGGCAAACCAATCCTTTGTGCTCGCCCCAACCGCTCGGAAAACCGCTTCGGCCGGTGCAAGCCATTCATTCGCCTGAATGATCGCATATTGATCGCATGTTGCGTGCAACAGTTGGCACGCCAAATGCGGTTTGGGAACGGCCGCTCCACGCGAGCCGTGCATCCGACACCACCCCACCTGCCAGGAGACCAGCGCATGCCAGCCGTTCAGAAAGTAGCGAACAAGTCCGGGGACTATCTCGTCGACTACGAAGAGAAGGTGTTCGAGGACGTGAAGGCGAGCCCGGGCGAGAAGGCCCTGGTCACCTTCCACACCGTCGCGTTCGAAGGCTCCATCGGCTTCGTCAACCTGCTGCAGGCCACGCGTCTCAAGCGCAAGGGGTTCGAGACTTCGGTGTTGTTGTACGGACCGGGCGTCACGCTGGGCGTGCAGCGCGGCTTCCCGACGCTCGGCGACGAGGCGTTTCCCGGCCACCAGAACTTCAACAAGCAGCTCACCAAGTTCATGGAAGAGGGCGGCAAGGTGTACGCGTGCCGCTTCGCGTTGCAGGCGCTGTACGGCCACGGCGAGCCGTCGTTGATCCCGGGCATCCGGCCGATCAATCCGCTCGACGTGCTCGATCTCATCCTCCTGCACCGCAAGGACAACGCGTTCATCCTCGACACCTGGACGGTGTAGCGCTCCCGCCATGGCCTCGACCATCGTCCGCGCCGCTGCCGTCCAACTGGCTCCCGTGCTGGGCAGCGCCGACGGCACCGTGCAGAAGGTGCTCGAGGCCATCGCGCGCGCGGCGAGCGAGGGCGCACAGCTCGTCGTGTTTCCCGAGACGTGCGTGCCCTATTACCCGTACTTCTCGTTCATCACGCCGCCCGTGACCATGGGTGCGGAACACATGCGCCTGTACGAGCGCGCGGTGGTCGTGCCCGGTCCCGTCACCGATGCGGTCGGTGACGCCGCGCGCAAGCACGGCATCGTCGTGGTGCTCGGCGTCAACGAGCGCGATCACGGCTCGCTCTACAACACGCAGCTGGTGTTCGACGCCGACGGTACGCTGGTATTGAAGCGCCGCAAGATCACGCCGACGTACCACGAGCGCATGGTCTGGGGGCAGGGCGACGGCGCCGGGCTCACCCCGGTCGATACCGCCGTGGGCCGCATCGGCGCACTCGCCTGCTGGGAACACTACAACCCGCTCGCACGCTACGCGCTGATGGCGCGGCACGAGCAGATCCACTGCAGCCAGTTTCCCGGTTCCATGGTGGGCCAGATCTTCGCCGACCAGATGGAAGTGACCATGCGCCACCATGCCCTCGAGTCCGGGTGCTTCGTGGTCAATGCCACCGGCTGGCTCGATGACGCGCAGATCGCCTCGATCGCACCCGACCCGAACCTGCAGAAGGCGCTGCGCGGCGGGTGCTGGACCGCGATCGTCTCGCCGGAAGGCGTGCCGCTCGCACCGCCGTTGCGCGAAGGCGAGGGCATGGTGGTGGCCGATCTCGACTTCGCTCTCATCACCAAGCGCAAACGGATGATGGATTCCGTCGGCCACTACGCGCGGCCGGAGCTCCTCAGTCTGCTGCACGACACGCGCCCGGCGGCGCCACTCGCTTCCACGACCCCCGTTCCGGAGATCGTCCATGACCGCACCGACCCACCCGATGGATCCCTTGCACTCCCGGACCCTGCTCTCCGACCTCCAGTCGCTCGGCTTGCGTCTGGTTGATCCGGATGCCGGTGCGCCGTCGCGGCGCGGCGGTGCCGGTCCGTCCGACCACAAGGCGGTGACGCTCGACGGCCGGACAGTCATGGTGCCGGTGCACACCGGTTCCGCGAAGGCGTCGCCGTTCCGCGCACTCGCACCGCGTGCCGACGGCACCAGCGTGGTGGAGCGCGACGGCATCCCCATCGCCGAGATCCGTTTCCCGCGGCAGCCGCGCTTCTACAAGCTGCAGACCTTCGACGGCGTGCCCTACTCGAAGATCGCGCAGCTGCACGGCGCGGACGTCCTCGCGACTACCGTGTTGCAGACCTGCGTGCGCTACGGCAACCGGCGCACCGCATGCCAGTTCTGCGCCATCGGCGAGTCGCTCGCCGGCGGACGCACCGTCAATCGAAAGACGCCGGAACAACTGGCGGAAGTGGCGCGGGCAGCAGTGCTGCTCGACGGGGTCAAGCACATGGTGATGACCACGGGCACCCCCAACTTCAAGGATCGCGGTGCGGCCATCCTCTGCGAAAGCGCCTTCGCGGTGAAGGCCGCGGTGGACCTGCCGATCCAGGTGCAGTGCGAGCCGCCGGACGATCACGCATGGTTCGCGCGGCTCAAGGCAGCCGGTGCCGACACGCTCGGCATGCATCTGGAAGCGGTGAGCCCCGAAGTGCGCGAACGCATCATGCCCGGCAAGGCCTCCGTGAGCATCGAGCAGTATCTCGACGCTTTCGCTGCCGCGGTTCCGGTGTTCGGCCGCGGCCAGGTCAGCACCTACATCCTGGCAGGGTTGGGCGACACGCGCGAAGCGATCCTGTCCGTGGCGCAGCGGCTGATCGCGCTGGGCGTCTATCCGTTCGTCGTGCCCTTCGTGCCCATCGGCGGCACGCCGCTGTCCGCGCATCCGGCGCCGGAACCGGAGTTCATGCGCTCGATCCTCGAACCGCTTGGGGCGATGCTCGTCCAGGGCGGATTGAAGTCCGCGGACATCAAGGCCGGGTGCGGCAAGTGCGGCGCGTGTTCGACCCTGTCCACCTTCGAGCGTTGACCATGCTGCTCGAGCCACCGTTCCCCTTCATCCCCGGCGAGTACCGCATCCGCCACGCCTCCGAGGCGTGGGAACGCCGCGCGGCGGCTCGACTGCGGTGTACGGTGTTCTGCGAGGAGCAGGGTGTGTTCGAAGGCGACGACGAAGATGCGATCGATGCCTATGCGCTGCCCATCGTCGCGGTCGCGTGGATGTTCGGCATGCCCGATCGCGTGGTCGGCACGGTGCGTATCCACCCCGATCCCAAGGAACCGTCCTGCTGGTGGGGTTCGCGCCTTGCCGTCGCGCGCGAGTTCCGCGGCCAGGCGTGGATCGGATCGGAGCTGATCCGGCACGCCGTAACGACGGCGTACGCCCGCGGCTGCACGAAGTTCCTCGCGCACGTCCAATCGCAGAACGTGCCCATGTTCCGCCATCTGCACTGGGATGCCTTGCAGCAGCTCGACCTGCACGGCCGCTCCCATCATCTGATGCAGGCCGACCTCGCGCACTATCCCCCGCGGGCGACCGACGAGATCGCGTTCGTGCCGCACGCGCAGCAGGCGGCTTGATGCTCGCCGAGCTCGCCGCCGAGTTGCGCGAGAGTCGCGGCGTTGCGCACAAGCGCGACATCGACGCGCTGGTGCGCACGCTCGCCGACACCGTGGTGCCGACGGATGCGCCGACGGCCGTGCCGGTGGGCGACGATTGCGCCGCGCTGCCGGACGGTGACGGCTATCTGCTGTTCGCCATCGAAGGCTTCATCAACGAGTTCGTCGCCGCGGAGCCGTGGTTCGCCGGCTGGTGCGGGGTCATGGTGAATGTGAGCGACGTCTGCGCCATGGGCGGGCGGCCGCTGGCGGTGGTCGACGCCGTCTGGAGTGCTGGCGAAGCGAACGGTCAGGCGATCCTCGAAGGGCTCGCCGCGGCATCGCGCGCCTTCGGCGTGCCGGTGGTGGGTGGACACAGCAACGCCCGCGCGGACCGAAGCCAGCTCGCGGTTGCTGTCCTGGGCCGCGCGAACAAGCTCATCACGAGCTTCGATGCGCGACCGGGCGACGTGCTGCTCGCCGCCATCGACCTGCGCGGTCGCTACCGCGACCGCTTTCCCCATTGGGATGCAGCGACCCGCGCCGAGCCCGCACGCCTGCGCGGCGATATCGCGCTGCTCGCGCAGATCGCGGAGGCCGGGCTTTGCGCAGCCGGCAAGGACGTGAGTCAGGCGGGCGTGATCGGGACGGCGCTGATGCTGCTCGAATGCTCGGGCTGCGGTGCGGTCATCGACGTCACGCGCGTCCCACGACCCGCCGATGCAGGATTGTCGCGCTGGCTGTTGTCAACGTTTCCGAGCTACGGCTACCTGCTCGCATGCAGGCCGGACCAGGTGGACGCCGTGATCGCCCGGTTCGCGGCGCGCGACATCGCGTGCGCCGCCATCGGCCGCTGCGACGACACGGGGGTGGTGCGCCTTTCCGATGGACGGCGCGAGGAACCAGCCTGGGACTTTGCGGTGAGTCCGTTGATCGGTTGCGGGCCGCGATGACGCCCCGGCGTCTGCGCATCGCGCTGCTCACCCATTCCACCAATCCGCGCGGCGGCGTGGTGCACTGCCTCGAACTGGCGGAGGCGCTGCATGCATTGGGACACGAGGCTGTCGTGCATGCGCCCGATGCCTCGGGCGCGGGCTTCTTCCGCGCCACGGACTGCCGCACTGTGGCGCTGCCCGTGCAGCCGGTGGCCGAAGGTCTGGCGCCGCTGGTCGAACGCCGCATCGCCGACTTCGTCCGGTACTTCGCTGCGCCGGCCACGGAGACCTTCGACGTCTACCATGCGCACGATGGCATCGGCGGCAATGCGCTCGCCAATCTGGTCGAGTGCGGGCGCATCCCCGATTTCGTCCGTACCGTCCATCATCTCGACCACTTCACCGATCCGCGGGTCGCCGCATGGCAGCGTCGCTCCATCGGCGCTGCAGCGTCGGTCTACTGCGTGAGCGACCTGTGGCGCCGCAAGGTGGCGCACGACTTCGGCATCGAAGCGGCCCACGCGCCCAATGGCGTCGATCTCCGACGGTTCCACCCGGGTTCCGGACCCGCGGACGCCGCGGTGCTGGCGCGCCACCGCATTCCTGTTCAGGGGCCGGTGTTCCTCGCCGTGGGCGGCATCGAAGCGCGCAAGAACTCGGCGCGCATGCTCGAGGCATTCGCGCAGGTGCACGCCAGCGTTCCGCAGGCCCGTTTCGTCATCGTCGGCGGCGCGAGCCTGCTCGACCACGGCGCCTATCGTGCGACCTTCGACGCGGCACTGGCCCGCAGCGCGTTGCCGGAGGACGCCGTGATCGTCACCGGTCCGGTGGCGGATGCGGACATGCCGGCCCTCTACCGTCGCGCGGACGCGCTGGTGTTCGCTTCGATCAACGAGGGCTTCGGGCTCGCCGTGCTGGAAGCGATGGCTTGCGGCACACCGGCCGTGGTGTCGCGCATCGAGCCGTTCACCGAATGGCTCGGCGCCGACGACTGCATCTGGGTCGATCCGCACGATCCACGTTCCATTGCGATGGGCATGCGGGTGGTTCTCACGGGCCCGTTGGCGGCACGCTTGCGCCAGAACGGCCTCGAGGTGGCAGCGCGGCATCCTTGGAGCAGCTCAGCACAGCGCCACGTGGAGCTCTACCGGACTCATCTGACCGCGCGCGAGATCTTGCACCATGCCTGAGATGCGCTTCCACGTGCGCTGGCCGGACGACACGACGACTGCCTGCTATTCGCCGTCCCTGGTCATCAAGGATTTCTTCCGGCCGGGACAACGCTATCCGCTGGCCGATTTCCTCGCGCGGAGCCGCGAAGCCCTTGAGATCGCCAGCGAGCGGGTGCGCCAGAAGTACGGCATGGGGTGCGCTCATGCGGCGCGCCAGCTCGAAGAGATCGAATCACTGGCGTCGCGCTTCACGGAACAGCGCGATGCGCAGGTGCTGGTGGAAGCGTTCGAAGAATGACCCCGACCCGGAGACTGCATCCATGAACGATCGCGCGCGCGAGGAGCCGCTCGCCCCCCATCACACCGTCTGCGTGGTCGGGGGCGGCCAGGCCGGTCTTTCGGTGAGCCATGGCCTGGTGCAACGGGGCATCGACCACGTCGTGCTCGAACGCCACGGGATAGCGCACGCGTGGCGCGAGGAACGCTGGGATTCCTTCTGCCTGGTGACGCCGAACTGGCAGTGCACGCTGCCCGGTCATCCGTACGAAGGGGCGGAGCCGCACGGGTTCATGGTGAAGGACGAGATCGTCCGGTACGTCGAGGCATTCGCCGCGTCCTTTCCTGCACCGCTGCACACCGGCGTGGAAGCGACGCGCCTCAGCAGAGCAGGCGAAGGTCCGTTCCGTCTCGAGACGACCGGCGGGCCGCTCACTGCCGACCACGTGGTCGTGGCGACCGGCGGCTATCACACGCCGGTCATCCCGCGGATGGCCGAACGTCTGCCGCCCGCACTCAAGCACTTGCACTCGCGCGAGTACCGCAACCCGGGCGCGCTGCCGCCCGGCGCGGTGCTGGTGGTCGGCACCGGTCAGTCCGGCTGCCAGATCGCGGAGGACCTCCACCTCGCGGGCCGACAGGTGCACCTGTGCGTGGGCGGTGCGCCGCGCACCGCGCGCTTCCATCGCGGCCGCGATGTCGTCGACTGGCTCGCCGACATGGGGTACTACGACATGCCGGTCGATCAGCATCCCCTGAAGGAAAGAGTGCGTGCCAAGGCCAATCACTACGTCACCGGTCGCGATGGCGGCCGCGACATCGATCTGCGCCGCTTCGCCCTCGAAGGCATGCGTCTCTACGGTCGGCTGGAGGACATCCGCGGCGACCATCTCACGTTCCGCGACGACCTCGCGCACAACCTCGATCAGGCCGACGCCGTGAGCGAAAGCATCAAGGCGAGCATCGACAAGTTCATTGCGGCGCGCGGCATCGATGCCCCACCCGGCAGCGCCTATTCACCGCCGTGGGTACCTCCTGCGGATCATCCGCGCAGCCTGGACCTTTCCGCCGCCGGCATCGGCACCGTGATCTGGTGCGTGGGTTACCGGTCGGATTTCCGCTGGATCGAAGTGCCCGTGTTCGATGGCTCCGGCTACCCGTCGCATCGGCGCGGCGTGAGCGCGGTGGACGGTCTGTACTTCCTGGGACTGCCGTGGCTCTACACGTGGGGCTCGGGGCGGTTCTCCGGCATCGCGCGCGATGCGGCGTACCTGTGCGACCAGATCGCGACCCGGGAGCGGGACCGCCCGGCACGGGTCGCAGCTACGGTCAACGCTTGGGCGCTGGGGTCGTAGCGACGGCATCGGCAAAGCCTTCCCCGCGCAGTACACGGAGAAGACCTCGAGTCGTTCTCCGTGTCGTCCGCCGTGAGGGCATTTTGCCCCAAGCCCTCAGAACATCGGCTTCTTCGCCGCCGCGCGATAGGCCTCGACGCCGGCCATGATCTCCGCCTTCGCTTCCTCCGGGCCCACCCAGCCCGTGATCTTCACCCACTTGCCCGGCTCGAGATCCTTGTAGTGCTGGAAGAAGTGCGCGATCTGCGACAGCACCAGCTCGGGCAGGTCGCGCGGGTTCACGATGTTGCGATACAGCCCTGACAGCTTGTCGATGGGTACCGCGAGTACCTTGGTGTCGTCACCGGCTTCGTCGGACATCTTCAGCATGCCCACCGGCCGGCAGCGCACCACCACCCCGGTAATCAGCGGCACCGGCGACAGCACCAGCACGTCGACCGGATCGCCGTCGCCCGAAATGGTGTGGGGTACGTACCCGTAGTTGCACGGGTAGTGCATGGCCGTGGACATGAACCGGTCCACGAAGACGGCGCCGGTCTCCTTGTCCACCTCGTACTTGATCGGATCCGCATTCATGGGGATCTCGACGATGACGTTGAAATCGTTGGGGAGGTCCCGTCCGGGGCCGACTCGGTCGAGATTCATCGCGCGGTTCCTCGATCAAAAGTCGCTATTATTGCCTCCCGTCGCGGATTGCGCTCGTCCGCCGCCAACCTTGCAACCGGGGCACCCATGTCCACGCAGCAGCAGTCCGTCGCCGCCTCTTTCGCATTCGCGCATGCTGCCTCGCGGCATTGGCGCATTGCCGCCGCCGAATGCCTGGAGCGCATCGGGCCGGTGGCGCCGGAGGCGAACCTCGGTTTCGTCTATGTGACCGATGCCTATGCCGCGCGGGTGAGCGAGCTCCTCGAACTGCTGCGCGAGCGCACCGGCATCGACCATTGGGTCGGCACCGTCGGCATCGGCATCTGCGCCACCGGCCGCGAGTACCTGGACGAAGGTGCGATGGCCATCATGCTGGGAAGCTTTCCGGGCGGATCGTTCCGGGTGCTCGCGCCGTTGCGCACGCCGGCCGACCTCGCCCGCGACCCGCTCACCATCGGCGGCGCGGCGGGCAACTTCGCCATTGTCCACGCGGACCCGCGCAACGCGATGCTGAATTCGCTGTTGGCCGAGCTCTCGCGGCGTCTCGACAGCGGTTTCGTGGTGGGTGGCCTGACCAGTTCCCGCGCCGCGCACGCGCAGATGGCCGACGGTGTGTGGGAGGGCGGCCTGTCCGGCGTGGTGTTCACCGACCAGGTCATCGTCAGCACCCGGCTCACGCAAGGCTGCTCGCCGCTCGGCGACCCGCACGTCGTCACGGACGTGCAACGCAACGTGCTGATCGAACTCGATGGCCGCCCGGCGCTGGAAGTGCTGCGCGCCGAGGCCGGACTCACCGGCGCGCGCGATCTCGATCGCCTGGGCGGCACGGTGTTCGCTGCGCTCCCGGTGTCCGACAGCGAGACCGGCGACTACCTGGTGCGCAACGTCGTCGGCGTCGATGCCGAACGCGGCCTGGTGGCCGTCGGCGAGGCCGTGCGCAAGGGCGGCAAGGTGATGTTCTGCCGGCGCGACCGCCGCTCGGCGGCCGAAGACATGGCGCGCATGCTCGACAGCATCAAGAGCGGTCTGTACACGCGGCCGCGCGGCGGCGTGTACTTCTCGTGCCTGGGCCGCGGCACCAGCCTGTTCGGCGAAACGTCCAAGGAACTCGCGATGATCCGCGAGGGACTCGGCGACGTGCCCATCGTGGGCTTCTATTGCAACGGCGAGATCTCGCACAACCGCCTGTACGGCTATACCGGCGTACTGACGTTGTTTCTGTGACCGACCGCCGCAGCCCGCGCGTCGATCGTCATGTTGCCACGCACCCTCACATCCCTGCCGCTCACGGCGCTCGACTGGGTCGCCTTCGGCTGGTTCTTCCTCTGGTGGATGGGGTACGTGATTTTCGCCGGTTGGCGCGGCCGCACCATGCCGAGTCTGGTGAGCCAGATGGGGAAGTTCCGGCGCCTGTGGATGCAGGCGGTCGCAGTCCGCGACGTTCGCATCGGCGACGTCAACATCCTGGCCAACCTCTCCAACGGGTCGACCTTCTTCGCTTCCACCACGCTGCTGATCCTGGGCGGGTTGCTGGCATTGCTCGGGACCACCGAGAAGGTCGCTTCGGTGATGGCCGAGTTGCCGTTCAATCGCTTGAGCTCGGAGCAGCTCTGGGACATCAAGGTGCTGCTGCTGGTGGGTGTCTTCGTGTTCGCCTTCTTCAAGTTCACCTGGTCGCTGCGCCTGTATCACTTCTGCTCGGTGATGATAGGCGGTGCACCGGCGCCGGAAGCGCGCGGTGACGAGCACGCCCGCTTCGTCGAGCGTGCTGTGCGTACCACCACACTGGCTGCGGAGAGCTTCAACAACGGATTGCGGGCCTACTACTTCGCGCTGGCCGCGATGACGTGGTTTCTCAACCCGTGGGTATGGATGATGGCGACCAGCTGGGTCGTGCTGATCCTGTATCACCGCGAATTCCAGTCGACCGCATTGCGCACCCTCGCCGAGGATTAGGGTGACTCCCCCCCCGACAGGCCTGCGGCCTATCCCCCCAGGGGGCCAGCCCGCTTGGGGCGGCCCGGCGCGGGCTGTGATGTTCCCCCCCGACAGGCCTCGCGGCCTCTCCCCCCGAGGGAGCCTGCCCGCTACTGGGCTGAGGTGAAGGCCGCGCATTGCCGCCCGAGACAGCAGGACACCATGACGATCGATTTTTCGCGCTTTCCCCAGTTCATCGAAGCCGCCAGCGCGCTGCGCGGCGGCTTGGATCCGTCACGCCGCGACCTCTGGCATCAGCGGCTCGCCTGGAGTTTCTCGGATGTCCAGGCGGTGGAGATGGCGATCGCGTCCGCCGATCCGATCACGGCGCCGGTCGTACCGTCTCAGTTCAATCCCCTGCCTGCGGAGCGGTCGAGCCGAGGCGAATCGCAGGGCGTCGCCGAGTTGGCGCATCGCGTCCGTTCCGGAGCGACGCGCGCGGTCGACGTCGCGCAGGCGAGCCTCGATGCGGCTCGAGCGTGGCGCCATCTGAACGCGTTCACCGCGCTCGACGAGGAGGACGTCATGCGCCAGGCGGAAGCGGTCGACGCCCGCGTGCGCGAACGCGTCGATCCGGGCGCGCTCGCCGGCGTGCCGGTGGCGGTCAAGGACTTGATGCCGGTGCGCGGCTATCGAATGAGTGCGGGGACTCGCGCCTTCGATCCGATCCCTGCGGAGCACGACGCGGCGGTGGTCGCCCGGCTGCGTGCGCGTGGCGCCATCATCTTCGGGCTGGCGAACCTGCACGAACTGGCCTATGGAGTCACCAGTGCGAACCCGCATTTCGGTACGGTGGGCAATCCGAGATTTCCGGGCCATGTGCCGGGGGGATCGAGCGGTGGGTCCGCCGCCATCGTCGCCGCCGGCATCGCGCCGCTCGCGATCGGCACCGACACCGGCGGGTCGATCCGCATCCCGGCAGCCTGCTGCGGCATCGTGGGCTTCAAGCCGGGGTACGGCGTGGTCGACAAGAGCGGTGTCTATCCGCTCGCCTGGTCCCTCGACCACGTCGGGCCCATCGCCGGGAGCGTGGCGGATGCCGCTATGCTGTTCGAGGCACTCGCTGGCTCGAAGGACGGTGCCGCGGGCGACGTGCCGACGCTGACCCCGTCGTTCGTCCGCATGCGCGGTTACTTCGACGAAGATGTCGAGCCGGCGGTGGCGAGCCGCATGGATGCCGTCGCCGGCGCGCTGCGCGCGGCCGGTGCCGCCGTGCGCGACGTGGAGGTGCCCGAAATGGCTCTTGCGCCGGGCGCCCAGTTCATCACCATGTCCGCCGAGGCCGCCCAGGCCAATTGGCATCTGCTGGAGGGCACGGGCGATCGCTTGGGTGACGACGTGCGTCTGCGCCTCGAGATCGGCCAGTTCTTTCTCGCCATCGAATACGTCAAGGCCCAGCGTATCCGACGCGAAGTCCGCGACGCGGTGCTCCGTGCGCTAGGCGACAGCGATGTACTGATCACGCCGATGCTGGCGTGCGCGCCGCCACGGGTCGGGCAGTCCATGCTCACGGTCGGCGGCCGGACCTTGCCGGCTGCGGGCATGATGACCCGCTTCAGTTCGCCGTTCAACATGACGGGGTTGCCGGCGCTGGCGCTGCCCTGCGGCTTCGATGCTGCGGGCCTGCCGATCAGCCTGCAACTGGTGGGCCGGCCGGGTGCGGACGCGCAAGTGCTCGCCACCGGCTGTTGGGTCGAAAGACTGCTCGACTACCGCCTCGACAGGACATGAGCAGCGCGACCGGGACCGACGCGGTGCTGCAGCAGTTCGGCGGCGAAGTGGCGGCGCGCCGCGTCGAAGCGTTGTATCTCACGCCCGATATCGCGCATCAGCGTGAAGCGACCCTGGCCCAGTTGGCATTGCGCTCCGGGGAGCGTGTGCTCGATGTCGGCTGCGGCCCCGGCTTGCTCGCGGAAGGCGCGGCCGCAGCCGTCGGCGCGGCCGGCAAGGTCTGCGGCGTCGACCTGTCGGCGACGATGGTGGAACTGGCGCGGCGACGGTGTGCCCACCTGCCCTGGGTCGAGTTCGAGGTCGCAGATGCGGTTGCGCTGCCGGGACCCGCGGAGCGATTCGATGCGGTCACCTGCACCCAGGTGCTCGAATACGTGCCCGACGTCGATCGGGCACTCGACGAGTTGCGGCGGGTACTCCGTCCCGGCGGCCGTCTCGCCCTGGTGGACACCGACTGGGAATCTTGCGTGTGGGCGAGCGCCGACAGCAGCCGGATGCGCAGGATGCTCGCCGCTTGGGACAGCCATTGCGCCCATCCGCAGTTGCCGCGGGTACTTGGCCCGATGCTTGCGCGTCATGGTTTTCGGGTCGAGAAAGTGACAGGCGTAGCGATCGTCAACGCGATGGACGCCTCGAATACCTATAGCGAGGGGATGATGGCGATGATTGCGGAGCATGCCGTGCGTCGGGAAAGTGTCGAAGAATTTGACGCTCGTGCCTGGCTGGACGATCTCCGCGAGCGGATCAGCCGGAACGAAGCCTTCTTCAGCCTCGACCGTCACGTGTTCCTCGCCACCCGCCTGCCATGACGCCGTCGTTCACTTCGCCCCTGGAACCCGGTAGCCTAGCGTGCATGTTTGCGCCCGCTTCGCATTTGCATCACGGAGCCGCCCTTGATTGAACCGAAAGTGTGGCTCGGCGAGGACGGCATCGTCCGCGTGGACTTCGGCGGCACCGGTGTGGTGACTCTCGAGCTCGTCAAGGCGGAACTCGCGGCGCGCAAGCGCATCGGGTCGACCCCGCAGGTGACGCTCGTGCATCTGCCGGGCGTGTGGCGGGTGGATGTGCAGGCTGCGGCCTTCATCTCGAGCCTCGAGATGGTGTCGATGACCCGTGCCTCGGGCATGGTGACGGAATCCAGCCTCGGCAATCTCGCGGTGCGCGTGTTCGATCTCTACCATCGGCCGCCGTTTCCGTGGCGGGTGTTCGCGAACGAACCCGACGCGGCCGAGTGGTTGCAGCAGTTCGTGGGGCATCACTAGCCCCCACGCCGGCGCGCGAGGGAGGCGGTAGACTGCGACGATCGGTGCGGCCGATCGTCGAGGATCGGAAGATCGCTATCATGGCGCCTTCTCCGAGGGAGGCGTGAGATGAGCTTGTCGTTTCGCAGGAAGTTGAAGGAAGGCCGGCCGCTGGTGGGCGCGCTGCTGCAGATCCCCCTGCCCGAAGTGGCGGAGTGCTTCGTGCAGGCGGGTTACGAGTGGCTGTTCCTGGATCTCGAACATTCGCCGATGGATGCCCGTGACGCGCTCACGTTGCTGACCGCGGTGGACAGCCGCGTACCGTGCGTCGTGCGCGTGCCATGGAACGACGAGGCCTACATCAAGAAGGCGCTGGACATCGGTGCCACCGGCATCATCGTGCCGCTGGTGAACACCGCGGAAGACGCGAAGCGTGCCGTCGACCGTTGCAAGTATCCGCCCATGGGTGTCCGCAGCGTCGGCATCACGCGCGCGCAGCGCTTCGATCTCGATTTCGACTCGTACATGCAGCGCGCCAACGAAGAGATCGCGGTGATCGTGCAGATCGAGCACGTCGAAGCGGCGCGCAACATCGACGCGATCCTCGACGTACCTGGTATCGATGGCGTGTTCGTCGGGCCGTTCGACCTTTCGGGGAGCATGAACAAACCCGGGCGCATCAACGACCCGGAAGTGCAGCAGGCGATCCAGCAGATCATCCGTGCGTGCGAGAAGCGCGACATCGCCCGCTGCATCTACGCGCATACGCCGAGCCACGCGAAGACCTACATGGATCAAGGCTACCGCGTGATCGGGCTGTGCACCGACTACATCCTGCTGGCCCGTGCAGCGGCGGCAGCGCTGAAGGAAGTGCGGGGGTAGCGGGGAGCCGCTGCCCATGCCCCGCCTTCCCCCAACGTTGTTGGGCGCTTTGCTGCCCCCATCCCCCGCCTTCCCCCAACGTTGTTGGGGGAAGGAGCTACGGCTCCCTCCCCCGGCTTAGCCGGGGGAGGGTTGGGGAGGGGGCCGGCGTTCGACGCAACCGCAGAACTGTGCGGACCGCTGCCGTACAGAGCAGGCGCCCTACGCCCGGAACCCGATCTCCACGCTGCCCACGCCCTCGACCGTGAACCGGTACTGTTCCCCGGCCTTGGGGAACCGGGTCGTCACCAGGCTGCCGGTGGAAACGATCTCGCCCGCATGCAGCGTTGCACCACGTGCGGAGAGATGGTTCGCGAGCCAGCGCAGCGGCTCGAACGGGTGTCCCAGCACGTCGCGGCCGTGTCCCTGGTCGATCACCGCGCCGTTCAACTCGACCACGCCGCGGGCGGCGGCGAGATCGGGCCACGTCGAAACGTACTCGCCCTGCACGATGCCTTCGTTCCACGCGTTGTCGGCCACGAGCGAGAGCATGTCGAGCGGATAGGGTGAGTTGCGATCGTCGATCACCTCGAAAGCGGGGCAGACGGCGCCCACGGCGGCGGCCACGTCGTCGAGAGTCCAGGGATTCGGTCGCGGGGCGAGCGATCGTCCCAGGCGCACGCAGATCTCGAACTCGATGCCGAGCCGCTTCAAGCTCGACAGCCGCCATTGCGCGCCGCTCTTCGCCAGTCGATCGGCGAGCACCACACCGGGCACCGGGTGGTCGATGCTGCACATCTGCTGCATGCGCAGCGACGTGAGCCCGATCTTGTAGCCGACCGGCGGGCCCTTCAAGGGCCGCAGGCGTTCGACGAAGGCCGCCTGTATCGCATAAGCGCCCTCGAGATCCACTGCTCCATGATCGCGGGCGAACGGAACGAGGTCGCGCAGGTGCGCGTGATCGTCGACGAGGGTGGCGGCGGTACGGGCCGGGTCGAGAGGCATGATGCGGTTCCGGGGGGCGTGATCCCGGCATGATAGCGGGCATCATGTATTCTCCGGGCCGTCTCCCATGTCCCCGATCCTGCAGCGCCTCGGCGCGAAGATGGCCTGGTTCGCCTGCGTCTGCGTGGTGCTGCTCGCGAGCTGTGCCACCTTGCCGCCGCCGGGTGAGGAGGCGCGCTCCACGGCGCTCGATCCCACGGCCATGACGCGCCTTGCCCGCACCCTGGCATCGGATCTCGAGCAGCACCCGGGCAAGTCCGGGTTGCTGCTGCTCGATTCCGGACTGGACGCTTTCATCGCCCGCGCACTGGCGGCCGATCTCGCGGAACGTACCCTCGACCTTCAGTACTACCTGGTGCACGACGGGCTCACGACGCGTGTGCTGCTCGCGCGGATCCTCGCGGCGGCCGATCGCGGCGTGCGCGTGCGGCTGCTGATCGACGACCTGTACACCGCCGGCAAGGACGCCAACATCGCGGTGCTGGACGGTCACCCCAACATCGAGATCCGCGTCTTCAATCCGTTCGCCGCGCGCAGCTGGCAGCTCGGACGCATGTTCGCGTTCCTGACCGACGGCGATCGGCTGAATCACCGGATGCACAACAAGATGTTCGTCGCCGACAACCAGCTCGCGGTGGTCGGCGGACGCAATCTGGGCGACGAATACTACTGGGCCTCCGGCGGCACCAACTTCGCCGACATGGACCTGCTGGCGGTGGGCCCGGTGGTCCCCAACGTCTCGGCCAGCTTCGACGAGTACTGGAACAGCCCGTGGGCCTACCGCATCCGCCGCCTGTTCACCGGCCACACCGACGGCGGTTCGCTCGATCGCCTGCGCAAGCAGCTCGCTCAGGAACTGCAGGCGGCGGCGGAGTCGGAGTACGCCCAACGGCTGAGGCAGGCGGACCTGGTGCGCTATCTCGGCAAGGGCGAACTGCCGATGGTGTGGGCCGATGCGCGGGTGGTCTACGACAAGCCGCGCAAGGTGGCGACCAAGGGCCAGCAACCCGATCCGACCGTGCACATCGGGCCTCTGGTGCGCCCGGTGGTGGATGCGGCGCGAACCGACCTCGTGATCGTGTCGCCCTATTTCATTCCCGGTGACGCCGGCGTCGAGTATCTGAAAGGGCTTCGTGCGCGCGGTGTGCGGGTGCGCGTCCTCACCAACTCGCTCGCTTCGAACGACGTCGCGGCGGTCCACGTCGGCTACGCGCGCTACCGCGAAGCGCTGCTGCGTGCGGGTGTCGAATTGCACGAGATGCGTCCTGCGCTGGTCGGTCGCAACAACGCGCCTGACAGCAAGCTCATGGTGGGGTCGTCTTCGGCCAGCCTCCACACCAAGGCGTTCGTGGTGGACGGTGTGCAGGTGTTCGTCGGCTCGATGAATCTCGATCCGCGTTCCGCCTACCTCAACACAGAGCTGGGCATCCTTGTGGACAGCGCCGAGCTCGCGCGCCAGTTGCTCGCCGTGGTCGGTCAGCAGCTGCTGCCGCGCAACAGCTTCCAGGTGAAGCTGGCCGGGCCGGAGGGCGGACGCCAGCACCTCGTGTGGATCGGCGAGGAGAGAGGCCAGCCGGTCGAACTCACCGCCGAACCGAAAGCGAGCTGGTGGCGGCGGACCTCAACCCGGTTGATGGGATGGTTCGTTCCCGAAAGCATGTTGTAGGCGCGCGGTGCCCGAACTGCCTGATGTGACCGTCTACACCGAGCGCATCGGCGCGCTGACGGCCGGTGCCGTGCTGCAACGCGTGCGCATCGTGAACCCGTTCGTGCTGCGTACTGCGGTGCCACCGATCGCGTTGCTCGACGGTCGTCGGCTCGAGAGCGTGCATCGCCTCGGCAAACGCATCGTGCTCGATTTCGCAGGCGGTCTGCACCTCGTGCTGCATCTCATGCGCGCGGGGCGGTTGCGCTGGGTCGCACCGGGGGCGAAGCTGCCGGGCAAGATGGCACTCGCGGCGCTCGATTTCACGGCGGGGTCGCTGGTGTTCACCGAAGCAGGGACGAAGCGTCGAGCTTCCATGCATCTCGTGGAAGGCGACGCGGCGCTGGCCGCCTTCGACGCCGGCGGGCTCGAAGTGCTCGACGCGGATCTCGCAACGTTCGCCGCACGTCTGCGCTCCGAGAACCACACGTTGAAGCGCTCGCTCACCGCGCCGCACCTGATGAGCGGCATCGGCGGCGCCTATTCGGACGAGATCCTGCATCGGGCGCGCCTGTCGCCGATCGCCCATTCGAAGGATCTCGACGACGTCGAGGTCGAACGTCTGTACCACGCCGCGCGCGATGTACTGACGGAATGGACCGAACGCCTGCGCGCGGAAGCCGGCAGCGGTTTTCCGGAGAAGGTCACCTCTTTCCGGGACGGCATGGCAGTGCATGGCCGGTTCGGTCAGCCGTGTCCAGTGTGCGGCACGCCGGTCCAACGCATCGTGTACGCCGACACCGAGACCAACTACTGTCCGCGCTGCCAGACCGGTGGCAAAGTGCTGGCCGATCGTGCGTTGTCGCGGCTGCTCAAGTCGAGCTGGCCACGGAGCGTCGACGAGCTCGAATGATCGACTGGATCGACGGTCAGCCGTACTCGCCGCAGTTCGGCGACGTCTACTTCTCGCGGGCGAGCGGCATCGACGAGACGCTGCACGTGTTCATCGAAGGCAATCGCCTCGCCGAGCGCTTTGCGGCACTGGCACCCGGCGCGACCTTCGTCATCGGCGAGACCGGTTTCGGAACCGGGCTCAACTTCCTGTGCGCCTGGCAGGTCTTCGAAGAGCAGGCGCACCCCGAGGCCCGGTTGCACTTCGTGAGCACCGAGATACTGCCGTTGCCGGCCGGGGACCTCGCTCGCGCGCTGGCGCTGTGGCCGCAGTTGAGTACGCTCGCGCGGCACGTCCTGGACCAATGGGACGAACTGCCGTGCGGCTGGCAACGGTTCGTCTTCGATGGCGGCCGAATCACGCTGACACTGCTGGTCGGCGACGCGCGCGCCACCTTGCCGCAGGTGGACGGCCTGATCGATGCGTGGTTCCTCGACGGTTTCGCCCCATCCAAGAATCCCGAGCTGTGGACGCCCGAGCTCATGCTGGCCATCTCGGCACGCTCTCGCACCGGAACGACCTGCGCGACGTATTCGAGTGCAGGGGAGGTGCGCCGGGCGTTGCAGGCAGCCGGCTTCCGCATCGAAAAAGCGGCCGGCTTCGGTCCGAAGCGCGAGATGCTGCGCGGCGTTTGCGAACGGCCGGCATCGCCGTCGTATCGGGCGCCGTGGTTGTGCCGGCCACCCACGGCGTCGCCGCGCGATGCCATCGTGATCGGTGCCGGCCTTGCCGGCACGGCGGCGGCCGCGAGCCTGGCGGCACGCGGCGTGGATGTCTGCCTGATCGAGCGCCACGCGGAGCTGGCGCCGGAGGCGTCGGGCAACGCACAAGGCGTGCTCTACGCGAAATTCTCCCCTCACGACACGGCGCTCACGCGCCTGCTCGTGGCCGGCATGCAGTTCTCGGTGCGTGAAATCGCCCGCCGCCTCACCGAAGACGGGCGGGAATGGTCGCGCTGCGGCGTACTGCAGCTCGCGCACGATGCCGCCGAGAGCCGGCGCCAGGGTGAACTCGCGCCACAGGGGTGGCCGCCGACGTTCCTGCGACTCGTGGATCGCGCGGAGGCGAGCCGCATCGCCGGCGTCGCGGTGGAAACCGGTGGGCTGTTTCTCGAACGCGCGGGCTGGGTTCATCCCCCTTCGCTGTGTGCCGCCTTCACGCGTCACCCGCGTATTCGCGTGCAAGTGCGGCGC
Source organism: Burkholderiales bacterium (assembly GCA_019747905.1). Lineage (GTDB taxonomy): Bacteria > Pseudomonadota > Gammaproteobacteria > Burkholderiales. Next base: position 73,541 of record JAIEQG010000014.1, read on the forward strand.
GAAGCATTGCAGATCGATCGGTTGCCGTCGGGGCGCTGGCGCGTGTCGGGTGCCGGTGGCTGGAATGAGGAAGCGGCACTGGTGGTCATCGCGGCGGCCGCAGATGCCAGGGCGTTCGCGGCTGCGGCGCACCTACCCACGCATGTGATCCGCGGACAGATCACATACCTCACTCGCAACGAGACGAGCGGCCGGCTCGCGACAGTGCTGTGCGGCGAAGGCTATGTGGCGCCGGCGCGCGACGGGGTGCATTGCGTTGGTGCGACGTTCGGCATCCGTGACACGGGTGTCGACCTGCGGGCCGAGGACCATCGCGAGAACCTCGACCTGCTGCGCGGCTTGTCACCGGCACTGGCGGCAGCATTCCCCGATGAAGAGCGCCACGCCGGCCGGGCCGCGCTGCGCTGCATGGCGCCGGACTACCTGCCGATCGCCGGACCATTGACCGACGCTGGTGCGTTCGCGGCGCGGTACGCTCGCCTGAGCAAGGATGCGACCACGCGCTTCGACGGCACCGCACCGTGGCTCGACGGGCTGTTCGTTTCGGTGGCTCATGGATCGCGCGGCCTGTCGACCGCGCCGATCGCCGGCGAGCTGATCGCGGCACAGGCGCTGGGCGAGCCACTGCCGGTTGCGCAGAGCGTGGCGGAGGCGCTGTCGCCATCCCGTTTCCTGGCGCGCGGACTCAAGCGCGCGACGCGGCGCGGCTGACGTATGGCATCCTCGCCGGAATACGGTGAGATCACGATCGATTCACGAACCTGGAGCACGGCATGGCAGTGGAAAGCAGCACCGGCGACCTGATCCAGGTCGTGACCCTCCTCGGCGCCGCCGTGGTCGCCGTGCCACTGTTCAAGCGCCTCGGCGTGGGTTCGGTGCTGGGCTACCTGGCTGGCGGTCTCGCGATCGGACCCTTCGGGCTCCGACTGTTCGACGACCCTCATGCGATCCTGCACACGGCCGAGCTCGGCGTGGTGCTGTTCCTGTTCGTGGTCGGGCTGGAGATGCGCCCGTCCCACCTGTGGAGCCTGCGGCGCGACATCTTCGGTCTGGGCTCGCTCCAGGTGGTCGTGTGCGGCGTGCTGCTCACGGGCGTCGGCATCGCATTCGGCTTTCCGCTCGCCGTGTCGTTCGTCGCGGCCATGGGCTTCGTGCTGACCTCCACCGCGATCGTCATGCAGCTCCTGAGCGAGCGCGGCGACATTGCCGCACCACGCGGGCAGAAGATGGTGGCGATCCTGCTGTTCGAGGATCTGCTGATCGTGCCGCTGCTCGCCATCGTCGCGTTCATCGCACCGTCCGAGGCCGTCGAGCATGCGGCCGGGCAATCGCGTTGGGTGTCCATCGGCATCGCGGTCGGTGCGCTCGGCCTTCTGGTCGCAGCCGGCATCTGGCTCCTGAACCCTCTGTTCCGCATCCTGGCCCAGGCGCGCGCCCGCGAGGTGATGACGGCGGCGGCGTTGCTGGTGGTGCTCGGTGCGGCGCTGTTGATGCAGCTCGGCGGACTGTCCATGGCCATGGGAGCGTTCCTCGCCGGCGTGTTGCTCTCGGAGTCCACCTTCCGCCATCAGCTCGAGGCCGACATCGAGCCGTTCCGCGGACTGCTGTTGGGGCTCTTCTTCATCGCCGTGGGGATGTCGCTGGATCTCGCGGTGGTGGCACGCTACTGGCAGCTCATCCTGGCCGGTGTGCTGGCGATGATGGTGGTGAAGGCGCTGTGCGTGTACGGGGTTGCCAGGCTTGCCCGCGTATCGCACGTCGATGCGCTCGATCGGGCGGTGTTGATGGCCCAGGGCGGCGAGTTCGCGTTCGTGCTGTTCGCCGCCGCGGCCGCCGAGAACGTGATCGATGCCACGGTCAACGCCAACATGACCGCCGTGGTGGTGCTGTCGATGGCGCTCACGCCGCTAGCGGTGCTGGCACTCAAGCGTTGGGGGCCCGTGGTCGTGCCGTCGCTCGACGGCGTCGAGGCGCCGCAGAACCAGACCGGCGCCGTGCTGATCATCGGCTTCGGCCGCTTCGGCCAGGTCGCGAGCCAGCATGTGCTGGCGCTGGGCGCGCAAATCACCATCATCGACCACGATCCGCAGCGGATCCGCGAGGCGTCGGATTTCGGGTTCAAGGTCTACTACGGCGACGGCACGCGCCTCGACGTGCTGCGCGCGGCCGGTGCCGAATCCGCACGCGCCATCCTGGTTTGCGTGGATGGCAAGGATGCGACCACGCAGATCGTCGAGCGGACCAAGGCCGAGTTTCGGCAAGCGCGCGTTCTGGCCCGGGTGCGCGACCGCGAGCACGCGCTCGAACTGCAGCACGGGGATGTTGACTATCTGATCCGCGAGCTGTTCGAGTCCGCCATGGTGTTGGGGCGCGAAGCGGCGCTGACCCTGGGGGCGACACCGGAAGCGGCCGACGACATTGCCCAGGGCGTGCGCCGGCGCGACGCCGAGCGGTTCCAGCTCCAGCTGGTCGGCGGGATCTATGCCGGGAGCGAGCTGATGCTCGGCAACAAGACCGCGGAGTTGAAGGAATGAACTCGGGCGCGGGCCATGCAGCCGGTGCGGTCGTCGCCTTCTGGCGTGCAGCGGGTCCCGATCGCTGGTTCGAGAAGTCGACGGCGTTCGATGAACAGTTCCGCGAGCGTTTCCTCGACGAACACCTGGCCGCGGCGCGGCGCGAACGCGACGCCTGGATGGACACTGCCGAAAGCGCGCTGGCACTCGTGATCCTGCTCGACCAGTTTCCGCGCAACGTCTATCGCGGCACCGGGCACATGTACGCTACCGATCCGCTCGCTCGCCACTTCGCGCGCCGACTGGTCGATGCCGGGTTCGACCAGTCCATCGAGGTCCCGTTGCGGCTCTTCTGCTATCTCCCGTTCGCGCACTCGGAAGACCTGGCTGACCAGCGCCGCTCGGTCGAACTGCATGCCCGCATCGGCCGACCCTGGCTCGACCATGCCGAAGGGCATTTCGGCATCGTCGAGCGCTTCGGCCGCTTTCCGCACCGCAATCCGCTGCTCGGGCGCGACACGACGTCGGCGGAACGCGCCTTCCTCGAGGAAGGCGGATTCGCCGGCTGATGCGGCGGCACAGCCGATTCCCGTATTGCCGGGACGCCGCGCAGCGGGTAACTTGCCGATCTTGGCCTGTGTCCGGGGGAGACCGAACTTGAACCGAACCGCGTTGTTGCCGGCGATGCTGCTCGCCGCCGTCGCATCCATGCCTGCTGCTGCCGATGTCCTGTCGGACATCCGCGCTTCCAAGGTGATCCGCATGGGGCATCTGGAGACTTCGCCGCCCTTCAGCTATCGGGAAGGGGCCGAAGCGAAGGGGTATTCGGTGGGGCTGTGCGAGAAAGTGGCGCAGAGCATCCGTGCCGACCTCGGCCTCGACAACCTGAAGATCGAGTGGGTGCCGGTGACCCTCGCCAATCGCTTCGAGCAGGTGGAGAAGGGCAAGGTCCATGTCGACTGCGGCACCGCCACCTGGACCCTCGCGCGCCAGAAGCGCGTCGATTTCAGCCTGATGACATTCGTCGACGGCGGCTCGGTACTGGTCAAGAACGACACGGACCTGTTCAAGCTCGAGGACTTCGCCGGCAAGCGCATCGCCGTGGTGAAGGGCACCACCACCGAGCGGTCGGTGCCGGATGCGCTCAAGCTGCGCAACGTCGCAGCTACCGTGGTGGCTGTCGACAGCGCCGAAACCGGGGTCGCGCAAGTGCAGGCCGGCAAGGCCGACGGTTTTGCGTCCGATCGGTTGAAGCTGATCGGCCTGGCGCTCAATGCGGCCCAGGCGGGTACCTACCGCGTGGTCGACGAGGATTTCTCGATCGAGCCCTATGCGCTGGTGGTGCCCCGCAACGATCCCGATTTCCGCCTGGCGGTGAACCGTGGCCTCGCGCGCATCTACCGCAACGGCGAGATCGTACAGGTCTACGAACGCTGGCTCGGGCCGCTCGGCAAACCCGGCATGCTGCTGAACGCCCTGTACTACCTGCAGCGGATCCCGGAATGAGCCTTGTTGCGCGATTCGGCGCCGGCATCGTCGCATTCATGGCGCTTGGCGGCCACGCCGCGGAGAAGGAAGAAGTCTCGAAGGCGGCCGCCGCGTGCGAGAACTGCGGCGTCATCCGTTCGATTCGCGAGATCCGCACCGAACGTCCGGTGCCGCGCGCGGGCACGGCCACCGATCCGCGCACTAGCCTCGCTTACCAGACCGGGCCGGGTGCGCCGTTGCTGGTGGGGCCGGTGGTGGTCGGGACATGGAATGCCAGCGGGCAGACCAGTTCGTACGTGGGGGCGTACGGCAGCGACAAGATGCTGGAGGCCTTGCAGCAATCGAGCTGGGAGGTGATCGTGCGCCTGAACGACGGGCAGTTCACGCGCGTGGAAGAAGGCGATGCATCCGATCTCAGCGTGGGCGATCGAGTCAAGATCGTCGACGGCAGGATCCAGCTGCTGAATCAGTAGCGGCGCCGGGCCGCCGCCCCCAGCCCTTCCAGGGCGAAGGCAGCACGCCCATCGAGGGCTTCCATTTTCACCCCATGCGCTGGCGCACGAGGCCGATGTGCAGACGTAGTGTGTACTGCAGGTGGCGGAAAGTGACCGGCACGTGAATGTGATCGGCGCGCGCCTCGAGGCGGTCGAGGCGCCGGCGCAGCGCGTCGGTGGCGCCACCCTTCTCGAGTTCGTTCTCGAGAAACTTCAACTCACCGTACAAGCTGAAGATGCGCCGCCGCATGCTCCAGCCGTAGATGACCGGAGCCAGCCGCAAGATCGGGTACAGCACGCCGACCACCGGGATGAGCAGCACCAGGAGCTGGCCGGCGAGAACTGCGAGCCAGAACGGCAGGTAGCGCTGCAGAAACGGCTTCCCGGACGTGTAGAAGGTGCGCGCGTGATCGCTCAAGGGCAGGTCGATCGCTTCGGCAGCGGGGAACTGTCCGGCCTTCTGGAAGATGCCCGGCCCGCCGTGGATCTGCGTGGCCGCGTTGAGCAGCAGGTACTGGATTGCCGGGTGCAGATCCTTGCGTACCACCAGAGTCGCCTTGGTCGCGATGAGTTGCACATCGGTGGACGGCAGGTTCTTCTCGAGGCTCCCCACGCCCATCGGCAGCACCAGCTTGGTGAAGTACGGATACAGCGCCACGTAGGCATCGGCGCGGGGAAAACCGATGAGCCGGACCTCGGGTGAAGCGGAGAGCTGCCGGATGACCGGTGAATCCCACGACGTCATGAACGTCGCACCATCGAGCTCGCCCGCCACGAGCCGATCGGCCGCTTCCTGCGGCGAGTAGGCGAGCAGCGGCACGTCGCTCTTGATGCCGTTCAGCGCCAGCAGCCGCAACGAGAACGCACGCGTGCTGCTGCCCTCGGCCCCGGACGAAAAGCGCTTGCCGATGAAATCGCCGAGCTTCGGCTGGGTCTCGGTGGAGCGCACGAACACCCACAGCGGTTCGTAGAAGAGCGCTCCGAGCGAGACCAGGTCGCCGTCGCGGTCCGGATCGGCGAGACCGCCTTCGACGAAGCCGATGCTCACATCGGAGTGCGGATCCTTGAGGCGCGCGAGATTCTCGACGCTGCCCGCGGAGGGGCGCAGTTGCAGGTCGATGCCGACGCGGGCGAAGGCAGCGCGATAGCGCTCGGCGAATCCCGGAAAGGCGCTGCCTTCCGGGCCTGTGCTCATGACTACCACGCGCGGCGGCAGCGGACGCGTGAGCGCCAGCGCCCACCACAGCGCGCCCATCACCGCGAGCACGGCCACGATCACGACGACGGATCGGATGCGCCCCTTGCCCTCGTCTTCGTCCGGCTCGGCCATCGCTACGGCTCTTAGAACCGGATCGACAATCCGACCAGCGCCTCGCCTTGGTACAGCGCGTCACCTTTGATCGACACGACGCAGCCGCCGCTGCAGAACATGGCGCTGTTGTTGTTGATCAGGATGCCGTAGCCGCGTGCCTCGAACCTGAGACCCACATGGCGACCCAGCGGCACCATCCAGCCGATGCCCAGATTGCCGGAGAAGAAAGTCTCGGAATTGAGGCCGCTCAGCTCGGGCTTCGCGGTGGTGGCGCCGATGCCGCCCACGACGTAGAACCCCTTGCCGACTTCCTCGAAGAAGTAGTTGCCGCCGATGTGGTAGTTGTGCAGGGTGAGGCCGATGTTGTTCACCTGCGGCGAGAACGCACCGGAGGTGAGCGCCGTGTTCTGGTGGCTGTAGAACAGCTGCAGCTGCGTTTGCCGGTCGAGGCCGATGTCGACCGCGAGCGCGAAGCTGGAATCGTTCTTCAGGTCGACCGTGGCGTCGGTCGTGGCTTCGGTGAGGGTGCCGCCGAAGCGATAGCCGCCGTAGACCGTGACGCTGCTTTCCTTCGGCGGCTTGGCCGTGGTCTGGGCAACAGCGCCCGTTGCGGCCGCGATTGCGCCGATCGCCACCAGCGCACGGACGGAAATCGAAACCCATGCTGTATGCATTGCAGGCCCTCCCCGAAAGGCGTGTTCGAAAAGCGCCGTTCCCCGCGGCGTCGAAGCGATAGTAGCACCGACCTTTTGCCCGTCGCATTCCAACGCGGCCTCGCGGGACGGTACACTCGATGCAATGAACACGTTGTCTTGCGCGGCCGCCGGCGCCGCCTGCCTGATCAGTGTCGCCGCTGCCGGACAGGGTCTCGAATCCTGCGCGGCCATCGAAGACGATCTTGCCCGCCTTGGCTGCTACGACCGCGCCGCCGGCCGCAACGGCCGGTCGGTGAAGCCCGCGGTGGGCAGCGAGGAGCCGATTCCCGAGGACAAGCCGACCCGAGCGGGAGATTTCGTCGGCAGCGGCAACGACGTCGCGGCGGGCGATTCGCGCCTGGGCTTCAAGTGGGAACTGGACGACGACACCCGCTTCGGCGTGCTGCGTTTTCGCACGCACAAGCCGAACTATTTCCTGCCGGTGAGCTACAACGGCGATCCGAACGAAGCGCCGTACTCACCAAGCCTCGGACCGTCGCCGACCACCGACCTGCGCGACACCGAGGCCAAGTTCCAGCTCTCGTTCAAGACCAAGCTGCTCGAAGGCGCGCTCAACGACCGCCTCGACGTGTGGGCCGCCTACACCCAGCAGTCGAACTGGCAGCTCTACAGCCCGTCGGCGCCGTTTCGCGAGACCAACTACGAGCCGGAGTTGATGACGGTCCTGCGCACCGACTGGAACCTGCTGGGCCTCAAGCTGCGCTTCATCAACTTCGGGTTCGTCCACCAATCCAACGGCCGGGGCGGCACGCTGTCGCGCAGCTGGAACCGCCTCTATGCCCAGTTCGCCTTCGAGCGCGGCGGCTTCGTGATGATGGTGCGCCCGTGGTACCGGATGAGCGAGAACCTGGGCCGAGGGGCACTCGACAACAATCCGGACATCCTCGACTACTACGGCCACGGCGACCTCATGCTGTTCTACCGCCCCGCCGGCAGCGGCCACTCGTTCGCGGCGCTGATGCGGCAGAATTTCCGGACGGGCTTCGGTTCGGTCCAGCTTGACTGGCGCTTTCCGCTATACCGCAATCTGAAGGGGTACCTGCAGCTCTTCAACGGCTACGGCGAAACCCTGATCGACTACAACTACCGCGAGAGCGTGTTCGGCATCGGCATTTCGCTGTCGGACTGGATGTGAGATAAGGCGCTCTCACGGCATCGGCGCGAAGGGGGAAACGCATGGCTGCCACGAACAAGACCGCTGCCCGGAGACCGCGGCGGGGCCCGGTCATGGCACGCCTGCCGGAGCAATCCCACGGACAGCCGCATGCCGAGCGCGCCGCGGCCGGCAAGGCATTGCGCGAGCGCAGTCCGCGCCGTGCGGTCGGGCCGGCTGGAAGCCCGGCCGGACGTCTGAACCCATGAAGGCCCTGGGCAACACGTTCATCGCCGGCATCCTCTTGTTGCTGCCGATCATGGTGGCGATCATCGTGGTGCGCGAAGTGGTGCGCATGCTGCGGCAGGTGGTCGAGCCGCTCGCGAAGCTGCTGCCGTTCGAGCGCATCCTCGGCGTGCAGGCGGAGAACGTGGCGTCGCTCTTGGTGCTGCTCGCCTTCTGCATGCTCGCGGGGCTCTTCGCCACCACCGCCACCGGGCGCCGCATCACGCTCTGGCTCGAGCGGCACATCCTTCAGTATCTGCCGCTCTACGGCTGGGCCATGACCATGGTGCGCAACCTGCTGAACACCGGCTCCGACCGGCCGACGGAAGTGGTGCTGCTCGACATCGGCGACGGCATCGAGCAGGTCGCCTGGGTCACGGGACGACCGGTGCCCGGCAAAGTGGTCGTGTACGTGCCCGACCCACCGGACGGACAGTCCGGGGCCGTGTTCCTGACCCCGGAGGGAAAGATCCGGCCGGCCGGCCTCACGATGATCCAGGCGCTCGACCTGCTGCGCAGGCTCGGCGGGGGCTCCACCGAGATGGCTCACCGCAGATCGACCGGCTCCGGTATCGATCCTTCGTCATGACATCGGGTCGCCTGGCAGCCGCGACGTTGCTGTCCGCGCTGCTGGGCGGCCCTGCGCTCGCCGACACGCTGCAACTCACGACCGGCGAGCGCCTGAACGGCAAGGTGGTCTCCGACGAGGGCCCGGTGGTCGTGTTCGACTCCGAAGGCCTCGGCCGCATCACCGTGGCGCGCGAGAGGGTCGCCTCGATCGAGAAATCGGTCGCGAAAGAAGACGAGCCGCCGGCGGTGGCCGCGGCGCCGGTGCCGGATGCCAAGGCGCCGCAGGTAGAGGACCGTACGGCTTCGGAACTGCCGCAGGAGAAGGCCCCGCCGCCGTCGGCGCCGCCGCCGGAGAAGCGCGAGGATCTGCTGCGGCTCTGGGTCGATCAGGGCCTGCGCTACCAGATCGTGCAGCCGGTTCAGATCCCGACGCCGTTCTACAGCGGCGAGTCGCTGGTGCGGGAGGAGGTCCGCGTCACCGGCCGGATCGGCATCCGCCTGTCGGCGGATGTCGCAGGTTTCGAGACCTCCCACGGGCTCGCACCGGTGCCGTCCGATGCGGTGCTGCGCACGCTGCGTTTCTACACGAACGGCTCGTGGAGCCCGACGACCACCTACGCGCTGCAGCTCGGGGTCATCGACGGCAATCCGTACCTGCATCAGGCGAATGTCCGCTGGACCGAGGTCCCCTATTTCCGCAACGTGAACTTCGGCTATATCGTCGTGCAGCAGACCCTCGAGAACGTGCTGCCCTTCGGTGGCACGGTGTTCATGGAACCGGCCCTCCCGGTCCTCGCCTTCGCACCCGGCAACCGGATGGGGGTCACGACCGACCGGCAGCTGTGGGGCGACCGCGGGGCCCTCAACCTCGGCATCTATTCCGTCGGCGCCGATCCGGGCCTCAACTTCGGCGACGAGACCCAGTCGCTGCTGCGTCCGACCCTTCGCCTGACCGGGCTGGCGCTGCTCGACGAACAGCGCAAGGGCGGCCGGCGGCTGCTGCACCTCGGGGCGAGCGGTTCGCTCACCATCGCTTCGGACTCCGAGGTGCGCTATCGCGCACGGCCGGAGAGCTTCATCGCGCCCTATCTGGTAGACACGGGCAACATCAAGTCCCGTGGTGCTGCCTTCGTGGGCACCGAACTCGTCTGGATGAGCGGCCCGTTCACGCTGCAGGGCGAGGCGATGGTGAACCGCATCAACGATGGCGACCGGTCCATTTACCTCACGGGCCTCTACGCGACCACGAGCTGGATGCTCACCGGCGAGGAGGCCGGCTACAACAAGGCCGTCGGCGTGCCCGATCGCATCATCCCCACCAGGGACTTCTCCTGGAAGGAGAGCACATGGGGCGCGTGGCAGCTCGGCCTGCGCCTGTCGTACGTCGACCTCGACCACGGATCCGCCAACGGCGGCCGCATGACGGAAGCGACGGCGGGACTCAACTGGTGGTGGAACCGGTACCTGCGCTGGATGTTCAACTACAACTACGCCATCGTCGAAGGCGGATCGACGCCGGGACACCTGCAGGTCCTGCAGGCACGCATCCAGCTGATGTACTAGGGCCTGTCGACGCTTGGAACCGACCGGCGGCGCCGGCCGGAGCGCGACGGCCGTTTGTCGCGAACTATCAACTCGGACCGAGGGCCGCGAGACCACAATCCGTCGCCGGTGTGCATCGCGGCTTGCGGTTGATCTGCGTCAAGCTCGCACCTCAACGTACCGGTTCCAATGCATCATCATCGCTGCATTCGCGGGCCGACGCCGATGCAGCGGACGCTCTCGAGAAGGAGGGGAGATCCATGAATTCGATCCGTGCCGGTGCCATCTGCTTGTTCGCGTTCATCTCGGGCGCGCTGCCGCTCGTCGCCGGTGCCGCCGACAGCGAGCGGGGAGAGCGCTGGGAAGCGACGCTGCAGGGCCGCTTCACCAACTCCGAGACCCTCAACTTCGACAACGGCGCCTCGGCCAAGCTCGGTTCCTCGACCGGCTTCGGCTTCGGCTTCGCGTACAACTTCGACGAGCGCCTGGCGGCCGGGGTCGATCTCGCCTGGAACAACGTGAACTACAGCGGCTCCGCGACCCCTGCCGGCGGCGGTGCAGCGCAGGCCGTGTCCGGCACGGCGTACGTGAGTTCTCTGGTGATCAACGGCACCTACCATTTCTTCGACCGGGCGTTCACGCCCTACGTGACGGGCGCCCTGGGCGTGACCTATACCGACACCGGCATCCCCGCCGGTGTCGGCACCGGCTGCTGGTGGTATCCGTGGTACGGCTACGTGTGCGGTCCGGTGACCTACACCAAGACGTCCACCGACTGGACCTACGCGATCGGGGCCGGTCTGCGGTGGGACGTCACGCGCGGCTTCTTCCTGCGAGCGGGTGCGTATCAGCAGTGGTTGTCCGCCGGTGCCGCCAGCGGGACACCGAGTTTCGTCGTGGGACGCTTCGACATCGGCTTCAAGTTCTGATCGATTCGGCACGCGGCCCCGGGTCCGACCAGTACCTGGACAGCGTGGGGGAGGGACGGCCATGGCAGGCAGGGCGCAGCGCAGTGCACCCCGGGACGTGGTACCGGCTGAGGGCGCGGGCAAGCTGAGCCGCAAGGAGTACGAAGCGGCCCTCGAGAAGCTGCACGTGGAACTGGTGAAGCTGCAGCGGTGGGTGCAGCACAAGGGCCTCAAGGTGTGCATCGTGTTCGAAGGGCGCGATGGCGCCGGGAAGGGCGGCACCATCAAGGCCATCACCGAGCGCGTCAGCCCGCGCGTATTCCGCGTGATCGCGCTGCCGGCACCCACCGACCGCGAGAAGAGCCAGATGTACGTGCAACGCTACCTGCCCCACCTGCCGGCCGCAGGCGAGATCGTCATCTTCGACCGGAGCTGGTACAACCGGGCAGGAGTGGAGCGCGTGATGGGCTTCTGCACCGAGGAGCAGGCGAAGAAGTTCCTGAACGCGGTGCCGTTGGTCGAGAAGGCGATGGTCGATTCGGGAATCATCCTGCTCAAGTATTGGCTCGAGGTAAGCCCGGAGGAACAGACGCGCCGGCTGGAAGACCGTATCGACGATGGGCGCAAGATCTGGAAGCTCTCGCCCATGGATCTCAAGTCTTACAGCCGCTGGTACGACTACTCCCGGGCGCGCGACGACATGTTCGCCGCGACCGACACCGGATTCGCGCCATGGTATGTGGCGAAATCGGAGAACAAGCGGCGGGTGCGCCTCAACATCATCAGTCATCTGCTGTCGCGCATTCCCTACAAGGCCCTGCCGCAGGAAAAGGTGAAACTGCCGAAGCGTCAGGCTGCCGGCAGCTACCGGGACCCGAAGTACCCCTATAAGGTCGTGCCGGAACGATTCTGAAGTTGGGCGCGGAACGAGAAAGGAGAAGCGATGCGTATCGTGGTCGGCAATCTGCCTGACGACGTCTCGGAAGAAGCCATTCGCGACACGCTGCGGGCGTTCGCGCCGGTCGACCGGATCACGCTGGTGCGGGAAGGTGGGGCGCCGTCCGCGGTGATCGACATGGAGATGACGCGCGGGCAGGCCGAGGCTCTTGCGCAACGCATCCAGGGCCGGCTGCACCAGGGCCGCGAGCTGCGTGCGTGGGTGCCCGCCATGGACTGGAAGTGACGTGACGCGTGCGCCCCTGCGGCGCTGCGCGCGGGCCCGATGTTCGAGCGCATAGCCGCTGCCCTGTTCGGAGCCAGGGCGCCGTCTGCCACGACCGAGGCGGACGCGCAGCTGGTGGCCGAAGCGATCGAAGCGGTAGTCGAGGCGGTCGAGCCGCGCATTCGCCACCGGGCGCGCTATCAGCAGAAGCTGGAGGGCTGCGTGCGTCGTACCATCTCGCATCTGCGGGACCTGGCGCGAGTGCCGCTGGAACCGATACGCCTCACCCGTGCAGCCTGGGGCAGCGACCCCTGCGTCAACGCATTCTTCGCCACGGCGGGCGACGTCGTGGAGTGCCTCGGTCGCAGCCGCGAACTGCGCGCATTCTTCGCCGATCCTGCCAATCGCGGCGTCGAGGAAGCCTTCGGCCTGCTCGGCATGAAGATGGTCGAGAAGACGGTGTTCGCCCCGCAGTTGCAGGGCGACGCGGTGCGGCAAGACGTTGCTCAGGTCACGGTGAGCTTCACCGATCACCGATTGATCGCACCCGCCGCGACACCGGCGGCGACTCGCGTGGAAGTCGGCCGCCGCATCATTCAACGGCTCGCGCAGGAGGCGCTGGCGCGCATCGTCGCGGTGGACATGCAGGCGGTGGAGTTGCAGGAACGCAAGGCGTACCTCGGAGCGAGATTGCGCATGCTGAAGCTCGCGCAGGATGGCATGGAAGGCCTGGTGGGTGACCCGAGTACCGTCGTGCACGAGATCGAGCGCACCGAAAGCGAACTCGGTCAGGCGGTCGCAAGCTACATCGAGGCCAAGGGCAGTCTGGCGACGTTGGACGGCTACATCGACCACATCGAATCGGTACTCGGAAATCCCGAGCGCCATGTCACGCTCCGGCGCACGCCGCTCACCGTCGATCGCATGGGCTTCAAGGTGGAGGGCGATGCCTCCGGACCGGTCAATGCCATCGATGTAGTCGAGCTTGCCATCGGTACGGAGTTGAAGGCGGTGATCGCGATCGTATGTTGTCCCCGTGCCGAACTGCCGCCCGACGCAAGCCGGCTCGCCCAGGGAGAACGTTACCTGTAGCCATCCCGTCGCCCGGCAGGCCACTTCACCAAAGTGCGATGCTGCCTGCTACTGTATGCACCTGAAGTGCGCGGTGTGGAGCGTCAACGTGAGCGGGGAGACACCTTGAACGTCGTTTCGAATCGTGCCTGTCGCGCGGCGGTGTTGCTCGTCGCATTGGCCCTCACCGCCTGCGACAAGGAAAAGCCGGCAGCGCCGCACGCCGCTCCGCCGGTAAGCGTGCTGACCGTGGAGACGGTGGCGGTACCGTACATCCCCACGTTTGTCGCGCAGACCGAGAGCTCGCGCCAAGTGGACATCGTCGCACGCGTCTCCGGGTTCCTCGATCGCATCGCGTACCGGGAAGGCGAACTGGTGAAAGAGGGCCAGGTGCTTTTCCAGATCGACCCGAGACCGTTTCAGGCGCAGCTCGATGCCGCGCGTGGCGAGCTGCAGGCACAGCAGGCACGGTTGTCCACTGCCACGGCAAACCTGACGCGGATCAAGCCGCTGGCCGAGATGAACGCGGTTTCCCGCGCCGATCTCGATCGTGCCCAGGGCGAGTACGACGGCTCGAAGGCTGCCGTGTACTCGGCCCAGGCCAAAGTGAAGGAGGCCGAGCTCAACCTGGGCTACACCACCATTCGCAGTCCGGTCACGGGTCTCGCGAGCCGCTCCGAGCAACGGCAGGGCGCCTACATCAACGCCATGTCGGAGAACGCCCGACTCACCTACGTCGCGGCCATCGACCCGATCTGGGTGAGCTTCAGCGTGTCGCAGAACCAGGTGGCACGGCTGCGCGATCTCCAGGCATCGGGCCAGGTCGTGGTTCCGAAGGAAGGCGACTACGAAGTCGAACTCGTGATGCCCGACGGCAAGGCGTATGCGAACCGCGGCCGGATCAATTTCGCCGACCCGTCCTTCAGCCAGGATACCGGGTCGTTCCTGGTGCGCGCCGTGGTCCCCAATCCTGCGCGGGATCTGCGGCCGGGCATGTTCGTGACCGCGAACGTGCGCGGAGCGATGCGCCCCAATGCAGTGGTCGTTCCGCAGCTGGCGGTGCAGCAGGGCCCGAACGGTCACCTGGTCTACGTCGTCAAGCAGGACGGGACTGCAGAGATCCGGCCGGTCGTGGTCGGCGACTATCAGGGCGAGAAGGACATCGTGATAGCGACCGGGTTGAAGCCCGGCGACCGCGTCGTGACCGAAGGCGTGCTCAAGGTGGTACCGGGCAAACCGGTTCAGATCGTGGCTCCGGGGGTGAAGCCCGCGGCTCCTGCCGACGCGCCCAAATAACCGTCCCGCGGCATGTTCACGCATTTCTTCATCGACCGGCCGATCCTGTCGTCGGTCATCTCGATCCTGATCCTGCTGGGCGGCGCGGTCTCGATGCTGGTTTCGCCCATCGAGCAGTATCCGGAGCTGGCACCGCCGCAGGTGAGCGTCGAGGCGCGCTATCCCGGCGCCACCGCAGAGGTGATCGCGAACACCGTTGCTGCACCCATCGAGACGCAGATCAACGGTGTCGACAACCTCCTGTACTTCAACTCGGTCAGCTCGTCGAGCGGCAACGTCACCATCAACGTGGTGTTCAAGCCGGGCAGCAACCCCGACATCAACCAGGTCAACGTGCAGAACCGCGTGAGCCAGGCGCTGCCGCTGATTCCGCAAGTGGTGTCGCAGCAGGGTGTCACGGTGGAGAAGAAGTCCTCCAGCATCATGATGATCCTGTCGGTGTTCTCGCCCGACAACCGCTACGACGACACGTACATCGACAACTACACCAACCTGTACGTGCTGGAGGAGCTGAAGCGGGTGCCGGGCGCCAACCGCGCTTCGGTGTTCGGGTTGCCCGACATCGCGATGCGAGTCTGGCTGCGGCCCGACCGCCTGGCGCAGCTCGGCATCTCGGTGCAGGACGTGGCGGCCGCGATCCAGAGCCAGAACCAGACCTTCGGCATCGGCCAGATCGGCGCGCAACCCACGGACAAGGGCGTGCAGCAGACGTTCGTGGTCACGGCCCAGGGCCTGCTCACGCGACCGGAGGAGTTCGAGGAGATCATCGTCCGGGCCGCCAAGCAGGGCGCAGCCATCGTGCGGGTCAAGGACATCGGTCGGGTGGAACTCGCGAAGCGCGACTATTCCATCGCGAGCCGCATGAACGGCAAGACCGCCACCACCATCGGCATCTACCAGCAGCCCGGCGCGAACGCCGTGGAAACCGCCAAGGCGGTGCGGGCCCGCATGGAGGAACTCAAGAAGCAGTTTCCCACCGGTCTCGACTACAAGGTGACGCTCGACACCAGTCTCTTCACCCTGAACTCCATCGACAAGGTGGTGCACACCTTCTTCGAGGCCGTGGTTCTCGTGATCCTGGTGGTGTTCCTGTTCCTGCAGTCGCTGCGGGCCACGCTCATCCCGATCCTGGCGGTGCCGGTGTCGATCATCGGCACTTTCATCGGCATGCACCTCCTCGGTTTCTCGGTGAACATGCTGACCATGTTCGGCATGATCCTCGCGATCGGCCTGGTTGTGGACGATGCCATCGTCGTCGTGGAGAACGTCGAGGTCAACATGACCAAGCGCGGCCTGTCCGCGCTCGAAGCCTCGAAGCAGGCCATGACCGAGATCGCCGGGGCGCTGATCTCCATCGTGCTGGTGCTGGTGGCGGTGTTCCTGCCGGTCGCCTTCCTGGGTGGGGTCACCGGCACTCTCTACAAGCAGTTCGCCATCACCATCGCGATCTCGGTGGTCATCTCCGGTTTGATGGCGCTCACGCTGTCGCCCGCGCTCGCAGCCATCATCATCAAGGCGCACCACGGCGAGAAGCGCGGCTTCTTCCGCTGGTTCGAAAATGGCTTCCAGAAGCTCACCGACGGTTACGTCGGCGTCGTCGCCCGCCTGATCCAGGGCTGGCCCATCGCGCTGCTGGCGTTCGGCGGGGTGATTGCCGGCATCCTGATCATGTTCCGGATCCTGCCGGGCAGCTTCGTGCCCGAGGAAGACCAGGGCTATTTCTTCATCGTCATCGAGACCCCCGATGCCGCGAGCCAGAGCTACGTCGCGAAGCTGGTGGAGCGCATCGAGAAGATCCTCGAGGGCGAGAAGGCCATCCAGGACATAGCCGTCGTGAACGGCTACAGCATGATCGACGGCACTTTCCGCAACAACGCCGCGATCGTGTTTCCGTCGCTGAAGCCGTTCGACGAGCGCGAGGATCCGTCGCTGCTTTCCTTCGCCGTGCTGCCGCGCCTCAACAAGCAGTTCGCAGCGTTGCAGGAAGGGTTCGTGTTCGCGGTCAATCCTCCGTCGATCCCGGGGCTGGGAACCACCGGAGGGTTCGAGTTCTACATCCAGAACCGCGGTGCCGGGGACACGCGCGCGACCAGTGCCGCGGTGCAGGCCTTCATGACCGCGGCGCGGCAGCGACCGGAGCTGGCCGGGATTTCCTCGACGTTCCGCGGCTCGACCCAGCAGCTCTTCGTGGAACTGGACCGCAACAAGGCCGAAGTGCTGGGCGTGGCGGTGCAGGATGCGTTCCAGACCATGCAGAGCTTCTTCGGTTCGAGCATCGCCGGGCAGTTCTCGCAGTTCAGCCGCGTGTGGTGGGTGGTGCTGCAGGCCGATGCGCAATATCGCAGCGACCCGCGCGATTTCGAGAAGGTGTATGTCCGTTCCCACGGCGGCGGCATGGTGCCGCTCTCGGCGTTGATCCGCACGCGCTATGCGTCGGCACCGAAACTGATGGAACGCTTCAACGGGTTCCCGGCGGTGAAGGTCACCGGCAGTCCAGCACCAGGGTTCAGCTCCGGGCAGGCTTTGGCCGCCATGGAGGCGGTGGCGCGCGAAACTCTTCCCGGAGACTTTTCCTACGCCTGGGCCGGCCAGGCGTTGCAGGAGAAGCAGTCGGGCAGCACTTCGTCGATCGCGTTCATCGCCGGCCTCGTGGTCGTGTTCCTGCTGTTGTCGGCCCAGTTCGAGAAATGGACCGTACCGATCGCGGTGGTGCTCACGGTGCCGATCGCCATCCTTGGCGCGTTGCTGCTCACCTGGGTGCGGGGGCTGGAAAACGACGTGTACTTCCAGGTGGGCCTGGTGACGCTGGTCGGATTGTCGGCGAAGAACGCGATCCTGATCTGCGAGTTCGCGCTGGAGCGCGTGCATGAGGGCATGGCGGTGCGACAGGCCGCGATCGAAGCGGCGGGGCTGCGACTGCGCGCCATCGTCATGACCTCGCTCGCCTTCGGCCTCGGTTGCGTGCCGCTCGCCATCGCGTCGGGTCCCGGTGCCAACAGCCTGCGTGCCATCGGTACCGGCGTCATCGGCGGCATCGTGTTCTCCACCCTGATCGCGGTGTTCTTCGCGCCGGTGTTCTTCTGGATGCTCGAGTCGCTGAGCCAGCGTTTCGGCGGCGGCAAGCCGCCGGTTCGTACCGCGGAGCACGGCGCATGACGGCACCGGTCCTGCGTCGCTCACGCGTGGCGGCGCTGATGGCCGTTGCGGCGCTGGCGGGATGCACGGTCGGACCCGACTGGCAGCGGCCCAAGACGGATGCGCCGGCCGCTTGGAGAGTCGAAGCGCCCCAGGCGGCCGAGATCGCCAATCTGCGCTGGTGGGAAACCTTCGACGATCCGGTGCTGAACGACCTGATCGGTGGGGCACTGCAGGAGAACCGCGACCTGCGGCAGGCCGCGGCCCGCGTCGACCAGTTCCTCGGCGCCTTGCGCACGACGCGATCGCAGTTCTATCCGCAGGTCAACTACAACGGGGCGACGAGCACCAACCGGCTGAGCGAGAACGGTCAGCCGCCGCTGTCGCCGGGCGTCAACCGCGACTACGACCTGTACACGGCGGCGCTCGGTGCGTCATGGCAGATCGACCTGTTCGGCCGCGTGCGGCGGCTGGCGGAATCGTCGCAGGCCCAGGTGTACGCGAGCGAGCAGGGTCGCCGCGGCGTCGTGCTGTCGGTGGTGGCCGGCGTCGCCACCAGCTACATCGCCTTGCGGGCGCTCGACCGCCAGCTCGAGATCGCCCAGATCACCGCGAAGAACTTCGAAGAGACCCAGAAGCTGTTCGAGCTGCGCTTCTACGGCGGGGTCATCTCCGAAGTGGAACTGGCTCAGGTCCAGTCGCAGTACCAGCAAGCCCTGGCCGCCATTCCGTCGCTGGAGCGCCAGATCGCGCTGCAGGAGAACCTGCTGTCGATCCTGCTCGGCCGCAACCCCGGGGCGATCGCGCGCGGCAAGACCATCGATGCGTTGAGTTTCCCACCCGTGCCCGGAGGATTACCCTCGGCTCTCCTCGAGCGCCGTCCGGACATCCTGCAGGCCGAGCAGCTGTTGCGCTCGACCAACGCCAACATCGGTGCCACCAAGGCGCTCTACTATCCGAGCCTGTCGTTGACCGGCGCGCTCGGCTTCACCAGCACGTCGCTCGACAACTTCGCGAACGGTTCCTCCACCGCAGGCTCGCTCGGCGCTTCGTTGGTCGGCCCCATCTTCACCTTCGGCCGCATCGAGGGCCAGGTGAAGACCGCCGAAGCCGCTCGCGAAGAGGCGCTTGCGTTCTACCAGCAAGTAGTGCTCAACGCGTTTCGCGAAACCAACGACGCGCTGATCGGCGTGAAGAAGCGCACCGAAGAGCGTGACGCCCTGGTGAAGCGCGTGGAAGCGCTGCGCACCTACGCGAGGTTGTCCCGCGCGCGTTTCGACGGCGGCGTGTCGAGCTATCTCGAAGTGATCTATGCGGAGAACGAACTGTTCGCCGCGGAGTTGAATGCGGTGGCCGCATTGGCGCAGCGCTATGGCGAACTGATCAACGTCTACAAGGCTCTCGGGGGTGGCTGGGTCGATGCTGCCGATCCGCTCGGGCCGAAGCAGGGGACGCGGGAGGCAGCGGCGGCAGCACCCGCCGCTCCGGCGGTGGCGGCGGCCGCTGCCACTCGATCCGCTGCATCGAGCCCGGTTGAGGCCGTGGCTGCGACGGACGACCGCATCGAAGTGCACCGCGAAGGCGACACGACCATCGTCGATGTTCGTCGCGTGCGCGGCATCGGCGGCGTGGAGGTGAAGCTTCCGCAGAGCGGACCGCAGGCGGTCCTGTTCCGCTTCCACGATTTTCCGGCACTGGAGAGCTTCAAGGCTCGATCCACCCGTGGTGAATTCATCTGCGAATCGCAGCGGCGCGAGGCGCAAGCGGCCAGGACCATATGCCGGTCCGGCGCAAAGGAACTGGACGCGATCCGGATTTCAGGTAACGCTATCGCCGTGCGGATTCCGGATACGATCCTCAATCAACCCGGAGACGTGGCGGAAGTACGGTGGGTGGATCAATGGCGATGATCCCCTGCACCGCTCGAGTGGGCGGCGTCAGAGCCGCTCCTGATGCTAAAAATTAACGATGCAAGGAGAATCTCGATGAGCATGAGCAGGAGCTGGGCAACCTGCTGCCGTTCGAGCGGCCCTTCGCCACCTTGCTGACCATGATCGAAGTCGACTCGGCCGATCCCGCATTCAAGGATCCGACCAAGTTCATCGGGCCGGTGTACGCGAAGGCGGATGCCGACCGGCTCGCACAGGAGAAGGGCTGGATATTCAAGCAGGACGGCGACAAGTGGCGCCGGGTCGTCGCGTCACCGCAACCGAAGCGCATTTTCGAGTTGCGCCCGATCAAGTGGCTGCTCGAGCGCAACACCATCGTGATCGCCGCGGGCGGCGGCGGCATTCCCACGGCCTACGAGCAGGGTGCGAAGCGCAAGCTGGTCGGCGTGGAATGCGTCATCGACAAGGATCTCGCGTCCGAGCTGCTCGCACGGGAGCTCGATGCGGACCTGTTCGTGATGCTGACCGATGCCGACGCCGTCTATGTCGACTGGGGCAAGCCGACCCAGAAGGCGATCCGGCGCGCATCGCCGGCCGCGCTCGGCGCCCTGTCGTTCGCTGCCGGTTCCATGGGCCCGAAGGTCGATGCCGCCTGCAAGTTCGCCTCCGCCACGGGCAAGCGTGCCGCCATCGGAGCGCTCGCCGACCTGGGACGCATCATCGCCGGCGAGGCGGGCACGACCGTGTCTACCCAGGAGACAGGCATCGTCCACGCTCCGGCGTGAGCGGAACCGGCGATCGCTGCACGCACATCGATTCGCCATCCCCACCGTCCGATCGCCGCCCGGCCCCGGGCTGCAGGCTCCGGGGGGTTCGCCGCGACGACGCGGGAAAACCGGAGGAACTCGCCATGCAATCCACGATCTCGAAGACCCTCTTCGCTATATCAGCACTGGTGTCGGGGACCGTCTGCGCCGGCGAGGAGAAGATTCCGTTTCATCCTGCGTTGAACGATCGCTTCTACATCGGCGCGGGGATCTTCGCGCCCAAGACGAGCACTGAAGCGAGGCTCGATTCGACGACGCTCGGCGTCGGGGCCAGCGTCGATTTCGAATCGGCCCTGGGGCTGCAGGGCCACAAGAGTGTTCCCAACTTCCTGGCGCGCTGGCGCATCACCGAACGATGGCGCGTGGAGGCGGAGTACTTCGAGCTGAACCGGACCGGCCAGAAGAACCTCGAGCGCGACATCCAATGGGGCGATGCGGTCTTTCCGGTCGGCTCCAACGTGAATTCGAAGTTCGATTTCTCCGACACCCGTGTCTCGGTGGGCTACTCGTTCTTCAAGACCGTGGACAAGGAACTCGGGATCGCCCTGGGCGCCCACGTGACCCGGTACGACGCCAGCATCACTTCGAACGGGATCGGCACCCAGGGCGGGGCCGTGACTGCGCCCTTGCCAGTCCTCAGTGCCTTTGGGCAGTTCGCGCTGACCGATCGATGGGCGATCGCCGGACGTCTCGATCGCTTTTCTCTCACTTACGACCAGTACTCCGGGGGCATCACCAGCATGGCCCTGGATCTGCTCTACCAGCCGTTGCGTCATGTCGGTTTCGGCGTGGGTTACCGCAGCATGTATGTCGACGTTACATCGACCAACACCAAATGGACGGGCCAGATTACGCAGAGCTTCGAGGGCCCGGTGCTGTATGCGAACGTCAGTTTCTGAGCGCCGGCAGGTGTCGACTCTCAATGCGCCGGCATGAAACCTTCCCGGGATGTGCCTGGGGTAAACACGCGCACTCCGACCGCGGCGGACTTCGAACCGGTGCTCGGTCTGCTCGAAAAGAACGCGGACGCGATTGTCGGTTCCAGCGGAACGTGTTCCGGAGGAAGACGTCCTTGGCGGCCTCGAAGCGAGTTCCGGCTCCGGTGCCGGAGCGTTATCGATCGGCCATGAGGCCCTGATGAGGGACGCCAGTTATCCGTATCGCGGGGTATTTGCGCTGCGGTTTGCTCTCAACGTCTTCGTTGGGTGCACCGTCGTCTGGAGCACTCTGCGGTACTTCGATGTCGCGAATCCGATCTGGGCGATCGCCTCGATGATCGCGTCCACGGACCCCAAAGTGGACGTGGCGACCCGGATGTTCAAGAGCCGGATCATCAACGTGCTCGTCGGCTGCTCGGTCGGCCTGATCTTCCTCACGGTGGGCGGATCGAGCGAATGGAAACTGCCCATCGCCCTGGCCGTAACGGTACTCGTGTCCTCTTATCTGGTCCGTGTGCCGACCATGTGGCGCCAGGCGCCGATCAGCGCCGCCATCGTCATCGCTGCCGGTCTCACGCACCAATCGAAGGTCACTGGTCTGGAGATCGGCCTTCACAACGTGGGGGAGGTGCTGTTCGGATGCCTCGTGGGCGTGCTGGTGAGCTGGCTCGTGGCAAGAGTCTGGCCGATGGACGACCCGCCGCAGGAGAGCGGCGCGGCCCGGACCTAAGCGGTGCCGGCCGAAGGCGTGTCGACAGCGTGGCCCCCGTCTCTTCGGGATTCATCGATCCCGGGCTCGAATTGCGCAACAATGACGCCATGGACAGCCCACCGGCATGATCGAACTCATCGAGTCGTTGCGTGCTCCGGTGACGCTGCACGGGGCCTTCGCCTTGCCGATCTTCTTCGACCTCGGCGCCATATTCTGTTTCGCCCTCACCGGCGCATGGGCCGCAACTCATCGTGGCTACGACATGGTCGGTGCATTCGTGCTGGCTTTCGTGACCGGACTCGGGGGCGCGCTGATCCGCGACAGCTTTCTGCTGGGCCTGGAGGCGGCCGTGCTGCGCGATGGCCGCTACCTTCTGGTGGTGCTGGCTGCGACGTTGATCGCGGGTGCGACATTCAAGCTCGAACGCCGGTTCGTTCGCTTGATGGCGGTCGTGGACGCCTTGGGACTCGGTGCCTACGCGGTGGTCGGCATGCAGAAGTCGATCATCGCGGGACTGCCGCCCGGCGCCGTGCTGCTGGTCGGTGTGGCGAACGCCGTGGGCGGTGGCATCATGCGCGACGTGATCGTGCGCGACGAGCCGCTCATCCTGAAGCCGGGGCAGGTGTACGCACTCGCGGCCCTCGGCGGTTGCCTCGCATTCCTGGTCATCCTCAAGTTCTATCAATGGGAGGTGGAGCAGGCTGCCTGGTTCAGCATCGGTGTCACGTTCCTGCTGCGCATGCTGGCTATCATGTTCAACTGGCGCACCGCCCCGGTATCCGAGGGGGCCGTGCTCCGGGTGAGCGGAGAACGAGACCCGCCCTGACCAGGGCGGCGCGGGACCGGTACCTCGGTCCGGGCAGGTTCGGTCATCGAAGGGGAGGCAGATCATGCAGACGATGAGACTGGCGCTGGCCGGATTGACGGCACTGGCGATCGCGATTCCGGCATGGGCAGCGAAACCGAGGATCGTCATCCTCGCTACCGGAGGCACCATCGCCGGCGCGCAGGCAGAGGGGCAGGACGCCGGCTACAAGTCCGGCAGCTTCAAGGTGGAGGATCTCATCAAGGCGGTTCCCAATCTGGACAAGCTGGCGGATATCGGCGGCGAACAGGTGGTGAACATCGGCAGCCAGGACATGAACGACGAGGTCTGGCTGAAGCTCGCCAGGCGGGTGAACGAAGTCCTGGCGAACCCCGATGTCGACGCCGTCGTGATCACCCACGGCACCGACACCATGGAGGAGACCGGATACTTCCTGAGCCTCGTGGTGAAGAGCGACAAGCCGGTCGTGATGGTGGGTTCCATGCGGCCGGCGACCGCGACCGGCGCGGACGGATCCGCGAACATCTACAACGCGGTGTCGGTCGCGGCGCATCCGGGCGCGAAGGGCCGCGGTGTCATGGTGCTGCTGAACGACGAAATCCACCACGCGCGCGAAGCCACCAAGACCAACACGACCCAGCTCGACACCTTCAAGTCGCCCAACCGCGGCAAGGCCGGCATGACCAACGCTGGCCGGGTCTACTTCTACGATGCGCTCGCGACGAAGCACACGAAGGCGAGCGTGTTTTCGGTGGAAGGCCTGCAATCGCTGCCTCGGGTCGACATCTTCTACGCCCATGCCAATGTGGGCCGTGATTACATCGATGCCTGCGTGAAGCTCGGCTGCAAGGGCATGGTGCTGGCTGGCGTGGGTGATGGCAACGCGACCGAGACGGCCGTAGCCGGATTGCGCGATGCCGTGAAGAAAGGGGTTGCCGTGGTGCGCTCGTCGCGCACCAACAGCGGCATCACCGACCGCAACGTCGAACTGAACGACGACGAGCTCGGCACCCTTGCATCGATGGAACTCAACCCGCAGAAGGCGCGCGTGCTGCTGATGCTGGGGCTCACGAAGACCAGCGACGCGGCACAACTGCAGAAGTTCTTCTACGAATACTGAGATGCCCGCCCGACAGGCCTTGCGGCCTCTCCCCCCAGGGAGCCAGCCCTCTTGGGGCGGCCCGGCGAGGGCTGGGCGGCATGATGCCTCTCGTTCGATCACGTCAACAGGGAGAGACCACATGAAGACCGAGATGAACATGTTTGCACGAGGCATCTTGCTTACGGCGTGGCTGCTGGTGGTTGCGGTGCCGGTCGCGGCGCGGGAGAGTCCGCCCGGCGCCGCCGAGCTGAAAGCGGCGGTGCGGGAGGCCTACGACAAATTCAAGGACGTGAAGGATGGTGCCAACGCCAACTACATTCCGGAACTGGACAAGGTGCCGTCCGACCTGTTCGGCGTGGCCATCGTCACGGCGAAGGGCGAGGTGTTCGCTGTCGGCGATGTGGACTACGCCTTCTCGATCCAATCGGTGTCGAAGCCCTTCACGGCGGCACTCGTGATGCAGCAGCAGGGTGCGGATGCCGTGGCGCAGAGGATCGGCGTGGAGCCCACCGGCCTGGCATTCAACTCGATCATCGCCACCCAGTTGATCCCGCAGGTGTCGGTGAATCCGCTCGTGAACTCAGGGGCCATCGCGTCCGTGAGCATGGTGAAGGCGGAATCTGCGGCGCAGCGCTTCGACACGATCCTCGACTGGTTCAATCGTCTGTCGGCCGCGAAGCTCACGGTGATCGAGGATGTGTACCAGTCCGAAGCCGCGACCAATCAGCGCAACCGTGCCCATGCTTACCTCCTGGCTGCAGCGGAGCGGATCTATTCCGACCCCATGGAAGCAACCGACGTCTACACGCGGCAGTGCTCCATCGGCGTCACGGCGAAGCAGCTCGCGGTGATGGGTGCGACTCTCGCCAACGGCGGCGTGAACCCGGTGAGCAGACAGCGCGTCCTGGATGCGCAGTACGTGCCAAAAGTGCTCGCCGTCATGCTGACCGCCGGCTTCTACAACGAATCGGGCATCTGGTCCTACACGGCGGGACTGCCGGCGAAAACCGGCGTGGGCGGCGGCATCGTCGCGGTGGTGCCGGGGCAGATGGCGATCGTGGGCTTCTCGCCGCGATTGAATGAAGCCGGCAACAGCGTGCGCGCCATGAAGGCGATCCAGTTCATCAGCGAGAAGTTCGGTCTCAGTATCTTCGGCGACGGTCGCTGACACCCTCCCGTGCTGCAACGGAGCATGAAGTTCGCGGTATCCTCCGCTGCAGGGGCGAGGACAACGCATCAGTCGCAACCATACTCTCGAGGAGCGATCATGAACCGACGTGAATTCCTGAGCCTTGGCGCGGTTTCGGTCGCGTTGGCGGCCTGCGGCTCGGCACCGCAACAGATGGCCAACAGCGTGACCGGCGCGGTGACGGGTACCAGCGACGCGCTGCTCGCAGCGATGAGCCACCAGATCGGCGTGAGCGAAACTCAGGCGGCCGGTGGTATCGGTTCGATGATGAGCCTGGCGCAGTCGAAGCTGTCGCCGGAGGCTTTCGCGAAGGTGAGCAAGAGCATTCCCAACGTCGATCGCTACATGAAGAGCGTGCAGGACGTGCTGGGGCCGAACGCGAAGATCACCGATCTGTCGAGCCTGAAGTCCGCCTTCAGCCGCTTCGGCATGGGGCCGGAAATGATCGGCAAGTTCAAGCCCTACGTCATGGACGCGATCGGCAAGGCCGGCGGCGATTCGGTGATGCAGTTGTTGGGTGGGGTGCTCGGCTAGTGGCCCTGCGCTATTTGGCGGGGACCGTGATGATCGGGCCGCCGGTATTGCCCTGGCCTTCGGCGAGACCGTAGAGCAGCAGGAGAAAGCCGAACAGCCGCTTCGAGCGTACGTCGGCGTCGGAGATCGAGAACCACCAGCCGCGGTGGCGTATGGCGACCGCGGCATCCGCCGGCCGCTCGCGCGTCGCGTGGACGTTGATCGGCGGTTGTCCGAACCGTTCCGCCGGCAGGTCGGGATTGCGCAGCCCCTTTTCCATGGTGGTGGCGAGCACGCGACGTGTCTTCACGTCCTCCTCGGGGACCGCGATCTGCGAGGCCACGTCGCCGAAGACCTCGAACAGCGAACGCGTGAGCACCGCGAACTCGCGCGGATTCTGCGGGATCGCGGCATAGCGCAGGGTGTAGCGGGGTGCCGTCGGATCGAGACCGAGTGTCTTCACCACGAGCTGCAGTTCGTCCTGGTAATCCTCGGAACTGTAGGGGATGTCGAAGTACAGGACCGTGTCCTTCTCCGACTCGCCCGCCTCCAGATAGAGCTGCACCTTGTTGGACACCTGGATGCGATGCAGGGCGTTCAGCAGCGGATAGAACTCCTTGTCTGCCTCGAGGCGACGCGTGCCCACCTGCGAACTGTTGTAGACGCCGTTGATCGCGCGCACCGTAAGCCGCAGCACGTAATCGATCTGGTAACCCGCCTGGATGAACGTGAACACCAGCCGCGGCGGAATCGGCGCGAGGATGCTGCGCGCGAACGCATCGCCCTGGATCGGCGTGTAGGTGATCGTGGGCCGGTCGCCGTAGCGCACGGTGCCGCCGACGAGGTTGCGATTGAAACCCAGTTCGTTGCCGCCGGCCACTCCCACTTCACCTTCGATGGAATAGGAGTTGATCACCGAGGCCACGTCCAGGAACACCGGCGCGTCGCCGTAGCGCAGCTTCACCAGGTTGGAGAGCATCTGTTCCTGCATCGATCGCCCGAGCGCATCGTGATAGTCGAAGCGGTCGCGGCTGATGGTGCGAGGGCCCAGCGAGGTGCAGCCCGTCGTCGCGGCAACGAGCAGCAGGACAGCGAGTGCGAGCAGGGATTTCATCGAAGGGAGCGGACTCGTGGCGACCGGGCGATTATAGGGGGCGCAACGCCGCCTCCGTCGCCGCGAGGCGGAGCAGGGCTTCGTTTCGCTGCTCGACGGCGGGCAGGGCGCGCGACGTCCGCCAGCCGTTGGCTGCCAGAGTGTCCCAATCCTCGTCCAGCACGACCGAGTCGTCGTAACGGATTCCGCCCTCTTGCTGTTCGAAGACGTAGGCAGGGCTCACGATGTACAGCACCTCGCAGGGCGAACCCGTCTCGTTGATGAGCTGGACCAAGGTGCCGGCCGCGGTCAGCACGGCTTCGTCCGCCTGTGCGACCAGCACATAGGGCGCACGATCCGCAGCGGCTTTCATCCGCACCGTGAGCGCGCCGTGGCGCACGAACGTGACCTGCGCGACGAAGGGCATCACGTGGATCTTCGACTGCGAGTGCGGCGCTATGGTCCCGGCGGCCAGGCTGAACCCTTCGATGAGGTCGAAGGGCAGGCCGCTGGTCGTGTCGCGTGCGTTGAGGAATGGCGCGACCAGGGTCCCGTCGGGCACGGCATGCGCCGCGGTGATCCGGAAGACACGGTTCATGACGGGATCCACGCATCGTTGCGACGCTCGAACGTAGCAGCTCGCTGGATCGGCTTCAACCGGAGCGGTCGATCCGGGCGCCGACCCGCGAGGGCATCCTGCGCGGCGGCCCTCAGGGCTCGGTGGCGTTCGCCAGCGTGGGATAGTCGGCGCTGAACTTGACCCACGCCGACTCCGGTTCGTGCGCGGGCGCCGTGCGGCCCTGCGCGACGGCGATGAAGTGTTGATCCTCGGGAAAGATCGGCGCCAGCGCGCCGGTCGCGATGGCGCGCAGGTAGCGGCCGTAGTTCTCGAGGATGAATCGCTCGCGGTCGGTGTAGCGGTCGTTCAGCGGCACGCCGAAACCGCCGCTGGTGAGCACCCGAAGATGGGCTTCCGGCAGGGGATTGTTCACCCGGCTGACCAACGCGAGGACGCCCTCGACGGCCGTCGGTGTGGACAGGATCGCCGTGTGCTCGCCCCGGAAGCCCTGCGTCTGGGCGCCACTGTTCAGGGCTGCCGGTGGCACCTGTCGTACTAGAGGCACCACCCCATCGGACCCATGGGCGATGTCGTCGCGGTCACGGTAGGCGTAGAGCAGATGGTGTTCGGTGGGGGCCGGTAGCGGTCGCCGGAACAGCCTCTCGATGAACGGGCCGGACGGATCCAGGTCGCGCCACGCGGGCGGCACGATCGGGGCGTTGTCGACGCCGCGGCGCGCTGCCGGATCGCCGCCGAACGGCGAGGCGATGGTCACGATCATCGCAACCGCCGCGCCATGGTCGTCGGGGGCGCGCAGGTTCATCGCTTCGCGCACCACCAGGCCACCCATGCTGTGGGCGACGATGACGAGCGGAGCCCCTTCGTCGGGAATGACGCGACCGGAGAGGAAGATGTCGTGAAAGAGGCGTGCAAGCTGGTCGAGGTCCTGGCCGCTCGGGTAGTGGAATAACCAGGGCTTGTAGCGCTTGCGGTCGAGCCGCCCGATCATCGCGGCGAATTGCCGCGGCGATCCGTTGAGACCGTGGACGAACACCACCGGGACCTTGTAGGTGATGTCCTCTTCGAGCGCGTAGAACATCATGGGTGCGGCTTCCATGAACGCCGCGGGATCGTAGACGCCCATCTGCGCTGCTTCCGGCGAGAAGATCGGATCGTCGAGAGTGCGAATCGTGCCCTTGGGGAAGAACAGCGAATCGCGCACGTCCGGTGCGAACGGACGCGGCAGCGCAGCCAGCAGGTGCGGTGACAGGTGCGGCGGCGGCGAACCGAGGGCGATGTCGATGTGGTCCGCGACGCGTTCCGGGTACATGAGCCGATCCAGCCGGATGGGACGTTCGGCTATCGCGTCGGTGGCGTCGTACACGCCGTTGCCGTCGCGGTCCGCGAGCACCAGCAGGCGATACTCGCCCTCCGGCAAATTCATGCCGTAGTAGGTGCTCGACTGACCCAGGCGAAAGACTTCGACGATCTCGTCCGGGCGATGCCGATCGGAGACCGCCACGATGGCCACCGACCGGCTGTCGCGGAACAGGGGGGTCTCGATCAGCCGCCCATACACGATGTAGGTGTCGGTGCCGAGCAAATGCTTGGCATACCACTGGGCGGGCGCCGCATCGTGTTGCGCGGCGTAGCCCTTCTGGACCGACGCGTAGCGCAGATAGGTGCAGCCGCTGCCAAAAGCTGCCAGGCCGAGGACGATCGTCGTACGCCACAGCGCCTGCACCGCAAGCGAGCCCAGGTTTGCGCCGACGTGGCCATCGCGACCGGCTGCGCGTCCGCGGCGCCGAAGGGCAGGTCCAATCATCGTGGCATTCGTCGACGGCGAACGGGTGGAGGCAGACCCCCTATGGTACCCATGCCCGCAGGTGATGCGTGCGGGCCGAGGCTCCGGCGATAATGGCGCAGATGACTCCTTCCGTCCCCCAATCCGTCCGCACGGTCGCGCGCCGCACCGGCCGTGTCGCCCGCAAGACCGCCATCTGGACCCTGATCGGAGCGGGCGTGCTCGTCGTGCTGGTGGTGCTGGCGTTGCTGTACGTGGCGTTCGTGGGCGTCACCGTGAGTGCGGCACCGTGGCGCGACACGATCTCGAAGGCGGCGAGCGAGGCGCTGCGCCGTCCGGTGGTGCTGGAAGGACCGTTGCTGATGACGGTGTCCTTGCGTCCGGCCCTGCGCATCGGCGGTGTGCGCATCGACAACCCGCCGGGGTTTGCCACGCCTGCGTTCGCGACCCTGGGCGATGCACGGGCCGAGGTCGATCTGAAGCCATGGCTGCAGGGGCGCCTGCGTATCGAGAACCTCGAGGCCTCGAACGTGAAGGTGTCGCTGGAGCGGCTGCGCGACGGTGCGGCGAACTGGGTGTTCGATCTCTCGGGCGACCAGACGGTGCCGGAGGAGAAAGCCGATCCGTCGAAACCGTTCCAGCCCCCCGACGTGTCGCTGGAAGTGCGCCGCCTCGCGCTGCGCAACATCGACGTGGAGTATCGCAACGCGTTCTCCACCCAGGTGCGCAGCTTCGCGCTCGACACGCTCGACGGTTCCATCGAGCGCGGCAAGCCGATCCAGGTAACCCTGAAGGGGCGGGTCGACAAATCGTTCCCCTACCAGGCCACCGTCGAAGGCGGGCCACTCGACCACTTGATCCGCTCGCCGGAGCCGTGGCCGTTCAACGTGGCGTTCGAGTTTCTCGGCACGCGACTCAACATCAACGGCACGCGCGATCCGCGGGCCGGCACGACGGAACTCCTGTTCGGTCTCGGCACGGACAACCTGCGGGAGTTCGAGCGTTTCCTGCAGTCGCCGTTGCCGAAGGTGGGCACGACCGCGGTGGTGGGCAAGGCGCGGGAGAAGGGCGGGGTCTATACGGTCACCGGCCTTCACGTGAGCTACGGCACCTCGCTCCTGTCGGGCGATATCGAAGTGGCCCTGGTGGGCGAACGGCCCCGGGTGACGGGGGCGCTCAGCGCCGACAGCATCGACCTGAGGCCCTTTCTCGAATTCGATCAGCCTTCCGACGAACCCGAGAAGCCGATCTCGTTCGCCGACCTGGAGAAGCAGACTCTCGATCTCCGGGCGCTGGTCGGCATCGACGCGGACTTCGAGCTCAAGGTCGGCCGCTGGATCGGGCTGCCCGGCAACATCCGCGACTCGATGCTCGCCGTGCGCATCGCGGGTGGCAAGCTGGCGGCGCCCGTGGCGGCGACCATCGCCGACGTGCCGCTGCAGGGCGAGATCGACCTGGACGGTGCGGCCGAGGTGCCGGCGTTCTCCATCGCGCTCGGCACGAAGAACTCCCCGCTCGGTGGACTTGCCGAATTTCTCGCGGGCGTGCGCGGCGTGCAAGGCCGCGTGGGGCGCTTCGATCTCGGTCTCGCCGGCCGCGGCGCGACTCTCGGCGAACTGGTGCGCGGGCTCGAAGCGAAGTTCTACATCGAGAACGGACATCTCTCCTATGGCAACGTTGCAGGCGGCCGACCCGTGGAGTTCACGCTCGACCGGTTCGACATACGTCTGCCGCACAAGCAGGGCATGACCGGCGATATCCGCGGCACCCTGATCGGCGAGCGCTTCGCGGCGCGCCTGAAGGGCGGCGACCTGCCTTCGATCCTGCGCGAGTTGCGTTCGCCGGTTCAGATCGAGCTGGAAGGTTCCGGCGCGAAGCTCACCGCCAAGGGCGTACTCGCTCGTCCCGGCACCGAGAGCGGGACCGACATCGCATTCCAGTTCGATGCTCCGCGCGCCGGGGACCTGTCGCGCTGGATCGGGGCGGCGCCCGATTCGAAGCTGCCCGTCTCCATTGCCGGCAAGGCGCAGTTGCAGAGCGACGAATGGCACTTGAACGGCCTGCGCTTGAAGCTCGGCCGCAGCGACATCAGCATCGACGCGCACCGCACCGGCATCGGCAGCGCCAAGCCCATGATCGTCGTCGCCCTGCGCAGCGACCTGCTCGATACGGTGGAACTCGCGCAGTTCACGCCGCCGCCGAAGCCTGCGGCCGACAAACCGAAGGCAGGCAAGACTTCCATCGACATCCCGATCCTGCCAGGCGGCATCGACCTGGCCGAAGCCGATATCGGCATCGGACTCGCGCGCGTCGTGCTGGAGCGTGGCGATCTGACCGACGTCGGTTTCGCGATGCGCCTGCGCGACGGGCGCATGGAATCCTCGCCCTTCGGGGCGACCCTGGTCGGCGTGCCGTTCACAGGCTCGGTCGCGCTCGACCTGCGCGGCGACATGCCGGAAGCCTCGCTCCAGATGGCCGCCGGCAAGGTCGACGTGGGCGATCTGCTGAAACGCCTCAAGGTGGCCGAGGACATCGAAGTGAAGGTCGACAGCCTCGCCGTCGCGCTGGTAGGGCGCGGCAGCCGCTTGATGGAGATGCTCGAACGCTCGCAGTTCGAAGCGAAGTTGACCGGCGGCCAGTACGTGTTGCGCGACCCGACGAAGAAGGTGCTCGCCACCATCGGTCTCAAGCAAGTGATGGCGGCCGCTCCGCCGGGCAAACCGATCGCCCTGACGGTAGACGGGGCGCTCGACGACGTGCCCGTGGCCATCAGGCTTTCCAGTGGCGCGCTGCCCGACTTCGTGCGCAACACGAGCTTCGTGCCGTTCAGGCTGGAAGCGGAAACGTCGGGCACGCGTCTTGACCTGGTGGGGAAGGTCGCGCTGCCGATCCGGCAGGGCGCGGCGGAACTCGACATCCGGCTCGCCGGCGACAAGTTGAATTCGCTCAACAAGCTCGCCCGCGCCGACCTGCCGCCGTGGGGTCCCTGGTCCATCGCGGGGCCGTTCCGTCTTACACCCACGGCTTACGACGTGCCCAACCTCGAGGTGCGCGTGGGCAGCAGCAGCCTGAACGGGCAGGGCCGCTTCGACCTGGGCGGCAAGCGACCGCGTCTCGACATCCGCGTGAGCGCACCGCGCATCCAGTTGGACGACTTCAAGCTCGCCGGCTGGTCCGCCGTCGACAAGCCGCCGAAGAAGGAGGAGAAGGAGCAGAGCGTCGACGACATGCGCGCCCAGGCGAAGCAGGCGGCGGCAGATACGCAGAAACTGCTGTCGCCCGAGACCCTGCGGCGCCTCGACGCGTTGATCGATGTGGAAGTGCAGCAGGTCCTGTCCGGCGCCGACAAGCTCGGCAGCGGCAAGCTGCGCGCCGCACTGACCGACGGCCGGCTCGCCTTCGATCCGATCGAGGTGGAAGTGCCCGGCGGTTCGGCGAAGCTGACGTTCGCCTACGAGCCGAGCGCGCGCGACGTGCTGGTGGAAACCGGCATGCGCGTCGTGCGCTTCGACTATGGCGTGCTGGCGCGGCGCATCAAGCCCGAGACCGACATCGGCGGCCTGTTCAGCCTGAACCTCGACATGAAGTCGCGTGCGCCGACGCTCGACGCGGTGATGGCCCATGCCGACGGCCGCATCGACCTCGCGGTGTGGCCGATCAAGATGAAGTCGGGCATCTTCGACCTGTGGGCGGTGAACGTCTTCGTGGCGCTGCTGCCGGCGGTGGACCCGGGGTCGGAGTCGCTGGTGAACTGCGCGATCGTCCGCTTCGACCTGAAGGGAGGCAAGCTCACCCAGGACGCGATCCTGATCGACACCAGCCGCATGCGCGTGGCCGGTGCCGGCAACGTGGACTTCGCCACGGAGAAGATGGCGTTCAAGATGCAGCCGCGCGCCAAGAAGTCGCAGTTCTTCAGTCTTGCCACGCCCGTCGGCGTGAGCGGTACGCTGACCGACTTCAAGGTGGGTGTGGCGACCGAGGACATTCTCGGGACCTTCGTCCGCTTCTTCGGGTCGGTCATCACCGTGCCGCTGGAGTCACTGAAGGGCGGACAGCCCCCCCGCGACGGCGCCGACATCTGCACCGACCCCATGCGGCTCGTCATCAGCAAGAAGTAGCGGCGGGCGCGGTCGCTGCGCCCCGCGTCCTTTGGCATACTCGCCGCGACATTCTCTCCCGGGTTTCCACGATGAAGCTTCCGCCGCCAGCGTCCGTTCCGTCCGTGCCCCTGTGGCTCGGCGCCGGCGGCCTCATCCCGTTCGTGATCCTCACGGGGGCCGTGTGGTTCTCGGACGAGGCTTATCGCATCATGGCCTACGAATGGCTGCGCACCTACGCGGCAGTCATCCTGTCGTTCGTCGGTGCGCTGCACTGGGGCTTCGCCATGCTGCACCCGAAGATGACCGAATCCGAACGCAATACCGTCATGGCCTGGAGCATCGTGCCGGCCCTGGTGGCGTGGCTCGCATTGCTGGCGCCGCTGCGGCACGGGTTGGCGGTCACCGCCGCCATGTTCGCGCTGCACTACGCGATGGACCGCGCCTTCGTGCAACGCTTCGCCCTCGCCGAGTGGTACCTGCCCCTGCGCGGTGGCCTCACGATCGTGGTGATCGTGTGCCTGACTCTCGCTGCGATTCGATAGGAAGGAGCCGTTCCGTGGACAAGACCACCCGCAAGCACATCGCGAAATTCATCGCCCCTTTCCGCGTGGAGGATGGCCGACGCTTCCGCCTGAAGGACTTCGATCCGGCCGATACCGGCGGACTGCAATCGGAATTCAAGGACGAGGCGCGCGCCTTGCTGCAGCATAGTGTCGGCTGGCTCGCCGAAGAGCAGGAAATACTCTACGCGCAGGACAAATGGGCGGTGCTGCTGATCTTCCAGGCCATGGATGCGGCCGGCAAGGACGGCACCATCAAGCACGTGATGTCGGGCGTGAATCCGCAGGGCTGCCACGTGACTTCGTTCAAGGCACCCACCAGCACCGAGCTCGATCACGATTTCCTGTGGCGCGGTGCCGCGGCGTTGCCGGAGCGCGGCCGCATCGGCATCCACAACCGATCCTGGTACGAGGAGGTGCTGGTGGTGCGAGTGCACCCCGAGATCCTGGGGCGGCAGAAGCTGCCGCCGGAGCTGGTGGACAAGCGCATCTGGAAGGAACGCTACACCGACATCGCGGCCTATGAGCGCTACCTCGCGCGCAACGGTGTCGCGATCCGGAAGTTCTTCCTGCACGTGTCGAAGAACGAGCAGCGCAAGCGCTTTCTCGAACGCATCGACGATCCGGCCAAGCGCTGGAAGTTCTCGGCCCAGGACGTGACGGAGCGCGAGTATTGGGATGGGTACATGGAAGCCTACGAGGACATGATCGCGGCCACCGCGGCGCCTCACGCGCCCTGGTTCGTCGTCCCGGCGGACAACAAGTGGTTCACGCGCCTCACCGTGGCGCTCGCCATTGCCGATTGCCTGGTGAGCCTGGATCTCAAGTTCCCGACGGTGGACGCCACGCAGCTCGAAGTGCTGAAGGCGGCTCGCGCGCGGCTCATGGCCGGCAACGGCGGGCGCAAGCGCTGAGCCGCGGCAAACACGCCCTGAGCAGGCCGATCACCGCGATTCGCGGCGCGGCGGTCGCCTGGTGCGGTGACCCGTACGTCGTGCCGCCCGCGGAGGCGCTGCGCTTCGAGCGCGATGCGGTGATCGCGTGGCGCGACGGGCGCATCGAGGCGTTCGGGGCCGCTGCCGAGATTCTGCCGCGGTTGCCGCCGGCAACGCCCGTGACGCACTTCGAGCGTGCGCTGATCGTGCCCGGCTTCGTGGATTGTCACGTGCACTATCCGCAGATGCCGATCATCGGTGCCGGTGGCCATCCGCTGCTCGAGTGGCTCGAGCGCTACACGTTTCCGGCGGAGCAGGCCTTCATGGACGAAGGTTACGCACGCAAGGTCGCGCGCTCGTTCCTCCGGGAGCTGATGCGCAACGGAACCACCACCGCGGCAGTGTTCTGCACGGTCCACGCGGTTTCGGCTGAAGCTCTATTCGCCGAAGCGGAACCGACCGGCCTTCGCATCGTCGCCGGCAAGTGCCTCATGGACCGCAATGCGCCGGCCGCACTGTCGGATACGGCGCAACGCGGCTACGACGAGTCGAAGGCGCTGATCGAGCGCTGGCATGGCCGTGGCCGGCTCGGCTACGCGGTGACGCCGAGGTTCGTCGCGAGCAGCACCCCGGCACAACTCGAGGCCGCCGCCGCGCTGTGGCGCGGGCATCCCGGGACACTGCTGCAGTCGCATCTCGCGGAGAACGTCGACGAAGTTGCATGGGTCCGCAGTCTGTTCCCCGAATGCACGGACTATGTCGATGTGTTCGATCGTTTCGGGCTCCTCGGCCGCGGTGCGATCCACGGGCATGGAGTGCACCTGTCCGAACGGGAGCGCGCGCGGCTCGCGGAGAGCACGACGGCACTGGCCCATTGCCCGACTTCCAATTTCTTTCTGGGCAGCGGCCTGTTCGATCTCGCTGCGGCGAAGCGCCGCAACGTCCCGATTCCAGTCGGTCTCGCGACCGACGTCGGTGCCGGCACGACGCTGTCGATGCTGGCGACCATGGGTGCGGCGAGCCGCGTTGCGCAGATGCGCGGCAACCCGCTCGATCCGGTTCAGGCTCTGTGGCTCGCGACGGCGGGTGCAGCGCAGGCGTTGACGCTGGAAGACCGGGTGGGCGATCTTGCTCCGGGGCTCGATGCCGATGTCGTAGTGCTCGATCTTGCCGCCACGCCCTTGCTGACCGAGCGCATGAGCCGGGTCGAGGATATCGGCGATATGCTGGCAGTACTGTCCACACTTGGCGACGACCGGTGTGTTCGCGCGACCTATGCGGCCGGGATGCCGGTCTGGTCGCGCCAGGAATCTCCGGCCGAGGCACAATAGGCCGAACATCAGCAAGGACGCCCGATGCCGTCGACCCGCAAGCCCCGGCTGAAGCAGCTGGGAACGTCCACACCGTTGCCCGCCTCTCCGGACGAGGCCGAACTCGAACGGGTTCCGAACCCGCATCCGGACAAGCGCTATGTGGCGCGGTTCACCGTGCCCGAGTTCACGTCGCTGTGCCCGATCACCGGGCAGCCGGATTTCGCCCACCTCGTCATCGACTACATCCCCAACCGCTGGCTGGTGGAGAGCAAGTCGCTGAAGCTCTATCTGGGCGCGTTCCGCAACCACGGAGCATTCCACGAGGATTGCACGCTGACGGTCGCGGGGCGCCTCGTGAAGCTGCTGGCACCGCGCTGGTTGCGCATCGGCGGTTACTGGTACCCGCGCGGCGGCATGCCGATCGACGTGTTCTGGCAGACAGGCAAGCCGCCGGACGGGGTGTGGATTCCCGACCCCGGCGTTGCTCCGTACCGGGGGCGTGGCTAACGTGCGTCGCTTGGCGAGCGGCATCGGCGTCCTGCTCGGGCTGTGGGCCGCACTCGCGTGGGCCGCGAACGAGCCCGCGACGCTGATGCTCTACAACCGCGAAGTTTTCACGTTCCGCACCTCGATGCTGAACTACTCCCCGGCCGAGCGCGCCGCTGCCGCGCGCCGGCGCATCGAGGACGCGATCGACCGCGACGGGGCCATGGAAGTCACGTTGAAACCTTTCGGCGAGAGTGTGCTCGTGGAGATCGACGGGCGAACGGTGTTCGCCGTGCAGCCTGGCGATGTCGACAAGCTCGGCGACGGGACACTCGAGTCGGTCGCCCTGGTTGCGCGTGACCGCCTCGCCGACGCGCTGGGTGCAGCACGCGAAGCGCGCGGCCTCGGCCCCTGGATTCGCGCCGGCATGCTGGTGCTGGCGGGTACGACCATCTGGCTGCTGATCCTGCGCGGGCTGTACCTGGGCAACCGCTGGCTGGGCGCCCGCATCATGGCGGCCGTGCAGCACGGCGCCGAGAAATTGAAGGTCGGTGGCGTCGTCGCCGTGCAACCGCGCCACCTCAGCACGTTGGTGCGAAAGGCCGCGGCGCTGGTCGCGTGGTTGGTCGGCGCCGCCTTCACCTACGGCTGGCTCACTTTCACGCTGGAGCGGTTCGGCTACACCAGGCCCTGGGGCGAACAACTGGAAGGGCACTTGCTCGGCTTCATCGGGAGCGTCGGTCTCGCCATCGTGGGGGCCATTCCCGGGTTGCTCACGGTGGTGGTCATCGTCGTCATCACGCGGGTCGTCATTCGGCTGGTGCGCATCTTCTTCGATCGCATCGAGGCCGGCGAGGTCCGCATCGGGTGGCTGGATGCCGACCTCGCGGTGCCGACCCGGCGCATCGCCAACGTCGTCCTGTGGCTGTTCGCACTGGCCATGGCCTATCCGTACCTGCCGGGCGCGGATACCGATGCCTTCAAGGGCCTTTCGGTCCTGGTCGGGCTGATGCTCTCGATCGGTGCTTCGAGCATCGTGGCGCAGGCGGCAAGCGGGTTGATCCTGATGTACTCGCGCGTGTTTCGCGTCGGCGAGTTCGTGAAGATCGGCGACACCGAGGGGACCGTTTCCGAACTGACCCTGTTCGCGACCCGCATCCGCACCGGTTTGTCGGAGGAAGTGGTGCTGCCCAACGCATTTGTCTTGAGCAACGTGTCGCGCAACTACTCGCGCTCGGCGCATGGACCGGGGTTCACGCTCCATACGAAAGTCACCATCGGTTACGACACGCCGTGGCGACAGGTCCACGCGCTGCTCCTGGAGGCGGCGCGTCGTACCGTTGGCGTGTTATCGGATCCGGCGCCCTACGTGATCCAGACCGCGCTGTCGGACTTCTACGTGGAATACATCCTGGTGGCGCGTGCCGGACCGGAAGCGCCACGCCTGCGGGCCGAAGCGATGAGTACGCTCCACGGTCACATTCTCGACGTGTTCAACGAGCACGGCGTCCAGATCATGTCGCCCAATTATCTTACCGATCCGGCGATGCCCAAGATCGTATCCAAGGAGCATTGGTACGAAGCACCGGCGCAGCCACCGACCCCAGGCGGCTGATCCCTGTTGCAGTGCACCGCGGGCCGGTTTGCCCGATCGGGGGTGGCGGGCGTACACTCGCAACTCGATGAGTAAGCTCACGAGGCCCAGACATCATGAACCCGATCTCGATCATTCCCCGCTCTAGAACCGCCCGGTTCGCCCGCCTGCTGTCGTTTTCCAGCGACCACGCTTTCGCCGCCGAGCCCGAGCGTTAGGTTCGCGACACCTCCTGGTTGTTGCGCCGTAACCGGCGCATCCCGGTTCGTACCGACTGCTGGTACACGCGTTCGCGCGTCGTGCCGCCGCCGGTGCGCTCAACACGAGCCATCGTTCGATGAGGTGTCGCCATGCGTTTCCTGCTATTGCTGTTCACGGCCATCGTGGCCGTCTTCTCCGGTCCGGGTTGGGACCATTCCCGTCACGACCATCGTCACCATCGCCCGAGCCTGAGGGTCTGATGGTGCAGCCTCCGGCATCCGCGTGAGCGGGTGCCGGAGGCTGTAATCAGGGAGTGGGTGTGCGTTAGCACACCCGTGCCCGTTTGCCCGGGCCAGCGTCAGGCCGGCACCGGCGCGACCATCGAGGCCACCTGCTTCTCGAGGCCCTTCGGGCTGGAAAGATAGGCGGCACCCATGCCCTGGCTCATCGCATCGGGGAAGATGTCTTCCGTGCCGCTCTCGATACCCGCAACGATCGCGCGTGCGCATTCGGCCGGCGAGGTCTTGGGCATTTCGATGCCCTCGGCCATGCGGGTGTCGATGGGTCCCGGATACACCCCGTAGACCTGGGTGCCCTGCGCCGCGAGAAGCATGCGGCTCGCCTGGGTGAGGGAATGGGTCGCCGCCTTCGACACGCTGTACGCGAGCAGCATCGGGAAGTTGGTGAGCGAGGCCACGGATGCGAGATTGACGATGGCGCCGCCGCCGTTGCGCGCGAGCACCGGTGCGAACGCTTGCGACACGCCGAACGTACCGAAATAGTTGACGTCCATCTCCTTGCGTCCGGCCTCGAGCCACTGGGGATCGGTGAACGCGCCTCCCATCATGGCCGCGACGCCGGCGTTGTTCACGAGCAGCTGCACGTCGGGTGCGGAAGCGACGGCCGCGGCGACCTGGGACACGTCGGTCACGTCCAGTCGTAGCGCGCTGACGCGCCCGCCGTGGCGTGCCACGAGCGGTGCGAGATCGGACGGGTTGCGTGCCGCCGCATATACTTTCCTTGCTCCGGCGGTGACGAGGGCGTCCACGATGGCTGCGCCGATGCCGCGATTGGCGCCGGTCACGAGCGCCGTCTTTCCTGCGATTGAAAAGGCCAAGATCGAATCTCCTTGAGTGAGGTTAAACAGACAGTTCTGTCTATTCGTGTTGTGACGATAGACTGAGCTGTCTATACTGTCAACCGTGGCAAGAGCACCCAGGAATCCAGGAACGTTGGCCGTGCGCGACCGGCTGCTCGAGGCCGCGGATCGCCTCTTCTATGCCGAAGGCACGCGCGCCGTCGGGATCGACCGCGTTCTGGCCGAAGCCGAGGCGGCCAAGGCCTCGCTCTACTCCCATTTCGGCTGCAAGGACGAACTGGTGGCTGCGTACGTGCAGCATCGCATCGCGTTGGCGCGGTCGAGTATCGAGGCGTTCGTGGCGCCGATTCCTCCGGGTGAGCGCGCTCTGCGCATCTTCGACTGGGTCGTGGCGTGGGTGGAGTCGCCCGACTTCATGGGTTGCCCGCTGCAACGGGTCGTGGGCGAAGTCGTAGATGCCGGACACCCGGCGCGCGTCCTGGCAGCGGACCAACGTGACTGGTTGCGTGCGCGCTTCACCGAGTGGGTCAAGGCGGCGGGACTGGCGAATGCCCAGCAGTTGGCGACGGCGCTGCTGGTGCTGTTCGACGGTGCCGTGATTGCCAGCGTCCAGGACGGCTCTCGCCGTGCTCGCGATGCGCGTTGGGCCGCAGGGGAACTGCTGAAGGCGGCCGCTGGTGGCCGCGCCGAAACCCGAGCGCCGAAGCTGCGCAAGCCGAAGCAGTAGTCGGGATCGCCCGGTTCCAACGCGCATGTCGATACAGTGGTTTCCGGGTCACATGGCCCTGGCGCGCGACAAGGCGGCGGAGACGATGGCGCGCGTGGATGTCGTCATCGAGGTCGTCGACACCTGGTTGCCCCAGACTGTGCCCGCGTCGCGGTTCTCGGCGATCGCTGGACTGATTCAGGGCTGAGACGGTGGTCGAGCGCAGGGCCTCATTCGTGCAGGCCCTCGGTCAGGCCAATCCTTTCGTTCCCGCATCAGCCTGTTCCAGCCAGGACTGCATGCCCATCTCGCGGTACAGCGTAGTCGCCGCATTGAGATGGTGTGTCGCCTCCTCCTGCTGATGGGTGTTGACGTACAGCTTGCCGAGGGCGAAATGGCAGTGGGCGACGAGCGGGCGCAAGCCGAACTCGGTCGCGCGCGACAGCGCCTGCCGGTAGGTATCCACTGCACCCTCGGCCGCGACTTGATCAGCTGCAACGGCCTCGTGGGCGTGGACGTCGCCGAGCAGTTTCAGGCACATGGCTTCCCAGCCTCGCGCCTGGTGTGCGCGAACCAGTGCCACCGCCCGTTCCGCTTGCTCGCGCGCGTCGGCGATTCGTCCGAGGACGAGATAGGCCTCGGCCAGGAACGGAACGACCCACGAACTCGCACCCGGAATCTGCATCGCAGCGACCGCTTCGGCCGCTTCCTCCAGCAATCCCATCCCTTCGGCAGCGCGCCCAGACCAGACGTACGCGGCGCCCAGGGACGCCGCGACAAACGGAAACGGGACACGAAACTCCATCTCTCGGCAAAGCGCAAGGCTCGGTTCCAGCACATCTGTGGCAGCCGCAAAGTCTCCGCGGCGCAGGTGGGTGTATCCGAGGCCCCAGCGCGCGAACATCTCGGCACTGGGATAGCCGGCGGTCTGGGCGATCCGCAGACCCTCTTCACCTACGTCGCTGGCCCCGGCGAACTCGCCCACATCGGCCATTGCCATCGCCAGGACATAGCGAGCGAGTACCGCCGGCAGTCGGCCCATCCCGGAGCGCTCGCCCGGCGCCGCGTCCTTGCTGAGGGAGATCACCGCGCGCAGGGGCTCGGCCGCACTGCGGGGGTTGCCGGCGAACCAGGCCACGTGACCCAACCAGTAGTTGGCGATGATGCGCAGCCCGATCTCGCCGATCTCTTCAGCGACAGCGTGGGCGTGCTCCGCCGCTTCGGTCGCCCGCGCGTTCTCACCGAATAGGCCATAGATGTGCGACAGAATGCAAAGTACCCGTCCGAGCCGCCGCTGGTCGCCGAGCATCTCCGCCATCGCGCGCGCCTCGCCCTGAATCTCGACCACCCGCGCGAGTTCGCCGAGCGGCCAGAGGGCGTTGTACTGATCGAAGCACAGGTCGATGTGCTGTTCGGTCAGCTCCCGGTTTGCGGGCAACTCGCGCAGCGCGGCCCGTGCCTGATCGAAGTAGGCGAGGGCTTCCCTCAGGGCCGAGCGGTCGAGCGCCCGGTTCCCTGCCCGCCGGCAATACCGGGCCGCCTTGTCCCACAGCTGACCGCGAGACGCATGGTGGGCGAGCCGCTCCACATGTTCACTCAGCCGATCCGCGTAGAGCTGCTCGATCGCGACAACGATGTGCGCGTGCAGCTGGCGGCGCCGCTCCTCGAGCAGGCTCCCGTAACTCACTTCGTGGGTCAGAGCGTGCTTGAAGGTGTGCTTCAGGTCCGGAAACACATGCGTTTCGTACAGGAACTCGGCCTCCTGCAAGTGCGAGAGTCCCTGCTGCAATGTCTCCTCCGGTTGCTCTGCGACAGCTTTGAGAATCGCGTACGAGACATCCTTGCCGATCACCGAGGCCGTCTGCAGAAGTCGTTTCTCCTCTGGCGGCAGCCGGTCGATGCGCGCTGCCAGAATGGTTTGCACCGTCGCGGGAATCTGCAGCGCCTCCACCGGACGGGTCAGCAGGTACGCCGCGCGTGCGCCCGTCAGCGCACCCGTCTCCACCAGGGTGCGCAATGTCTCCTCGAGGAAGAACGGATTGCCGCGTTTCACCAGCATCTGCTTGAGCGGGGCAAGCCCGGGATCCGGGCCGAGCAGTGCCCCGAGCAACTCGGCCGTACTCTCGGCGGGCAGGCTGTCGAGCCGCAGTTGGGTGTAGTAGGTCTTCGACGCCCAGCGGTGTTGGTACTCCGGCCGATACGTCACCAACAGCAGCACCCGCTCTGCCGGCAAGATCTCCGCGAGGCTATCGAGCAGACCCTGGGTCTCGGTGTCGATCCAGTGGAGATCTTCGAAGATCACCAGCAGCGGCCGGTCGAGG
Source organism: Burkholderiales bacterium (assembly GCA_019747905.1). Taxonomy (GTDB): domain Bacteria; phylum Pseudomonadota; class Gammaproteobacteria; order Burkholderiales. Next base: position 115,893 of record JAIEQG010000014.1, read on the forward strand.
CTTTCCTGCAGCAATACCTGATTGACCGCGGCGATGGTGCGCTGGCGCCGCTGCAGCGGCTCGAGGGCAAGCCACAGCGGATCCTCGCCCAAGACATCGAGCAGCGCGAAGAACGCCGGCAGGTGTGGCTCGAGACGGTTGTCCGGATGGACAATCTTTCTGGTCACCTTCTCGCGAATCTGCAACGGTGAGTCCGTGTCGTCGATCTGGAAGTGGCCCTTGAGCAACTCGATGACGGGGAGTGACGGTGTGCTGACTCCGTACGAGACTGCTCTGCAACTCAATACCTTCCATCCGCGAATGCGATCGGTGAGCGTCAGTTCATAGGCGAAGCGAGATTTGCCCACACCCGGCTCCCCGACGACAGCGACGATCTGACCGTGATGGCGTTCGACCTGAGCGAATCGGTCGCCGACAACGGCGAGTTCCCGTTGCCGACCGACGAATGGCGCGAGGGTGAGTGCCCCGAGGCCGAATCCGGTGCTCTCCAGACGCATGAGGCGGTAGTGATGTGCCGCGCCGTCCTGCAAAGAGTGTTCGCGCGATAGCTCGAAGCGCCGTTCCAGGAATGGTGCGGCAGTCGCACTGACCAGGATGTCGTGCACTTGCGTGATCTCGCCGAGTGCGGACAAGGCAACTTGCGTCGCACGTTCTTCCTCGAGGTCTATCCGTGCGATTCCATTGACCCGAGCCACCATCAACTGTGCAGCGTGAATTGCTATCTTGACGCCAGGAACCTGCGCATCGACCCAGCGAGCCCGCTCGGCAGCCTTCTGGATGGCGAGAGCCGCGAAAGCAGCACTGTTGGGCGCATTCTCCACAGGTTCGAGGCCGAAGGTACCGACAACGCTCAAGTCGGAGAGCTCATGCACGTGTCCGCCGAAGCTCCGGATCTTTTCGGCGATCATGCTGATGACTCGCGCCGAATCCGGCAACGGTTCGGTGGTCTCAAGAGGAGCGAGCTCGGCTCTCAGCAGGGCCAGATGCCGCCGCTCTTTCAGCAGGCCCGCCAATGTGGCGGCCCTCGCTGGTGGTTCGCCTGGGGCGGGTGGTGTCGTCGGTTCGTCGCGGTGCGCCGGGCGCCGATCGCGATCGAGCAGGTCGCGGGCTGCACGCAGGCCAAGTCTTTCGATGCGGTAGCGAAGCCGGTTGCGTGAGATTCCGAGTCGTATCGCTGCGAGGCTGATGTTCCAGCGGGTATCGTTCAGCGCCGACAGCAGTTGCTCGCGCTCGACACTTGCGACCCGGTCGTCGAAGGAATCCGACTGTGCATCCGGACGCGCCATGGGCGGGCCGGTCGTGGAATTCGGAGGCAGCCGCAACATGGCGGCGGAGATCGTCGATCCCTCCGCCAGCAGGACCGCCCGCTCGATCACGTTGGCCAACTCCCTGACGTTGCCTGGCCAGAGATAGTTCTGCAGAGCGGCCCGGGCATCAGGGGCAAGGCGCCTGAGAGGCTGGAGAGCATAGTCGGCGCACGTCCGGGCGAGGAAATGCTCTGCCAGCAGCAGGATATCCTCCGGGCGCTCACGCAGCGGGGGCAGTGCGAGGGTCACCACCGCGAGCCGGTGGTAGAGGTCGCTTCGGAAGCGTCCTGTGCGTGCCGCGGCAGCCAGGTCGTCGTTCGAGGCGGCGATGACCTGGACGTCGACGCTGTCGGCGCGCGTGGCGCCGAGACGGCGGACCGTTTGCTCCTCCATCACCTTCAGGAGCTTCGCCTGCAGGCCCTCGGACAGTAACGCGACTTCGTCGAGAAAGAAGGTGCCTCGGTGGGCGGCGTGCAGCAGCCCGGGCTTCGCGTGCCGGGCGTCAGTGAACGCGCCACGCTCGAAGCCGAACAGCTCGGCTTCCAGGAGAGCATCGGGAATTGCCGCGCAGCTCACGTCGACGAACGGGCCGTTGCTGCGCGGGCCGCAGCGGTGGATCAGCCCTGCCAGCAGGCCCTTGCCGGTCCCCGTCTCGCCTTGCAGCAGGAGCGGTGGGAGGCGCCGACGTTGCCCCCGCTCGAGCAACTGCTCGATCTCCGCCCGCAGAGCCGCGATCGCGGGACTCACACCTAGGAGATCGTCCATAGAGAGCATGGCAGCCTATCGTACAGCCGCGACCCACCACCGGCTACTGGTGAATTTTAACCGCCCGCTGAATGCTCATGACATTAACTCCTTGTTTTCTCGCACGCCGATTCGTGGCGCGGAGGTTGCGAACAAGGCTGCTGAAAGTTGGCAACGACGATGGCGATCAGAACGCAAACCCATCAACCAACCGACATGAGGATAGCCATGAGCACGAATCCGAGAAATGGCCTGGCGAGCATGGTAGTCGTCGCCGCAATAGCTGTCTTCAGTGGCCCGCTGGCTGCTCAAGAGGCTTACCGGGCTGCGCTCTCTTCCAGCGAACTTGATCGTATTCGAGAAATGACACTTCCCCAGCTGCTGCTTGCAACGCTGAGCGTCAGTCGGGATCTGAAGGACCATGACAAGTACCACTGTCTCTACGATCCTGCGCTCGGCCCGATGGTTTGCGACCACATGAATACAACCAGCGGACAGTATGAGGACTTCTACCAGTCCACCATGTCGTCCTGCGAGAAATCGGAACTTTGCGAAGGGGCCAGCCTGGGGATTGCGGCGTGGGACTACATGGTCAGTGACAAGCGCATCTGCAAGCATCTGATCACCGGCTCATGTGCGAAGGAGGTGTTGAATGAACAGGATGTCCGGCAAGAGTTGCTGGACCTGCTGCAACTCGAGAGGAAAACAGTCTACTAATCCTGGTGTCGCGTTGTGAGACGGTGGTGGCCAACCGCCTGTCAGGTCGCACAATCGCAAACCCGAATCCGCAGGTTCGTCCAAAAGGAGGCAACACAAGGCGTCCTGCTCGTGGACAATACGGTTGCGAAACAACCCGAGTCCGTCAGCACGCATGTCGATACAGTGGTTTCCGGGTCACATGGCCCTGGCGCGCGACAAGGCGGCGGAGACGATGGCGCGCGTGGATGTCGTCATCGAGGTCGTCGATGCCCGCCTGCCCGAAGCCAGCAGCAACCCCATGATCCGCACGCTGCGCGAGCACCGGCAGCGGCCGTGCCTCAAGGTGCTCAACAAGGCCGACCTCGCGGATCCGGCGGCGACCCGCGCGTGGCTCGAGTACTTCAGCGCGCAGAAGGGCGTCACGGCCGTGGCTCTTTCGTGCAAGAAGGCGGGGGATGTGGCGCGCATCCCGGCGCTGTGCCAGGCGATCGCCCCCCACCGCAACGACGGCACCAAGCCGCTGCGCATGATGATCATGGGCATCCCGAACGTCGGCAAGTCCACCCTGATGAACGCGCTGGTGAAGCGCAGGGTCGCCAACGTCGGTGACGAGCCCGCGGTGACCAAGTCACAGCAGAGCCTCGATCTCGGTCCGCGCATGACGATCACCGACACCCCGGGGTTGATGTGGCCGAAGATCCGGTATGAAAGCGATGGCTTGATGCTCGCTGCGAGTCACGCCGTCGGCACTAATGCCGTCATCGAGGAGGAAGTCGCGACGTTCCTGGCCGAAGTCCTGCTGGTTCGCTACCCGGCCATGCTCGAGGCGCGGTACGGATTTGCCACTGCCGGGCTGGACGGACCCGCCGTGATCGAGGCCATCGCGCAGCGGCGCGGCTGCCACGTGCGCGGCGGCGGGCTCGACCTGGAGAAGGCAGCGATGATCCTGCTGCGCGACTATCGCAGCGGGGCATTGGGTCGCATCAGTCTCGAGACGCCGCAGAGCCGGGCGGAGATGATGCGGACGGATGTTACCGAGACCGTGCCGGACCCCGATTCGACCGTGTGAGGGTGTCTGAGGTCGCGGAGGCAAGGACGGGCGTTGTCGTTCCTTGACCCTATTATTCTTCTGTCGAGTGAAAGCGACGTTGCGGTAGATTGAGTTTCATGAACGCGGCGTCTCGGAAGGAACACGGAGGTGGCTCAGAAGCGCGGTCCGGATCGGTTCCACTGCCGGGCCATCCGCTGGCCGGCATCGCGTCCAGGATCCTGCTGCTTCGCGGCCAGAGAGTGATGCTTGATGCCGACCTCGCGGTTCTGTACGGGGTATCGACCAAGCGGCTCAACGAGCAGGTGAAGCGAAACCGCTCGCGCTTTCCAGACGATTTCGTGTTCCAGTTGAACACTGAGGAGCTCGAGCAACTGAACCGGTCGCAATCTGCGACCGGTTCGCAGAGGCATCGCGATCCGCGCTTCCCACCCTACGCTTTCACCGAGCACGGGGCCATCCAGGCGGCGAATGTGTTGAGTTCGCCGCACGCCGTGGAGATGGGGGTGCACGTGGTGCGCGCATTCGTGCGCCTGCGCGAACTGCTGGCTTCCAACCGGGAACTCGCTCAACGCCTGGACGAGCTTGAATCGCGAATCGAGAAGAAGCTTTCCACCCATGACCATGCCATCGCCGGCATCCTCGAGGCGATCCGCCAGCTCATGCAACCACCGCAGGCCACTTCTCGCCCCATCGGTTTCGTGACGCCGAAGGAGGGCAGGAACAAGCCCTCGAGCAGGACGACGAGAAGAACGTGAGTGCCGTGAAACTCGCCGGTTTGATATCGCAATCTGCGACATCAAAGTCAGGACGGGTCGGCCGGCGCAAGTTGCCGCCGGCATGCACCGCGCCGGCGCCTTGGTCGAATCGGCATAAGATGCAGCTCGTCGCGCCTGCAAGACACCGTCATGCGAAGCGATGAAATCCATACCGGCGAACGCGCCTGCCTGATTCCAGGGCGTGCTCGATTCCATCGGAAAGGGACACATGGACGGCCAGAAGAACGACAGCTATCAGGAAGGACTGCGCGGCGACCGGTTCACCGGAGACACGGTCGTGGACACCCTCGACTACAGTCGCGGCAAGGCGGACAGCGCGAAGGGCGGCGGCGGTGGAATGCTGGTGGCGGCCGTCCTGCTGTTCCCCGTGATCTGCGTTGCCTTCCCTGTCGTGGGTCTGGCAGTGATTGCAACCGGGCTCATCGCCACGAAAGGGCTGCCATTGTTCGGCATCCAGTCCGGCAGTGGCATGCTGATCGTCGTGACGATCGTACTGGTGCTGGCGGCTTTCCTGGGCGGGTTCGTCGTGGAGCGTCGCCTGTCGAGGCGGAAGGCGTATCGCGCCGTGCGCTGGGTTCTTCGGCTGCTGCTCGTGCCCGGGGCCGCGGTTTCGCTCATGATGAGCAAGGGCATCAATGAACTAGGTGCCGGTGGCATCGTCGTGCTGCTCCTGCTTCTGCC
>JAIEQG010000087.1 GCA_019747905.1 Burkholderiales bacterium
TGAAAGCGGGGTGTGGCTGCCTCACCACACCCCGTCAACTTCCTACAGACCAAGATCCAACTGTGGAAGTTGGGCTAACCCTCCCCCGGCGTAGCCGGGGGAGGGAATGTAAGCCCCTTCCCCCACCATCGGTGGGGGAAGGTTGGGATGGGGGCAGCGCGGTACGGAGTTCGGTGCTCCGTGCGCTCAGCGCTTGCGATTGGCGATCAATTCGACCAGCGCCTGCACCGGAATCGCATAGGAGATCCCGCTGGGATTCGTGATCGCGTTCTCGCGAGAACCCTTGACGAACACCATGTTGATGATGCCGACCACTACACCGTTCTCGTCGTAGAGCGGGCTGCCGCTGTTGCCGGGGTAGGCGGTGCCGTCGAGCTGGATGACCGTGAACGGTGTCGCGGCGGAAAGCCGCTTGATGGTCGCAGCATCGAGTTCACCCGCTCGAGCACGCGGGATGGCGATCGGCGTGAGCGCGGCCACCATGCCTCGGTGCGTCGCCGGGATCAGGCCCAGCACCGCGCCGATCGGATAACCCGTGAACAAGAGGTTCTGACCTTCGCGCAAGGGAGTGCCGGTGGCGAGTTGCAGCGCGGGCAGCGTACGCCCCTGGATGGACAAGAGCGCCAGGTCGGTCTCGCGATCGATAGCGACCAGCTGCGCCTGCAGGACGGCCGATTGCCCGCCGGAGTAATTCGGTATCGCCACCACCACGTTCTCGCGCCGCTCCACGTCGAGCGCGCCGGGAATCACGTGGGCGTTCGTGGCCACGAGCGTTCCGTCGCCCACGGCGAAGCCGGTCCCGCTGAAACTGAACGCGGGGTTGCGCGATGGTTGATAGGTGCCGATCGCGACGATCGATGCCTTCACTTTCGCGATCGCCTCTTCGTTGCCGGCCACGGCAGGCGCGACTGCCATGATGAGCATCGAGCAGGCGACGAGCGTCCGCCCCCAGGCGAGAATCATCGCACTTGTCGAACGTACCATGGCAGTGCCTCCTGCAATCCCGCGTGCAGCGTGTGGGACGGAACATAACCCAGGAGCTGCCGTGCCTTCGAGACATCGGCGAGTGAATGCCGCACGTCGCCGGACCGGAAGTCACGATACTGCGGCTGGCTCTGCGCAATGGTCGAATCCGTCGCGGTCAGCAAGCTGCGCAAAGTCGAGAAAAGCTCGTTGAGCGAAGTCTGGTCGTGGACGGCTACGTTGAACACTTCGCCCGGCACGGCGTCATCCGCTGCGATCGCCGCGCGCAGGTTCGCCTGCACGGCATTCGCGACGTAACAGAAGTCGCGCGTCGTTTCACCGTCGCCGTTGATCCACACGGCATCGTGGCGCAGCAGCGCTTCGACCCATTTGGGGATCACTGCGGCGTAAGGCCCGTTCGGATCCTGGCGCGGCCCGAACACGTTGAAGTAGCGCAAGCCAACCGTGTCGAGGCCGTAGGAGCGCAAGAACACGCGCGCGTAGATCTCGTTAGCGAGCTTGGTGGCTGCGTAAGGGGACAGCACCTCGCCGGTTTCCGCTTCGACCTTGGGCAAGCCCGGATGATCGCCGTACACGGAGCTCGACGAGGCGTAGACGAAGCGCTGCACACCCGCGTCACGCGCTGCGACCAGCATATTGAGGAATCCGGTCACATTCGACGCGTGTGAATCGGCCGGGTGTTCGATCGATCGCGGCACCGAGCCCAGCGCTGCCTGGTGCAGGACGTACGTCACGCCGGCGCAGGCTTCGCGACAAGCGGCCGGATCACGGATGTCGCCTTCGATGAAGCGGTGGCGGTCGCGGGCGTCGGGACCAACTGCCGCCTCGACTTCTTCCAGGTTTCGGCGATGACCCGTGGCGAAGTTGTCGAGGGTGACAACGTCCTGGCCGGCCCGTAGCAGGTGCTCCACCAGGTGCGAGCCGATGAAACCGGCACCTCCGGTAACGAGCCAGCGCGCGCGGCGCCCGCCGAGCAGAGCCGCGGCGTCAAACATCGTGCGTGCGCCTCACAGGCGCCAGACGTCGATGCCGGCGGCGCGGTAGGCCTGCGGATCCGCGGCACACTTCACATCGATCAGCACCCCGCCCGGCTTCATGAGGCCGGCGATCTGCTGAGCTGATCGATCGACGAACTCCTTGTGCGAGACGGCCAGCACTACGGCTTTGGCCTTCGGCAGTTTGTCCCACGGTGTCAACGTCACGCCGTATTCGTGCTTGGCCTCGGCCGCATCGGCGACGGGGTCATGAATGTGCACGCGTGCACCGTACGACTCCAGTTCGTGAATGACGTCGATCACACGCGTGTTGCGCGTGTCGGGACAGTTCTCCTTGAACGTGAGCCCGAGCACGATCACGTCGTCGCCCTGAATCGGCGAACCGGCGCGGATCATGCGTTTGACGGTCTGTTCGGCGACGTACTTGCCCATGTTGTCGTTGATGCGGCGACCGGCCAGGATCACCTGTGGGTGGTAGCCGGTCTTCTCGGCCTTGTACGTGAGGTAGTAGGGATCGACGCCGATGCAGTGCCCGCCCACCAGGCCGGGTCGGAAGGGCAGGAAGTTCCACTTGGTACCGGCTGCCTTCAGCACTTCGAGCGTATCGATGCCGAGCCGGTGGAAGATCAGGGCGAGTTCGTTCATCAGCGCGATGTTGAGGTCGCGCTGCGTGTTCTCGATCACCTTGGCGGCTTCGGCCACGGCGATGCTGCTGGCGCGATGCACCCCCGCGGTGATGACGCTCTCGTAAAGGCCGGCGACCTTCTCGAGAGTTTCAGGTGTATCGCCCGACACCACCTTCACGATCTTGGTGACCGTGCGTTCCTTGTCGCCCGGATTGATGCGCTCTGGCGAATAGCCGACGAAGAAGCCGGACTTCCACTTCAACCCCGATTCGCGTTCGATGATCGGGACGCAGACTTCCTCGGTGGCACCCGGATACACCGTGGACTCGAACACCACGATGGCACCCTTCTTGAGATTGCGGCCGACCGACGTGCTGGCACCGACAAGCGGCGAGAAGTCCGGTTGATGCGCATCGTCGACCGGGGTGGGCACGGCCACGACGATGAAATCGGCGTCCTTCAGAGCGGCAGCATCAGTTGTCACCCGCAACTGTTTGGCGGCGCGCAGGTCGTCGCCACTCACCTCTCCGGTGGGATCGACGAAGCGCCTATACGCATCGATCTTGGCGGCCGACAGATCGAATCCGATGGTTGGGGTCTTCTTGCCGAACTCCACGGCGAGCGGGAGTCCGACGTAGCCTAGTCCTACGACGGCGACGGTGGGCATGGGTACTGATTCCTGCGTGATTGAAGTTGTTGTCAGAGTGAACCGAGCAGTTTCTCGGCTTCATCCTTGATTGTCTGGGGTGCGGTGAGACCGGCAATTGCCTGTAGCTGCTCGCGGGCGTCGTCCTTGCGGCCCGCAGCGATGAGGGCACGGGCCAGATTCATGCGCACGGCCGCGGCGCCAGGTGCCAGGGACACAGCGCGCGCGAGCGTCGTGACGGCCGTCTCCGCGTCACCTTGCTGCAGTTGCAGCCAACCGATGGTGTCAATGATGGCCGGGGTGTTTGGTGCGAGCGCCCGAGCTCGCTCGGCTGTCGCCATGGCTTGCGGGTCATTCAACTGACCCAGCGCCCAGGCGAGATTGTTGAGCAGTATGGGATTGTCTGGGCGTGCCTTGAGCGCCGCGCGGTACCAGCGGGCTGCGGTCGCGTAGTCGTGCCGCGCTAGACTGTCCTCGCCGGCGGCCGCTGCGAGCGCAGCGTCCTTAGGGCGGCTTGCGATGAACTCAGCGGCAAATTTCTCTGCCTCCTCAGCGCGATCCGTCTTCAGCAAGAGCGAAAAGAGCTGCAGCGCTGTGCCAGCGTCTTCGACACCGCCTGTCGCAGTTCGGAGCAGCGCTTCGGCCTCTTTAGGCCGCCTCTGTTTGAGTAGCACAGCGGCCTCGGCAACGTAGCCTGCGCTGGACTTGGGCCACTTCTTTTGCATCGAGCGGGCGTCGGTAATCGCGACCTCGGGTTTGAGTTCACTCAACCCCAGGTCGACTAGAGCGGCATGCAGCATCACGTTATCCGGCTGCATCGCTATCGCTTTGTTGAGCACCGATCGCGCACTGGTGAAGTCGTTGCTGGCGGCGTAAGCGCTGGCCTGTCGCACCAATGGGTCGACGCTCCGAGAGTCCAAAGTTGCCAGTTTGCCGAAAGTGGACGCTGCTCGAGCGAATTCTCCGTTTACCATCTGTGCCCGACCCAGTACTGCAAGGAGCCGTGGATCATCCGGCACCGTGGCAAGTGCCTGCTGGGAGGAGTCCAGGGCCTCCTTCTTGCGGCCTGACTGCAGATAGCGCGAAATCTGGGCAAGTCGAACTTGCACGTTTGCAGGGTCCGCGCTTACGGCATCGTTCAGCACCTTGTCGACTTCGGCCACCTTGCCGCCATTGCGCTCGAGAATGAAGGCGAGCATCAAGGCCGCATCTGTCTGTTTCGGATCTTTCGTGAGTATGTTGCGATACCGTTCCATTGCAGCCTCGGGTTTCCGGTCGCGCAGGTCGAGTGCGGCTAGGTTCTTCGCCGCCGGGGTGAAGGTCGGCTGCAGCACGAGAGCGGCCTCGAAGGCCTTGCGCGCGCCCGCGACGTCACCTCTGGCGAGCAGCACACCGCCTCGGAGGTTGGCCGCCTGCGGATTGTTCGGTTGCTTCCTGGCAAGCGCCTCGACCGCTTTGGCAGCCTTATCCAGCTGCTTCTGTTCCATGAAGTAGCGGATTAGCGCGACGTCGGCCTCGATGCGGTCAGGGTCTGCAGCGGAAGCGGCTTCCAGCTCCGCTACGCCGCGCTCGACGTTCCCTCGCATCATATCGGCGGCACCAAGTAGCGTGCGCGAGGTGGTGTTCTTTGGATCCAGTGCAACCGCTTTCTGGAAGAATTCGGCGGCCTTGACCGGGTCGCGCGAGGCCGTGGCTACACGGCCGGCTAGAACATTTGTCGCAGCCGAATGAGGATCGAGCTTCATGAGGGCTGCGAGGGCATCGCGAGCCTGCTTCACTTGATTCGTCTGGAGATACGTCGAGATCAAGAGGCGGCGTGATCGCAGATCGTTCGGAGCGGCCGAGGCGACCTTACGAAGCAGGTCCTCGGCCAACAAGTAGTTACCCAGATCGTGCTCAACCGTGCCCGCCAGCAGCAACGCGGGCAGATAGTCTGCGCCGGTCTTGAGAACCTGCTGCACGGCGTCTCGAGCCGTCTTGCGGTCGCCTTTGGCGTACGCGATCAAGGCCTCCAGATACCGCGTTCCCGGTGCGCCCCCGGCTACTTTTCTCAAGGACGCGAGCCGAGTCTCCGCGCCGGGGATGTCCCGCTCGCGGATCAGAGTGGGTATCAGGGTGAGATATGCGGAAACGCTGGTCGGGCGCACGGCGATCACGCGGTCGTAATCTGCGATCGCCTCCTTGATCTTGCCCTGCGCCAGCAGCAGATCGGCCTGCATGCGCAGCGCCTCGTAATTGTCCGACGAACCGGCCAGCACCGCAGTTAGAACCTGCTGGGCGTCGTCAACCTTGCGATCGAGCACCAGCAACTTGGCACGGACAACCTGAGCGGCGGGGCTGGAAGCGTCAGCGGCGACTGCTTCGTTCGCGAGGCGCCTTGCATCATGGATCTCGTCGTTCGCGAGATGCGCAGTTGCCTGGGCCGCCAGCAAGTCCGCTTGCGCCCGCGGCGACGTAACTTTCGCCTTCCCGGCCTCCACTAGTGCCTTATCGAATTGACCCATCTCCATCAGGGTCGCGACCAGCTCAGGCATCACCAGATCAGGCGCATATCCGGTTGCTGCTGCCTTACGCAGCTCGATCTCCGCCGCCGGTGCATCCCCGGAGCCGCGCAAGGCAACCCCCAGCCAATAGCGGGCTTCGCCGGAACCGGAGTCATTCTGCACGGCATTCTTCAGCTGGATCAATGCAGCGGAGAAGTCGCGCTTGTCGAGGAACGCACGGCCGGAAGCGACGAAGTCCTCCGACTTGTCGCCCTTGCATCCGGCAAGAGCGAGGAGGATAACGGGCAGCAGGATGCGCTTGCGAGCAAATGGTGTCATGGGCATTTCGAGAAAAAGTCAGATCGATATTTGGCGGGAGCGCGTCAGCTGCGCATGCCGTATTTTTCCATCAGGTCATACAGCGTCGGTCGGCTGACACCAAGCATCTCAGCCGCCTTGCTGATGTTGCCGTTCACGCGACCCAGAACACGTACAACAGCGTTTCGTTCCGACTCATCGCGCACGCGCCGCAAGTTGAATGCCTCTGGATCCGCTTCAGTCGGATCGAGACCAAAGTCCTCCGCCGTAAGAGTCGACCCTTCGGCCATGATGACCGCGCGCTTCGCGCAGTTCTCGAGCTCCCGCACATTGCCCGGCCACGCGTGGACTTCTATCGCATCGATGGCGATCGGCAGGAGGGTCGGGGTGGAGCGTCGGTTCTCCGCGGCGAACCGTCGTACGAACGCGTGCGCGAGCAGATTCGCGTCGCCCTTGCGCTCGCGCAACGGCGGGATGCGCAGTACGATCTCCGCCAGCCGGTAGTACAGGTCTTCGCGGAACCGTCCGTTCGTGATCAGCGTCTTGAGATCCTGGTGGGTAGCGCAAACGATGCGCACGTCGACAGCGATCTCTTCACGTCCGCCGATGCGTTCGATGACGCGTTCCTGCAGGAACCGCAGCAGCTTCGCCTGGAGCGCGAGTGGAAGGTCACCGATCTCGTCGAGAAACAGTGTGCCGCCGCTCGCCATCTCGATCTTGCCGGGTGTCTGCTTCACTGCCCCGGTGAACGCTCCCTTTTCATAACCGAACAGTTCGCTCTCGAGCAGGTTCTCCGGAATGGCGGCGCAGTTGATCGCGACGAACTTGCGTTCCTTGCGCGAGGAATTGTCATGGACGGAACGCGCCAGCAACTCCTTGCCTGTGCCAGATTCGCCGAGGAGCATGACCGTGGCGTTGGTCCCAGCCACTTTCTCGACGGTTCGGCAAACTTTCGTCATCTCCGGATCGCGGGTGAGAATTCCGCTGGTCGACCCGCCGGCTGCCTCCTGAAGCTTGCGGTTCTCGGCCTGGAGTTCGTAGAGCCGGAATGCACGTTCCAGGATCAGCGTCAGTAGTTCCGCCTGGAACGGCTTCTCGCAGAAGTCGTAGGCGCCGAGCGAAATGGCGCGCAAGGCGTTCGCGCGATCATGCTGGCCGGAGATCACGATCACCTTCGCGTCTGGCGTGTACGAAAGAATCTCCTGGAGCAGTTCGAAGCCGACGTCCGGGTCGTCCGGCTTGGGCGGCAGGCCGAGATCCATGGTGATGACGGCCGGCTCGAAGCGCCGCAACTGCGCGATGGCGGACTCGCGATCGTTGGCAGTCAGCACTTCGTAGGCATCGAATGCCCAGCGCATCTGCTTCTGCAGTGCCGGGTCATCCTCGATTACGAGCAGGGGTTTGCGCTTGTCGGTCATGCGGCGTGCCTTCTGGATTCGGATTCCGGTTCGCGCGCGGCCATCGGCAAGGTCACACAAAAGGTGGTTCCGGTGCTCGGGTCGCTCACCACTTCGATGCTGCCGCCGAGCTCATTCACGTACTCCCGGCTTTCGTAGGCACCGATCCCCATGCCCGTCGATTTGGTCGATACGAAAGGTTTGAACAAACCGTCACGGATGAATTCCGGCGTCATGCCATGGCCCTGGTCGCGCACTTCGATCATCACATTGGTTCCTTGTTCCACAACTCGAATGCGCACGGTGCCGCTGCCGTTCATCGCGTCGAACGCGTTCTGAATCAAGTGGCCGAGCACACGCTCGAGCCGTTCTTCGTGGGCCAGTACCCTTAGCCCCAGCTTGGATTCGACCTCGATCCGCTGCGCGCGCGATGCATGATAGGCCACGAGCCTGTCGAGCGCTGCCGAGATATCCACTGGCGACGCGTTGGCTACCGGCGCGGTGCCGGAGCGCAACTGTAGCAGCAGGCGGTTCATGCGCTCCACTACGTGACGGACTGTGTCGAGCATGTCGCGCTGGAATTCCGGATTCCCCGAGTGTCGTTCGGCGTTCTTCAGAAGTAGCGACTGCTGGGCCACGAGATTCTTCAGATCGTGCACGAGGAACGCAGACATGCGATTGAACGCCTCGAACTGACGTGCTTGTACCAATGCTTCGGTCGCCTGCACGTGACCTAGAAAGGCCATGGCCTGGCGCGACGCCGTCTTGAGCAGATCGAGCACTTCCCAATCGAGATCCAGAGGAGTGCGTGGCTGCAGGAGTACCGTGAAGCCTTCGAGTCCGTCGCGCCCGACCATTGGTACCACGAGCCACATCTGCGGCATCTGGTCCGTCCAGGCTGGCAGGCAGAGTTCTTCATAGTGTTCCGGTCGCCGCTTCGCATCTGTGAGGTCCACCACCCATCCAGTGCGTCCGAGGAAAGAAGTGAAATTGCTCCCCGCCGGTTCGATCGCCTCGATCGCATTCGCATTCCAGCGGCCCACAGGACGGAAACTTCCGTCGTCCGCGCGCCACCATTGCACTCCCCCGGGACTTTCCACCAGATCGGCCAGGCCCTGGATGACACGCTCGAAGATGCTGTGGCCGTCGACCGGTGTGGCGAGCGTCTGGGTGAAGCGCAACCACTCCTGGCGATAGTCGTAGCGGTACGAGAAGAAGTTCTTGTTGATGAACACGCGCAGGCGCGCGCGAACGGTTCCCGAAGTGAACACCACCACCAGTGTGAGCAGAGCGCCGAACAGGAACGTGACCTGGACGGTACGGCCCCAGTCTCCCCCGAAGATGCGGACAAAGTAGCCCGCACCGGCGACCATGAGCAGGTAGATTCCGGACAGCAGCAGAGCAGTGGAGCCGAACACTATGCCGCGCGAAATGGCGACGTCGATGGTCCAGTCGCGATTGCGGGCGGTGGCGACCAGGATGAGAGGCAGCGTCAGTGCATGCACGAGACCCCGTGCGCTCCACAGTTCAGGGTCGATCGCCCGCAGCAGCAAGCCGTCCGAGAACATGAAAAGATCGAAGGCGAACGCGGCTGCTAGCCCGATGCACAGTGGCTTCATCGCCCAACGCCGCTGTCCGGGCGTCGAACGGAACAGTTGTTCGCACAACACCAGCCCCGCGACCGACGCTGCAAGCCAGACGCCGATAGTGACTACGGGCAAACTCGCAGCGGTTTGCGTCGAAACCCGATCTACGGCGAATGGTCCGAATGCGACAGTCGCGAGCACCAGCGTGGTGACGGCCGGAATCCAGCGCCGAATCAGCACCCCGATGCTTCCACCATTGGCCGGCAGCAAGCTCGCTAGAAAATACAACCATGCGCCGTAACGCAGCGCGTCTGCCAGGCTGTGGGCCAGCCACGCCGTAGGCGAGCCGACAGTCATTACGGCGATGCCCCCGAGTTCCCAAGCTGCGCCGGCAATGACGGCTAGCAGGAGTCTGCGTGCCGTGGGTGTCCGGCTCCGGCGCAACAGCAGTTGTGCGGCGAAGGCCATGAAACCGAGCGCACCGAGCGCATATCCGGCGATGGCCAGCATTGCCGCGGGGGAATTCATCGGGCGACCTGGTCAGACTTCAAGGGTACTGGGTAGGGACGATGTGGCTCTGCGAGGCTCTGTGCGGCGCGTGAAAGGAGCCGAGGAGAGCCCGGACGCAAAAGATACGCCGGGTCAGCGAGACCGTGAATTCGCCCTCGCGAGGTACGCTAGGAAGGCGGCCGCCTTCGCCTGAAATCGGTGGCGCCGCTCAACGGGCCCCTGAGCCCATCAGCACCACGCGAATGGTGTGGAAGAGGATCAGGAGGTCTAGGTAGACGCTGTGGTTCTTGACGTAGTAGAGGTCGAACTGCAGCTTGCGGACGGCGTCTTCGACGGTAGCGCCGTAGCAGTACCGCACTTGGGCCCAACCGGTCACGCCCGGCTTGACCGTATGGCGGGCGCCGTAGAACGGCACCTGCTCGCTCAACTGGTCGACGAAGTACGGGCGCTCGGGCCGGGGTCCGACGAAGCTCATCTCGCCCTTGAAGACGTTGAAGATCTGCGGCAGTTCGTCAATGCGTGTCTTGCGAATGAAACGACCGACGCGCGTGACCCGGGGATCACCGGTGCTCGCCCAGCGCGGTACGCCATCCTTCTCGGCATCGGTGACCATGCTGCGGAATTTGCGCACGTTGAACGTGCGTCCCCCGAGCCCGACGCGTTCCTGACGGAAGATGATCGGGCCGCCGGATTCCAGCAATATCGCGATCGCAGTGAGCAGCATCACTGGCGCGGCCACCAGCAGCAGGATCAGGGAGGCGGTGACGTCGAACGCGCGCTTTACGGTTCGCCGCATCAGGCCTTGCCGGAATCCTTCGCCGTAGATGAGCCAGCTCGCCTTGAGTGACGCGACCGGGACTTCGCCTGTCACGCGTTCGTACAGCCCGGGCAGGTCGGTCACGCGCACACCGCGGAGGCGGCAGGCCAGCAGTTCCTTAACGGGCAGGAAGCCGCCGCGTTGGTCCTGCACGGCGACGACAACCTCATGCACACCCAGCTCGGCGATGCTCTTTTCCAGGCAGGGCTGGTTGCGGATGATGCGGCTGGCGTCCACCGCCACGGCGGACCCGTTGGTGAGCGGGTAGAAGCCTGCAACCACGACACCCGACTTGTTGTGATCCCGGATCGAGCGCTCGACGGCGGCGGCTTCCGGACCGGTGCCGAGCACCAGGATCCGGTGCGTGAGCCAGCCCATCTGTACGCTGGCCATCAGGGTCATCCGGACCATCAGCATGCCGGCGGCGCTCATCAGCAGAGCGACGGGCAGGGCACTCTGGTAGGCATGTCCATCTGCCCACATGCCCAGTACCAGGTACGCTGCCGTGCCTCCCGCCAGCAGACTGCCGCTCATGCGCAGGGCAAAGTGGGTGGCCGAGCGCATGCGTTCCATACGGTGGACTCCAAAGGCGAGCACGCTGGACAACTGGAGGATGGCGTAGGTGCCGGCGGCGGCCCACACCGCCAAGTTGCTGTCGACGATCGTCGTTCCGATACCGCTGAGCGTGACGGCGCAAGCGAGGAAGAAGATGACGCCGGCGAACACCAGTTCGAGGACGGCGGCGAGGGGAACGCGCTGGTTGAGCAGCAAGACCATGAATCTCACCCCTGAAGCGAAGGCGCCGGTGGCGCAATCGGAGTTGTCTCGATGACGCTCACCAGGTTCTGTCGGCTGTGGCTACAGGCCAGGAGCCCTAAGGCTCGACATCCGGGACGTGGGAGCATCACAAACCTCTCGAAAGAGAAGCTTCGGGGAGGGATGCTACCTCGGTGAAATCTCAAAGTCACCAAAAAAAACGCGCGTATTTTTAATGATTTAGAAATAAAGATTGTCAGGTTCGAAAACGCAAGTTCAGGGCCAGGATTCTGTTTTAGTGAGAATTCAGTTGTCTACAGACGACACTTGAGTCGATGTCGACGAACCTGACAAAAATAGGCAAATTTGGCCGTCGCGGGCACCTGGGGCACTCGGGGCTTGCTGCGGGAACTGCAACGGCGCCCGCGCCACGATCGGAGATTCGTTATGGATCAATGGGTGTATTTGCTGCGAAAGCTGGTCGGCACCGCCTTGCTGCCCCCTGTCGGCCCGCTTCTGCTGCTGGTGCTGGCCCTTGCCTTGATTCCCCGGAGGCGCGTGCTGGGTCTTGCGATCGCCTGGTTCGCGGCGCTGTTCCTGATTGCGCTGTCGATCCCGTGGGTGGCGGGTACGCTGACCCTGGCGATCGGAGGCGTCTCGGCGCCCGTGAGCCCCGA
Organism: Burkholderiales bacterium; assembly: GCA_019747905.1. Taxonomy (GTDB): domain Bacteria; phylum Pseudomonadota; class Gammaproteobacteria; order Burkholderiales. Next base: position 11,796 of record JAIEQG010000087.1, read on the forward strand.
GCAGCTCCGCGAAGTTCAGGCGATCGTCGTGATGGGTGGGGGGCTACGGCCCGAGGCGCCGGAGTTCGGCACCGACGCACCGGGTATCCTCACGCTCGAGCGGGTGCGCTACGCCGCTTTCCTGGCCCGCTCGTCCAAGGCGCCGATCCTGGTAACGGGTGGTCCCACAGCCCGTACCCGCTCCGAGGCCGACGTGATGGCCGACGTGCTCGAACAGGAGTACTCGGTCGCGGTCCGCTGGCGCGAGGGGCGGGCGCGCAACACGCGCGAGAATGCGCTCTTCAGCGCTGAGATCCTCAAGGCGGCCGGTATCACGAAGGTGGCAGTGGTGAGCCACGCGGTCGATACGCGGCGCGCGCTGCGGGAATTCCGGGCCGTGGGCATGGAACCCATCGCGGCGCCGACCCACCTTCCTGGGCGCGGACTGGTGCTCCCTTGGGACTTTGTTCCGAACATGGGCTCTTTCGCGGCTAGTTATCTCGCGCTGTACGAACTCCTCGGCAATATCGCGGCCTGGGTCGTCGGACGCTGAGTGACACAGACCCGACGAGAGGTAACCTCAGTCGTCGGAGGCTCTGGACGGGCTAAGGCGCTCCTTGGCAGCGCGGATCGCCTTGTGGAATGCGTGGTAGGCGAGTAGCCGCGGAGGCATGCGCTGCCACAGGTAGCGCAGGTTGAGGAGGTGGGCCGCGATGCTGCGAACTATGTCGCGCCGCCCTTCCGGTGCGGGTGGCGGCAGCGCGCGGGCGAGGAGTGCGGCCATCCACCAGCGCAGCGGTGCAGGAGGTGCAACCGCAGCGAGCGGCCCGACCACGGCCTCCGGCACCGGGGTTTGCAGCCATGCGCGGCACGTGGTGATCGCATACCAGAGAGGCCGCTCGAGACGTGCTTGGCGGGCCTCCTCGAGGGCCGTCATCCAGGCCTCAGGTGTCTCGACCCACTCGCGCACGAGGGAATCTATGTCGACCAGGTCGCGCAACTTCGACACACAGTCCGAATCGGCGAATACGTGGGCAGCGGCATGCAGCAGACGGTGCACCGGATGCAGCACGGTGAATCGTGTGCCCGCTACCGGTTGCGCCATGTCGAACAGCCGCTGCGCATCAGGTCGATAGCGGGACGTGACCGGCACGATGGTGTGGTGCACGTCGAGTTGCATCGGGCGTTCAGGAAACCGCAGTGGCGGCAGTTCGTGAGACCACTCGCGGTAGTAACGTTGGTCGTAGGCGTCGGTCGTTTCGCTTTCCCATCCGGCGAAAATCAACGCGTCTTCGACCTCCTGCAGATGGGCTTTCGGCACCATCAGGTCTACGTCTTCGAAGATCCGGCCGTGGCCCGTGCGCGACCCGAGCGCAGCGTAGGCCGCTCCCTTCAGCAAGACGATGGGCCCGCCGTAGTCGCCAAGAGCTTCCGCCACGGCGCGTAGCTCCACACCTGCCATGGCCGCGCGCTGCAACGAGACGCGGTAGTCGCTCTCGAGCATCTGCGCGGCCGGCTCCGGAATCCTTGCGAGCAGTCCGGCAACATTCAGGCGCGCATGGAGAGCGCCCAGCAGCTTGGCGCTGCGCGCCGCCCGGACGGCGAGATCCCAGTCGGTGGGCGACCAGCGCAACGCTTCGTCCGGCTGGGTAAGCAGCGACAGCAACAGTCGGGCGTGCCGTGCGGGCGGCGGATTCGAAGCGGCCATGGAATGTAGGGCGGTCCCGAATCCTAATGCACGGGACCGCGGGTGCGTCAGTGACGTCGTGCTGCCACGGTATCGACCAGCGAGTCGACAGTCTGAATGGCCGACGCGAGGTCGGAGTAGGTGAGTCGATAGCACTCGCACGCATCGATTACCTTGCAGGCGGCTTCGAAGCCCGCGGAGCCGAGTACCTCGTAGTTGAACGAATTCACGACCAGCTTGGAGAAAGCCTGGGAGCGACCCATCGTCTCGAGAGTGGTCTCTGCGCCCGACTGATAGAGCGGGAAGATGACGAGACCGGGCTCTGCCGGCACATGCCGATGTTCGACGCTGGTCAAGTCGGGCGCCAGGTGCGCGACAGTGCCCTTGCGGGTCTTCGGAAAGGACGGCCCCAGGCGCGCCTGCGGGAACCTGGCCCGGATCACGTCGATCGATGCGTTCTTCAAGGCCGCACCCTTCAGCATGGGCATCAACGCGGCGTCCGCGAATCGAACGACCCCGAACTCGTCGGACAACAGCCGATAGCCGCTCAGCATCAAGGCCGCCGTCAGCGTGCTCTTGCCGGAGCCGGGCACCGCCGGCAGGACGATACCCACACCGCGCTTTTCCACCACGCCCGAGTGCAGCAGCAGGCAATGGTTGTAGCGTTCGGCGAGAGTCCAGTTCACGCCCCACTCGAGCAGTGGCAAGTGGGTATCGGCGGGGAACGGTTCGAATGGGCGGTTGCCGTCGACGTCGAACTCGACCTGGGGGTGAATGAAGCGCCGCGCGCCCGGGACGCGTCGCACGGATGCGCTCACCTGGCAGAACACGCCATCATCGACGATTGGAAACTCCGCGTACACGGTGCCCAGGGCCGCCGCCAGGCCCTTCGAATTGCTCCGTACCCGGATCGAAGCCGACCCGATGTCGAGCACGATGCCGTCGGCGTCCAGGCGCCGGGCCAGCGCGGCAGCTGACAATTCACCGATGCGCATGGTCCGTCGCGGCTGCGACCAGCCGCAAATCCGTGAGCTGAACCAGGGCATCGGCGACGAATCGTTCGGCGCCGGCCGCATCGAGATCGCTGGCCTCCACGGCCGTGTCGATCAAGTCCTGCAAGGAGCAAGGTCCGGCGCCAAGCGCTTCCAGCATCGTGCCCACGAGCAGGTCGACGACGTGGGTTTCCCAGCGCTGCGGATTGAAGACCGCGCAGCCGTCGTCGAAGAAATGAAGACGCGTCCCGGACGCGTCGGCAAGTACCCAGCCGGACACCGGCTATCGACTCCAGACCGGCGCGGTACTCAACGCCGTAACCGCCGCGTTACTTCGGCCGCAGGGAGGTCCAGCAGGAGTTGGTGCACTTATTGGAACCCGAATAGGATTCCCAGTGATAAGCGCAAGGCGTGCCCGAACTGTTGATCTTGACCAGGACGTGCTTGTAACTCGGCGTGCTCGGCAGGTGCTCGATGATGCCGGGCCCGCCGGGTACGTAGGAAGACGTCTTCGGCGTTACCGTATCCGGCGAGTACCGATCAAGCTCGTAATAGCAGCTCCCGTTGATGCTTTTGATGAACTTGCGGCCGGACAGGCGCGTCGGCTTGCCGTTGACCGGCACCGTCAGCTCGCACGGCTGGCACTTCCAGCGCATCCACTCGTCCGGCGTGTCGCACAGGAGCTTGTAAGGCGTAGGCTTCAGCGCATCGCGCTCGAGGCAGCGATTGCTGGCCAGGGCGGTGGCGGAGGACGGGCGAACGGTCAGGATGACTGGCACCGCCAGTCCGGCCTGAATGATCTTGCGCCGCTTTGCTTGCTGCTTGTCCATGGGGATCGACCGCAAAACTCTGAGAAGTGCAGCGAATATAGCAAGACGGGTTCCAGTCGGAGCGTATCGTTCAACCCACTGAGATGGAATACTTTTTTTAGGCGATCCGAGGGGTGGTCGGAGGGTCGGTGTAAGAAAAATCGACGTCCCGGTGTTTCCCTGTGGGGGTTCGATGGTCGCTGCCGGAGCGTACCTTCCGGCGCAGGACGTGCGGATGGCGCCGCAACACCAGCGCCATCCAGAGTACGAGCATCAACCACATAGTCAGCCGCGGCACATCGACCAGACTGTCGAACAGGCCGACCGTCACGAATCCGAGCAGGCTCGCAAGCGGCACCGTGGCCAGCAGTCCCGCCGATCTTGCTCGCAGAGCGAGGCGCCCCATTGCTACCAGCAGCACGGTACCCAGCGCCATCACGCCGAAAAGGCCTTGTTCGACGTACAGGTGCAATGCCAGGTTCTTTGCGTGCCATGGCAGGTGGTGCCGGTCGGACGAGAAGAACCAGAAGGCGGGTCCGGCTTCGAATCCGCCATTGCTCACGATGGGCCGGCTGCGCGAGTCGAGGATCTCGAGATCGTCGACGTCGACGGCAGCAGCGCCATCGAGGTCAATAGACAACGAAGCGAGCCGCGGGGCATACCAGGGGCCGGGGTCCAGCGTTCCCGCTTCGGTCATACCCTCCACCGACTGCCAGTCGCCAGCCTTCACGGCCAGCGGGCGGATGACGCAATCTTCCGTATACAACAGGTGCTTGCGGCAAACTTCGATCCGCACCACCGAATCGCTGGGTGCTCGCACTCGCAGTCGATAGGTGAAGGGGCCTCGGATATCGAGCGGCACGGCCTGGGTCACGCGGAACATCTCGCCGAATCCGAGCAGATGTCGCGGCGGGCCAAGTCGCAGGAAGCGCTCGCCGCCAGGGTCCAAGATCCGCCATGTTCCGGGGAATAAGCCCGCGGGCACAGTCCAGAAGTACGCCTCGGAATAACGTCCGCTCCCGATGCCAAGCCATCGGTCGGCCTCGTTCTGGACCATGGACAGAACATGCTTCCAGTGCACGACCCGGCCTTCGAGGTCCACCCGGACCGTCGACGCTCGAGTATGGAAGTAGTAACTGCCGAAAACGGCCGCCGCGAGCAGGCTCGCGACCCCAATTGTGCCCGCCACCAGCGTACCGCGTGCACTAGGCAGCCAGAGCGGGTCACTCCGCAGTGCCTGCACTAGGCCCGGCAGCGCCACCAGCACGCCCGCCGTGAACGCTCCGGGCAGAGCCTGTTCTCCACCCCAATGAATCGGCACCGCCACTGCGCTAGCCGCGGCCCAGACGAAGATGGCCAGCGCTACGATACGCGCGCCGGCCTGCATGGGTCTGCGGTTCGAATGCCATGCGAGGATCGCACCGGCGGTCCATGCCATTAGGAACACCGCGTATGGGCCTTTCGGAACCAGCGAGCCGACCCAGGTTCCTACTGCAGCCAGCACCGTGCCGACGGTCATCGCGGTTGCGAGCTCGGCCCAACGCATTCCGGACGCCTTGCCGGCGAGTGCGTAAGTCAGTCCGGCGGTCAGTAGCAGCGCCCCCGCACCGCGGTATCCGCCATGGCGGAATGCCAGCATACCAACGGTCACCGCCGTCAACGTGGCTGCCGCGATGGCTACCAGCGTGCCATAGGGTGTGGGCTGGTGCGATTGGCCGCGATTGGCAATCGCGCCGACACCCAGTGCCGCCCCGGCGACAACGACGGCGAGATACAAGCCACGCGAGAACGTCGTGAGGATCGCGTGACTCCCCAGGGCCAATAGCAGGAGGCAGAGCGCCAGTCGCAACCGCGAGTGCCGTGCCGTCCAAGTGGCATACATTGCGAACGGCAGCGTGAGTGCCAACCAGCCGTCCAGCGCCGCGCCGCCCACATGCATTTCCCAGAAAAGCGCGGTCGTGCGGTAGTCCTCGCTGAAGTTGGTCAGGCCTGGAAAGGCGGCTCGCTCCCAGAGCGCCGCGAGGGATGCCGTTCCCAATCCGAGGGCGAGACCCATGCAGAGGCGCCTGAATGTACCCTCCCCGTCGCGGCGCAGAGCCGAGTGCAGGAAGGGCAGCAGCAGCAGCGGAAGCAGATATCCCTTGGCGACACGAACCGCGTTCATGCTGCCCGAATATCCGGTCCAGGCTTCTATGGTGACCGCCGGGAACTCGCTCATTCCGCGTGCGATGGCGATGACGGCGGACAGCGCAATCGCCAGCATGCCAGCCCATGCGGTGACACCGGCACGGTAAGGAGAGCGTTCTTCGGCACCGATAGGAAGGCGCTCTGTCATGGCGCGCAGGCTCAGGGCCACGACTGTCGCCAGCAGCAACGCATCGGTTTCAGTTACGTGTATCTGGCCAGTCCAGCGTGCGAGGTCTGCGATCGGCCACAAGGCCGGCAACAGCAGCAGCCAGGCTGGCGGCCGCGCGAGCACGATGGCGCCGTATAGCGTCAGCGCGACGGCCATTGGCCACGGGCCGTACGCGTGATCGGCAAGCCACCACGCCAGCGTGATGCCAGCTGCGGGCAGAGCCAAGAATGCATAGGTCCGCAGTGCTCGCGACGACCGGCCACGGGCCAGAGCGGATTCCATAGGCCTCTACCTCAAGGACCCAGTGACTGCAACGCGCCCGGACTCAGCCGGCCATCGGGGCGCAGTGGCCTCAATGCCACGGGATGGGCGTACTCGGCCGTGGGTCGTAGCGAAACGCCGTTGACCGTCGGTACCGCATTTGCCCGGCCCACCAGGGGCGAGGTCGAGCGCAGGCGCAGATCGAGTCTTGGCGCAAGCATGAAGTCCGACCAGCCGGTGAGAGTCACGTCGTCGCGCGTCACCTTGGCCGCACCCAGGTTAAGCGTGCCGGGCCCGACGAGTATGTTGTTGGAAAGTGTCGCCACGGCCGCGCCTCGCTCCACGTGCACGAACACCCCGCCATCGGTGCGGTCGTTCATGATGGTGTTGTGCGACAGGTACAACTCGTTTGTCGCGGCTGTGTAGCCCTCGCGCCCATAGGCGACGATGATCGGGTTCTCTGTCGCATTCGACTGCTGGATCAGGTTGCCGATCACGAAGGCCAACCCGCCGTTGGGGAACTCCAGTTCGTAGCTTGCGTTGCCGTCGAACTCGTCGGTGAGCCGGTTGTAGAGAATGTGATTCTCGCGGGCCCGGCTCTTCAGAAGGTGTCCCACCTTGGCGCGGTGGAACCAGCTGCCCTTGACGGTCAGACGTGCGATCGAACCGGCGTACAAGTTGTGGGTGTAGCCATCGCCCGTACCGTTGCGCTCGAACTCGGAGTTCTCGATGACCAGTTCGGCCGTGCCGTCGTTGCTGGCGAGAATGCCGTTCTCGTTGTCGCGGAACGCGCAGCCGCGCACCGTGAGGCGCCCGCGTTCGTGGCGGATGCCGGCGCCGTTGCGATCGATCACCTTCGCGTCGCGGAACTCAAGGTTCTCGACGAGCATGTCGTCAGTGCGCACGACCCAGATGCCTTTGGCTTCCGCCGCGAGGCCGGTGGCGAACAGCGTCGGGCGGGCTCCCACCCCGCGCACGGTGATGCGCCGTTGTGTCCACACTGCCACGTCGCCGAGATAGTCACCCGGATCCACTTCGATGGTATCGCCGTCGCGAGCGACCTTGGCGGCTTCCGCAATGCGCTTGTACGTTCGAGTCGGTCCGACCTGAAGTACTCGGGGTGCTTCCGCAACCACTGGCGCCGGCGGCGTTGGCGGGACCGGATTGCCTGGTCCCTTCGCGATCTTGCCGGCGAGCACGATGTTGCTTGCCAGGGCGAACAAGAGCACGGCAAGGGTGGCTGCGCTACGCATCGATGGAGAATCCCGGTGCGTGGCGATCCAGCCATTGCGCGAGCAGCATGAGAATCCACACCGCCTCGCCATAGAACCCGGGATGCGCCGGCAGTTCGCGCGCGAACAGTTCGTCCACGAATTGCTGCTGTACCAGCCCACGTCCGATCAGACTGGCGACACTGGTGCGGGCGAAGGTCTGCAAGTCAGTGTCGCGCAACACCCACGCGCCGAACGGCAGACCGAATCCATGCTTTGACTTGGTGAGAATGGCATCCGGCAGGAAGCCGCGCGATGCCTCCTTGAACAAAGGCCGCAGGCGCATCCCGCGCAGCTTGTCGGAGGGCGGAAGATGGTTGGCGAAATCCACCAGCGCGTCGTCCAGCATCGGAAACCGCACGTCGCACCCCGCGAGTTCGCAGGTATGCACCACCTTCGGCAGATCGGCGTCTTCCAGCGTGTACTTGAGGTCGAAGGCGAGCTGACGGTTCAGCACCGACGCATCATGGCAACGCGCGAACACCGATGCTTCATCGCGTGCCGGCGCACTTTCGTCGACCGCACGCAGGAACGCGGGGCTCAGCATCCGTGCCGTGCCGAGACGGGCGAGCAGGTTGTAAGTGCGCTGCCGCGCCGGCAGCGGCACGTTGGCCTGGGCAACGTAGCTCGCCGCTTTCTTCACCACCGGAATCGCGCGCGCCAGTGGTGCAGACAAGACCGGATCGAGCAACCCTTGTCGCAACGCGGCGGGCACACGTCCGTAGGCCTCGAACACGGCCTGTTTCGCGTAGCGCGTGTTGCCGCCGAACAGTTCGTCGCCGCCGTCACCCGCCAGCATGCGGTTCACGCCGGTGGCATGAGCGCGCAGGGCACAGAAGTACGCCGGCAGCGCCGAGGAATTGCCGAACGGTTGATCGTAGTGCTCGGCGAGTTTCGGCACGCCTGCGACGATGTCCGCCGGGGTCACGTAATACTCGTGATGTTCGACGCCGAAATGCTTCGCTGCGATGCGCGCGTAGGCCATCTCGTCGTAGCCGGCCGCGTCGAAACCGATGGACCATGCCCGCGTTGCCGATCCGTTCACCTTGGCGAGCCACCCGACGACACTCGAACTGTCGGTGCCACCGCTCAGGAATGCGCCGACCGCGTCGCCGCGAGCTTCGCGCGCCACGGCGTCGCTGAGGAGCGCCCGGAAGCGTTCGGCCTTCTGCGCCGTAGTGGAATCGCCGGCACTGTCGTAAGCAGGGCTCCAGTAGCGGCGTACTTCGAGGCGGCCAGCACGGTATTCGGCGTAATGCGCGGCTTCCAGCCGCCGCACGCCTTCGAACACCGTTGCGGGCGAAGGGATCACGTGGAAGTACAGGTAGTCGTACAGCGCTTGCAGCGACAGGCGGCTACCCGCGGGCAGTGCTGCCGCCACTTCGTCCGCGTATCGTCCGACCACCACGCCATCGGCCAGCTCGGCATAGCAAAGGGTGTGGATGCCGATGCGATCGCCCGCCACCAGCGTATTGCCCCCCGGAGCATCGTGGACCACGAAAGCGAAGCCGCCGGACAAGTCGTCGAGCAGCGCGGGACCGCGTTGCCGGTAGGCTTCGAGGATGGACCGGGCCGATGCGCGATCGGGTGCAGGCGCCTTCCGCCAGGGGTGCCCAACGACGGCGCAGTACCCGCCATCGTCGGCATGCACGTCGATGAATCCGCTTTCAGAGTAGTCGAGCGTGCCTGCGCCCACGGCAACCGAGCCCGAGCAATGCCGGGCGATATCCGGCGACTTGCGCACCCGCTCGCGCAGCGCGGTGGCGGCCTCGGCCGCCCGCGCGGCCACGGCGATCAGACTGTGTCTCATGCCGCGACCGACGTGGGACGCGAAGAACTCGCGAGATGCCGGGCCATGCGCACGGCAAAACGCGACAGGGTTCGATCCCACGGCGTGAAGCGCGGCAACTGGAAACGATCGGATGCGGCATCGGCGAAGCCTTGAGCCGTGCTCACCGCAGCGTCGAACCCCGCGGCGCGCGCGAGCCCGACGTCACGCGGCGTGTAGTCCTTGCCCGGGCGTCCGTTCGGATAGGCGAACAGCGTGACCGCCTTCTCGGTGATGGCCTCGAGCCGGCGTTTGGATGCCGCGATCTCTTCGCGGGCGGTCGCTTCGTTCTCGACCGCGAGGATCGGGTGCAGATGGGTGTGAGCGCCGATGGTGACCAATGGCGAGCGGGCCAGTGTCCTCAGTTGCGCAGAGGTGAGCATGAGGTCGCCAGGCGGTGTCACGCCGGCGCTCCGTGCGATGGCGGCAGCGAGCGGGGTGCGTTCGGCCAGCGGGCGATACTTCACCAGCGGCAGCAGCACGTCGAGCGCGCGTCGCCGCGCCTCGATGCCTTCGACATCGACGATCGGCAGACCGTGCGCAGCAAGATCGAGCCGGGCTCCGCGGCAACTACGGACCGACTCGATGATGACGTCGTTCCACATGCAGCCGCCGTCGAGGTAGCCGTCCGCGACGAAGACCGTGGCGGGCACCGCATGCTTCTCCAGCAGCGGCAGCAGGCGAGTCAGGTTATCCGCGTAGCCGTCGTCGAGGGTCAGGCTGGCTGCGGCCGGTGGCAACGTACCCTCGCCGAGGCGTCGCACGGCCTCCGCGAGCGGCAGCACCGCGAACCAGCGGTGCAGGAAGGCGAGGATCGCGTCGAACTGCCGCACGTCCGGCTCCGACGGCAACAGCGGATCGGGTACCGCCTTGATGCTGTGATAGATGAAGATGTTCAGCTTGCCGCGGCCCAGCAGGCTGTAAGGAGTCCAGGAGATCATCTCGATAGGACTTATACGAGAACTTCCAGCGGATGCGGGTGGCTCAGGAACTGCAGCGGACTCGACGTGTAGCCGTAGGCACCGGACAGCAGCACGCACGCAAGATCACCCACCTCGGCTCGCGGCAGCTTCAGATGATCGCCCAGCAGATCGAGCGGCGTGCACAGGGGCCCGACGATCGAAGCTTCCTCGTCAGCGGGTGCGTCTGCGCGATTGCCGATGAGGGCCGGATAGTTCTTGCGGATCACCTGACCGAAGTTGCCCGAGGCGGCGAGATGATGGTTGAGACCACCATCGGTCACGAGGAACGTGTGGCCCCGCGAGACCTTGCGATCGACGATGCGTGTCACGTACACCCCACCATGGGCCACGAGGTAGCGGCCGAGCTCGATCATCAGTTTCGCTTCGGGAAGGCGGACGCGAGCATCCGCGGCGACGGCACGCAGATTCTCCATCACCGGCAGCAGATCGAGCGACTGATCGCCAGGGAAGTACGGCACGCCGAAACCACCGCCGAGATTCAGCATGCGCACCGGCGCCGGCGCGTCCGCAGCGAGACGCACCGCGAGTTCGAGTGTCTTGCGCTGCGCGTCGCACAGCGCTTCCGCTTTCAGATTCTGCGATCCGCTATAGACGTGGAAGCCACGGAATTCGATCGGGTGGCGGCCGATCTCGGCCAGCACCTCGGGCACCTGCTCGGCGTCGATGCCGAACTGCTTCGGTCCACCGGCCATCTTCATGCCGGACGCCTTCAGTTCGAAATCCGGATTCACCCGCACGGCGACGCGCGGCTTCACGCCCAGCGCCTTGCCGGCAGCCAGGAGTGCATCCAGTTCGTGCGGTGACTCGAGATTGATGGTCACGCCCGCAGCGACTGCTTGCCACAGTTCGATCGGTCGTTTGCCCGGTCCGGCGAAGCTCATCTCCGCCGGATTCGCACCGGCATCGAGGGCGACCTTCATCTCGCCCGCCGACGCCAGGTCGAGCCCGTCGACCAGGCCCACCATCATCTGCACCACCGCCGGCATGGGGTTCGCCTTCATGGCGTAATGCAGGTCGATCTCGCGCGGCAACGCTGCGCGCAACGCCCGCACGTGCGCCGAAATGATCGCGCGGTCGTAAGCGAAGAATGGCGTGCTGCCCACGCGTGCCGCGAGCCGCTCGAGCGGCATGCCGCCGACCAGTAGCTGGCCGTTCTCGATAGGGAACGGGTTGGCGGTCACCGTTCCGGGAGCGAGGGTGGGGTTGGGGGCGTTCATGGGTGAGATGGGGTGGTGGTGGGTAGGTTGCTGTTGCCCCCATCCCAACCTTCCCCCGGCAAAGCCGGGGGAAGGAGCCGTACACCCCTTCCCCCGCGAACGCGGGGGAAGGTTGGGATGGGGGCGAAGCTGTTCGACACCTCACCCATCCTCAAGATTGCACCGCATTCTCGAACATCGACCGGAACTCGTCCGCGAGCAGCTTGCGATCGATCTTCCCGTTCGGATTGCGCGGCAGATTGCCGGTGCGCAGCTCGATGTGCTTGGGCACCATGTAGCCGGGAAGCGTCTGCTGGCACGCAGCCTTGAGCGCCGCGACGTCGATTTCGGGCTTCGCAGGCACCACGACCAGCACCACCGCCTGACCCAGTTGATCGTGCGCCACACCCAGCGCCGCGACTTCCGCGACCAGGCCGGTGCGATACACCACCTCCTCGATCTCGGTGGGGCTCACCCGGTAGCCGGAGGTCTTGATCATCTCGTCGCGCCGGCCGACGAAATAGAGGAAACCCTCTTCGTCCGCGTAGACCGTGTCGCCGGAGAACACGGCGTATTCGGGCAGTACGTAACCGCCTTCGCGCCCGGGCAGCGGCTTGTAGCGCTCGGCGGTCTTCTCCGGATCGTTCCAGTAACCCATGCCGACCAGCGCCCCGCGATGCACGAGTTCGCCCGGCTCGCGCGGTGCACACGGCGTGCCGTCCTCGCGCAGCACGAGGATCTCGGCATTGGGGATCGCCTTGCCGATGGAGTCGGGCCGGCGGTCCACCTCTTCCGGAGGCAGATAGGTCGAGCGGAACGCTTCGGTGAGCCCGTACATCAGATAGGCCTGGGTCTTCGGCAGGCGGGAGCGCAACGTGTCGAGCGTCGTTCGCGGCATGCGCCCGCCGGTGTTGGCGATATAGCGCAGATGAGCAGCGATGCCGTCGGGCCACGGATGCTGGATCAACTGGAACCACAGCGGCGGCACGGCGGTGAGACCGGTGATCCGCTCGGCCGCAAGCGCCTTGATGGCGTCCTTCGGCAGGAAGAAGTTGTGGAGCACCGCGCACGCGCCGGTGTGGAAGCTGGTCGTGAGCTGGCTGAAGCCGGCGTCGAATGACAGCGGCAGTGCCGCGAGCAGACGATCCTCGGCGTGGTTGCCGAGATAGCTCGACACGCTGATGCCGCCCCACACGATGTTGCGTTGGGACAGCATCACGCCCTTGGGGCGTCCGGTGCTGCCCGAGGTGTAGAAGATCGCCGCGAGATCGGTGTCGATCACGCGGTGCACCGGACGCTTCGCGTCCGAACCGCGCAGGACCGCCTCCCAGGTCAACACCTGCGCCGATCCCGGAGTACTGCCGGTCGCCGCGTCGAATGTCACGACGAACCGCAGATCCTCGCAGTTCGCGAGAGTGGCGGCCAGTAGTTCAAGACGATCCGCGGAGGTCACGAGCACGCGCACGTTGCAGTCGCGCAGGATGTGGCCCACCTGATCGGCCTTGAGCAGCGGATTCACCGGCACGAACACCAGGCCGGCGGTGGCGGCACCGAACATCGCGACGATGTTCTCGCGTCGCTTCTCGAGATACACGGCCACGCGTTCGCCGCGGGCGAGATGGAGGCCCAGGAGCCCGTGGGCGAAGGCGGCGCATTCGTCGCGCAGCGCGGCGTAGGTGACGTCAACGCCGTCGGAGCGGATGGCGGGACGGGACTCGCGACCTTCCGGTCGCAGCAGGTCGGAAACGATAGTGCGGGTAATGGTGCTCATGGGTAAACCGATGAAACGGGAGATCCGGCGTTAAACTTGCTTTCTCGGGCAGATCGCGCCCCGGACAGACCGAAACGGTCGACGCGCCGCGCCGAGCAGCTTCAACTAGAGATCCGGCAACCCCCTTCTTGCTCTACACATGACTCGCACAGTCGAAAAATCCGCTGAAGCCGTTCGCGGCATTCTGAAGCAAACACTTTCACTTGGGGATCGGGCCGGTCGGCTCACCGAGGATTCGAAACTGCTGGGTGCCATTCCCGAACTCGATTCCATGGCGGTCGTGAATGTCTTGACGGCGCTGGAGGAGCACTTCGGCATCGCGTTCGAGGACGACGAGATCGATGCATCGGCATTTTCCACGCTTGGCGCCCTAGCCGCACTGGTCGACAGCAAGATCGGGGCCTAGATGTCCGCCAGGCCGTACGCCCTGGATGCCGCGTTCAGGGACTTCGGAACCGGGGAACGGTTCTGTGTCGACTGGCGACCGCCCGCGGTCGCGGTCGGGGCGCTGCTGATCCTTCCGCCCTTCGGCGAGGAAATGAACAAGGCACGCCGGGCGCTAGCCTCCGCGGCGCGATCGTTCGCCGAAAACGGCTGGTTTGTAAGATTGGTCGACGCTTTCGGCACCGGAGACAGCCAGGGCGAGTTCGGCGCAGCGACCTGGGACACCTGGCTCGGCGACTACACGGCAGCAGCGCAGGACCTGGCTCGCACCAGCGGATCGGCCGTCGCCTACCTTGCCGTGCGGGCTGGCGTGTTCGCGGCCCAGGAGATCGCGTCGACGTCGGCGCCATTGCTGCTGTGGCAGCCGATGCAGTCCGGCGATCAGCAGCTCACACACCTGCTGCGGATGCGAGTGGCCCAGGAATCGTTTGCCGGGGCGCCGACGGCAGCGTCCACCCGGCAACTGCGGGCGCAACTCGAAGAGGGGCATGCGCTCGAGATCGGCGGCTACGAACTGAATCCGGCCCTGGTCCTGCCGATGAGCCGATGCAGCCTGGACGCCATGCCGCCCCGGACCGGCAGGATCCTCTGGCTCGAAACGGGTCCGGAACCCCGAACCGACCCCCCGCCGGCCAGCGCGCGTACCATCGATGCCCTCAAGGGACGCGGTATTGACGTGATCTACGATCACGCCATCGGCGAACCGTTCTGGGCGACGGTGGAGATCGAGGATGCGCCGCGACTGGCCGAGCGTTCGCTCGCGTGGTTGGGAAGCGTAGCGCCATGCTGACCGCTGATCGTGCCCTCGTGTTCGAGTGCGATGGCGCACGCCTGATCGGGATCGTGTCCGAGCCGGCGGCCGATGCCAGCAGCATCGGCGTGGTGATCATCGTCGGGGGCCCGCAGTATCGCGTCGGCAGTCACCGGCAGTTCGCCCTGCTGGCGCGCCATCTGGCCGGTCAGGGCGTACCCACGTTCCGTTTCGACTATCGCGGTATGGGCGATTCCGAGGGTGCGGCGCGTACGTTCGAGGACGTCGATGCCGACATCCGGTGTGCCATCGATGCGTTCCAGCGGTCCTGCCCGCAGGTCAAGGCTGTCGTGCTCTGGGGTCTGTGCGACGGCGCATCGGCGGCGTTGATGTATGCCCCGACCGATGCGAGGGTCCGCGGACTGGTGCTCGCCAACCCCTGGGTGCGCAGCGAGCAGACGCTGGGAGCCGCCACCGTCAAGCACTACTACGGCGGGCGGCTGCGCTCGGCGGCCTTCTGGCGCAAGCTCGCCACGGGACAGGTCGATGTGCTCGGCGCCGTGCGCGGCGTCGTCGGCTCTGCCGCGAAGGCCCTGCACAAGCCTGCCTCGGCCGCCGGCCGCCTGACCTACCAGGACCGCATGCTCGCGGGATGGAAGGAAACGGCCCGGCCGACCCTTCTCTTGTTGAGCGGCAATGACCTGACGGCCCAGGAGTTTGTCGATCTCACGCGGCAGGATGCGCGCTGGGCCGGCTGTGTCGCGATGGACGGGGTGCGGCGGCAGGAACTCAAGGAAGCCGATCACACGTTCTCGACCGCTCGGTGGAGGCATGACGTGGAGACATCGGTCGTCGAATGGATGGCGCAGCTCGCGCGTGCCGTGCCGACATGAAGAAAGTACTGATGGTGGTGTTCCAGTTTCCGCCGTTCGCGGGCAGCAGCGCGGTCCAGCGGACGCTGCGGTTCGTCCAGCATCTGCCCGCGAATGGCTGGTCGCCGATCGTGCTCAGTGCGAACCCGATGGCCTACGAGCAACGCAGCGACGACCTGTTGTCGGAGATCCCGCCGGGCGTTCCGGTGCATCGAGCTTTCGGGCTCGATACGCGCCAGCATCTGGCCATCGCGGGCCGATATCCCGCCTTCCTCGCCCGCCCGGACCGCTGGGTGTCGTGGGTGGCCGGCGCCGTACCCACGGCGCTCAGCATCGTCCGCAAGGAGCGCCCGCAGGCGCTCTGGAGCACCTACCCCATCGCCAGCGCCCATCTGGTCGCGGCGTGGGTGCACCGCCTGACCGGTCTGCCCTGGATCGCCGACTTCCGCGACCCGATGGCGCAGGAAGGCTACCCCGCCGATCCGGCCACTTGGCGCCGCTTCCACCGGATCGAGTCCACGGCCGTCGCGCAGGCGGCATGCACCGTGTTCACCACGCCGGGCGCGGCCCGCGAGTACTCGCGGCGGTATCCGGCCAGCGCCCACAAGATCGGCGTGATCGAAAACGGTTATGACGAGCACAGTTTCACCGGACTGCCCACCGATGGGGCGCCGCTGAATCCCGGCCTGGTGACGCTGCTGCACAGCGGCGTGGTCTATCCATCGGAGCGCGATCCCACCCAGCTGTTCGAAGCCCTCGGTTCCCTGAATCGCGATACGCCCGCACTCGCCCGTCGTTTGCGATTGCGGTTCCGCGCCTCGTCGCACGACGAACTGCTGCGGGAGCTGGCGCGGCGCAACGGAGTCGAGGACCTCGTCGAGTGTCTGCCCGCATTGCCTTACCGTGAAGCGCTGGGCGAGATGATGCGGGCCGAAGCACTGCTGGTACTGCAGGCATCCAACTGCAACGACCAGATCCCCGCCAAGATCTACGAATACCTGCGGTGCGGCCGCCCCGTGGTCGGCCTGACCGACCCCAGGGGTGACACGGCGCACGTCCTTGCGTCGGCAGGCTCGAAATACGCGGCACCGCTCGACAGTGCCGCCCCGATCCGCGACCTGCTTGCCGCGCTGCTGCGGGATGCCGACACCGGAGTGTTGCAGATCCCGGCACGCGAGGGCATCGCCCAGTGGTCGCGCGAAGCGCAGTCGAAGCGCCTCGCCGAGCGGCTCGACGCGATTCATGCGGGGCCGACGCGATGAAGACAAGGCGACGACCCCGATGAACGAGTCGGTACCGAAGCTTCCGGTTCTGAGCTGGCAAGGCATCTCGCTCGCGCACGCACCGGCGCGCGCGTCGCTGCTCGATCTGCCGGCGGTGCGCTTCACCACCAGCGGCCGGGCGGCCATCTGGCACGCCCTGCGGCTGATCGGACTCAAGCCCGGGGACCGCGTGCTTATGCCCAGCTATCACTGCATGTCGATGATCGCGCCGGTGGTCCTGCTTGGAGGCGAGGTGGAGTTCTACCCGATCGTGGCCGACGGCAGTGCCGACATGGACTACCTGCGGTCCGCGACGCGCCGACCGGTGCGTGCCATCCTGGCGGCGCATTTCTTCGGATTGCCTCGAGCCATGCAGCCGATCCGCCAGCTATGCGACGAGCGGGGCATCGCGTTCATCGAGGATTGCGCCCACGCGCTCTGGGGGCAGCATGCCGGCAACACGGTGGGTTCGCTCGGCGATTATGCGATCGGCAGCATGACCAAGTTCTTTCCGGTGCCGGAAGGTGGCTGCATCGCATCGTCCAGGCACTCGCTGGAGGGCGTGCAACTGCGCTCGACGCCCGTGCGGCGGGAACTCAAGGTCCTGGTCGACGTGCTCGAGCGGGCCACCAGCTTCGAGAGGCTGCCCGGGGTGAATGGAGCGCTGAACGTCCTTTGGCGGATCAAGGCGATGCTGCGGGGCCGATCCCGGCGCGGTGTCGACGAGGGTCCCAAGGACCTGCTGGTGGCGCAGGCCGCGCTCGCAGACCTCGACGTGGAGCAGGCGGGAATCGCCATGTCGCGCGCGGCGCGGGGGGTGGTGCGGCACATTCGCATGGACTGGACTTTCGAAAGCCGTCGAGCCCACTTCGCGAGACTGCTGGCCTGTTCCGGACGGTTGTCCGGGGCGCGCCCGCTGAGCCCGTCGATTCCGGATGAAGCGGCCCCCTATGTGTTTCCGCTATTGGCGGATGACCCGGACCGCGGATTCGCAGCGCTGCGCGATCTCGGCATCGCCGTCTTCCGCTGGGACTGGCGTTGGCCCGGTACGCCCGATGATACCTCGGACTACGGAAACGTCTGGGCCCACCATGTGCTTCAGCTCCCTTGCCACCAGGACCTTTCCACCCACGACATGGACTACATCGAACGGGCGCTCGTACAGGTCTTCGGCCGATCGGTCGAGCCGGTCGGTCCGACCACCACCCGTGAGCTTTCCGCGAAAGGCGTGATTTGACCTGGCGACTCCATCCCGCGACCGCTTTCGCGTCCCTGGTGCAGGAGTGGGATGCGCTGAACGAAACCGCAGGCGGCATTCCGTTCCTCGCGAGCCCCGTCGTCCAGACGGCACTGACGCACTTCGGTACCGGCAACGAGCAGATCGCCATTCGCGAAGACGGCGGCAAGGTGACTTGCGCTGCGATCCTGCAACGGACCGGGGTCGCCGCGTGGCAGCTGTTCCAGCCGTCGCAGCTCCCGCTCGGCTCGTTCCTGCAACGGACCGGGGCGAGCCTGGCCGACGCTTCGCCGGCGCAGCTGTTTCGCAGCCTCCCCGGGTGGCCGTTGACCATCGGTCTCACGCAGCTAGACCCGAACATGGTGCCCCGCCCCGATGACGGCCCGACCGTGACGACCCTCGACTACATCACGACTGCGTGGGTTGAGGTGAGCGGTGAATTCGAGAGCTACTGGGCAAATCGCGGCAAGAACCTGCGGGACAACGTGAAGAAGCTCGGTCGCAAGGTGACTTCGGAAGGGATGACCGCGAGGCTAGAGGAGATCACCGACCCCGCGGCGATGCGATCCGCCGTGGAGGACTACGCGAAGCTCGAGACTGCTGGGTGGAAGAGTTCGCTGGGAACCGCGGTGTCCACCGCCACGGCGCAGGGTCGCTTCTACGTCGACATGATGGAACGGATGGCGGACTTGCAGCGCGCTCGCGCCTATCGATACTGGTTCGACGACACCGTGGTCACCATGGACCTTTGCGTGCAACACGGCGACGTCATGGTGGTACTGAAGACCTCCTACGACGAGCGTTTCGGCAAGTTCTCGCCCGCGACCCTCATGCGCGAGGAGATCTTCCGGCAGATCTTCGCCGAACGGAAGATCCGGCGCGTGGAGTTCTACGGCCCCATGATGGACTGGCATACGCGATGGACCGAGCACAGGCGGACGCTCTATCATGCGAACGTGTTCCGCGGCACTTGCATAGCGCGCCTTGTGAAACTGACGAGGGCAGCTCTGCAACGCTTTGCCCCCGATACCGAGGACGCAGCAAAACGGCAGTGACGAAAGATGAGGTCTGGGCAACATTGATGACGCTCAAAGCGTATCGACGATGGGTCCTCCGGACGCTGTTGGATTACTGTCCTCGTAAATGACTAGATATCTTTGGAATCTCTGAATAACCAGCTATGAGACGAGCTGCTTCCAGCGATTCGACGCGAGGATCCAAGTTTTCGACCTCTGCAAAGGCGGTTTGCGGGGCTTTGCAGCCCTCATGCACCGTCCTACCCCAACTGCGGACGCACCACTCCCGTCAGCGCCATCAATCGCTTTCGAACCAAGTACAGATTCGCCAGCGCGAACAACGTCACGATCTGCGCGGTGTTCTTCGCCAGCCCCTTGAAGCGCGTCTTGGTGTAGCCGAACTGGCGCTTCACCACCCGGAACGGATGCTCGACCCGGGCCCGGATCTGCGCCTTGCGCCGCTCCAGCGCCAGGGCGCGCTCGCGCTGGCTCGGGTCGGCGATCTTCTTCACCGTCGAGCGCCGCTTTGCGAGCTGCCAGTCCACCTTGGCGCGCGGGGCGTGGGCCGCCGCTCCCGCGTAGCCCGAGTCGGCGTGTACGACCGTCTCCTTGCCGTGCAGCAGCAGTTCTACTTCGCCCACGTCCGAGTGATGCCCCGGGGTGGTCGTCACGCTGTGCACCACACCGGAATCGACATCCGCCTCGATGTGGGCCTTCATCCCGAAGAACCACTGGTTGCCCTTGCTCGTCTGGTGCATCTCCGGGTCGCGCTTGCCCTCGGCGTTCTTGGTCGAACTGGGGGCGTCGATGATGGTGGCGTCGACCATGGTGCCGCGCTTCAAGAGCAGCCCCTTCCTGCTCAGGTGGGCGTTGACCCGGGCCAGGATCTCCACCGCCAGCTCGTGTTTCTCCAGCAAGTGGCGGAAGTTCAGTATCGTGGTCTCGTCCGGAATGGCCTCGAGCAGGCTCAACCCAGCGAACTGGCGCATGGAGGCCACTTCATAGAGCGCTTCTTCTATCCCCGGATCGCTCAGCCCGAACCAGTTCTGCATCAGGTGCACCCGCAGCATGACCGCCAGCGGGTACGGTCGGCGTCCATTGCCGGCCACCGGGTAGTAGGGTTCAATCACTGCGAGCAGCACAGACCACGGTACCACCGCTTCCATCTCGGCGAGGAAGATCTCGCGCTTGGTCCGCTTCTTCTTGCCCGCGTACTCCGCATCGCCAAAGCTGAGCTGCGCCATATTCGACATTCCTCCGGTTCACCTGATGTGAATCAGATTACAGTTCGACCGGCTTGTTCAGAGATTCCCTAAAGATCTGAGGCACTCTGCTGGAACTCGGACAGGAAGGTTGCTTACTTGACTCCGCTCCGGTAATGGAACTTTGCCGAGGTCAATAGCGAGTTATTCGGTTGCTCAGTCACCGACGCGGTCATGGTCGACCTCAGCGCTTGGCAAAGTTGAGGTTCGAGCTACCGTACCCGTGGAGGTTCTTCGACGCCCTCAGGGCCGAGGCCGTGACGAGATGGTGTTGCGCATCGAGGTCGTTTCCCGACACCCCGGCGCACTGCCTGAAGGCACCCACGACTTGGTTGGCCTGTAGATCGAGAATAACTATCACGGGGCGAGTTCTTGACTCAAGGTGTTTTCCGCCCTGAGGACCCACGGCTACCAGATTGTGTTCCGAGGGTGTCTCGCGGAGGGTTCCTAAGCTATTGGAACGAACGGTAGATCGGCAACCTCCATGCTGATTTCCACCCCCTATACGAGGCCGCGCGGTTTGCATCCCAACATTGCACAAACCGCAATATAGGCGCGGAGCCATTGTCGTCTGAAGACGCGTGATGAAATTGAAAGAATGAACGCTCCGTACACTGTCAACATTCGCGCTTTGTAGAATCGACGAGCGAAGACGAGCCTATTTCTCAAAAGGTAGTACTCGGATCGCATGCCGCGCTGCCCACGCTCCGAGGGGGTGCCGATGCTCGCGCCGCCATGATGATATACGACGCTTACTGGATTGATCCCGAGATCGAACCTGCCGTTGCCCCTTTCCGCCCAATCGATCTCCTCGAAGTAAAGAAAATACGACTCCTCCATCAAGCCCACCTCTTCTATGAACTCTCTCGTCACAAACATCGATGCTCCTGGCACGTAATCGATCCGTGACGGCACCTTGGGTGCCTCTTCGACCCTGACTCCGCACGCGAGGGAATGCGTCGTACATGTCCACCGGTTCAATACTCCACCCTGTGTTTGAATGAGATGAGGACTGCTATAGGACCGGACTTGACTCCCGCATAGTCCCATTCTCGGGTGCCTTGAAACATGCTCCACCAATTCGTGCAGTGCATGCGGATCGACAACCGTATCGTTGTTAAGGAGCCAAACAAACTTCGCTGTAGGCTGAGCTAAAGCGAGACGAATGCCGACGTTGCACCCGCCCGCGAAGCCCAAGTTCGCTTCGTTGTCCACCAGTACAAGCCGCTGTCTTGGCAGTGCCCCGCTTCCGACCTGTCGGCGGGTCAGGCAGGCGAACGGTATGGGCTTCTCTACGGGATAAGTACACTCACAAGGAATGAACGGGGGCGTATCGGCGACGAGTGTGCCGTTTGCCCAGGAGACGATCCTTTCCAAAGAGCCGTCCGACGAGGCGTTGTCACACACAATGACCCCAAAACTAACCGATTTGAGCCGGAAGACGCTTTCCAAGCACTCGATGGTTTCGCGCCAGCCATTCCAATTCAGTATGACGATCCAGACGCTCGATGTATCGCAATCATGAACCTGAGAAGCCGTTGATTGGATATTCATCGTAGCGCAACCGCCCCCTTAAACACGCACATCGGAGAAAGACAGGCTTGCACCCGAGACGTTATCGCGGGGTAGGCTTGCCGGCGCATCGTGCGGAGGGTTCTAGATGTGGCGTTTGAGCACAAGCGTCGGCGATCTACAAGACGTTGGAGGGGACACGAGCCGGTGCGGGATTGTGCACCTTTTTGCGGGAGCTCCGGTTGAAGTGTTCGACGTGACCGTTATTGCTGGGAATATGCTCGCTCGCCGCAAAGGTAAAGCTAGTAGCAGAGCGAGCCAATCAGATGCGGTCGGATAACTTGAAATGACGCGCTATCAAAAACGGGCCCTCCATGTGCCGGGGCCAAGGTATTATTCTTGCATGGCTTCTCAGGGCGTCAAATTCTTCCCGGTACCGCTTGTGGTGGTGCTGTTCCGCGAGAGTCACTACTAGTCCGACCAGATTGATCCCCGAATGGCGAAAAACGTGCAACATTGCACTTCTCGATCCCTACTGAGGCGATTGAGTGGCGCGAGTACTTGCCGCCAAAGCGCCTGTCGATGCGCGCTACGCAGCCCTTGGGGGCGTTCGGACGTTGTCGAGTTTGAGCGAGGCAACAGACGCTGGGTGTCACTCATGGTGCTGGTGTGCTTAGTCCTGGGGACTCTTTGCATACCGAAAATGGTACTGGCGGATGGGGAAGATTGTGGTGACTTGAAGAATGCCTACGGACCCTATGACTACCGAACAATCTCTCCGACCCCCTTGCACTTGGTAGAGAGCGCACACTTCACACCAAATGTCGAGCGCCTCGTTGCCGGCCAGTCCGGTTACCTTGGTGGCGACCTCGACTACACCCTTAGAGCGATTCCGAACCACCCCAGGGCGATCGTTTCGATGGCTAATCTGGCTTTCCGAGACAAGAAGGATCCACCGAAGGGCTCGCGATACACGGTGCATTGTTGGTTCGACCGGGCGATCCGCCTGGCACCGGACGACCCGAAAATTCGAACGGCTCATGGCTACTACCTAAGCAGAAAGGGCAAGTATCAAGAGGCGGTGGACGCGTTCCGATATGCGCTGGAACTCGGAGCGGACGACGGTAACACACACTACAATCTGGGCCTCGCGCATTTCAATCTTAAGCAGTACGAGGAGGCGATGCAGCAAGCCGAGTTGGCGGAGTTGCGGGGCTTTCCGTTGCAGGGCCTCAAGAACAAGTTGAAGGCTGTCGGCAAGTGGGTCGATTGATAGTCGAGTGCTAGGATGTTTCTATGTACGTTCGTGCCTCAGCTATGGTGATTGACCACGATTCTCCGGCCTGCTGCCGGCACGTCCGAGTGCGCAACACTAGTGTCTGCTCTTGTGAAGAGCCCTCCGCCGTTCGCTGTGTCGGCGAACTTGTGTCCGCCCGAGAAATCGCTTGTCGGTTTCCCGGAGCCGTCACACGCCGAGCGGCCGCAGCCGCTCATCGACTGCATGCCCGACACAGTAACCGTTTGGGACCGTTTCGCGACCGAACCGCGACGGGCAGCCTATTCCAAACGCATCCTGTCATTCGAATTGGCCGCACGCGATTTCAATGTTCTCCGGTAGTGCATCCCAGGCGACGGTGCAGGGCAAGTGTTCCTTCCTCAATCCCTTCGTGCAGAAAGGCAAGTCCCCGGAGATGAATGTCTTCCGCAGCCATACTGCTGTTAGCTGGCTACTCATGCTGTCTTGCTAGCAGGGGAACGTTCGAACCAATTTATGGAGATGGAGCGGAATTGGAACGTGATCGCACTGAGGGAAATCATAGCTTGCCGAGAGGTCCTGCACTGATGGCAGACAACGAGCGCTTTCCGGTGATGGTGCTGGCGCACAACGAGGAGGTAGTCATCGGCGCATGCCTGGACAGCATCTTTGCCGCCAATCCGGGCATGGGCTTCGACGTGTACGTCATGGCCAATGGGTGTACCGACGGGACCGAAGACGTGGTCCGGGCTTACGCGTCGCGGCGTCCGGACGTGCATCTCGTCTCGATCGCATTAGGCGACAAGTGCAACGCGTGGAACGTGTTCATCCACGAAACCGTTCCGCAGCAATGTCCCGGCCGCGAGATCTATTTCTTCATGGACGGTGACGCGCGCAGCGGTCCCGGTGCGCTCGCGAACCTCGCCAAGGCCCTGCGAAAAGATGCCCACGCGCACGCGGCGTCCGCACCGCCCGGTTCGGGTCGCAACAAGGAGAAGGATGCGCGCGATCTCGTGAACGAGCGGGCGCTGGTCGCGAACCTGTACGCGCTCCGCGGACCGTTCGTCGAACGCCTGCGGGCCGAGCGGGTCCGACTGCCGCTCAAGCTCGAGGGCGACGACGGGCTGCTGGGTGCGCTCATCAAATGGGATCTGCAGCCGGGCAAGAGCAAGTGGGACGACACTCGCATCCATCCTTGCCCCGACGCGTGGTTCGAGTTCGACCGGGTACCGATGACCAGCGTCGCAGAATGGAAGAAGTACTGGCGACGCCTCATCCGTTACGGACGGCGGCGGTACGAGTTCAAACTGCTGGGAAAGCGACTCCCCAAGCTGGGGATCGCGGGCCTGCCCGAGAACATCCAGGACATCTACGGCGAGGCCGACAACCTCTCCATGGAATGGGCGGGTGTCTATACGCTCACCCACGCGTTGGCGCTGCGCGAGATGCGCAACGTCAATCGCCGACGTTCCGACGCGGGGCGCGACGCCGGCGGGTCGAAGCCCGCGTGAAACGCATTGCCCTCTGACCGACGGGACATCCGGGCAGGACTCGCTCCGCGAGGCATCCCAGGATGGCGAACGCCGGATCGTCGATACCGACAACATTCCCGAGGCCTTCCAGTGCAGGGTTGCACCGTTGGACCGGTTCTGCAGCGCCCCGTCGTCCGTTGCTGCGTCGCCAATCGATGCGAGGCATCGTCTCACGAGTGATCTGAAATTCCGCGTACTCCAACATCTCCAATGTTCACTGCACTGAAATCTCTGGCCGGCCGGTTCCGTCGCGAATCCCTGCCGCAAGCGGCGCGTCAGGAACTGGCTCGCGACCTCGCCGGCCTAGCGCCGAATGATCCGGGCTGCTGGCCGGTCATCCACGCCAACCTGGCCTGGCTCTGCCGGGCTCAGGATTGCTCCGCATCCAACGATGGCGGTGTGGCGCGCGATTTCAGCCTGGTGAGCGGATGGGCCACTTCCTATCCCGAGACGACCGGGTACATCATTCCGACATTCATCGAGCTCGCGAACCGCCTGGTCGATGACGAACTGCATCGTCGTGCGCGACGCATGCTCGACTGGTGTGTGGCCATCCAGTTTCCGGAAGGGGGGTTCCAGGGCGGCAAGATCGACGCCACACCCCGTGTGCCGGTGACCTTCAACACCGGCCAGATTCTCCTGGGTTTGGCCGCCGGTGTGGCCGCCTACGGGCAACCCTACCGCGACGCCATGCAGCGTGCCGCCCAGTGGCTGTGCGTCACTCAGGATGCCGACGGATGCTGGCGGCGCTTTCCGACGCCGTTCGCGATGCCGGGCGAGAAGTCCTATGAAACTCACGTCGCCTGGGGATTGTTCGAAGCGGAGCGGGTCGCGCCCGGCCAGGGCTTCGGCGAGGCCGGGCTGCGTCAGGTGGACTGGGCCTTGACGAAACAGCGTCCGAACGGCTGGTTCGAGTCCAACTGCCTGTCGGATCCCGCGGCACCGCTCACCCACACCATTGGATACGTGCTGCGCGGTGTCGTCGAGGCGTGGCGCCTGAGCGGTCGTTCCGACCTGCTGCAGGCCGCTTGCCGGACCGCTGACGGCCTGCTGGGTGTCGTGGAGCAGGACGGCAGGCTTCCCGGTCAGCTCGACTCGGATTTCCGCCCCGCCGCAAGCTACGTGTGTCTGACCGGGTCGGTGCAGATTGCCCACAGTCTCCTCTTGTTATCGCAGGCCGCCGGCCGGGCTGACTATGCTCGTACCGGACGGATGCTGAACGCATACGTGCGCCGGACGGTGCGACTCGACGGGCCGCAGGATCAAGTGGGCGGCGTCAAGGGCTCGTTTCCGGTCAACGGCGACTACGGGCGCTGGCAGTATCTGAACTGGGCGGCGAAGTTCTGCATCGACGCGCAACTCGCTGAGGGGGATCTCGATGGTCATCTCGACGCTTCGCACCCTTAAGCACGGTCTCGAGAACGCGCTGTCCGCACTGCAGCGGCGGCGTCGCGCCGCCGAGATGGAGCGCACCGCGCCCCATGCGACACGTGCGCAGATTGCAGTGGACCTGAAACGGCTGGGCATCGTTCCGGGGGACGTGCTGTTCATGCACAGCTCGCTCAAGAGCCTGGGTTTCGTCGAAGGCGGACCCGCCGCGGTCATCGATGCGCTGCTCGACGCCATCGGGCCGGACGGTACGCTGTTGTTGCCCACTTACTGGATCCCGGGCGGGACCTTGCTTGCGACATGCGAGTTGCCGGACTACGTGTTCGATCCCCGGCAGCACGGCACCCACATGGGGGCGCTCCCCGCCGCATTTCTCGAACGGCCGGGCTTGAAGCGCAGCGTGCATCCGACGCATTCCTGCGCGGCGGTCGGTCCCGCCGCGCAATTCCTTGTGGAAGCACACCACCTCGCCCCTTCGGTGTTCGGCGAAGGTTCGCCCTGGCAGAGGTTTGCCACCCTCCCGCAGGGAAAGGTGCTGGGGCTCGGGATCTCGATGGGGCCGGTGACGATCTACCACCGGGTCGAAGACGAGATGGGGCAGGACTTCCCCGTTCCGGTCTGGCTCGAGCGGACGTACTCGCTGCCGTGCATCGACCATGACGGCCGCCGATGCATGGTGCCCGTTCGGCCATTCGCACCGGAAATCGTACAGCGCCGCATCGACCAGAAGGGGCGCGACGATCTTCGCCAGTGGTTCGCGCGCGACTTCTCGGCCGCGGGCATCAAGGTGAACGGTCGCGTGGCGGAAGCCGACGCCTGGTTCGTGCGTGGGCAGGACTTCATGGTACACATGCGCGCGCTGGCGAAGCGCGGGATCACGATCTACTCCACTGCGGAAGAACTGGCGCGCGCAGATGCGGGAAGTTGAGGTCGGTGCGGGCCAGGCGACTGGCCGTAGAGAAAGCTGAACATTCAGGACCTCACGAACAAGATGGTCAAGGGCGCCACCTGGATGATCGGGGCCAGGCTCGCCGATCGTGGCATGGGGATCATCAGCACGCTGGTACTCGCGCGGCTGCTGGCGCCGGCGGATTTCGGCCTGGTTTCCCTGGCAATCGCGATCCTGGCCGGTCTGGAACTCCTGGGTGCTTTCAGCTTCGACATTGCGCTGATCCAGAACCAGAAGGCCGATCGTCCGCATTACGACACCGTGTGGACGATGCAGCTGATGTTTCAGGCCTTCTTCGCTGCGTGCCTCCTGGCGCTAGCCTATCCGGCCGCCCATTTCTTCAACGAGCCGCGGTTGACGGCGGTGATGCAATGGTTGTCCGTGGGGGTGTTGTGCGGGGGCTTGGCCAACGTCGGCGTCGTCGCATTCCGCAAGGAACTCGACATGGCGAAGGAGTTCAAGCTGCTCTTCGCGAAGCGACTGGTGCTCTTCTGCGTGACTGTCGTGCTCGCATTGCTGTGGCGCAACTATTGGGCATTGGTCGCCGGTACCGTGACGGGAATGATAGCGGGCGTGTTGATCAGCTATCGCATGCACCCCTATCGGCCACGATGGAGCCTCGAGAAGTGGCGGGAGTTGTTCGGGTTCTCCCGGTGGTTGTTCCTCAACAATACCCTCGGTTTTCTCCATACCAAGGCGGCGGACTTCATCGTCGCCAAGTCGATCGACACCTCCAGCCTCGGGTACTACAACCTCGCGAGCGAAATCGCGAACATGCCTTCGTCCGAACTGGTGATGCCGGTCAACCGCGCCGTGTTCCCGGGCTACTCCAAGATGTCCGGGGAAGGGGGGACGCTTAGGCGGGGGTATCTCAACGTGCTTTCCATGATCACGTTGGTGGCGACACCCGCCGCCGTCGGCCTCAGTTGCGTCGCGATGCCCATGGTGCGCGTGCTGCTCGGAGCGAAATGGTTGTCCCTCGGCCCGCTGATTCCGGTATTGGCCATGCACGGGCTGCTGGCCGCCATCGTTGCCTGCAGCAACTATGTGCTGGTGGCGGCAGGAAAGCCACGCGATGTGACGGTTCTGCTGACCGGGCGCGTCTGCCTCACCGTGCCGTTGCTGGCCATCGGTGTGGCCAACTGGGCAATCATGGGAGCTGCGTGGGGCCTGTTGTTGTCATCGGTCCTCCTCTTGCCACTCAACCACTATTTCCTTTCCACGGTCCTGGGCGTGAAGGTCGGGGATATGATCAAGGCCTGCTGGCGCCCCGCACTGGGAGCACTCTGCATGGTGGGCGTTCTCGAGTGGATCGAGACGACGATCGCGTTCGGCCCGGGGCTGGAGCAGCAAACTACCATGCTCCTGCTGCAGACCGTGACAGGAGCCGTCGTGTATGCCGGCATGGTCATGGGCCTGTGGTGGATATCCAATCGCCCTGACGGAGCCGAGACTTTTCTGGTGCGGCAGGTGGGGGCGCGCATCCGGGCGCGATGATCATGCTGTGACCCGGCGTCTCAGGAGGTGACCCATGAGGCGACGCCACGCCGGCAGTTGCCTTTCCGTAGCGAAGCTGATCAACCAACACAACAACACCATCAGGATTGCAACCGCTACCGAAGCGGGCATCCCCTTCCAATCCGGCGGCATGAGGATTCCCGCGAGAATCACCAGCGGCCGATGGAACAGGTACATGGTGAACGAGAAGCCCGCCAGGGCGGCAAGCGTCCTGCGCCGCGCCACGAACCAGTCACCGATCGCAGGTCCGAGGTTCACGAATGCGATCAGGTGGACGAGCACGGCGAGACCGAGGATGTAGTCCGTGATCAAGCGCTGCGATGCCTCGAGGCGCCAGAACCCCGAAACATGGTTGTGCACGAAAGCCTTGATTGCGTGATCGACACCGCCGACATTGATCCCTACCGCGATCAACGGTGCGCCGATGAACACCAACCACGCGATCCCGGCCTTGAGCCGGGGCCATTCGCCGCGCCGCGTCGCCAGCCATGCGCCCGCAATCCAAACGGGAAACAAGGCGAGGATCTGCGGTCCTGCCACCAGACAGGCGCACAGGACCAGCGGGACGCGCCAGGCGGTGCGTACGAAGAAGAAGAGGCCGAAGATGACGTAGTACCAGACCTCGTAGCAGAGCGACCAATACGGGCCGTTCATGGGAAGCCCCGTGCCGCTCCGGAACGAGGATCAGGATTCGTGGGTGAACAGCAGGGAGCCGACGACATCGCCAAGGCTCGCGGGGTGATAGTCCTTCACCGTCCAGGGATCGGCGAACAGATTCCCGACAACCATCGACACGCCGACGCAGAACACGACGGCAGGCAGCGCGACCGAATACACGCGGGACGACCGGGCCACGACATAGTCTCGGAGCGACGCGACCCGGTCGGCGGTCGACGAGTAGATGATGAAGCCGGACATGACGAAGAATACGATCACGGCTTCGTGGCTCAAGACGGCCAACGGCATCCACCGCATGTCGAACCCGTCTTGTCTCATGTGCTCGAACAGCACCGTTACGGCGGCCGTGAAACGCAAGAGATCGAGATAGGACGACAGTGCCGGACTAAGCTTCATACGTCTTCATGTGCCAATCTTTACAAGGCACTATACGCACTTCCCGGGTGGATGGAATGCCGGTGCCGAGGATCCGGTGGCGGAACGTGCGGCATCGCCGGCGCAGGCATGCCATTGCACTGAACCCTCGATTTCCTGATGAGCCTTGGTTACCTTGCATACTCGAAGCAAGGAAGTTGGAGTTGACGTTATGCGAGCCGAACACGAAACCAGCGAGCAGTCAGCCGCGTCCGGGCCGATGCAAGCACGGTGCCATGCCTGGCCAGCTGTGCGCGAACAATCCCCTGTTGCCCTCGGTGGCCGGATTCGGAAAGGCTCGCACTGATGGGCCTCTATACCGCGTTTGCAGCCCACGTGCTGTTCCCGCTGCACGAAAGACTGAAGCGCCACGACACGGTGGCGGTCAAGCGTGAACTGGAACGAACGCAATGGTTGAAACCAGCCGAATTGCAGTCGTTGCAAATCGATCGGTTGCGTGTCTTCCTGACCGATTGCGGACAGCATGTGCCTTACTACCGTGCACTATTCAAGTCGACGTCGTTCGATCCGTCCCGTGTCACCTCGCTGTCGGACCTGGCACGCCTGCCGATACTGACCAAGGACATCATCCGCCGCGAGTTCGACAACCTGAAGTCGACACCGGCCGTGCCGCTGAAGATGTTCTCGACGACCGGCTCAACGGGCGATCCGCTGCGCTTTTGCATCAGCAAGACTCGGGTCAGCCATGACGTAGCGGCCAAATGGCGTGCGACCCGATGGTGGGATGTCGACATCGGCGACCGTGAGATGGTGATCTGGTCCAGTCCGATCGAGCTGACCAAACAGGATCGCATGAAGCAGGTACGGGACTGGCTCTTGCGCAGCAAGCTGGTTCCTTCGGCAGCCATGTCGGCAGCAGACATCGAACGTTACATAGCGGACATTCGGGCTTTTCGGCCGGCCATGCTGTTTGGTTACCCGTCTTCCATGACCTTGATCGCCCAGCAGGCGGAGAAACGGGGCATACGCATGAACGACCTGGACATCAAGGTTGCGTTCTGCACCGCCGAGCGGATGTATCCGCATCAAGCGGACGTGTTGAGGCGCGTGTTCGGTTGCCCTGTGGCCGACGGCTATGGCGGTCGTGATTCCGGGTTCATTGCGCACGCCTGCCCGGCAGGGGGCAGTCACATCACGGCCGAGGACATCGTCGTCGAGATCGTCGACGATCTGGGCCGACCCTTGCCGCCGGGAGAACCCGGGGAAGTGGTCGTGACGCATCTGTACAGCACGGGTTTCCCATTCGTTCGTTACAAGAATGGTGACGTGGCCGTATTGGATGATGTGCAGTGCAAATGCGGGCGGGGCTTGCCGGTGCTGAAGGAAGTGCGCGGCCGCACTAACGATGTACTGCTGGCAGAGGATGGCAGCATGGTGCACGACGTCGCCATCGCCATGGTGCTACGTGACATGCCGGGCGTTAACGGCTTCAAGGTGATCCAGGAATCCCTGCAGCATTGTCGACTGCAACTGGTCACCGACGACCGTTATCAGACGACGGGCAGCGAATCCAGGATTCGCGACACCTTCCAGGCCCGGTTGGGGCGTGGGGTGAAGCTGGACATCGAGTATGTCGCAGCGATCGAGCCGGAGAAGTCCGGCAAGTTCCGTTATGTGGTCAGCAGGATCAGCCAGCATCAAGCGGGTCAGATGACCACGCCTTAGATTGAGGGTTTGCCGGAAGCCTGCCGCGCACGACCCTCGAGCCGAATCAGACCGTCACGGCGCTCTGACCCTGTTGGGTGCTGGGTACGCTGCTCGTCTGCCTCTGCCGCAGCATCCATGCCTTGGTGGTGACGACCAGGGCGAGAACGTTGTACGGTAGGTCGAAGTAGGCAAGGCTCAGGAACGCGCCGCCGACCGCGTAGCCGACGAGACTTACCTGACACATGGAGCCTAGTTGTCGGCACCAGAGGGTGCCATCCTTCTCGTTGCCGTGCTTGCGCAACCAGGACGCCCCCGACCAGGTGAAGAACCAGATCGAAAGCCACAACATGAATCCGATCCAACCATGTTCGCCGAGAACCTGGAAGTAGATGGAATGGGCGGCATGAATATCGTTAGGATCGGGTGCGTATCGAGCGAAGATCGATGGCTCGTAGATCTCGAACCCGCCACCCGTGCCCGGATGGTCGTTAGCCAGATTCAATGCCATTTGCCACGCATTGAGACGACCCATCGCCGACCCGTCGGATTCGTAGGTCTGGATCGTGGTCATGCGGTGTGTCCACTCGTCCGGCATGAATGCGATCAGCGACGCGCCGACGGCCGCAAGCAGGATGCCGAGCACCAGATTGCGATCGGCGCGCCACCACAGGAACGTCGCCATGGCGAAGATGGCCAGCAGAGCCCCGCGGGAATGACTGCCCAAAGCGGCTGCCGCCGAGAGCGCGATCGACAGCAGCAGCGCCCCCTTAAGCCATTTCTTTGGTGGCGCCGTGAGGTACACGTAATAGATCAGCGGGATGACGAGAATGGTAGCCAGGGCGAACTCGTTGTTCCCCTCGATGAAACCGCCGGGCCCCCAGACACGGTAGTTCCCACCGGTCCGGAGGGTGAAGATTCCGCCTTTCACACTGTAGAAGCCGATTGAGAAAACGACAACCCAGATGAACCATTGGATCTGATTCTTTCTGTAGAGCAGGGCAACCGTCACGATCACCATGAGGTCTATCTTGAGAACTTTGGTTACCATGACCCAGCTATGCTCCATGAAGTAGGAGAACGGCCAGGTCGCCAGGATCCATGTCATGAACAGCGCCAGGCAGATCACGGGCGGATAGGCAAAGGGATTCTGCTTCTCTCGGGCGAAGGCGAATCCAAGCAACGTGGTGCCCGCTACCATGGCCGCGACCGGCATGCTCGTGATGAAGCCCCACCCCAATGAATGGGGGTTCATCACGCTCACCCAGGTCCAGGCGAGTACACCGATCCACGGCCTCCAGATCGCGGCAAGGGACAGTCCGAGCACCAAGCCAAGAACGACTACGTCGCGCATGTGGACCTCGCCGCGCCTGTCCTGCTCATGAAAGCCCTCCGTGCCGTCGTTCGGTGGAGGGGGACGCCGACCGGTTCTGGACGCAGGATGCATACACGCCGATCCAGCGGTCGCGTACCGCATCCCAGGCGTATTGGCGAACCTCTTCGAGTCCCTCGGCGACGAGGCTCTCGGCCAGTGCAGGCACTCGCAGCACTTCCAGGGCGGATTCCGCCATCGCCTCCGGATCACGCAGACCGACCAGCATAGCCGTCTTGCGATGCTGCACGATGAAGGGAATGCCCCCCGCGTTGGTGGTTACGACCGGGACTCCGGAAGCCAGGGCCTCCAGAACCGAGTTTGGCATGTTGTCCGTGGTGCTCGGGTTCAGGACCATGTCGGCATCGCGATAAAGGGTACTCATCTGGTCACGCGACAACGCGCCAGCGAAACGAACCGACGAATCCAGGCCCAGCTCGCGGACGAGCTCCTGAAGCGCCGGGCCTTCCGGACCGGACCCGGCGACGGTCAACCGGGCGTTCGTGAAGGCCTCCCGCACCAGACGAAATGCGCGTATTGCGGTCGGGATATCGTAGATCTTCTCCAGATTGCGTGCGACCACCAGATGAGGAGCGTCCGGATCCCGTTGTGATCGCTCGCGGGGCCTGAAGCGCTGCAGGTCGATGATGTTCGGCACGATCCGCGAGCGGACCCCGAAGCGAGCGAAGATTTCGCAAAGATATCCCGATGGCACCACCAGCGCCGCCGATTGGTTCAAGCTCGCGCGCATCAGCGCCGCCGACCGTTCCAGGAAGGCTTCGGCACCCCCACCCCGATAGTTCACCACCACGGGCACGCCGCGCAGGCTGGCGATCCATACCGCCGGTGCGGCGAAGAGATGCCAGGCCCATCCGGAGTTGGCCATGACGTGCAGGACGTCGAGATCGCGCGTGACGCGGATCAGGCGCAACACGTACGGTAGCAGGCGGACGAGCGCGCGGAACCCCTTGACGGAGCCCAACCAGGCGGGGCGGTAGGGCGCGTTGACCTGGATGATGGTGACGATCGAACCAGCATCGGACAGGAGCTGGGCCAGCTGTTGCGTCTGCGCCGCCATGCCTCCAGGAGGTGGAGGAAGCGGTCCCACGATGCCGATGCGCAGACCGGAAAGCGACATCGGCATCTCAGCCCGCGCCGGGCCGCCCCAAGCGGGCTGGCCCCCTCGGGGGGAAGGGCTGCAGGCCCATCGGGGGGGACGTCATCTCAGGCGGCGCGCGCGACCGCGACGGTGCGCCCGGCCGGAGCATCGAGATGTCGAAGGAACCCTTCGAACATTAACAGCGTCCAGATGGCCGAGCTGTGATCGCGCACGCCGCTCTGGTGCTGAGCCACGAGCTTTTCCACATAGCGCCGGTCGAACCAGCCGGTTGCGGCCAGCCGATCTCCGAGCAACGCGGTTCGGACGCGATCGGCCAGCGGGCCGCGGAACCACCGTGCCAGAGGCACCGCAAATCCCATCTTGGGGCGATACAGCAGTTCTCGCGACAAGTGCGGCTCGAACGTGCGCTTCAACAGCCACTTGGCCTGACCGTCGCGCACCTTGAACGACGACGGCAACGTCGCGAGCCATTCCACGAGCCGATGATCCATCAGCGGTTCGCGCACTTCGAGCGCATGTGCCATGCTGGCCCGATCGACCTTGGTGTTGATGTCGCCGACCAGGTAGGTCTTGAGATCCAGGTACTGGACGAGTGCGAGCGCGTCATCGGTCCCGGCCTCGCGCGCATGCCGACGGAACACCTCGACCGCGTTGTAGTCGCCCGTCTCGCGGCGTAACGCCGGCGTGAACAGGCTGCGCCGCATCGGATCCCGGAGAATGGACACGCTCTGAAAGTAGGCTTCGACGCTGTCGCGCGCCAGCGATTCGAACGTGCTCTTCGCACGGAATACGCGAGGAGCCCAGTCGGCCTTCGGGTAGAGTCGGCCAAGCGTGCCGAAGAAGGGGCGCCGCAAGGCGAGGGGCAGTAGACCCCGCACTTTCTCCTCGTTCGCGTGCAGGCGATAACGGCGATAGCCACCGAAGCTCTCGTCGCCGCCGTCGCCGGACAGCGCGACGGTCACGTGCCGGCGCGCGAGTTCGCAGACTCGATAGGTCGGCAGGGCTGAACTGTCGGCGTAAGGTTCGTCGTAGACCGCGACCAGGCGATCGATGAGGTCGAAGTCGTCGCTCTCGACCCGACCGACGTGATGATTGGTACGGTACCGGGCTGCCACCTCGCTGGCATAGGCGGATTCGTCAAATGCCGGATCGGAGAAGGATATGGAGCAGGTGGTGACCGGCGTTTCGGACTGCATCGCCATGGCGGCGACGACCGCCGAGGAATCCACGCCGCCCGACAGGAAGGCCCCGAGGGGCACCTCCGAGACGAGTCGCAGGCGCACCGATTCGCGCAGACGATGCATCAGTTCCTGCATCGCGTCCTGGGGGTCGATGCGGGCATCCAGCGAGAACCGTACGTCCCAATAGCGCTTGGGCGGCGGCAGCGCCTGGCCGCGCCGCACGACCATGAGCTCGGCGGGGCCTAGCTTGCGGCAGGACTTGAAGATGGTGCGAGGTTCCGCGACGTAGCCCAGCGCGAAGTACTCTTCGATGGCATACGGGTCGATGTCCCGCCGGGGCAGTCCGGTGGCCAGGAGCGACTTGAGCTCCGAACCCACCAGCAGGAAGCCGTCGTCGGTCTCGCAGTAGAACAGGGGCTTGACCGCCAGGCGATCACGGGCGACGAAGAGCGTCTCGCGGTTCCGGTCCCAGAGCGCGAAGGCGAACATGCCGCGGAAGCGTTCGACACAGGCCTCGCCCCAGGCTTCCCAGGCGTGCACGATCACCTCGGTGTCGCTGCGGGTGTGAAAGACGTGACCGAGCGCGGTGAGCTCCGGAATGAGTTCCTGGAAGTTGTAGATCTCGCCGTTGAAAACCACGACGACCGATCCGTCCTCGTTGAACAGCGGCTGCTGTCCGCTCGCGACGTCGATGATCGCCAGCCGCCGGTGCCCGAGACCGACACCGGGTTCGAGGTGCAGGCCGCCGCCATCGGGCCCGCGGTGATGCTGACTCTCATTCATGCGGTCGAGCATGGCCCGATCGATATTGCGCTTGCCGAGAAGGTCGAAGATTGCGACGAAGCCGCACATGCCCTAGTTCCTCAATGCGGACCGCCGGCGGACGAAACGACCGGCGATGCAGTCGTCGGCGTCCAGCCGCGAGCGGCGAGTTGGTCCTGGTACAGGCTGGTATAGGTGCTGACCATGACTTGCAGGCTGAAGCGCGTCAGCGCGTCCTTGCGTGCCTGGCTGCCGTGAGCCAGCCGCAGCTCGGGCCGTCGACCGTACTCGACGATGGCGCGAGCCATGGCATCGCTGTCTGAACGGGGGACGAACGATCCGGTGACTCCGTCGGTCACCAGCTCTGGATTTCCGCCGACACGGGTTGCGAGTACGGGCAGACCGGAGGCCATCGCTTCCAGGATGGTGTTCGAGATTCCTTCCGAAAGCGACGGGCACACGAAGACATCGAGGCCGCGCAACGCGTCCGGAATCTCGCGCAGTTCCCCTGGCAGCCAGGCACGGTCCGCCAGCCCATGCGCGGTCAGCAGGCGCAGCGCGTCGTCGCGCAAGCGGCCGTCGCCGATGACTGCGAGGCGCAGTCGCGGTGCGAGATCGGGGGCTTCTTCGTAGGCCGTGATGAACGCGCGGACCAGATTGAGCGGATCCTTTACCGCATCCATGCGTCCCACCGTGCCGACGACAATATCCTGTTCTCCCGCGAACCCCGGCGGGCCGATCGGGTTGCGCCCCCTGGCGCCCGGATGAAAGCGATCCGTATCCACGCCGTTGCAGATATGCGTGATGGACCTCGACGCTACGTGGACCCGCTCGACCAGGTAGCGCTCCAGATCGGCGGACACCGTGACGTAGTGATGAACCGCCGGCCGCACGGTGCGACGGATCGCGAGATACTTCCAGTTCGTTCCGTCCGGGTCGTTGGCGTCCCTTCCGTGCTCGCTGTGGATGCGCACGGGCACGCGCGCCAGGGCTGCCACGGGCTGGTACTCCAGGGCCGACAGATTGCGCGTGTGCACGATCGCGGGCTTGAGGGTGCGCAACAGTCGAAACATCTGCGCCTGTGTGCCGAACCCGTGTCCCGGCGGCTTGTTCATCGCGTACAGCGCAACGTCCTTGCGGGCGATGCGGTGGCGATAGTCGGTGTAGTCGGTAAGGCAAACCACGGCGTGCCGGAACCGGTCCTCCGGCAGGCGGTTCAGGAGGTTGACGAGACCGTTTTCCAGGCCGCCCACGGCGAGACGGAAGATGATGTGCGCGATGAGCGGGCGTTCATCATGGACGCCGGCGCCGTCGGGGAGCAGGCGCGCGACCGTCATCGAGCGCCTTTGCCGCGCATTTCTGAGGCGAGCCATGGGCGCAGTTCGCCAGCGAGTTGCTGCAGTCGGGCCCGCGCTGCCGCCACGTCGTCGTCGCGAACGGGCGTTGCCAGCGCCACTCCGGTGCTGTGAGTTCCTCGGCCGGACAGGCGAGCTCTAGCCAGTGCGAGCTTGGAGTCGACGAACCCGCTGGCCTCGGTGCCGCCGACCAGAGCCCATTGCCAGGCCAGTATGCGGACCTGAGCCGATCGAACATCGCGCTCGGTCACCTGCAGTTCGGGCGACAGCGCGGGCACGCGCACTTCGGTGCGGGACTGGAGGCGCCACTTCGGATCGTATTCGGCGCGGGTCGCGCCCTCGAAGCGCATCAGCTTGCTGGCGCCGGAATCGCTGGCATACCAGGCGAGGTGCACTTCCACCGGTACATCGGCGACGCGATAGATCTCGCGCTGGGTGGACGTTGCCCGCTCGAACGGCGAGGGCCAGCCGAGTTCCGGATCCCGGGTCATGGTCCACGGCCCAAGGCTGGCCGGCAATGCCGCTACCGACTGATCGGCGGCGGAACGACTCATCGCATCGAGCCGAGCTGCTGCGATGGGCGCCGTGGCAGACAATGCCACGGACGCGCCTGCGGCGATCCAGAGAGGGCGCATGCGCGGCAAACCGACGGCGGGTGCCGGGCGGGCCGGTGCAGGGGTCTGCCGTGCTTCGACTTCTCCCATGAAACGCAGCGCGAAATAGAAGAGAGCTGTCATCACGACGCCGAAGAAGAGCCATCCGTAAACCAGGTGATCAACGCCGGCAGCCAGCACATTGTTGCTGAGGTGGCCGATCAGCACGATCCCGTAGGCGCGCAGCCAGTTGGCGACGATTGGTACCAGCAAAGAAAGCGCGAGAAACACCCAACGCCGGCGGTTCGAACGAAAGTTAAGGTAACCAAAGAGACTCCCGGCAAACAACGATACGAGCAGATAGTTGACGCCGCTGCACTCATGCACGACCGACCATTGCCCCGAGGGAATCACGAAGTTGTTCCCTTCGCGGAACACTGGGACTCCGCTCAAGCGCAGCGCGTGCACCGTGAAGTCGGCCGTCAGATCAATCAGGTACGGAATGAATACTTCCCCAAAAGGCCAGGCGAAAAAAGTGAATGCCAGCGGAAATGCTGCGCGGCGGGCAAAGTCCATTCCCAATATCGCGATCAGGGTGAACGGGATCGACGCGACCAAGGCGAAATCGCGGAAGCTCTTGATGTTGGCAAGGTACCCGAGGAACCAGACCGCACCCAAGAGGCCGACCACGACCAACGCGCTCCAACTGGGTTTCCAGTCAGTGTCCGCGAATTGTCCACGACCTCGCCAGAGCAACCAGGCGCTGACCGGCAGCACGAGAAACCCGTGATTGAAGGACGGTGAACTCCTCCATGTGTCGATGACACCCGCCGCGGTCGGAAACTGGACCAGCAGCACCACGACGATGGTGGCGCACGCCGCAATCCAGGGGGCCACGCAGCGCCACGGGTGCGAGGTGCCCATCGAGCTCCTAGTGCTATTCGATTCGTCGACTGGGTCCATTTTCATCGTCTCGCGGGATCTAACGTATTGGTAGGTGTACAAGCGCTACCAGCACAGCCCTTCGTACCTGCCGAGCCGAGCCGACTCCGGCAAACACACAAGGTCGAGCACCCGCTGATCGCGATGGAGGTGCTGCCTCAGGCCGTCCAGGACCCGTTGGTCCTGCATCCCCACGATGACGATCTCGGCGTGGCCGATTACCTCGGCCACGTCGGGGCGCAGCAACTGGCCGATGTGGGGCAGGTGCTGTTCGATGAAGCGGCGATTGGCGCCCAACAGACTCGACAGGTGCACCTCCGGGTCGTAGACGAGCAGGTTGAGGCCCTTGCCGATCAGGTGCTCGGCCATGGTGACGAGCGGGCTCTCGCGCAGATCGTCGGTGCCGGGCTTGAACGACAGTCCCAACATGCCGACGCGCCGAGCGCCGGAGCCCAGTACCTTGGCGAGGGCGAGATCGATATGGGCGCGATTCGATTGCAGGATGCTGCCCAGCATCGGCAATTCCACGTCGCGGGTCTTGGCGAGATACATGGTGGCCCGCAGGTCCTTCGGCAGGCACGAGCCGCCGAACGCGAAGCCCGGCTTGAGGTAAGCGCGCGAGATATTGAGCTGCGTGTCCTGGCAGACCAGGTCCATCACCGCGAACGGGTCCACGCCGAGCGCTTCGCAAAGCCGCGCCGTTTCGTTGGCGAAGGTGATCTTCAGTGCGTGGAAGTTGTTGCAGCAGTACTTGACGGTCTCCGCGGCACGGATGGTGGTGATGCGGAACTCGCAGGGCAGGTGCCCGAACAGGGCGCGCAGCGCGGCGACCGCGGATTCGCCGCGCGAGCCGACGATGGTGAACGGCGGCTTGTCGTAGTCCCGGATGGAACTCCCCTCGCGCAGGAACTCGGGCTGAAAGCAGACGTGGAAGTCGACCCCTTCCTTCTTGCCCGACTCGCGTTCGAGCAACGGCAGCAGCATGTCCTCGACGGTTCCCGGTACCACTGTGGAACGGAACACGAAGACGTGCCCGTTCGGCTTGGTGCGCAGCGCGGCCCCCATCTCCTGGGCGACACGCAGCAACGCGCCTTGATCCTGGCTGCCGTTCGGGGCCGACGGCGTGCCAACGCAGATGAGCGACACGTCGGTGGCACCCAGCGCTTCGGCGACGTTCTGCGAAACAGTGACCTTGCCGCTCGCCACCACTGCTGCCATGAGGTCGACCATTCCCTCTTCCACGACCGGAGTCTTGCCGGCGGCGATGAGATCCAGCTTGGCCCGGTCGATGTCAACGCCGACCACCTGGTGGCCGTCTCGAGCCAGGCAGGCGAGCGATACGGCGCCTACGTAGCCGAGACCGAAGATGCTGATGTTCAAGTTTGCAATGCCCCTGCGTTGGAACTGTGGGTAGTCGTACGAGACAGACCCATGCAGCGCTCGATGATGCGGTCGAGCCGGCGCATGGATTGATCCCAGGCGTGGTGGGAGAGGATGCGTTCGCGACCTGCCGTTGAGAGCCGGCGCCGCTCGTCCCGGTCGTCCATGAGCCGTGAAATCGCG
This sequence comes from Burkholderiales bacterium, assembly GCA_019747905.1. Lineage (GTDB taxonomy): Bacteria > Pseudomonadota > Gammaproteobacteria > Burkholderiales. The sequence goes on from JAIEQG010000087.1 coordinate 51,573, forward strand.
CGGACATAGTCGTCGGGCTTGTCACAGACCAGGAAATGCTGCTCGTCCTGCGCGTCCACACCGCCGGCTGCGACGCGGCTGGTGACCACCGGCACGCCCATCGCCATGCCCTCGAGAATCTTGTTCTGGGTGCCACGCGCAATGTTGAGCGGCGCGATCATGCAGGCCGATCGTTGCACGTACGGTCGCACGTCGGGTACGGAACCGGTGACGGTCACGCCCGGCAGGTCGCCCAGTTTGCGCACCGCAGGCGACGGATCGGCGCCGACGACAAGGAGCCTGGTGCCCGGGCGCCGCGCCTGCAGCAGCGGCAACGTGGTGCGGCAGAAGTCGAACATGCACTCCTGGTTCGGGTAGTAGTCCATGCGTCCGACGAAACAGATGGTATCGGCGTCGTAGGGTGCATCGGACGGGCTGAAATACTGGTGGTCGACCCCGTTCGGAAACCAGTCCGACGCTACGCCGGTACGGTAGCTCTCCAGCGTTTCCCACTCGGCCCGCGTGGTGGCCGTGCAAAGATCGAACTTGCGTGCGAGGCGCTTCTCGGCACGCTCCATCTTCCAGCCTTCCAGGCGGTAGCCGAGCGACAGCGGAAACGGCTTGGCATCGGCGTACTCGAACCACTTCTGCGAATCCATGTCGCCGAAATCCAGGATCTTGGGAACATCGGGCACGTTCTCGACGTACTGAGCGACCGAGGAACAGTGCACGAAGATGAGGTCGAAGCGCTCGGCTGCGAGCAGGGCACGAACGCGTGCCGCCAGATCCGGCGAATAGAAGAACCCCATGGACGAAGGTCCGAGCGACGGCAGTCGCGCGATCATTCGCAGCGCCTGGACGTCGTTGCGCACCAGCCCGATCTCGAAGCGCTTGCAGTACGGTGCGATGCCCTGCGCATCGGCCGCTTCGGCGGCCGAGCGTGCGAGTGAGGCCACGGTCACCTCGTGTTGCGCGTTAAGGTGCCGGATCATGTTGAACGGGCGGATCTTGCCGCCGCGCTTGGGCGGGTAGGGAAAGCGGTGGCAGACGTAGAGGATCTTCATGCCGCAACCGCCGCGAGCTCGTCAGTGACGTCGACCGGCGTCTGTCCTTCGAGGAAGATGCGGCTCCAGATCTCCAGGTTCATGAGCGCCAGCAACTGGTCGGTCCCATCGACGCGATTCGCGTCGTGGTCTGCCATCAGCCGCTCGACGATAGCGTGGTCGAACAGGCCGCGGCGGCGCACGCTTTCCGACGAGAGCAGTTCGCGCATCACCTTGGCGAGGTCGCGCTTCAGCCACGCGCCCATGGGGGTGCCGAAGCCGCGCTTCTTCCGGTGCAGAATGTCGTCCGGCAGCGTGTCCGCGAGCGCGGCCTTCAGCACGTGCTTCAACTGGCCGCCCTTCAGCTTGAGGCTTTCGGGAATGCGGGCCGCGAGTTCGACCAGTTCGTGATCGAGCAGCGGCACGCGGCATTCGAGCGACACCGCCATGCTCATCTTGTCGGTCAGCATGAGCAGGTCATCGGGCAGCTGCGTTTCGGCGTCGACGCTCAACATGCGATTCAGTCCGTCGCTGCTGGTTGCCGCAGCGAAGGCGGCATCGAGCGCGTCCCATGCGTCCTGCCGGCCGGCCTTCAGCAGCTCCGCTCGGACTTCACGAGAAAACACCTGCACGTATGCCTGATAGCGCTGCTCGAAGGTCTGCTCGGCGGAAGACAGAAACGCTTTCCCGAGGCGCAGCATGTTGAGGAGAGGCGAGTGGCGGTCACTGGGCAGCCGGCGTGCGCTGGCCACCATGGCGCTGCGCAACCAGTGCGGCAGCTTCTCGAAGTAGTTCTGGTAGTGGTTGCCGAGGTACCGGCGGTAGCCGCCGAACAGCTCGTCGCCGCCGACGCCGGAGAGGATCACCGTAACGTCGCGCCGGGCGAACTCCGACACGAGGTAGGTCGTCACGAACGCGGTGTCGGCGATCGGTTCGTCGAGATGCCAGATAAGGCGCGGCAGCAGGGACACCACGTCCGGCTTCACGACGATCTCGCGGTGCTCGGTCTTGAAAAGCTCGCTCACGCGGCGCGCGTAGGGCAATTCGTTGTACAGGTTCTCGGCGGTGCCGCCTTCGAAGCCGATGGAGTAGGTCTTGATCGGCCGTTCGCTGTGCGCGGCCATGAAGGCCACGACGGCACTCGAATCGATCCCGCCCGAGAGGAAGGCGCCGATGGGCACATCGCTCACCATCTGCATGCGCACCGACTCTTCCAGTTGCGTGCGCACGGCATCGGTCCACTGGGCAGCGCTCATCGAACTGTCGATCTGCGGCGAGAGCTGCCAGTACCGGTGCTGCTCCACGCCCGATTCCGTCACCACCAGGAGCGTGGCCGGCGGCAACTTGGTGATGCCGCGAAACAACGATTGCGGCGCCGGCACGTAGCCCAGGCCGAGATAGGAGTCGAGGGCGGCGAGGTCCAGTTCGGCCCGCACGCCGGGGATGGCGAGCAGCGCCTTCGCCTCGCTGGCGAAGGCGAGGCGCTGCTGGTCGCGCAACATGTAGATGGGTTTGATGCCGAGCCGATCGCGCCCGATCAGCAGGCGTCGCCGGCGCGCATCCCAGAGCGCGAAGCCGAACATGCCGTTCAAGCGCTGAACGAAGGCATCGCCATACTCGGCGTACAGATACAGCAGCACTTCACAATCCGAACCCGTCTTGAAGCGATAGCCCTGGTCCTGCAACTCGGCGCGCAGTTCACGGAAGTTGTAGATCTCGCCATTGCAGACCACCCACAACATGCCGTCCTCGCTGGATAGCGGTTGGTGGCCGCCGGCAAGGTCGATGATCGAAAGGCGCCGCATGCCGAGGCCGCACGGGCCGTCCAGATGCTGGCCCTCGTCGTCCGGCCCGCGGTGGGTAGTGATGCGGCCCATGGCCGTCAGCAATCCGGATTCGACCGCGCGACCGTCGAAGCGATAGATGCCGTGGATGCCGCACATGGCGCGTCAGGCCCTCGCCACGACGCCGGCAGGCGCCACCAGCCGGCTGTAGACCGGTTCATAGTTGGCTACGCTGCGCGCCCACGTACGCTCGCTCTCGACGTAGCGGCGCCCCTGTTCGCGGATGCGGTCCCAGTCCTGGCGCTGCTCGAGCACGCGCTCGATGGTCGAGGCAAGCGCCGCGACATTTCCGGCAGGGAACAGGTAACCCGTCTGCCCGTCGCGGATCAGTTCGCGGTGTCCGCCTACGTCCGATGCGATCAGCACGCGCCCCTGCGCCATTGCCTCGAGCGGCTTCAGGGGCGTCACCAACTCGGTGAGGCGGATCGGCTTGCGCGGATAGACGAGAAGGTCGACCAGATCGTAGTACTGCTGCACCTCGCGCTGCGGGACGCGCCCGGTGAACACCACCCGATCCGTCAGGTTCAGTGCCTCGGTAAGGGCTTCGAGGTTCGCCTGTTGCGGCCCGCCGCCCAGCAGGAGCAGCTTCAGATCGGAGTGACCCGGGGCGAGCATACCCAGGGCTTCGATCAGGTGATCCAGGCCTTCGTAGCCATAGAACGATCCGGCGAATCCGAGGACCGTCGCGCCCTGCAGGCCGAGGCGCGCACGCAGTTCCGGGTCCGGAGCCGATCCGAACCGGAACGTGTTGGTGTCCACCGCGTTCGGGATCACCGTGACCCGATCGCCCGGAATGCCTCGGGAAGTGATCTCCCGGCGTAGTCCTTCGCAGATGGTGGTGACATGATCCGCACGGCGCAGCGCGAAGGTCTCGAGCGCGCGCGAGATCCGGTAGCGCAAGCTCCCTTCGGTGGTGGTGCCGTGATCCACGGCGCCGTCCTCCCAGAGCGCACGGACTTCGTAAACGACGGGAACGCCGCGGCGGTGGCCGGCATAGATCGCCGGCAATGCGTTGAGGACCGGCGAGTGAGCGTGCACGACATCGGGACGGTACCGATCGATCAGCCCGAGCAACCGACGCGTCGTCGCCATCATTTCGTCGAAGTACGCCCCGCCGGGGAGGCGCGACAGCGTTCCGGGGGTGAAGGGGGTGCGCTCGAAGGTCCAGCCGTCGACGACTTCCTGGGACACGCCGGTTGGTCCCTGGCGCGGTGTGGTGAGATGGATCGTCTGCCACCCGCGGCCGCGCTGCTCCCGCAGGATCGCCACTGTGCGGAACGCATAACCGCTGTGCAGCGGCAACGAGTGATCGAGCACGTGCAGGATGAGCATGGGCAGGTGGCGTGGCCGGCCTCAGGCCTGGACCGATGGGCCGGGGGCGTGCGGTGGCGCCTGCAGGGTCGCGGCCGTCATCCCAGGTGGCGCGACAGACGTGCGCCCAGGAAATTAGCCACCGGCCGCGGCAGGCGGCGCCAGGTTTCGATCATCAACCGGTACTTCGGATTGAGCGGGTTGTTCTGCGGGATCGTTGCGCCGGCGTACAGGCTGAACTCGTAGTGCAGCGGTGTCGGCTCGAAGCCCCAGTTCTTCTTGAAGTCGAACGAACCGGTGCCCTGCTTGCTGCGGCCGTAATCGAAGACCTTCAAGCCCCGCTCGCACGCTCGCCGCATGAGCTCCCAGTACTTGAAGTCGTTGGCGGCGAGATCGCGCGCTGCGAGGGTGTCGCCGGCATAGAACGGCAGAACCTCGTCGCGGAAGTAGAACGACAGTACCCCGGATACCGGTACACCGCCTGCATCGACCACGATCAACGCTTCACAGCGATCGCCGAAGGCCGCCTTCAGTTCCGCAAACCAGCGCTTCGGCATCGCCGGTGTGCCGTGGCGATGCACGTTGTCGGCATAGAGTGCGAAGAAGCGATCGACGGTCGCGTCGACCTCGCTCCTCAAGCCGTTCTTGATGCCCTTGCGCACCATCGCCCGCTGTTTGCGCGGAATGGCATTCATGTTCGCTTCGACGTCCGCCTCGAGGGTCTTGCGGAACGTCACGTAGAGATCCTGCGCCGGCCACGTCGGCTCGCGGCGTTCGCGATTGCGCAATTCGAGATGTGCGGCACCGGTCTGCTTCGCGAGGGCGTCCGCCGCTCGATGCAGGGCCACGATGGCTTCGGGGTCACTGGACGCCACGCCGCCGTAGACCGCAAACGGGAGTGACGTGACGGCGTGGCCGAACAGGAGGCTCTTGACCTCCACGAGCGGCAGCACCCCGACGATCTCCCTGTCGCGCTGCGCGAAGAGGAAATGCGCGCGGTGCCGGAAGACCTTCTCGATCAGTTCCTGCCAGGCGCTCTGGTGAAAGAACGTGGCGTCGGGACAGGACGCGACGAACGCGTCCCAGCGCTGCCGGTCGGAGGAGCGCATTCTGTGGACTTCGACCCCGACTTGGGCGAACGCCCCACCCGTTTCCGCTTGCATGTGCTTCATGCCTCGAGAAACACCTGATCCATCCGACCCCAGCGGAAATCCGACAGCAGCCGCTTCAGCTTGCCTTCGTTGCGGTGCAGGTTCACGTAGTGGCGAAAGCGCGCCTTGGCGTCGGCTTCGCGGATGCGCGGCTGCTCGGGATCGATCTCCCAGGGGTGGAAATAGAACATCGCCGGCTTCTGATCCAGACGGTTCACGCGCTGGATGAGCCATTTCGACACGGAGTAGGGAAACAGGCGGAAGTAGCCGCCGCCGCCCGTGGGTACGTTGGTGTTCATCATGCGCGACGTGGTCACGGGGATCTCCACGAGGCCGGGCCGCACTTCGAACGGAAAGCGCGGTGCGTCGGGCATGCCGTAGTGATCGTGACGGACTGGGTAAACGCTCGAGCTGTAGCGGTAACCCGCTTCGAGCAGACAATCGAACGCCCACAGGTTGGTGTGACCGATGGAGAAGCTGGGCGCTCGATAGCCGCGCACTTCGCGTCCGGCAATCTGCTCCAGGACCTGTTTGGCGCGGACGATGTCCTCGCGGAAATCGGCGTGCGACTGCTCTGTCGCACGATGGTGGCTGTAACCGTGACTGGCCAGCTCGTGGCCGCCGTCGACGATGCGGCGTACCACCGCGGGATAGCGTTCGGCGATCCAGCCGAGCGTGAAGAACGTCGCTTTCGCGCCATGGTCCGAGAGCAGGCCGAGGATCACGTCGACGTTGCGCTCCACCCGGCACGGCATCGCATCCCATCGGCTGCGCTCGATGTAGGGCGCGAGCGCCGAGACCTGGAAATAGTCTTCGACGTCGATCGTGAGCGCGTTTACGATGGGTGAGTGTTGCAGCATGGCACGGTGGATCAGTGGGTCACGCGCTGCGCGATCCACCCTGCGAGATGCTCGGCGATTCGCGGGGCTGCGTTGCCGTCCCAGAGCTCCGGCACTCGGCCGCGCTTGCCGCCGGTGGCGATCACGGCGTCCAGCTCGCGCAGGACCGCGTGGCGGTTGGTGCCGACCAGCGTGTTGGTGCCCTGCTCGATGGTGATCGGTCGCTCGGTGTTCTCGCGCAACGTCAGGCACGGGACGCCGAGCGCCGTGGTTTCTTCCTGGATGCCGCCGGAGTCCGTCAGGACGATGGTGGCGGCCGCCATCAGGCCCAGCATCTCGAGATAACCGAGTGGTTGCACGGTGACGATGCGCCCGCTGTTCAGCCGATCTGCGAGGCCGAAGCGTTCGATGTTTGCCCGGGTGCGCGGGTGCAGGGGCAGCAGCAGCGGCAGACGCCGGCTAGCGTCGACCAGGGTCTCGATCAGATCGCTCAGAGTGTCGCGCTGGTCGACGTTCGACGGCCGATGCAACGTGACGATGCCGAACTGCTGCCAGGAGGCGAGGGCGCGCTCGTCGACGCCGGCACGCGCCAGTGAGGTGGCGGCGGGCACGGCGCGTGGCTTGTGCGCGAACAACGAGTCGATCATGAGATTGCCGACGAAGTGGACGCGCTCGGCGGCGATGCCTTCACGGGCGAGATTGCCATGGGCCGTGCGCTCGGTCGTGTAGAGCAGATCCGAGATCTGGTCGGTGAGCACCCGGTTGATCTCCTCGGGCATGCGCCGATCGTTGCTCCTGAGCCCAGCCTCGACGTGCACCAGGGGTATGTCCTTCTTCACGGCGACGAGCCCGCACGCGATGGTCGAGTTGACGTCGCCCACGACCACCACGCACGACGGTCGATGCGCGTCGACGACAGGTTCGAAGCGCTTCATGATCTCGGCGGTCTGTACGGCGTGCGTGCCCGACCCGACCTCCAGATTGACGTCCGGGGTCGGGAGCTGGAGGTCGCGGAACAACTGGTCGTTCATGAAGGTGTCGTAGTGCTGTCCGGTGTGCACGAGCAGCGCCGACGGCATGTCGGCCCGTTCGCCGAAGGCCCGGATGAGCGGCGCCATCTTCATGTAGTTGGGCCGCGCGCCCACCACGCAAAGCACCGGACCCGCCGCGGTCTCGATCTTGCCCATGGGCGGTCAGGGCTCTTGGCGAGCCGCGGGCTCGATCACGCGCACGAGGCGTCGCAGGGTATTCAGGACGACGGTGAGGGTCTTCTCGAGCCGTACGACGCGTTCGGTGAGGCGTTCGCCCTCTTCCGGAGGCGCCAGCCCGGCAGCGACCGGTTCGAGCCCTTCGGCCGGGTCGCGCGACTGGGTCGGGTCGCCGTTGCCGTGGGTATTGGCCGGCCCCAACTCGTCCTTGAGTTCTTCCGCCACCGTATTCACGTCGTCGGCCTTGATGGCGGTGGCGTCGCGCAGGAACGCCATCAGCAACAGCCGGTTGCAGACGAGGTTGATCCGCCGCGGAATGCCGGCGGTGAAGGCGAAGATGCTGTCCATCGTGCCGGCTTCGAAGGAGGGTTTCTTCTTCTTCCAACCCACGTGGACCATGCGGTGCTCGATGTACCGCTGCGTTTCCTGGCGGTCGAGCGCCCCGAGATGGTAGGAGGCGATGACCCGCTGGCGAAGTTGCTGCATGGTGGGGTGCTGCATGACCCGGCGCAGCTCGGGCTGGCCGACGAGGAAGCTTTGCAATAGCCCGCGCCCGCCCACCTGGAAATTGGAGAGCATGCGCAACTCTTCGATGGCACGGGCGGTGAGGTTCTGCGCTTCGTCGACGATCAGCAGGGCACGTTTGCGCTCCAGCGCGATGGTCTTGAGGAACTGTTCCAGATCCGACAGGAGCGAACCCTTGTCCGTGCCTTTGGATTGCAGCCCGAACGCCGCGCACACGGCGCGCACGAGATCGTCCGCGTCGAGCATGGTGCTGACCAGATGCGCGGCGACCACCTTGGACGCATCCAGGTGGGCGAGCAGATTGCGCACGATGGTGGTCTTGCCCGCACCCACCTCCCCGGTGATGACGATGAAGCCCTCACCCTGGTAGAGCCCGTACTCCAGATAGGCATAGGCGCGCTTGTGGATCGGACTTTCGTAGTAGAAGTCCGGATCGGGGCTCAACTTGAACGGGTTGCCGGTCAGGCCGAAGAAGGCTTCGTACATGGCGGCCTCTAGAAGAAGGTGTGAGAGAGGGAGACAAGCACGGCACGTTCCCGGTAGTCGGGGAAGTTGTTGGAGTTGAACACCTGCCAGCGCAGCCCGACCGTGCCGAAGGTCTTGGGGGAGATCTGGCGTGACAGGCTTGCGTTGAAGATGGTCTGGACCGATTCGAAGGCAGGCGTGCCCGCCACCGTGGCGGCGCCTTCGGTGTAAATGCGGTTTACGCTCACGTTGGTGGTGAGCATCGGATCGAGCTTATGTGACACGAGCACGCTGCCGCCGCGCTGGGTCACGGTGCCGAAGTTGTTGAACGGATCCACTGCGCCCGTGGCTACCGCGGCGGAGAGGGGGGAGGTCTTGCGGTAGTAAACGCTCATCGTGACCGTCGTGCGCGAGCCCTTGATCGCGACGGATGGTTCGACGCTCTCGACCAGGAGCACACGAGGCGTGAAGATCGGCGTCGGGCTTCCCAGGAGCGAACTGAAGCCGCTCTGCGCCAGAAACTGGTCGACGAATTGTTGGCGTTGAACCGGATCCGGAATCAGCGTAGCGAACAGCGCATCGAGGGATGCACGCAAGCTCGAGGTGCTGGGGTTCGTGAACTGTTGAAACTGCTGCTGGGATGTCTGGATCTGCCGGCTGCCGCGGACCGACCAGGCGGTGAAAGCCGTTCGGTAAGCGGCATCGAAGGTGTACGAATTGCCGAAGAAGCGACGCTCTACGCTGGCGCGAACGTCGGTACGCGGCGAAGGCTTCCAGTTGAAGCCGCCGCCGTAGATGGCGCCCTTCTGTTCGCTGAACACGAAGTCGTTGGACTCGTAGCCGCCCGTGGCGAACACCTGAACGTCGGTGTCCAGGTTGGCGGTGGCGCGCAACCGGGCAAGTTGGGAGACGAAAGCGGGCTGGGTCCCGAACTTGACACTGTTGTAGTTGTAGTCGAGCGACGGCACGATGAAGGTGCCGCTCACACCATCCCACCGCGCGATGACGGAGTTGCCCAAGGTATCGGGGCGCTCGCCGGTGCTGAAGGTCGTGTAGTTCACATCGTCGCGGATCGAGTATTGCGAACCGCCGGGCAGGCGACCACGGACATAGGGCGAGATCCCAAGCGTCGTCGTCTCGGTGCGGTTCTGCGTCGAACTGCCGATGTCGCCGGGCTGCGGACCGAAGGGCGAGAGGAAAGTCTGGAAGATGTTCGCGCGCGCATCGACATAGAAGAAATTGTCGATGACCTCCAGATTCGCATTGCTGAAAAGCGTGTTCCGGACCGAATTCGCGACGGTTCCACCCGTGTACCACAACAAGCTGGGCGAATAGCGAGCGTTGACCTTGAGCCGAGCACCGTCCTTGCTCAAGCCGAGAGTAGGCGTGACTATGTTCAACAGGTCCGTTTCCTTCGAGGCATCAGGTGCCAGGCGAGCATTGTCCGTGAGCGTTGAAGTACCACTTATGGACAACGAAGGCTTCCACTCGGCGCCCTGGGCGAGCGGGCTGGCCGCGGTGCACAACACCAATGCCAGGCGCGCGGTTCGAATCCGTTTCTTCCGGCAGTCCATGGAACGAGAGCCGGCCCTGGTCAGGAGGTGGAGGAGCCGTAGTAGTAGTAGTAGCCCGCTTCCTGGGCGGTCGTCTTGTTGAGCAGCGTCATGACGACCGGGCAGGCCTCTAGCGCATCCAGCGCCTCGAGGACCATGGATTGCGAGGTCCGCTCGGCTTCGATGACGAACACGATCTGACCCATGTAACGGGCGAGTACTCGCGGTTCCGGAGCCGCCAGGATAGGCGGCGAATCGAAAATGAGAATGCGGTCTTCGTAGCGCGATGCGACCTCGTTCACCAGGTTTTCCATGACCTTGCTCGCCAGCAGCTCGGTCGAATGGTGGTGGCGCGTTCCCGAGGGAATGAAACTAAGGCGACCAAGGTTGGTGCGAATCAGTACGTCGCTCACGTCGAGCTTCGGATTGAGCAGGAGGTCGATCAGCCCCTTCGAAGGCGGCATGCCCATCAGCGAAGCGAGGCTGGGTCGGGTGGGATCGCCTTCCACCAGCAGGACGGTACTGTCGCGTTCCATCGCGATGCTCATGGCGAGATTCAGCGAGACGTAGCTCTTGCCTTCGCCGGGCAGCGCGCTCGTGACCATGATGCGGCGCACATTCTCGATAGGAACCGCAGACTTGCCGATGCAGTTGTTCAGCAGCGGACGCTTGGCCACCCGGAACTCGTTGGCGATGCGCGATTGCGGCATGTCGGGGGTCAGCAATCCCCGCTCGGCAAGTCGGGTGAAGTCGATGTCGAAGCGGCGGGCACGTTGCTGGGGCGGGGTCGTCGCATCCGGATCCGCGATCGGAGCGGGCCGATCCATGTCGGCGCGGCCGGCCGCGAGGGCTTCCGGCGCTTGAAGTGCCTGGGGGGCAGGGGGCGCTGCCGGTCGCGCGTGGCGCCGTACGATGCTGGGCAGTGCCTCGGGTTCCTTGGGGGCGGCCGGTGGTACTTCCGGAACCGGTGGCTCCTTGAGGCTGCGCATGCGCTCCGCTGCGAGCTCCACCAGGCTCATGGACTTGTCTGGCGGCGGTGCTTCCGGTTCCGCGGGGTAGGCGAGATCGCCCGAAACTTCCTGTCCGGTCTTGCGCAATTGTTCCAGCCGCTGGGCGGCCTGTTCGATGAGGCTCATGTCGGAACCCTGACCTTCATGCCGAACGCATGATGAGAAGCAGGACGGCCAGGGCCGACCCGAATGCCGCCACGAGCCCGGCGATGCCGCCGAAGAAGGCGTAGTTGGCCAGGCGCCGGCGCTTGCGCGTGGCGCTGACGTCCTGCAGCGATACCGTGCCGAGCACCGGCCGTTGAGTCGCGCGCCGCAAGCCGCGCACGGAATGGAACACGGGGAACAACTGGCTGTACACGAGGCTTGCGAACACTCCGCCGGCAAGCGCTACGCCGAACGCTGCCCCCAGCAGCAGAATGCGGTTGGGGGCCACGGGTTTGTTGGACACGCGGGGCGGATCGATGATGCGGAAGTCCGCGACCGAAGAGGACTGTTCGAGCTGACTCGTCATCATCGCCGACTCGCGCCGCGAGACCAGGTTGTCGTAATTGCTCTTCTGCACCGCGTAGTCGCGGTTCAACTGCACCAGCTCCTCTTCCAGCTCGGGCTTGAGGCGAGCCGTATTGCGCAGTTGGGATAGCTTGGACTCGATCTCCTCGACCTTGCCCTTGAGGGCGGCGGTGTTCGCTTCCGCCTCGGCGAGGGACAGCTTCAGTTGCTGGTAGACCGGATTGCGGTCGAGCGAAGAACTCGCCCGCTTCGGGTCGGCCTTGCGTGCAGCGAGCTTTGCCGCATACGCTGCCTTCTTCTCCTCGATCAGCTTGGCGCGGTCCTTCTCGAGATCGGCCAGCACGCGCCGCGTACCGATCACGTCCGGGTGCTGGTCGGTGTAGGTGCGCAGGAGTTCGTCGAGGTTCTTCTTCAGGGCATCGATGCGTGCATCGAGTTCGGGGACGCTGGCCTCGAACGGGTCGTCCTTCTGTGCCGGATTGTCCATCGGGTCCGGCAGGAACACCGGTTCTTCACCTGCGAGTTCGCGCTTCAGGGCATCGCGCGACTGGATGGCTGCACGCAATTCGATGCGTGCAGTGCTCGCCTGGCCTTCCAGCGCGGTCATGGCACCCAAGGCATCCTCGCTGCCCCCGAAGGAACCGAGGTTCTTGAGCTTGAAATCCTTCAGCCGACGCTCGGCCTCCTGCAGCCTGCGTTCGTACTCCTGGATCTGCTGGTCGATGAACTGCTGGGCCTTCTGCGTATCGCGGCGCTTGTCGCCGAGACCCGATTCGACGAAGATGGACAGCAGCGAATCGACCACACGCTTGGCCCGGTCGGTGCTCGGATCGCGGTAATTGATGACGTACAGGTTGTCCGCGGGCGAACCACCGAGCTGGATGCTCTTCATGATCTTGTCGATCAGGGCGTCGCGCTGCTCGGGAGTCTTTGCCTCGAGGTCGAGGTCGGCCATGCGTACCAGCTTCTCCATGTTGGGCCGCGTGATCAACGTGCGGCTGATCATGGCGATCTGGAGATCGACGTTGGGCTGCACGGCGAGCCCGCTCATGAGCGGCTTCAAGACCGACTGCGTGTCGACGTAGACGCGCGCGCTGGCCTCGTACTTGCCGGGGATGATCAGGACGATCACGAGACCGGCAACGCCGATTACCCAGGCGGCGGTCAGGCCGACGAAGCGCCGGCGCCACATGCCGCGCGCGTAGTCGAGGGCCTCGGCGATGACGGGATTCACGTTGCGCTACCTCGCAGGAGACGCCGCGGATGAGGGGCTGAAGCTCAGAACCAGCCCTGGGGAATGACCAGCACGTCGCCCGGCTTCATGTCGACGTTGGCGCTGATGTCGCCGCGCCGCAGGAGGTCTTTGAGCTTCACGGTATAGAGCTTGTTGCCGGCGGGGTCAGGCCGGACCAGCGTCGTGCGGTTGCCGTCGGCGAAGTCGGTGATCCCGCCCACGGCGATCATCACGTCCAGCAGCGTCATGTTCTGACGATACGGGAGGGCCTGAGGCTTGGAGGCTTCGCCCACGACGCGGATCTGTTCGCTGTAGGGGCCTACGAAACCGGTCACGACCACCGTCACCACCGGGTCGCGGATGTACTTCGAGAGAGCTTTTTCGACGTCTCGCGCGAGGGTCGTCGGATTCTTGCCGATGGCGGGCAGGTCCTCGACCAGCGGGAAACTGATCTTTCCGTCCGGCCGGACCGGCGCCGAATAGGTCAGGTCGTTGTTGCGCCAGACGATGACAGTCACGGCGTCGCCCGGGCCGATCACGTACTTGTAGTCCGGAGTCGCGGCGACTTTAGGCGCGGGCGGGTGCGAGAACTTGGTCGAGCAGCCGGTGGCAAGGGCGACGAGAACCACCATAAACACTGAATTCAGAAAGGAAAATTTCGACAGCGGCTGCGCCGATTTCATCTTTGGCCCCTCTTGGATAGTGGTCCGATACGACCTTCGGCGGCGGGCGCCGCCGTTCCAGACCTTGAAGCGTTTCACGCTCGATCCCCGGTCAGGGGATGCGAAGCCTAACATTTTGTGAGTTTTTGACAACCCGGACATGCACAAACCCAGGGCTCATGAATTCCCCCGGCGGGCGCTGCGGCGCCGCGTCGATCCAGCCCTGAGCAGGGATCATGCCGCGCGGCCGACGCCGAACGATACCGCCGAATTGTTGCGGCGGCGTCGGTCGCAGCGAGTCGCGTGTCCGGTGAGGACTGGTTCCAATTGGCGACGCCCGGAATGTTGTCCGATACCGCAATTCGTTCAACTCATCTGTTATCCTGCCGTAAAAGCCCGTAACAAGTCTCAGGGTCACCCGCCTCAGAGTTCGGGACCTTCTGGTTCGTCCTCTCGCTTGTCCACTACCGCCGTTCCGTTTTTCCGGGGGGCGTCCCGATGCAATCCGTGAGCCCGTCTTCTCTGGAGGCGATGTCTTGATCAAGGATGGTGTCGTGAACGCACAAATCGATGCGCAACCCGGGGATGAGTTTGACAGCAGCACGCCCGCGGAAGCGCTCAGGTCACGTTTTTCGGTTTTACCTGGAGCATCGGAGCAAGTGCGTAACGAAGTTTTCCGCCTGCGGCATGAGATTTTCTGTGACGAGTTCAGACTGTTCGACAAGCGTATGGATGGCCTCGAACAGGATGAATTCGATGCCCACTCCGTCCAGCTACTGCTTAAGCACGCTCGGACCGGGCTTCCTGTAGGTTGCGTCCGTGTGGTGAAGACCCGTCCGGGCAATCACGCCTACCCGCTTCCATTCGAAAAGTATTGCGGCGAGATGTTGAATCAGACTACGGTCGATCTCGCCAGCCTGCCGCGCGACAAGATTGCAGAGGTTTCGCGGTTGGGGGTTGCGCCCACTTTCCGGCGGCGCAAGGGCGAATCTAATCGGCCTGCGCCCCTGCTCGACGCCGGTGTCGAGAACTCCGATCACGTCGAGAATCCCCGACGCTACCCGTACATCCTGATCTCGCTCTATCTCGGGTCAGTGGCGATCGCGCACCACGAAGGCATCGAGACCCTCTTCACTTTCACCGAGATCCGGCTGGTCGAACACTTCCAGCGGCTCGGCGTGCCGATCACGCCGATTCATCCGCCGGTGTCGCATAAGGGCGTTCGTCTGCCTTGCATGCTCAGCGTGACCGAGACTGTGGAGGGGTTTCAGCCCTATGTCCGCGGGCTCTACGAAGAAATTGTAGCCCAGATGGATCACCAGTATTCGGGCGGGATGAGCGACGGGCTCGAGATCAAAACAGGCAAGGCAACAACCTGAATCTTCCGTCCCTGAAGGTCGTTGTTCGGCCGTGATTGATTCCGAACCGATACTTACCGTCCTGGGACTCGCAAGGTGGGCGCCAAGCGCTGACAATACTCAGCCTTGGCGGTTCGAGGTGGTTGACGAGTCGCGCTTTGCCGTGCACTTCCATGACACACGAAGTAACTGTGTCTACGATCTTGACGGCCGCATCTCCCAGATCGCTTGGGGGGCTATGCTTGAAACGATTTCGATCGCAGCAACTGGTGTTGGCTGTCGAGCGCACATGGTCGAACGATCACTAGAAGCGGGTAGCAACAAAGCCCGAGCGGTGTTCGACGTAACGCTTGTCCCGGATGCGTCTGTCGCGAAAGACGTGCTGATTGATCATATCGAGACGCGGGCGACTCAAAGACGCCGACTTTCGCCGGCGGCACTCTCGCAAGCTGAGAAGACGGCGCTAGAAGCCAGTGTGGGATCCGACTTCCACGTGAGTTGGTTGGAAGGATGGGCTGAACGCATACGTCAGGCACGAATGTTGTCGCTCAATGGTCGGTTGCGACTGATTCTCCCAGAAGCTTTTGAGACCCACAGGAATGCCATACATTGGGGTTCTGACCGTAGCGAAGACCGGATTCCGGCCCAAGCCATCGGACTTGATCCTTTTCTCCTTCGCACTACCCGGTGGGCTTTGCGTTCGTGGGCGCGCGTCGATTTTCTGAATCGCTACCTTGCTGGAACGTGGCTGGCGAGAGTCGAACTTGATGTGCTTCCCGGCCTGTTCTGCGCGGCCCACTTCAGCATACATAGCCGATCTCCCTTGAAGACCACGACAGACTACGTGGCGGGTGGAAGAGCTACCCAACGTTTCTGGCTGACTGCTCAATCACTAGGTCTCCGCCTTCAACCGGCGGTGAGTCCTCTCGTGTTTGCTCGGTACATTGCGGAAGGTACGCAATTTACGGTGAGTTCGAGCGCACAACGAGTTGCCCGTAACGTTGCTAGTCGTGTGGGAACACGACTGGGAGGAGAAGCGCGACGTGCGGCAACGGTGTTTGCCGGTCGACTTGGCAAAGGGATGGAACCTACGGCTCGATCGGTACGACGCTCGGTCGATTTCTTGTGTCGTTCAAGCAACGAGTAGCGGCACGCGCTCTATTTGGTACCCTCCGAACGACTAAAAGCCTGCCGCGGGTGCGGCAGGCTTCAGTTTATTTCTACGCAGGGGCAGCTTCTGCCCCCCAACTACCAATCACTACTTCTTCGAAGCCTTACGGCGCATGCTGGCGAAACCGGATGCAGCCAGCGCCACTCCCAGCAGGCCCAGTGCACCAGGCTCAGGCACGGCGAAACGGACGTTCGTATTGGAGGAGAACAGCCAGCCTGAATTCACGCCATCCTTCCTGGCGAAGCCGCTCACGTTGCCGCAGACGTCATATGCAGCAGGTGTAAATCCATCTACAGCGGTGCAGTCCTTTCGGCCGAGAGGCAGAATTGGCACGCCTCCCGGATTGTCCAGCACGCTGATACCGAACTGACCGCTAGCCGCTTGCGGTGTATTTACACTCGCGGTCTGGATAAGATCCAGTGCACCAGTCGTCGCCGTGCTGATCACGGATGCAACCCAAAAATCGAGCGGGTTGTTTGCGGTGTCAACGCCCAAGCTCAGAATTCTGTTCCCGGCGACGGTCGATGGGATTCCCGTAGTATCCGGGTCCCCATTCTGGTTGAATACAAAACCGTCAGTCTTCTCGTAGATGTCAACCATGGAGTCTACACCGCCGGCCAGCCTTCCCGAGGAGACGAATGTCAGGTCATTACGGAAGAGTCCACCCCCAATGGCAACAGTGTTGATAGAGTCGATCTTCAGTTCGCTGAACGCCGTGAGTTGGTACTGCAACGAATTCACCGCGACAGGGATCGACTGTGTGTTGACGACAGTGAAGGCCAGGATGGCCTGGAGGATATCCCCCACCTGGAAATTGCCCTTGGACACCACCTCATACTGTTGCGAGGTCGGGTTGAGGCGGAGTACCCGCTCTGCGTCGTCGTCACGCAGGGTGTTGTTGCCGGGAACGAAAGTCGAGTTGATGACTGCGCCGTGTGACGCTGTCGCAATACCTAGCGCCAGTGCCACTGCTGCAGCCTTTGTGAATTTGCCGAGAACTCCCCAAGCGTTCATTGCTTTGCTCCTATCAATCGTAGTTAACAACTCGTGAGACGAGGTTCCGTCGCGTCACATTTACGCATACGCTGTGCCACATCGAAATACACTTAAAATTCAGTATATTAAATACTATGCGACGGGGTGTTGGTGCTGATGTGTAAAGTCTCCCGGCGGTGATTGCTGGCGTCTCGCCCGGGGCCCTTGCTTGAACAAGCAGTCACACCGGGCGGTTGGCGTGCGCTAACCTCAAGGACGGGTGGTATAGCCGCCCGTCAAATGCTCTGCCGCAACGCCTCAACCACCTTCACGCGCGAAACCCGCAGCGCTGGCACCAGCGCCGCCAGTACGGTGGCCAGAAAACTGATCCCGAACCCCACCGCAATGGCCTGCGGCGTGAGCTGGATGTAAGCGGTGTAAGACAAGTCGGCATTCGGAGGAGGCGGCATCGGGATGCCCACTTTCGAGACGCCGTACGCCACCCCCCAGGCGAACCCGATACCGAGGGCGCCGCCGATGATCCCGAGCATGGTGTTCTCCAGCATCACCAGCCGGAATATGAGCCCGCTGCGGTTGCCCAGCGCCCTGGCGGTGCCGAACTCCGCCACCCGTTCGAAAACCGAGGTGTTGACGGCGTTCACAACGCTCAACAGCACCATCAAGAGAATGATGAGCTGTAGCCCACCGAACTGGCGGTGGTACAGCTCTACCGTCTTCGGGTAGAAGTCGTTCAGCTGGTCCCAGGTCCGCACCTCCTGGTCGCGCCAGACCGTGCGCTCGGTGAGGATGCGCGCCACTTCCTTCGTGTCCTCGGTGCGCTTCAGCGCCACCACGAGCGTGTTGGCGCTCTTGGTGTTGAGCAGTTCCTGCGCCGCGGCCAGCGGCATCTTGATGGCGCGGTTGTCGTATTCCTTCGAGAAGGTCTGGAAGGTACCGACGACCTCGAGGTCGAGGGTATTGGTGGCGCCGTCCGAGGTGCTCACGACCACCACCACCTGGGCGCCGGGCTTCAGCTTGAGGGCGCTCGCGACCCCGTGGCCGAGGATGGCGGTGTAGTGGTCCTGCGCGTTCAGCCGGCGCCCCGACGACATCTTGAGGAACGTGCCGAGCTTCTCTTCCTTCTCGGGTTCGATGCCCTCGCCGATGATCGCGAGATCGGCCTTGCCGTTGTTGAGCAGGCCCGAGAACGAGAGGCGCGCCATCACGTCGTCCACCTGCGGCAGTGAGGTGATGCGTTCCCGATCGCCCTCGACGTCGGCCACGAGGTACTTGTCGGGTTGGTGCGAGCCGTAGGTGTAGTAACCGCCTTTCGCGAGCTGGATGTGGCCGGTCTGGGAGTGGACGATGGCTTCCGCCAGCTGCACGAAGATGTCCTCGACGAACCCCTGGCTCAGGATCAGGGCCGCCGTACCGAAGGCGACCGAGGCGAGGATCGAAGCGGCGCGGCCCTTGTGGCGCAGCAGGTTGCGGTAGGCGAGGCGCAGCACCACCGAGAACGGCGTGCGGGTGGCCTTGGTGCGCTTGGCCGGTCTATCGGGCGTGTCGGAGAGCATCGACGATCGACAGACGGGAAGCTTTCCACGCCGGGAAGACCCCGGCCAGGAATGCGGTGCCCACGGAGAGGAGCATCGCGTCCACCACGAGCCAGGGTGTCACCAGGATGCCTGCCACGTAGCTGCTGGCCATCCCGGGTGGTGGCGGCATCGGGATACCGACGTGGCTGATGAAACGGGCGAGCGCGATGCCGAGGATCACGCCGATGGTGCCACCCACCAAGCCCATGACCGTGCCCTCGACCAGGAACCGGCGCAGCACGGTCCGCCGGGTATCGCCCAGCGCCATGCAGGTACCGATCTCGCCCGTGCGATCGCGCACGTTGGTCATCATGGTGTTCGAGATGCTGAGGATGATGATGAAGGCGATCATCAGCTTGACCACCAGCACCTGCTTGGAGAAGAGGGACACCGTCTTGTTGTAGAAGTCCGCGGCGGCGGTCTCGTACCAGGGCGTGAGCTGCAGTTCCTCTTGCGGCACCTTGTCGCGGATGCGTTTGATGGTGCGGTCGGTCTGGGAGGTCTTGTCCAGCAACACCAGCCAGGCGTGCACGCCTTCGGTCCGCAGGAGCCCCTGCGCGGTCTTGAGCGGCAGGCGCAGGGCGAAATCGTCGTAGGCCTTGGTAATGGTGGAGAAGATGCCCGCGACCTTCACCTCGAGCGCATTGATGCCCCCCGACTGCGTGTTCGCCACCAGGACGACCGTATCGCCGGTCTTCACGCCGAGGTTCTGGGCGAGGCCCTGGCCGACGATCACCTCCTTGGCGTCGGCTGCCGAGAGATCCGCGCCTTCGAGCAGCTTGAGCGTGCCCGAGAGCTTGCGCTCCCGCTCCGGGTCCACGCCGTCAGCCATGAACGAAACGGTGGACTCGCCGACGCTGATGAGGCCGTTGAACGCCAGCCGCGGCGCCACGGTATCGACCTGCGGAAACGCCTCGATCAGTTCGCGGGTGTCGTTCTTCTCCGGAATGAGATAGCGAAACGGATCGGCGGCACCCGCGTCCAGGTAACCGGGGCGGCTCACGATGATGTGGCCGATGCGCGCGCGGATCGTGCCCTCGCGCATGGTGTCGTAGTTCCACTCGAAAAAGCCGGAGGCGA
This sequence comes from Burkholderiales bacterium, assembly GCA_019747905.1. Lineage (GTDB taxonomy): Bacteria > Pseudomonadota > Gammaproteobacteria > Burkholderiales. The sequence goes on from JAIEQG010000087.1 coordinate 71,086, forward strand.
GCAGCAGTGCGACCACGCCCGATGCGATGGCCGACAGGCCGATCGCGCTGCGCCGCCGTTGACGCACCACATTGCGTGCCGCGAGCGACAGGTCGAGCTTGAGGATGGCCCAGCGCTTGGCGAGCCAGTCCTTCAGGAGCTCACGCTGGTATTGGGAGAACATGCTTTCGGGATGGCCGCTGTGCCGGAGTGCTTGGGGCTACGCGTGAGGTCACTATACTAGCGGGATGTTCCGGGCCGACGTAGCGCCGTTCGCGCGCTGCCATACAAGAGAGGGACAACCATGGCGCCAGCACCCCGTCCATTCGACTATTCCGAAGCCTTCTCCCGCAACGTCGGCTGGGTCACCGAAGCCGAGCTGAAGACGCTGCGCAACAAGCGCGTCGCGATCGCGGGGCTCGGCGGCGTAGGCGGGTTGCATCTGCTCACGCTCACGCGCATGGGGGTGGGCAAGTTCAGCCTGTCGGAGTTCGATGATTTCGACCTGCCCAATTTCAACCGGCAGGTGGGCGCGATGATGAGCACGGTGGGCCGGCCCAAGCTCGACGTGCTGATAGAGATGGCGAAGGACATCAATCCCGAGCTCGACATTCGCGCGTTTCCGGGCGGCGTCAACGAGGCGAACCTGCCTGACTTCCTCGACGGCGTCGACGTGTACGTCGACGGGATCGACTACTTCGCGTTCGACGCGCGGCGCGCCACCTACGCGGCCTGTGCGCGCAAGGGTATTCCGGCGACCATCGCCGTGCCCCTGGGCATGGGGGCCTCCGGGCTCACGTTCCTGCCGGGCGGCATGTCGTTCGACGATTATTTCGGCATGGCGGGCCAGCCGGAACTGGAGCAGGCGATCCGCTTTCTCGTGGGTGTCTCGCCCGCGATGCTGCAGCGAACCTATGTCGCCGACCCGACGCGTGTGAACCTCGCCAAGCGCACCGGCCCCTCGACGCCCATGGCGTGCATGATCTGCGCCGGCGTGGCCGCGACCGAAGCGGTGAAGCTGATGCTGGGCCGGGGCGACATCATCGCGGCACCGAGAGGGTTCCACTACGACGCCTACCGCAACAAGTACGTGAAGACGTGGCGGCCGTGGGGCCACCGCAATCCGATCACGCGGGTGATGCTGGCGATCATCAAGGCGCAGTTGCGGCGTATGGGGGCGATGTGATGCGGCAGCGTTCTGGTCTCGCGACGAGCTTGCCCGCACCCTGACCCTCCCCCACGAGCATGCGCTCGTGGGGGAGGGGATGTCGCGAGTGGGAGGTACTTCGCGTGCGGTGACGGATCGCGCGCCGGCGCTTCCGAAGTACGCTCCCTCCCCCGGCTACGCCGGGGGAGGGTTGGGGTGGGGGCAAGCCATCGTGCCCATGCAGGCCGACGATATCTCGCGCAACCGACCGCGTCTGGTGTGTCAGCCCTCGCCGGGCCGCCCCAAGAGGGCTGGCCCCCTCGGGGGGAGAGGCCCGCAGGCCTATCGGGGGGGGGCCTCACCTCAGAAATCGTACCGCGTCTCGACGTACACACGATCGCGGTCGCGGTAGCGGCCGATGAAACCGGTGATCGGGCCCTCGAAGATGTCGACGCCGAAAGCCACGCGCAGATTGGGTTGCAGCTTCCAGATGAGCCGCGGGCGTGACAGGTACTCGCGCCGGTTGAGGCTCTGAATGTGCAGGATCTCCGCTTCCCACTTCGAGAACAGCTTCACGTTGAGCAGGAAGCTCATCCCGCTTTCGACTCGGTCGAAGTAAAGATCGGGGTCGTGCTCGCGGTAGATCCGCTGGAAGCCCTGCACGTTGAGCCGGGTATCGCGCGGCAACGTGAAGTCGAAGCCGAGTACCCAGTCCCAGGTGTCCTGTCGGACCAGTCCGGTCGGTTCGCTGGTGCGGGTTACGTTGAAACTGCGGCCATCGGTGTAGATGACTTCACCTTTGAGCACGGCCGGACCGAGGTCCTTGGACAAGGTGCCGCCCGCCTGCCAGATGCGATCGTGGCGCGCCTGCCAGGTGACCGTCGGCACGGGTGCGACGACGATCTCGCGCTGGAAAGTAGCGGAGGCATCCGTGCTGCGGTAGTAGAACGCAGTCAGGTCCCAACCAGCCTTGAGCGTGGAGGCGCGCGCCCCGTAGTTGGAGTTGTTGAGATCACGGTCGGGAATGACCTCGGCGCGAAATTGCTGCTGGAAGCCGGGCGGCGGCGGCGCCTGGATCGGGAAGAACTCCGATCCGGGTTTGCCGATGTTGTCGTAGCTGTTGTACGGGATCCAGATCACCTCGAGGTGCGAGTCGCCGGCGAAGTATTCGGCGCGCGCCGCCCATTGAGGAATGCGGATGATGTCGAACGTGGGCAGCACGAAGGAGCGCAGGTCCTTGGCCGAGACGACGTCGGCGAAGAACAGGCCCACCATCTCGCCCCAGACGATGTTCTGGCGGCCGAGCCTCAGGTCGACCGGTCCGGCGCTCGTGTCGACATAGGTTTCGCCGACGAGGAAGTCGGTGCGCTGGTCGCGCTTGACCTCGTCGTTGTAGAAGCCGGAGTTGAAGTACACCGGGTCGACGTCCCCGCGGATCGTCGCTTTCCACTTGAGATTGGCGCCCAGCTGACCCGACGCGCCCACCTGGCCCCGGAACACGCCGCGCGACCAGTGCGACGGGTCGGCATACGTATAGGCCGTCTCCTGCTGGACGAAGCCCTTGAACTTGATGCTCGCCGGGCGTGCTTCCGGTTCCTTGGTCTTGGCGGCCGCTGCGGTACCGAAGAGTTCATCCTTGCTCGAGGGAGCCGTGTCGCCGAACAACTCGTCCTTGGACGACGGCGCCTTGGGTTCCGTTTTGGCGGCGGGTGCGGCAGCTGGCGCAGCGGTTGGTGCCGCCGGCTTGGTGGTGCCGAACAGGTCGTCCTTGCTGAGCGGCAGATCCTCTTGCGCTGCCTTCGCCGGGGCCGGCTTGGGCTGCGCGGGTTTCTTCTTGGGATCGGTCTGCGCCACCCGGGCCGGTTTCTTGGCCTCGGCGCCCCACGACGCGGCGGGCAAGGCGACAGCGATGGCGATCAGAAGCAGCGCAAGCGATCTCGGCATGGAGCGGTCCTGGGTGTGCATTTCAGCCCTTGCGGCCTCTCGGGAGGAACTTCACGTCAAGTCTCGGCCGGCACGGGCGCGGCGGTGCGTCTTGGCACGGGGGTGGTCTGCCACTGACCGTCCTTGCGGACGCCGAGCAGGCGCATCACCCCGTCCTCGATGGTGACAAGGCGGTCGGCAGCGTCGATCACCTTCTTGTCGTGGGTGGAGAAGATGAAGGTGGTACGGGAGCGGCGATTGATGTCGCGCATGAGCGCGAGGATGCCCTCGCCGGTCTTGTGATCGAGGTTGGCGGTGGGTTCGTCGGCCAGCACGATCTCGGGTTTCGTGACCAATGCACGAGCGATCGCGACGCGTTGCCGCTGGCCACCGGAGAGTTGGTTGGGCCGGTGCTTGCCGAACTTCTCGAGGCCGACCATCTGCAGCATCGCGTTGACGCGCTCTGCGCGATCCTCCTTGTCGAGTTCCGGCATCTGCAGCAGGGGATACTCGACGTTCTCGAAGGCCGTAAGAACCGGAAAGAGGTTGAAGGTCTGGAAGACGAAACCGATGTTGCGGGCGCGCAGGTTGGCGAGCTGGTCGGGCGTGCGGCCCGACACGTCGTGGCCGGCGATGGCAACCTTTCCCTTGGACGGGGTGTCGATGCAACCGATGATGTTGAGCAGGGTGGACTTGCCGCTGCCGGACGGGCCGGCGATGGCCAGGAAGACGCCGCGCTCCACCGTGAGGGTTACATCGTCCAGGGCGAGCACTGTGTGCTCCCCCAGCCGGTACTCCTTGGTGACTCTATCGACTTCGACGACCGGCTCAGCCATGGGTTTTCGTGGTACTTGAGGTTTTTGGAATTATCATACTGAGCCACAAGGAAAAAGACGAGACGACAATGTTACGGATCCCGGCCTTTCAGCGGCTCGCCAGGCACCTCACGTGTGCGGCGGCCGTTTCAATGCTCTTTTCGGCGGTTCCCGGAGTTTCTCAAGCCGAGGAGGATCCGGACGCTGCCGCCCGCGCCATCCTCCAGAGGTCCGACGAGATCCGCTTCCCGGTGACGGGCTTCGAAGTGGCGGTCCGGATCCGCTCGATAGACGCGGGCGGCGCCCCGGAGGTGCGCGAGTTCAAGGTGCTGTCAAAGGGCAACGAGAACACCATCGTCCTCACCACCTCGCCGGCGTCCGAGCGAGGGCAGATCCTGCTCATGAAGGCCCGCGACCTCTGGTTGTTCGTGCCAAACGTGTCGCAGCCCGTGCGTCTGTCGCTGTCGCAACGCCTGACGGGGGTGGTTTCCAATGGAGACATCGCCCGGGCCAATTTCAGTGGCGACTACACGCCCAAGCTGGTCGGGAGCGAGACCATCGAGGGGCAGGCCTACCATGTGCTTGAGCTGACGGCGATCGATCGTGCGGTCACCTACCAGAAGGTCAAGTATTGGGTGAAGCAGTCCAGCAACGCGCCGCTCAAGGCCGAGTTCTACTCGCTGTCGGGGCGTCTCCTCAAGACCTGCAGCTACGAAGACTACAAGCAGCTCGGCGGCAAGGTGCGGCCGACCAAGCTCGTGATGGTCGACGCGCTCAAGGAAGAGACCCGGTCCTTCATGGACTACGAGGACATGAAGAATCGCGAATTGCCGGACAAGGTGTTCACCAAGGAGTACTTGAAGAAGCTGGAGTGACCCGCGGGGTCGATTTTCGCCTCGGGAGCGCCGCGATCAGCGGCGCTGCCGGCCCGTCCGTCCCAAGAAACCCCGGTTGCGCGCCGTGGATCACGCCATGACCAGAAATTCAGCCCTGCTCGCTGTTGCCCTGCTGCTAGCCTGCCCCGCCGGGGCCTGGGCGCGCGAGGACAAGGCCGCAGGCTTCTACGAAGACGCCCTGACCCGCCTGGATAAGCAGGACGAGGCCGGCGCGATCATCCAACTCAAGAATGCCTTACAGGCCGACCCGAGAATGGTCTCGGCACATCTACTGCTCGGCCGCGCCTATCTCCAGAGCGGTGTGCCCGACGCCGCCCAGGAATCGCTCGAAACGGCGCAACGGCTGGGTGCGGATCGGAGCCAGGTGGCGCTTCTGCTCGCGCGGGCCATGGTGGATCAGGGTAAGGCGAAGGAGGTCATCGATCGCTTTCCACCGGAAGTCGTGCCGCCCAACGAGCGGGTGGACCTGTTGGTGGTACGGGGCGAGGCATACCGGCAACAGGCAGACATGCGAGCGGCAACCCAAAGCTACGAAGCTGCGCGGGCGTTCGATCCGCTTTCCGTTACTGCCGCCCTAGCCTTGGCCGATGCCTATGCCAAGCAGGGGCGAGAAGCGGAGGCGGGCAGACTTGCCGACGAAGCGGTGTCCCGGTCGCCAGGCGAGGCCCGCGTCTGGTACACGAAGGGTTCGGTGTTGCACGCTTCGCGCAACTTCGACGGAGCCTTGGCAGCCTATGCTCAGGCGATCAAACTGCAACCGAAACATGTCGATGCTCGTCTTGCCCGTGTCTCCTTGTTGTTCGATCTGGGACGGGACAAGGAGGCGCTGCCCGATCTCGACTACCTCAAGAAGGAAGTCCCGCAGGAGCCCCGCGGTGCCTACTACCGGGCGCTGAATGCGACGCGGACAGGCGATGCGAAGGGGACGCACGACTCGCTGACCGAGGTTACCGCGCTGCTCGATCCGGTCCCGGCCGACGTGCTGCGCGCCCGGGCTCCTGAGCTGTTGATGATCGGGGCACTTGCCCATCACGGTCTGAACGAGCAGGAAAAGGCCATTCGCTATCTGGAAGCCTTCCTGCAGGGCAGCCCCACAAGTGCCGGGGCTCGCAAGCTCCTGGCATCGATTCACATCGGAAGGCGTGAATTCAACCGTGCAATCGACATACTCGAGGTGGGGCAACGACATGCCCCGAGGGACCCGCAATTGTTGGCGCTGCTGGCTAGCGCCTACATGGCAGTCGGCAAGAATCAGATGGCCGCGCGTTTCCTCGAGCGCGCGATGGAGAAGGGCGGCGATTCGCCCGAGGTGAATGCAACCCTCGGCTTCAACCTCCTGCAGAATGGTCAGCAGGACCTCGGCATCCAGTACCTGCAGAAGGCGTTCGACAAGGACCCGACGCGCGGCAACCTGGGCACGTCGCTCGTGGCACTCTACATTCGGCGATCCGAGCCCAAGAAGGCTCTGGCGATAGCGGAACGGCTACTGCAGCGCCAACCCGACAATGCCATGGTCCTGAACTTGATGGGGGCAGCCAAGTCCGCACTCGGCGACAAGGCCGGTGCGCGGGTTGCCTATGAAAAGGCGGCAAAATCTGACCCCGGCTTGTCCGCGGCGCGCTTGAACCTGGCCAAACTTGATCTGGCCGATCGCAATTTCGACGCCGCCCGAACGCGGCTTCTGGCACTGAACAAAGCCCAAGCCAAGGATCCTCAGCCTATGTACGAGCTGGCGCGGCTCGAGAGCATGGCCGGACGGCCAGTCGAGGCGACCCGCTGGCTCGAGCGGCTGCGGGCGGCTGATCCGGGACATATTCCTGGTGGGTTGCTGCTTGCGGAACTCTTCATGCAGGGCGAGCAGCCAAAGAAGGCGCTGGAGGTCCTCCAGGCGCTGCAGCCAGGGGCTCAGAACAATCTCGACGTCAATGGAGCGCTGGCGGCGGCGCTCATCGTTAACGACGATCCCAAGGGTGCCCAGACGATATTGGCCCGAATGACCCGTGTGGCCGAGTACGACCCGGCGTGGCAGCATCGCATCGCGCAGTTGCAGGTTCGGGCAGGCAACACGCAGGGAGCTGTCTACAGCCTCGACAAGGCGCTGGAGGCAGACACCAAGTATCTACCCGCGCGCGTATTACAAGTGGAGATCGACGTCAGTGAAAACCGACTCGACCAAGCCGAGTCGCGGGCGCGTGCTTTGTTGGCCACGCATCCGGCAGAGGGCGAAGGCTATCGGCTTCTAGGAGACGTGTCTGTTCGGCGCGGGAGGTTCCAGGATGCCGCGGGTTTCTACCGTACTGCGCTAGGCAAGGCGCCCGTGACACCGAACGCCCTACGGGTCTACAACGCCGTCCTTGCCAGTGGTGACGGCAAGGGAGCTACGGCGTTCCTCGAAAACTGGATCAAGTCGCATCCTGACCCGATTGCCGGTCAAGCGCTTGCCGAAGGGTATCTCCGACTCGGAGACCTTCAGGCGGCCAAGCTGCGATACGAGGCGCTGGTCAAGTCAGGCAACGAGGTACCCGGTGTCCTGAACAATCTCGCCATCATCTCCGATCGCCTCGGGAACGGGGAAAAGGCCGTCGAATATGCCCAGCGCGCCGTCAAGATAGCGCCCGGCAACCCCGGGATTCTCGATACATTGGGCTGGCTGCTGGTCAGACGAGGGGATTTCGACGCCGGACTCAAATCCCTGCGCGAAGCCAGAGTTCGTGACCCACGCAATCCCGAGATACGATTCCACCTGGCCAGTGCCCTGGCGATGGGCGGCCGCAACGTTGAGGCCCGTCAAGAACTTACGCTGCTCCTGTCGGATTCACCATCGTTCCCGGGCGCCAGCGATGCCCGTGCGTTGCTGAAAGAACTCGGAGGTTGAGTGTCGAAAGTGTTTACAGCGCTATTCATGCAACCGCATTGATGGCCGACAAATCCTTGTTGTTTTGAGAGATTTTGCACTGGCTTGTGGCTTGCTTTACGGGTGGCTAGCCAAACCACGAATTCTGGGCGGGGGATAGACCGTGAATCTGAAGCGAATCTTTGTGACGTCGATCGGCGTGCTGGCACTGGGGTCTGGCGGCCTGGTGCAAGCGGCTACGACTTATAACTGGACCTGGTCCACGACGCTGTCTGGGAACCCACCCGCCGACAATACGACTTGGACTCCATCGACAACGACCGGCGACTGGTGCAGCGGAATGAATTCCGCGTCCATGTCGACCTACGGCAATTGCGCGCGCTTCGGTGGTTCCGAGACCCCCGCAGGTTCCCTGACCAACGTCCTGCAGGTCAAGGCCTACTCGAACACAGGGGCAGGCAGTTCTCAGAGCACCTACGACATCGAAAGTGCCTACCTCGCCTTCTGGGGTTCGAGCGGCATGGGCGTTGTCAATCGGAATACAGGCGGTTCGGATCCGCCCGAGGGTGCAACGGGCGGGCCAACTCCGAGCAGCACCTCGCCCGAGCATTCGATCGACAACAACGGCCGCTACGATATGATTCTGCTGACGTTCGATCGTGCCGTCAGCTTGACGGGGGTCGATATTGGCTGGAGCGAGAACGATAGCGACATCACCGTGATGGCACTCGGTGGCAGCTACTCGGAACTGGCGGGCAAGGATTACGGCAGCCTGGCCGCAGCGGGCTGGTCGTATGTGGGCCATTTCGCCAACGCCGACGTTTCCGGGGCCTACTCGATCGCATCCGCCACGCAGGGGATCGAGTCGCGCTATTGGCTGGTAGGTGCGCGCAACCCGGCAGTTGGTGGTGCGTCGGGTGATTCCTACAAGGATTACATCAAGATCAAGGGTTTCACCGCCACGGAGAAGTACGGCAACAAGGTGCCCGAACCTGGCGCAATGTCGATAGCCTTGATCGCACTGGCCAGCGGTGCCTTCGTCACACTACGTCGTCGTAGCCGGCGCGTGGCGGACTAACAGCCGGATCTCGACGACGGCGGGTCGTTCATTTCGGTACGACCTGTAAATGCTTGTGGCCGGCCGCCGCCCGCCCATATGACTTTCAGGTACGTGAACAGCGGAAGCTAGACTTCACTTAGACCTATAGTCAACCCGGCGCCTCACAAAGCGTCCCTTTCAAAGGCCTCGGGACTGACGCCACCTAGATGGCTGTGACATCGGGTTCGATTGTAGAAGATCTTGATGTAGTCGAAGACGTCGGTCCGGGCCAGCTCCCGGGTCTTGTAGATGCGCTTGCCGATGCGCTCCTTCTTCAACCTGCTGAATAAGGACTCGGCGACGGAATTGTCCCAGCAATTGCCGCGACGGCTCATGCTCGGCTCCAGTTGATGAGCTCGGCAGAAGCGCTGCCAGTCATCGATGCCGTATTGCGTGCCCTGTCGGAATGGACGATGACCGGCTGTGCTGGCTTGCGCCGCCACAGCGCCATCAGCAGAGCATCCAGGACCAGTTCGCGTGCCAGGGTCGGCTTCATCGACCAGCCCACGACCTTGCGGGCATACAGGTCCAGGACAGCGGCCAGACAGAGCCAGCCCTGGCAGGTTCGGATGTAGGTGATGTCGGTAACCCAGACCCGGTCCGGCGCATCGACCGTGACCTCGCGATTGAGTCGGTTCGGCGAAAGGAGCGAGGGCCGGCCGGCCACCGGGCGGGGAGCCTTGTAGCCGCGCAGCGCCCTGATCTTGTTGACCCGCATGATACGAGCGACGCGATGCTTGCCTCAGGTGTCGCCGGCTTCACGCAGATCGCCGAATACCCGCGGCGAGCCGTACACGCCGCCGCTGGCTGCATACGAATCGCGAATGACGCCCAGCAGTCGCTGGTCGTCGCTCGCCCGATCCGACAACGGCTTGTGCAACCATCGATAGAAGCCGGCAAGTGCCACCTGCAGAACCCGGCACATCGTGGCGATGCGGAATTCATGGCGGTGATCGTTGATGAATCGGTACTTTACTCGGGCTCCTTGGCAAAGTACCGCGCGGCCCTTTTTAGGATGTCGCGCTCCTCTTCCGTGCGGCGCAGCTGCGCGCGCAACTTCAGGATGTCGCTCTTCGCCTCGATCAGATCGGCCGCCTGCTTCTCCGTCTTGTCCGGCGTCACCGCCTTCACCCACTTGTACAAACTGTGGCTGGACACGCCCAGCCGCGCCGAAATCTCAGAGACGCAATGGCCCCGATCAAGAACCTAGCGGGCTACCTCTTCTTTGACCTCCGGTGCAATTCTCTGGGTACCCATGCACTCCCCATCCTATGCTTGAACCATAGAACCGAAATGCCTACACAGCCGGCGAAGTCCGACCCTACCGAATCAATGTTGCTACCGGCGATCGCCGCTGCGGCGGCGATCGGCGAGAGACGATCAAAGGTGTCTGCTCGGCGAACGGTGGCATAGAGCCACCAATTCGGCCCCGCAGATCCCGACGCGAGGGGCTGGTACGGCGCAACCGATTCGGCTAGGATTGCAGGCTTCTTTTCATCGCTGAATCTGCGGTGAAGGATCAGAGGCCAAGTAGCTCAGTCGGTAGAGCAGAGGACTGAAAATCCTTGTGTCGGTGGTTCGATTCCGCCCTTGGCCACCATAACTCCTGAAAAGGCTGCGGTGCGCAGCAGCCTCTTCGACGGGTAGAGAGTTTCACGAGACCGACGCCTACGTGAGAAACGCGCGTCTTCGCGAAAGGATCGGCTCGATCCTTTCGTCGCTGATCCTTGGGGCGCTGCTTGCCTTCATTGTCCACTACGCATACTGGGACACAGGGGCTTTCGGCGACGAAGGATCGTCGTGCACGCTCGGGCAGGAGATCCTCCACGGCCACGTGCCGTATCGGGACTATTTCAACGAGAAGATGCCGCTCCAGTACGTCTGGACTGCGGCGGTGATGAGCGTGTCGACGACCGGGGTGGCCGGTGCCCGGATAGCTGCCGCATTGAGCCTCACGGGCGTGTTCGCACTTATCGTCCATGTCCTGCGATCCGGCGTTTCCGCGTGGAGCAAGTGGCCGTGGCTGGTGGTGGCCATTCTCGTCTGCGCCGGCATGTGGGGGTATAACAATACGGCCGAATCTAGCCTGGCTCTACTGTTCGGCGCGGCCGCCTTATTGATCTCGCGGCGAGACGGTCCGGTGGGTTACTCCGGTGCCGTCATGCTCGGCGCACTCCACGGTCTCGCGATCGGCTTTCGTATCACCAGTGTTGCGGCCGCAATTGTTGTGCTGGGGTCGCCGTGGATCGCGGGGCATCGAACGGCTTTCGCGATAGGTGTGTCCGGCGCGGTCGTCGGATGGACCGCGTTGCTGTCCGCGATCGGCGTGCAGCCGTCGGATCTCGTGGCGGCCATGTTCTTTCACCTGGGATCCGACGAGGTCGTCCACTACTTCAGAGGCATTGAGCCAGAGGAACGGATCTGGGCGCTGGCCTGGGTCGCAGCCGGAACGGGGGCCTTGGTCGCTTGCAGCGGTCGGTATCATGCTGCTTGGGCAGTCGCCTGGCTGCTCGCGCTGGCGATTCCGTTCTTCGCGAGGATGGATGCATTCCGGCTGTGGCCATCGACGGTCGCGGCGGCGGTGTTGCTCTTCCCTTGGCTGATGCGGGCGAGATTGGTGTTCGGTGCGATAGTGGCGTTCGGTGTCGCAACCCCCCTAATCTATTCTCTGAAAGCGCCCAGCACGTTCGATCACTACTCGGAGATCACGACCTACGTGCGCAGCCGAACCGGGCCGCAGGACTCGATCTGGGTCGCCCCGTGGAGCCCCTATGTGTACTGCCTTACCGAACGGGAGACCGCGACCCGCTACTACTTCCTGCTCCCTTGGATCGCACAGGACACAGTCAAGGCAGAGATCCTGCACGACCTCGAACGTAACCGCCCGGCGCTCATCGTCGACGTTTCCCGCGGGCGACGTTCGCTCGCGACGGAGCTCCCCGGACTCCAGGAACTACTGGATGCGCGTTACGAGCCGCCCGTCCGGACGCCAAGGGCCGTCTACTACCATCGCAGGCAGCATGATGGTTGAAGGAGAGCGTCGCTTCGCCAATTGCTGAGGCCGCCCGTCGATGGTCCACGGTCACGGTACGATGTACCCCATGCGAGTAATTCTGCGAGTGCTGGCTGCGCTGTTCGCCTTCGTCGTCCTGCCTTGCGAGGCTGCGCCGGAAAAGCCCCGGGTCGTCCTCGCCGTCGGCGGCAAGACCACGCTCTACTACCTGCCGCTCGCGCTTGCCGACAGGCTCGGCTACTTCCGCGACGAAGGCCTCGAAGTCGAGATCAACGATTTCCCTGGCGGATCCAAGGCGCTGCAGGCGCTGATCGGCGGGAGCGCCGACGTGGTGTCCGGTGCCTTCGAACACACCATCACCATGCAGACTCTCGGCCAGAAGGTGCAGGCCTTCGTGCTGCAGAACACGAATCCCGGCATCTCGCTCGGCATCGCGCGGGCACAGGCCGCCAATTACTCGTGGCCCAAGGATCTGAAGGGGATGAAGATCGGCATCAGCGCGCCGGGGTCGAGCACGCAGATGCTGGTGAACCACCTGCTCTCGTCGGTGGGACTCACGGCCGACGATGTCTCCTGGGTCGGCGTGGGAACGGGCAGCACCGCGGTCGCGGCGATGCGCACCGGTCGCATCGACGCGCTTTGCAGCGCCGAGCCCGTCATGTCGCTGCTCGAGCGCTCCGGCGATCTCAAGGTGGTGGTCGAGACCACCACCGACGCTGGTGTGCGGTCCGTGTTCGGCGGGCCGCTGCCGGCCGCGACACTGTACGCGAAGGCCGCGTTCATCCAGGCCAATCCCGGCACCATTCAGGCGTTGACCAACGCCATGGTGCGCGCGCTCAAGTGGTTGCAGAAGGCCACGCCGGACGAAGTGGCCGACGCGGTGCCGCCCGAGTATCTGCTCGGTGATCGCGCGCTCTATCTCGCCGCCTACGAGAAACTGCGCAACACCTACTCGAAGGATGGTCGTATTTCCAAGGTGCTGGTGAAGAACAGCTACGAAACGCTGCTCAAGCACAACACGGCGGTGCGGCGGGCGCCGGTGCTGTGGCTCGAGCAGACCCACACGAACGCGTTCGTGGAGCAGGCGCTGAAGAAGTTTCCGTGAGCGCCGCCGGCGAAGCGCTGCGCCTCGAACGCATCACCTGCGCTTTCACCCGGCGCGATGGTACGCGCTACGAGGCTGTTCGCGACGCGACGCTCGCAGTGGGCGCGCATGAGTTCGTCAGCGTCGTGGGGCCTACCGGCTGCGGCAAGACGACGCTGCTCAACGCCGCGGCGGGTCTGCTTTCCCCGGTGAGCGGCCAGGTGCTGGTGCAAGGTGTCCCGTTGACCGGCATCAACGCCGAAGCCGGCTACCTGTTCCAGGCCGATGCGCTCATGCCGTGGAAGACGGCGCTCGACAACGTGGCAGTCGGCCTCCTGCTGCGCGGAGTCGCGGCGCGCGAAGCTCGCGAACGCGCCCGCGAGTGGCTCGGTCGCGTCGGTCTGCGCGCGTTCGCCGATCGCTTTCCGCACGAGCTCTCCGGTGGCATGCGCAAGCGCGTGGCGCTCGCGCAGACGTTGATTCTCGATCCGAAGCTGCTGCTCATGGACGAGCCGTTCTCGGCGCTCGATGTACAGACCCGCAGCCTGATGGAGAACGAGTTGCTCGCGTTGTGGCAACTCGACCGCAAGTCCGTGCTGTTCGTCACGCACGATCTGGAGGAGGCGATCGCATTGTCCGATCGCGTGATCGTGCTGTCGGCCGGACCGGCGTCGCGGCCGGTCGCGGAGTTCATCATCGACCTGCCGCGCCCTCGCGACGTGGCCGAAGTGCGCCTGGTGCCGGAGTTCCTCGACGTGCACCGCCGGATCTGGGCGACTCTGCGCGAGGAGGTGTCGCGGGCGCACGCCGCCTCGGCGGAAGCGGCGTGATGCGCCTGCGCGCCTGGCAACTCGCCTTGCTCCTGGCGCTGCTGCTTCTGTGGCACGTGCTGGTGCAGATCGAGTGGTTGCCGAGATTCTTCTTCGGCGAACCGCTCGCGGTCGCGCGCCGCATCCTGGCGTGGTTCAGGAGCGGCGAGATCCTGCCCCACCTCGCCGTGACTCTGGGCGAGACGGTGGTTGCCTTCATCGTGGGCACCGCCGGTGGCGTCGCGGCGGGGCTGTGGCTGGGCATCTCGCCGTTCGCGGCGCGCCTGCTCGACCCGTACATCAAGGGCTTCAATGCGATGCCACGGGTCATTCTCGCGCCGATCTTCGCGGTGTGGTTCGGGCTCGGTATGACCGGCAAGATCGTGCTGGGCATCACGCTCGTCTTCTTCGTGGTGTTCTTCAGCGTGTTTCACGGCGTGCGGGACGTGAGCCCGGTGATCGTCGCCAACGCCCGCATGCTCGGGGCGTCGCGCACCGGTTTGCTGAAGCATGTCTACCTGCCGAGTGCGCTGTCGTGGGCCTTCGCCAGCCTGCATACGGCGGTCGGCATGGCGTTCGTGGGCGCCGTGGTCGGCGAATACCTGGGGTCCGCGCGCGGGGTTGGTTACCTCATCTTGCAGGCCGAAGGCACTTTCGACATCGATACCGTACTGGCCGGCGTCGTGGTTCTGACGATCTGCGCGCTGGGCCTCGACAAGCTGGTTTCCATGGCCGAAACCCACTTGTTGCGCTGGCGCCCCGAATCCCGGCGCGACGAAGCTTGATGGCGGGCTCGACTCCGCAGAAGAAGATGTTTTCTATCAAATGGTTGAGATGTTTTGTCAGCGCCGCCGACAGTGCAAATTTCGATGCCGACCGCATAGCGAAAACCTGCCGGATCGGTTAGATTCGAAGCGCATGGATCGGGGCTTTTTCGACAGTGCCAGCGCCCCATTCCGGCTCGATCAGGGAATAGAAGCACGGCAGACCCGACCGTCCTCGACGGTCCCTCAAACCGGCCTGCCGCATAACCAATAACGGGGGTGACCGCCCCGAACACGCCGCAGGGGCGGCCCCGAAACCCTGCGGACGTTGGAGACCCGCCATGATCTGGCGATTCGACTCGATCCGTTCCCTCATGGCGCCAGTGGGTACCCGTCGGCGCAAGGGTCAGAAGGCGGGAGCCGCTTCCGCCGATGCCCCCAATCGAGACAGGAAGGCGCCACCGTTCCGCCGCCGGCCCCTGTTCGAGGCACTCGAGCAGCGGCTGCTCATGTCGGCCGACACCGTCCAGATCATCCAGGGCGGCACCCAGGTGGACGGCAACATCACCGCCGCGGGCGAGACCGACCGTTACTCGTTCACGCTCACCGAAGCGAAGCAGCTCTACTTCGATGCGCTGACCGACACGCCCTTCAACTGGTCGCTCGAGGGGCCTGCCGGCACGCTGGTGAATGCGCGCAGTTTCCAGGGCTCCGATGCCCAGGACCTCAGCACTTCGCCGGTCCTCGACTTGAAACCCGGCGACTACATGCTCAGCGTCGACGCCAACCTCGACGCCACCGGTGCCTATGGCTTCCGCCTGCTCGATCTGGGTCAGGCCGGCACACTGACGCCGAACATCACGGTGTCCGGGCAACTCGATCCCGGCCGCGAGACGGATGCCTATCGGTTCACCGTGCAGGAGGGCGAGCGCTTCTTCTTCGATTCGCGGTCGGTGTCGAACACCAATGGCCAATGGCGCCTCGTCGATCCGTTCGGCGACCAGGTGTTCGCGACCAATATCGGCACCGACATCGAGCCGCCGGTCCTGACCAAGCCGGGTACGTACACGCTGTTGCTCGAAGGGCGACGCACCCAGGCCACGCCGATCAACTACCAGTTCAACGTGCAGAAGGTGGTCGACGAGAACGCAGCGCTCACGCTCGGCGCCCTCGTGAACGGCAGCATCGCGCATGCGGGCCAGCAGGACTTCTATTCGTTCGCGCTCGCGCAGCGCTCGCGCGTGTATCTCGACTCGCTCACGAACACCGGGATCCACTGGACGCTGACCGGGCCCAGCGGCGTGATCGTCGATTCGCGTGGCCTCAGTTCCACGGACTCGAGTACCGTCGGATCCAATCCGGTGCTCGATCTGGTGGCCGGGAGCTACACGCTCCGGCTCGATGCTGCCGGCGATGCGACCGGCGACTACGCATTCCGCGTGCTGAACCTCTCGGCGGCCCCGACGCTGGTGCCGCTGCCCAGCGGCTCCACCCCGACCACTGCGACTCTCAATCCGGGTGCGAGCACGCTCCTGTACGGCATCGACGCAGCCGCCGGCGACCGTCTGTTCTTCGATCGCCAGAGCCAGAGCGGCGGTACCGTCCACTGGCGTCTGGTCGATCCCTACGGCGGCCTGCTCTTCTCCAGCAATTTTTCCACGGACGTCGGCAATCTCACCTTGACCGCCGCCGGGCGCTACACGCTGCTGATCGAAGGTCATCCGAGCAACGCCGTACCGATCGATGTCGTCTTCAATGTCGAGCCGCGCGGGAACCTCGTCGCGGAACGCACCACCTCGTTCGGCGACGAATTCGACGGCACGCTGAGCAGCAACTGGCGGCTGGAAACGCCGCGCGATGGCCAGGCGTACCTCGGTACGCCGAACTATCGGTTCGAGACGCTCGATGGCGCCCAGGTGCTGCGTCTCGACAACGATCTCAACAACTCTCAGCGTGTGGCCTTCGGTTCCACCAGCGTGTTGCCGTCCGCGGCGAGCTTCCGCTACGAACTGCGCTTCAACACGCTCACCCAGTCCTTCGCGACCGGGGTCGAAGGGCTGCTCGAATTCTGGTTGGTCGACGAGGCCGACCCGAGCCGGTTCATCGCGGCCGCGGTCTATGGCGGACCCACCGGGCTCGACCGGCGCCTGTTCTCCAACGCTCCGCAAGGCGGCGGCTTCGTGAATCAGACGCTCGCCTTCGCCGACAACACGTGGTACCGCGCCGTGATCGAAGGGTCGCCGACGCAGGCCATGAAGGTGTCGATCCTGAGCGACGCCGGCACGGAGCTCATGAGCCGGACCTTCACCGTCGGCACCGACCTCTTCGCGAACGGCTTCCGCGTGGGCTTCGGGCAGTCCACGTCATCGCCGAATCGACTCGCGCCGATGGACGTCGCGATCGACTACGCGCGCGTGACCGCCACGCCGCTTGCCACGACACCGCTGGTGTTCGACACCCTCACCACAGGGACGCGTACCGTCGCCAACCAGCGCGACGTCTATACCTTCAGCGTCGCCGCCGACACGATCGTCTATTTCGACACACGCACCGACACCGGTGCGATCAACTGGACTCTCAAGGGGCCGTCCGGGACGCTGGTCGCGAACCGTCCGCTCTCACAGTCCGACGCGCAGGACGGCCGACCGTTCTACCGGCTCGTGGCGGGCGAATACACGCTCACCTTCGCCGGCACCGGCACCGGCGCCTACACCTTCAAGCTCGGCAACGTGGCGAGCGGCACACCGATCACGCTCGGGACATCGGTCAGCGGTGTGTTGAGTCCCGGCAACGAAACCGACGTCTACCGCTTTGCTGCCAATGCCGGCGAACGCCTCTACGTCGACATGCAGACCGTGCAGAACGGCGACGGCTGGTGGCGGCTGCTCGATCCGAACGGCGACGAGGTATGGTCTGCCGGGATCAGCACCGACAGCGGCGTGCTGGCGATGCCGCACACGGGCACCTACACGCTGATGCTCGACGGCCGCCGTTACTACACGGTGGACAACGCGTACCGGTTCAACGTCTCCCGTGTCGTCGATACCACGCGGGCACTGGTCCCCGGTGAAAGCCAGGGTCTCGGACCCTACTGGTCGACGGGGCCGACCGGCAACGCGCTCGAGTTCGCAGATCTCGACTATGTCGAGGTGCCCCACGGCAGCGCCACCAATCTTGCGGGCAGCATGACGTTCGAGGCGCGCGTACGCATCGACAGCTTCGTCAACACGTGGACGCCGATCCTCTACAAGGGTGCCAACAGTCCCGGTACCGGCAATGAGTGGCAGTTGCGGACCTTCTCGCTGTACGTCAACAGCGATGGCCGACTGTCGATGACTTCGGGTGCGCAGTTCGCCGATTCCGTTGCCGGTGTCGCGAAACTGGGGGAATGGATGCACGTGGCCGGCGTCATCGACCGGGCGGCGCAACAGATGCGGCTGTACGTGAACGGGCAGCAGGTCGCTGCGGCGTCGGTTTCGTCCACCGCTGCCGCGACCTTCGCGAACCCGCTGCAGATCGGCCGGTCGTTCGAAGGCTTCGACGACCACGCAGGACTGTTCGGCGCCGTCGACGAGGTGCGCCTGTGGAGCCGTACGCGCACGCAGGCGGAGATCGACGCCGGTCGCAACCGTGAACTCAATGCGACCGAACTGGCCGACGCGAACCTCGCGTTGTACCTGCCGTTCAGCGAAGGCGCGGGGCGCACCACGACCGATCCGCGCGCGGGTGGCCTGGTCGGCACGCTGCGCAACGTCGGCGAACCGCTCGGCGACGTGGTGCAGGGCCGGCTGACGACCCCTGGCAACCGCGACATCTACACCTTCACGCTGGCCGAAGCGAAGCAGCTCTACCTCGACGCGCTCTCCAACATCAACTTGACCTGGACGCTCACAGGACCGCGCGGCGTCCTGGTCAATGCGCGCGACTTCCGCTTCTCCAACAGCGGCGAATTCGGCAACAACCCGGTGCTGAACCTCGCCGCCGGCGACTACACGCTCATCGTCGATGCGCCAGGCGATGTCGTCGGCCCGTATGCGTTCCGTCTGCGCGATCTTGCCACGGCCACCAACATCAACCCCGGTGTGCCGGTCGCCGCCGAATTGCGGCCCGGCAAGGAAACCGATTTCTATCGTTTCGATGTCCAGGCCGGCGACCGCTTCTATTTCGACGCCCAGGCCGTGGTCAACGCCGACGCGTACTGGCGCCTGATCAATCCGTTCGGAGAACAGGTCTTCCTGGGCGGCCTCAGCACCGACATCGAGACGTTCGCGCTCACGCAGACCGGGACCTACACCCTGCTGGTGGAGGGCCGGCGCTACAACATCGAGCCCAACGCCTACCAGTTCACGATCGAGAAGGTGGTGGACGCGGTGACGCCGATCACCGTCGGGCAGACTCTCAACCTCGGTCCGTACCGGGCGCCGGGCAGCATCGGCAACGGTCTCGAGTTCGCCGAGATGGACTATGTCGAAGTGCCTCACGGTGCGGCGACCGACCTGACCGGCAGCATGACGGTGGAGCTGTCGTTCCGCGTCGACCGGCTGCTCGATACCTGGCAGCCGCTCATCTACAAAGGCGTGCAGGCGGAACTGGCGGGCAACGACTGGTTCCTGCGCACCTATGCGCTCTGGCTCAACGCCGACGGTCGTATCTCGCTGGCGACGGCCGAGCAGGGTGTGTCGAGCGCCACAGGGACTGTGCAGGCGGGTCAGTGGTACCACGTGGCCGGTGTGATCGATCGCGCGACCGGGCAGATGCGTCTCATCCTGAACGGCGAGCAGGTGGCGAGCGGTACTGTGCGGACCACCCCGGTCGGGTCCTACGCCACTCCGCTCACCATCGGACGCTCGTTCGTCGGCTGGGACGACCACAACGGCATCTTCGGCACCATCGACGAGGTGCGCCTGTGGAATCGCGCACGCACCATCGACGAGATCCGTGCGGATCGCAACAACTCGCTCACGGGGGCCGAGTCCGGGCTGACCCTGTACCTGCCGTTCAGCGAAACGTCCGGTCTCACGACCTCAGGCCCAGTGGGCCCCGCTGGCGCACTGCGCAACATGGGCGACACCACGCCCGGCGTGGTGCAAGGGCGCATCACGCAGCCGGGTGCACGCAGCATTTACACCTTCTCCCTCGCGCAGGACAGCAAGCTCTACTTCGACGCACTGTCCGACGTGGAAGTGAACTGGACGTTGACCGGTCCGCGCGGCACGGTGGTCAACGCCCGCAGCTTCAGGTTCTCGAATTCGGGCGAGTTCGGTTCGAATCCGGTGCTGGACCTGGTGGCCGGCCAGTACACGCTGACCGTCGATGCGGGCGGCGACTTCACCGCGCCGTTCGCGTTCCGCCTGCTGGATCTGCTCGATGCCGCGCCGATCCTGCCGGACGTCGAGGTGACGGGCACACTCTTCCCCGGCAACGAAACCCAGTTCTACCGTTTCGACGCGACCGCGGGCTCGCGCTACTACTTCGACATGCTGTCGGTCGCGAACGGTGACGGACAGTGGCGCTTGATCGATCCCTATGGCGATGTCGCCTGGTCCGCCAACGTCGGTACTGACGTCGACGTCACCACCTTGCGCAATGCGGGGACGTACACCCTGATTCTCGAAGGGCGCCGCTACAACACCGAACCGAACGCCTACCGCTTCAGCGTACGCACGGTGACCGACGACACCGTCGCGATCGTGCCGGGGCAGAGCCACGGCATCGCGCCCGAATGGGGTGCGGGCAACCTGGGCACCGGTCTGCATCTGTCCGGTACGGAGTATCTCGAAGCGGCTCATGGTGCAGGGACGAACCTCACCGGCGACCTCACCTTCGAGGCGTGGATCAAGGTCGACCGGTTCGCGAATACCTGGATGCCCGTGGTCACCAAGGAAGAGGGCACGGGCTTCAGTCGTCGGGCCTACTCGATGTGGGTCCGCGACAACGGAGCAGTCTGGTTCGGGACCAGCGACGCCGTTGGCAACCAGAACGTGGAGACCGCCGGCGGTCTCGTCTCGGCCGGCCAGTGGGTCCACGTCGCGGGGGTCATCGATCGCAGCGGTTCCGGGGGCAGCGCGCAGATTCGAGTGTTCGTGAATGGTGTGGCGGCCGGCGCGGTGGGCGTGCGGCCCGGCCCGGCGCTGTCCTTCTCGAACCCCCTGCTGATCGGTCGCGCGCTCGAGAACAACAACAGCTATGCGCTGTTCGAGGGCTCGATCGACGACGTGCGGCTCTGGAGCATCGCCCGCACGGCGGCACAGATCCAGACGGCGAAGGATGCGCCGTTGATCGGCGCCGAAGCCGGACTCGCGCTCTATCTGCCACTCGACCAGGCCGCGGGTCGAGCGGTGACCAACGGCGTCGTGGGCAGTGCCGCGGTTGCCTGGCGCAGCTACGACGACACGGCGCCGGGTGCCGTCCTCGGCAACATCGCGGTGCCCGGCCAGCGCGACCTGTACACGTTCAGCGTGTCTGCCGCGCAGCGGCTGTATCTCGATTCGCTGTACGACACCGATTTCACGTGGACCCTGACCGGCCCGCGCGGCACGGTGATCGAGAACCGCCAGATGCGCTTCTCGAACTCCAGCGATCTGGGTGGGACCAACGGTGTGCTCGATCTCGTGCCGGGCGAGTATCGCCTCGCGATCGACGCGGCCGGTGCCGCCACCGGCCGCTACGGCTTCCGCCTGCTCGATCTCGCGAACGCCACTCCGATCACGCCCGGCACGCCCTTCGGTGGCGCGCTCGATCCCGGGTCGTCGACCCAACTGTATCGTTTCGAAGGGACTGCGGGGCAGCGCGTCTATTTCGACCTGCAGACGCTCCAGGTGAACGACGGCATCTGGCGCCTGATCGATCCCTTCGGCGATCAGCTCATCTATACGGGCTTCGGCAACGACGTGGACGTCACCACGCTCGCCAACACCGGTACCTACACGCTGCTGTTCGAGGGGCGCCGGTACAACCTGGCCCCCAACGCGTTCACCTTCAACGTCCAGCCGGTCACCGATCGCACGCAGGCGCTCGCGATCGGGGCAACCATCTCGAGCACCATCGATATCGCCGGTCGCCGGGACATCTACGGCTTCTCGCTGACCGAGCGTCGCTCGCTGCTGATGGATGCGCTGGGCGGCGCGAACTTCAACTGGACGTTACGCGGGCCCCTGGGAGACGTCGTGACGAGCCGGGCATTGCGCTCGTCCGATTCGAACACCGTAAGCGGTCCGGTGCTCGACCTGATCGCCGGCGACTACACCCTCACCGTCGACCCGGCCGCTGACGCCACCGGCAGCTACACCTTCCGGCTGCTCGATCTTGCCACCGCCACGCCGATCACCCAGCAGACCGCCGGCGCACAATCGGTGGCCGGCATCCTGACACCCGGCAACGCCACGCGGATGTTCGCGTTCGACGCCGTCGCGGGCGACCGCGTGTTCTTCGACCAGCGCACCGTCACCGGCGGCTCGGCGTACTGGCGCCTGGTCGATCCTGGCGGCCGTCAGGTGTTCCTCTCGTTCTTCTCGGACGTGGCAGAGCGCACCCTGGCGCTCACCGGCCGCTATACGCTGCTGATCGAAGGCACGATCGACCAGACCGCCGATGTCACGTTCGAATTCAACGTCGAAGCGCGCGGCAACACGCCGCCGCCTGCCGTGGTTCCGAACGACATCGCGTTCGCCACGCTCGTGTCCAGCAACATCGCGGCCGCCGGCGAAGTCGACACCTACACCTTCACCCTGACCGAAGGCAAGCGCATCGTCTTCGACTCGCGCGCCGACGCGTTCTCGATGCTGTGGAGTCTCGAAGGGCCACGTGGTGCGGTCGTCGAGAACGTCCGCTTCTACAACAGCGATTCTGCGCGGCTGGGCGTCGCCAACCCGGTACTCTCGCTCGACGCCGGCAACTACGTGCTGCGCGTGCGTGGCGAGTCGAACGTGACCGGTGCCTACGCTTTCCAGCTCCTCGACCTTGCGTCGGCCGCCGCGGTTACGTCGGGCCAGGTGGTCGACGGCACGTTGAACCCCGGCAGCGAAACCGACCTGTATCGCATCGAAGGGTTGGCCGGCGAGCGCTGGTACTTCGACATGCAGCAGATCGCCAACCTCAACATGGCGTGGCGTCTGATCGGGCCGCTCGGTCAGCAAGTGGCCTATAGCGATCAGGGCAGCCTTCAAGCCCTCGACCTCGACGTGACGCTGCTGCAGACGGGCAGCTACGTCCTGCTGGTCGAAGGCCAGCCCTTCAACTCGGCCGCGAACAACTATCGCTTCGTGGCACAGCGGGTCGCCGACGTGACCAGCGCCTTGACTCTCGGCGCGACGGTCAACGCGAGCATCGGCCAGCCGGGCGAGCGCGACACGTACACGTTCACGTTGGCCGACCGCAAGCAGGTGGTTTTCGATGTGCTCTCGGACATCGGATTCACCTGGACCCTCACGGGGCCGCGCGGCGTGGTCGTCAACGCCCGGTCGTTGCAGAGCACCGATGCGCAGGACTTCGGTTCGAACCCGGTGCTGGACCTGGTGGCAGGCACCTACACCCTGGTGATCGATGCTTCCGCCGATGCCGTCGGGACCTATTCCTTCCGCATGCTCGATCTAGCCGCGGCGGAGACGATCACGCCCGGGACGCCGCGCTCGGCGACTCTCAACCCGGGCAACGGCACGGCCATGTTCCGTTTCGACGCGGTGGCCGGCGAGCGCTATTACTTCGACATGCAGTCCTTCGCCAGCGGCAACGGTACCTGGCGGCTCATCGGACCGTACGGCGATTATCTGCTGACCAGTGGTTTCGCCAGCGACATCGACGTGACCACGCTCGTGTCCACGGGCACGCACACGCTGCTGTTCGAGGGCCGGCGCAACAACGGCCCGGCCTCCAGCATCGCGTTCACCTTCAACGTGCAGAAAGTGGTCGACGACACGCCTGTGCTGGCGCTGGGTACGACCCAGAACGGTGCGATCGCTCACGCGGGCCAGCGAGACCTCTACACATTCACGCTGGCCGACCGCAAGCAGGTCGTCCTGGATGCGCTGTCGGACACGAGCTTCAACTGGACCCTGACCGGCCCGCGCGGGACGCTGGTCAACAATCGATCGCTGCAGAGCGTCGACGCCCAGGACTTCAACGGCAATCCCGTGCTCGACCTCGTGGCCGGCGACTACGTGCTCGCCGTGGACGTGGGCGCGGAGACGACGGGCGCATATGCGTTCCGGCTGCTCGACCTCGCGATGGCCACGCCGATCACCCCGGGCAGCCCCGTCACCGGCCAGCAACTGGTGCCCGGCAACGAGACGCGGATGTACCGCTTCGATGCCCAGGCAGGCGATCGCTTCTACTTCGATGCCCAGGCCACCAGCAGCGCGAACGGCCGCTGGCGCCTGATCAGTCCCTTTGGTGACCTGGTGTTCGAGCAAGCGCTCGGCACCGACGCCGAGATCTTCACGCTGCCCAATGCCGGCGCCTACACGCTGCTGTTCGAAGGGCGCCGCAACAACGCGGCCACACCCATCACGTTCGCCTTCGCCGTGACGCCGGCGCCGGTGCGCGCGCCGCTGGCGCTCGACGGCCTGCAAGGCCAGCCCGGGCCGGATCTCGTTGCCACCGACGTCGAGGTGCTCGGGACCCTCGAATCGGGGCAGACTCTCACCGTGCGCTGGCTCGATCGCAACGCCGGTAACCTCGATGCCGGTATCAGCTGGCGCGATCGCGTGATCGTGCGCAACACCACGACCAACGAAGTCATCGCGAACGTGCTGCTGCCGGTCACCATCGGCGGTGCGCAAGCGCCGTTGGCGCCCGGTCAGTCCCTGCAACGCGAGTTGGCGTTCGCGCTGCCGGAAGGGGCCCGCGGCGCCGGCAATCTGTCCGTGACCGTGACCGTCGACGTGGACAACGCGCTGGCCGAACAGAACGCGACCCAGACCGCGGAGAGCAACAACGAGACCGCCATTTCGGTGACGAGCGTGCTGGCGACCTACGCCGATCTCTTGGTGGGCGGGCTGCAGGTGAATCCGCCCACGGCCTGGGCGGCGGGCGCTTCGGTCACGCTCTCCTGGCGCGTCGACAATTCCGGTACGCGCGCGGTGGATGCGGACTTCGTAGACGCGATCCAGGTCCGTAATCTCACCACCGGCGCGGTCGTCTACTCCACCAACCTGACCTACGACCCGGCGGTGCCGGGCAATGGCCCCATTGCGCCCGGAACCGGCCGCGACCGACAGCACACCTTCTCGTGGCCGACGTCGGGAGCCCAGGGCCTGTTCGAGTTCCAGGTGATCACCGATTCGGACGGCACCGTGTTCGAAGTGAACGGCACCGGCACGGGTGAGACCAACAACGCGACCGCGCTCACCATCGCCTCCGCGCCTGACCTGGTCGTCGAGAACCTGCGGCTCGACCCGGGGCCGGTGGAATCCGGCGCGCTCCTGGTGCTGCGCTGGGACGACGTCAACCTCGGTACGTTGCCCGTGGCGGCCAACTGGCGCGACCGCATCGAGGTGCTCAACACGCGCACCGGCGAGACGCTGCTGGTCTCCGACCTGCTGCACGATTCGGCTCCTGGAGTCGACGGCATGCTCGGTGCCGGCGAGCGCCACGCCCGTGCCTTCTCGTTCCGAGTGCCGGACGGTGCGCGCGGCGCGGGCTTGCTGCGAATCACGGTCACCGCCGATCGCACGGCCGCGAACGGTTCGGCCATCCTCGAGGCGAACACGGCGGGGAACGCCGAGGTCAACAACGCGGCCATCGTCGAAGTCACCTCGGCCGAACGCGCGTATCCCGACCTGCGCGCGTACGACCTCAGTGCACCGCCGAACGCGCGGGGCGGCGACACGTTCCTGGTGAACTGGTCGGTGGCGAACGACGGATCCGTGGATGCCGTCGGCGACTGGATCGATCGCGTCGTGTTGTCGCAGGACGCGATCTTCGGCAATGCCGACGATCAGGTGCTCGGCACGCGTACACGCACCGGCGGACTCGCAGCCGGCGCCTTCTACGACGCATCGCTGTCGGTGACGATCCCGACGCAGCTCGAAGGCAGCTTCAACCTGTTCCTGCGCTCGGACGCCACCGGCGTCGTGATCGAACCCGACACGCGCGCCAACAACGACACCGGGCCGCGCGCCGTCTCGCTGTCCACGCCGTTCGCCGATCTCGCCGTGGAAGCAGTGGCAGGGCCGCCCGCTGCGCCGTCCGGCAGCCGGCAGGACGTGACCTGGCGCGTGCGCAACGTCGGCGACACCGCGATCGCCGGGACGGCCACCTGGAAGGACCGCGTCTACCTGTCGCTCGACGATGTGCTCGACGCGGGCGATGTGCTGCTCGGTGATGCGGTCCGCAATGGCCCGCTCGCGGTTGGGGAGGCCTATACCAGCCGCACGACCGTCACGCTCCCGAATGCCATCTCCGGCGAATACCGGTTCATCGTGGTCTCCGACGTGGAGGCCCAGGTGTTCGAGCGTGGGCTCGAAGCGAACAACACCGGCGCAGCGTTGCTCGCAACGGCCGTGAGCGTGGCGCCATCGCCCGATCTCGCGGTCTCCGACATCACCGTGCCGTCCACGGCGTTGACCGGTACCACGGTCCCGATCACGTGGAAGGTCACCAACATCGGTGAGGCCGCCGCGACCGGCACGTGGGTCGATCGCATCTACCTGTCGCCGGACGGCACGCTCAACGGCGCGTCGCTCCTCACCACCGTGAATCGCCCCGTGCCGCCCGCCGGCCCGGAATCGCTCGCCGCCGGCGCGTTCTACACGGGTAGCGCCAACGTGGGGCTGCCGTCCATCGCCGATGGGACCTTCCGCATCGTGGTCGTGACCGACGCGGTGGGCCAGGTGTACGAGACCCTGCGGGAGGCGAACAACGAGGCGACGAGTACCACGACGTTGTCCGTTGTGCACAACGACCTCGAAGTGACACAGGTGACGGTACCGCCGACAGCGACGTCCGCCGGCGTGCTCGACATTTCCTGGCAAGTGCGCAATGGGGGCTCGGCCGTCATCAGTCAACCCTGGGTCGATCGCATTTACCTGTCGCGCGACCAGTTGTGGGATGCGAACGATCGCCTCCTCACCGAGCGCGCCGGGCCCGGATCGCTGGCGGTGAACGCCACCTACGGCGGCAGCGTGAGCGTGACCGTGCCGGTCGAGGTGTCCGGCGACTGGTTCGTGCTCGTGCGCACCGATGCCGGCGGCACCATCGTCGAGTACAACGCGGAGAACGACAACGTCGGGACCGCGCCGCTCGCCGTTTCCCTCGCGCCCTACGCCGACCTGCAGGTCTCGAACGTCACCGCGCCCGCGCTCACCATCCAGGACCCGGCCCGGGTGACCATCGGCTGGACCGTGACCAATGTCGGCACGGGTCTGGGCATCACCGATCGCTGGATCGACCGGATCGTCGCTTCGCGCGACGGTATCGCCGGCAACGGGGACGACATCACGCTCGCTCAGTTCGAGCGAGCAGGCTTCCTTGCCGTGGGCGATCAGTACACCCGCAGCGAGAACCTGATCCTCGCGCCGCGCTTCTCCGGCCGTTACACGCTGTTCGTTATCAGCGACGCTGCCGGCACCGTGTTCGAGAACGCGCTCGAAACGAACAATGCCTCGGCGGCGCCGCAGCCGTTCGACGTGATGCCGGCGCCCTATGCCGACTTGCAGTTCGTGACCGCGTCGGTGGATGCCACGGCGGAGTCGGGCGGGACCTTCGACGTCTCGTGGCGGGTCGAGAACCGCGGCATCGCGCGCACCGACCAGGTGAGTTGGTCCGACTCCGTGTTCATCACGAGCGATCGCGAAGGCCGCAACGTCGTGTCCGGAGCGGGCGGATCCTTCGACCACCTGGGCGCTCTTTCTCCCGGGTTCGGCTACGACCGCACCGGGCAGGTCGCCGTCGACGACGGTCTGACCGGCACCTTCTACGTCTGGGTCAGGACCGGCGGACCGTTCGAGTTCATCTACGACCAGGACAACACGACGTACGCCGGCCAGATCGTGATTTCTCTGGCGGCAAGTCCGAATCTGCAGGTGACCGACATCGTGGTACCCACCGAGTCGCTCGAAGGCGAGCTGGTGGAACTCACCTGGACCGTGCGCAACACCGGCCAAGCCCGAGCCGAAGGGCCTTGGACCGATTCGGTCGTCATGCGCAAGCTCGGCGGCGACACCACGGTCCCCCCCGTCTCCCTCGGCAGCTTCACGTATGCCGAAGGGTTGGACGTCAACACCTTCTATACCCGCACCGAGCGCATCCGGCTGCCGTCGAGGCTCGAGGGGGCGTGGCGGGTCGAAGTCACCACCAACCGGAACCAGTCGCTCTACGAGCACGGCGCGGCGGCCGCGGACAACACCACGCAGGACGACACGGCGCTGCTGCTGTCGCTCAAGCCGCGCGCGGACCTGCAGATCGAGAGCCTGACCGGGCCCGATCGCGTCAGCGCCGGCGGCACGGTGTCGGTCACCTTCGACGTCGTGAACCGCGGACCGCTCGCCGCGAACGGGCGGTGGTTCGATGCCGTGTACCTGTCCCTCGACAACAAGCTTGGCGGGGACGACATCCTGATCGGGCGCATCCAGAACGGGTCGGCGCTGGAAGCGGTCGATGGCCGCTACTCGCAGGCGAGCAGCACGCTCACCATTCCGCTCAATTTCAGCGGCAGCGGCTTCCTGATCGGCGTGGCGGACATCGACAACGTCATCGACGAGTATCCGCGCGACGACAACAACGTGCTCGCGCGCGCCATTCTGGTCGATCCGCTGCCGCCGCCCGATCTCGTCATGAGCAACGTCGTGGCGCCCGATCAGGGCGTTTACAGCGGCGAGATCGAGGTGCGCTTCAGGGTGACCAACAACGGGTCCGGCATCACCGATCGCGAGACCTGGAGCGACACCATCTGGCTCGCCCGCGACAAGACCCGTCCGACACCGGGCGGCAACGGCGGCATCCTGCTCGGCACGTTCACCCACACCGGTCGCCTCGAAGTGGGCGAATTCTACGAGCGCACGGTGAAGGTCCGCCTGCCGTCGGTCATCGAGTCGGGTACCTACTACGTCACGCCGTGGACCGATGCGTTCAACGCGGTGGTCGAGACCAACTTCCCGCAGAACGTCAACCCGGACGACCCGTCCACACTCGACAGCAGCAACTTCAAGGCACGGCGCATCGACGTCATCGGCAACCCGACGCCCGCGTTGCCGGATCTGATTCCGCTCGATGTGACCGCCGACCCGATCGGCTCCGTCGACGGCCCGTTCACCGTGCGCTGGACCGTGAAGAACAACGCCGAGGGCGACGCGCCCGGCGACTGGTTCGACTACGTCTACGTGCACGACCAGCCGGACCTATTCACTCCCGGAACGAAGAGCTGGCTGCTCGGTGCCGTCGGGCGGCCCCAAGGGCTCGCCTCGGGCGAGTCCTACGTGAGCAGTCTGTCGGTCGAGCTGGCGCCGGCCGTGAGGGCCCGCTACGTCACGGTGCTGGTGGACGCCGACCCCATCGTGCGCATCGTCGAGACCATCGAGACCAACAACTCGATGACCAGCACGACCTCGATCGATACGCGCATCGCCGACCTACGCCTGGCGTCGGTGGAGGTCCCGGTGGGAGGGTTCTCCGGCGAAGAGATCGAAGTGCGCTGGACCGTGGTCAACGACGGCGGCGCCGTCTGGAAGGGCACCAGGAGTTGGCAGGACGTCATCTACGTGTCGCCGGACCCGGTGTTGCGTCCCGAGCGGGCGCTCAAGATCGGATCCAAGACCTACGACAACAAGAACGGGTTCGCCGCGGGCGCTTCCTACACCGAGTCGCTCAAGGTCAGCCTGCCGCGCGGCATCGAAGGGCAGTACTACATCTACGTCATGACCGACGATGCGCCGCGCCCCTCGCTCGACGTGAACCAGGGCGACAACACCCGGACCCGGGGCTTCTACAGCGGCCGGGTGTACGAGGAAGCGTTCGACGCCCTCGACCCGCGCTCACTGAACAACCGCAACGTCGCCGGCATTCCGGTCATCTACCGCGAACCCGACCTGGTGGTCTCGACGCTCGTGACGCCGATCGATCCAGTCAACTCCGGCGACCTGATCAACATCCAGTTCACGGTCAGGAACGAAGGCAATCGGGCCACGCGCGAGGACTACTGGGTCGACCGCGTCTACCTGTCGCGCGACCCGTCGCTCGATTCGCGCGACCTCGAGCTCGGCACATTCATCCGTCGTGGCGGCCTGGCGGAGCAGGCGAGCTACACCCGGTCCCTGCAAACGCGTCTGCCTGACGGCGCATCCGGCCAGTGGTACATCATCGCCTACACCGACTCCGACGTCCGCGGCGCCACGCCCGCGGGCAGCGCGGCCGCGGCCGAGTTCTCGTTCGTGGGCCTGGCGGGCGACAGCGTCCCGGAGTTCCGCGGCGAAGGCAACAACATCACGTCGAAGGCCATCGACATCGTTCTGCGCCCGGCGCCCAACCTGCAGGTGACCCGTGTGGAACCGGTGGAGCGCATGATCGCCGGCCAGTTCCTCGACTACTCCTACACGGTCACCAACACCGGTTCCGGTGCTACGCCACCGGAGCAGGGCGCCTGGGAGGACCGCATCTACCTGTCGGCCGACAACGTCCTCGACGTGAATGCCGACCGCTACGTCGAAACCGTCCGCCGCACCGGCGGCCTCGCGGCCGGCGCGCAGTACGAAGTCACGCGCTCGGTCCGGCTCTCGTCCGACATCGTCGGTGCCTACTACGTCTTTGTGCTCACGGATCCGAGCGAGCGGGGCTACCCGCGCGGCTATGTCTACGAGGGCGCCAACGAGACCGACAACGATCGTCCGTCTCCGCAGCCGGTGCTGATCGAACTGCCACCCCCTTCGGACCTGGTGGTGGACCGGATCGTGGTGCCGGTGACCGGCATCGTGAACGGGCCGGTGAACATCGAGTATGTGGTGCGGAACGACGGTGCCAATCCGGCGCAGGGCAGCTGGAGCGACGCAATCTACGTGTCGAGCGACGCCACGTGGGATCTGGGGGACCAATTGCTCGGGCGCGTGTCGCGCAGCGGTGGGCTGGCGGTGGGCGCTGAGTACACGGGCAGGCTGACCGCAACGTTGCCGCCCCTCAAGGAAGGCCAGTACCGCATCATCGTTCGGCCGGATATCTTCAACGAGGTCTACGAGGGCGTCGATGAACGCAACAACGCACGCGCCTCCAACGACACGCTGGCGGTGACCGTCGCCGAGCTGCCGCTCGGCGTCACCCTCGACACCACGCTGTCGGCCAACGAGTCCCGGCTCTACAAGGTGACGATCGGGGCGAACGAAACGTTGCGCGTGTCGCTCGACGCCCTCAACGAGGATTCGTCCAACGAGATCTACCTGCGCTACGGCGACGTGCCGAGCTCGGCCGAGTTCGACGCGACCTACGAGAATCCCCTGCAGGCCGACCAGATCGCGCGCATCCCCTCGACCCAGGCCGGCGACTACTACGTGCTGGTGCGCGGCAACGCGATCTCGGGCAGCAACGTGCCCATCAAGCTCAAGGCCGAGTCGTTGCCGTTCCAGATCACCGACGTCTACGAGGACCAGGGCGGCGACAGCCGCTGGGTCACCATGACCATCGAGGGCGCGCGCTTCAGCCCCGATGCGCTGGTGAAGCTGGTGCGGCCGGGCCTGAACGAGATCGAGCCGGTGCGCTACCAGGTGCTCAACGCCACCAAGATCATCGCGGTGTTCGATTTCCGCGAGCAGGAACGCGGCCTGTACGACGTCAAGGTGATCAACCCGGGCGGTGCCGAGGCGATCGTCGCCTACCGCTACCTCATCGAACGAGCGCTGCCGATCGACGCGACCATCGGCCTCGGCGGACCGCGCGTGGTGTCCGCCGGCGACACCGGGCTGTACGGCGTCTCGCTGCAGAGCCTCACCAACGTCGACACGCCCTACGTGTACTTCGAGTTCGGCGCGTCCGAGATGCTGGAGAACTGGTACGTCTACAACCTGCCGTACGTCAACTTCAACTCCAACGTCGGCGGTCGGCCGGACGGGTTGCGCGACGACGTGCCGTGGTCCGACCTCGATTCCGAGATCAACACGCGCGGCTGGTCGATCACGTCGGGCTACGCCCTGGATCTCGCCAACGGCGGTTTCTCAGGGGCCAGCTTCACGGTGCAGACCTACGCGGGCCTGAAGGCGATGATCGACAAGGATCCGGAAGGCGTGCGCCGGGCGCTCGCCGACGCACGCCCCGAATGGATCGCGGACGGCTCGTTCGAGGCGCGCATCGCCCCGCTGATCGCGCTCGCCAGCGACCCGTCTGCCCAGATCCCCGAACCCTGCAAAATCCCGTTCATCCCGTTCCGCTTCAACGTGTACGCCGCGGCCACACCGATGACTCGCGACGAGTTCGTCGCGCGCCA
Organism: Burkholderiales bacterium; assembly: GCA_019747905.1. Classification (GTDB taxonomy): domain Bacteria; phylum Pseudomonadota; class Gammaproteobacteria; order Burkholderiales. The sequence goes on from JAIEQG010000087.1 coordinate 102,867, forward strand.
CACGGCGCAGGCGCTCGCGCTGCGCACGGCGGTGCTGGCGGACAGCCAGGCGACCGTGGCACTCACCAACCTGGCGGCCGACGAGGAGACCTGGGTGCAGAGCTACCTGGGCGCCCTCGAGGAAGCGGGCCTGTTGCGGCCGGAGGACGAAGCTCCGCCCATCCGCGAGAGTGCCAAGGTGATCTCGACGATGGCCGTACTTTCGTCCGGCGTGCTGATCGGGCCGGCGGGTGCGGTCTACCAGTCGCAGGGCAGCCTGCTCGATTTCTTCGACGCCGTGCACGCGTGGTACGGGGACGACCGGCGGGTAGCCGCGCCCATCGCCGGCTTCGACCCGCGGGAATGCGACGGCCTCGAAGGGGTGATCCCGATTCCCGAGCTGCCGATGTTCGAGGACTACGACCTGGGACTGTCGCGTCCGACCTATTTCTCGGCGTTCGACATCTTCTCGCCCTACGGCAACGCCACCGGACTCGACAACTTCGCCTCCACCATCGGTTCGAGCAATCTGACGCTGCTCGAACTGCAGCAGTTGTTCGACGCGGCGGCGCAGGAGCGCACACTCGCCTCGATCAGCGGACCGCAGGGGTATGGGGTTGATCAGTTCCTCCCGGTCGCCGAGGCGCTCCCCTATACGATACGGTTCGAGAATCCGTCGGATTCCTCGGGGCCGGTCTCCGAGATTCGCATCGTGTCCGAGCTGGATGCGTCGCTCAACGCCCGTAGTTTCCGTCTCGGCAGTCTCAAGATCGGCGACCTCAATATCCCGATCCCGGAAGGGAGTGCCAACTTCCAGCGCGACTACGATCAGTACGTCGCGTCGCGCGGCTTCGTCCTGCGCGTTTCCGCCGGCGCCGATCCGACCAGCAACACCGCCACCTGGCTCCTGCAGGCGATCGATCCGGAGTCGGGGGAGGTGCTGCGCGACGGCTTGCGCGGCCTGCTGCCGCCGAACGATGCGCAGGGCCGCGGTGCCGGCTTCGTGAGCTACACGGTGATCGCACCGGTCGGCACCCCCACGGGCGACGAGATCCGTGCGTCCGCGCGCGTGATCTTCAACAACGCCGCACCCATCGATACCCCGGAGCTCGTGCAGAAGATCGATGGGGTCGGCCCGGCCACCACGACGACGGTCCGCACGCTCGGCACCACCGACTACGAAGTGTCGTGGACCGCGGTCGACGATGCCGGCGGGTCCGGTGTCAAGCACACCTCGATCTACGTGTCGAAGGACGGCGGCGACTGGACCATCTGGCAGCGGCAGAGCACCGCGTCCCAGGCCATCTTCAGCGGCGAAGCGGGCAGCAGCTACGAGTTCCTCGCCGTCTCCACCGACAACGCCGGCAATCGCGAGATCCCCACTCAGAGCCAGACCGTACCCGACGACGGGTCGCAGCCGAATCTCGGCAATACGCCCAACGTGGGCAGTCAGACCGTGGACCCCGGCGTTCCACCACCGGTTTCCACGACACCGTCGGTGAACCCGCTGTTCCTGCAGGCTCAGGCAGGCATACCGGCGCCGACGCCGACGGCGAAGCTCTCGCAGTTCGATTCGGTGCTGGCGCCGTTCTCGGCCCAGTCCTTCGGCCTCGGCGTTGGCCAAAGCCACGCCGGCATCGGTCCGCTCGCGCTGCTCGCGCGCCCGGACGGCACCTACATCGCGAGCGGCGGCAGCAACCGCGGCCAGCTCTACGCGTTCGATCAGGACGGCGGGACGGTGCTCAACCCGATCGCGACGCTGGATCAGCCGATCTTCGATCTCGCCTACGACCTCGATGGCCAGCTCTGGGCCACCACGGGCGGCGGCCAGTTGCTGCAGCTCGATCCGAACGACTTCAGCGTGCTCGAGCGCTATGGCGAGAGCATCACGCAAGCGCTCGCGGTGGATCCGGCAGGGGGCAAGCTGTACGTGTCCTCCGGCGATGGTGTCGACATCTTCGACACCGTGTCGCGCACGTTCCGCCGCTTCAGCAACTATCGCGTCGACGACCTGCAGTTCTCGCCCACGGGCGAACTATGGGGCACCAGCTGGCCCGATCGCGGCACGGTGGTGAAGTTCGACAACCGCGGCCGGCCGCAGGCGATGATCAAGCTCGATTCCGAGGTCGACTCGATCGCGTTCGGTCGGCCCGGCAGTGCGCTCGAGGGATTGCTCTTCATCTCCAACCATGCACCGCTCGGCGATCCGAACGGTGCCAAGCTGGTGATGGTGGATCTCACCACGCTGCAGCGGGTCGATCTCGCCACCGGCGGGCCGCAGGCGGAATCGCTGCTGGCGCTGGCCGACGGGCGCTTGCTCGTGGCCAACTCGCAGCAGATCGACGTGGTGGCGCCGATCACCGCACCCTCGGTGCTGCGCTCGAACCCGGCGCCGGGCACCATCGTGCCGCTGCCGCAGGGCACGATCAGCGTCACGTTCGATCGCGACATGAAGACCGGCGACGCGACGGCGCTCGATTCGGTGCTCAACCAGTCCAACTACCGCCTGGTCGCGGAGAACAGCGGTGCCGTCACCGTCGAGTCGGTCACGTATGACGCTGCCACCCGCACGGCGACCCTCACGTTCGACACGCTCCAGCCCGACCGGTACGTGCTGTCGGTGGATCAGCGCATCCGTTCGACCGGCAATCTGCAGCTCACCGCCGCCTACAGCGCCGCATTCACGGCCGTGTCGGATTTCTCGGCGCTGGTGGACATCGAGTTCGCCGCGACCCGCTCCGACCGAGGGGACGGCACGGTCTCGTTCGACGTGCGCGTCACCAACCGCACCGACTACGATCTGCGCACGCCGCTCCTGCTGGTGCTGGATCCGTCGCGCTACTTCACCGGAACGCCGCTCGGCGCGAGCATCGTCTCGAACGGGCTCTGGTTCATCGACCTCGGACAAGGGCTCACGGGCTCGGCGCTCGCACCTGGTGCCACGACCATCGCGCACACCGTGTCCATCGCGAATCCGCAGGCCCAGCGCATCGAGTTCGGCATCGGCGTGTATGCGTTGCCCTATCCGAACGAGGCGCCGAGGTTCCTGTCGGCCCCGGTGACGGCGGCGACGGTCGGCCAACCCTATCGCTACGAAGCGCAGGCGCAGGATCCGGATGGCGTCGCCATCACCTACGTGCTCATGGACGCGCCGGAGGGCGTGGCGGTCAACACCGCGACTGGCGTCGTCACCTGGGTGCCCACCGCGGCTTCGCCCGCGATCGCTCCGGTGGTCCTCCGCGCGTACGATTCGCGCGGCGGCTACGTCGCGCAGGCATTCACGATCGCTGTGGCGGCGGGCAACCGGGCGCCGGTGATCGACAGCATTCCGGCGACCATCCGGTTGAGCGAAGGCCAGGCTGTGCGTTTCGCGGTCGGCGCTGCCGATCCCGACGGTCAGGCATTGCAGGTCTACGCAGACCGGCTGCCGCCGGGCGCGCGCTTCGATGCCGATGCCGGGATGTTCGAGTGGACGCCCGGCTACGACCAGGCGGGTGAGTACGCCGACGTGCGGTTCATCGCGTCCGACGGCATCGCCGAGACGGTGCGCAGCGTGAAGTTCTTCGTCGAGCAGGCGAATGCCGTACCGGTGCTTGCCGGCGTGCCGGAGCGCACGGTGCGTCAGGGCGACCCGATCCGCGTGCAGTTGCATGCCACGGACTTCGAGGGCGAGCCGATCGTCTACTCCAGTCTCAATCTGCCCGGCGGTGCCTTCATCGACCCCAACACCGGTGCCTTCGAGTGGACGCCGTCGTTCACGAACACCGGGCCGGTGTCGATCGTGTTCCGTGCGTCGGATGGCAGGGCCTCGAGCGAGACCACGGCCATCTTCACGGTGCTCAACGTCAATGCCGCGCCGCAGTTCGACTCGTTCGCCGGCGTCGCGGTGCTGGAAGGCGAGACCGTCTCGTTGCGTGCCTTCGCGTTCGACCCCGACAATCCGGACTTCGTGCCGCCCGATCGCATCCAAGACGGCACCCTGACTGCACTCCAGGGAAGCCTGCCGACCGTCACGGTCGCCGCATCGAACCTGCCGGCCGGGGCCACCTTCGATCCGGCAACGCTGCAGTTCGCCTGGACGCCCTCGTACACCCAGGCGGGCACCCAACTGATCCGCTTCACGGCGACCGACGATGGCGACGGCACCGGTGTGCCGGCCGTCACGATCGTCGACGTGCCGATCGTCGTCGGCAACGCCAACCGCGCGCCGGTGCTGACCGAGCTCACCAACCAGAGCGCCGACCGCGGTGCCGTGGTGGACGTGCCGTTCAGTGCGATCGACCCCGACGGCAACCCGATCGTCCTCACCGCGACCGGTCTGCCGCGCTTCGCTTCGTTGATCGACCAGGGGTCCGGCAACTGGGTGCTCCGCCTCGCACCGGGAGATCAGGATCGCGGAGACTACGTCGTGACTCTGGCGGCCAGGGACGACGGTGACGGTGGAAGCCCCAAGGCGGCGCTCACCGCGAGCCGTACTTTCGTCATCACCGCCAACTCGCTGTCGGAGCCGCCGTTGCTCGACCCCGTGGGTCACAAGGTGGCGCTGATCGGTCAGGAGCTGGTGGTGCAACTGACCGCCACGGACCTGGATCAGGACCCGCTCACCTTCTCCGCCATCGGCCTGCCGCCGGGTGCCACGCTGCAGCCTGGCATCGGGTACGGTACCGGGGTGCTGCGCTGGACGCCGACGGGCCCGGGCAGCTTCGACGTGACGCTGCGCGTGACCGATAACGGCAACAACGGTACCGGTCCGGTCGGCGAAGCGGTGGAGACCATCCGCATCGTCGCGCGTGCCACCAATGCGGCGCCGATCCTGCTGCCGATCGGCGACCGGACTGTGGGCGAAGGCGAACGGCTCGAGGTGGTACTCGCGGCGGTCGACCCGGACGGCGATCCGCTCACCTATTTCGCCGACAACCTGCCGGCCGGCGCCACGTTCGATGCGCGCACCGGCGTGTTGGTGTGGATTCCATCGTTCTTCGAAGCCGGCACCTATCGGGACATCGTGTTCGGCGTCGGCGACGGCGCGGCCACCAGCACCGAAAGCATCGCGATCACCGTCGAGCAGACCAACCGGTCGCCGTTCCTGGTCGGCATCCCGCCGATCGGCGGCCAGGAAGACCGCGTGCTGCAGTTCTCGCTGGTGGGATCGGATCCGGACAACGACGCGATCGTGTATGCGCTGGTCGCCGGCAACCAACCCGGCGTGTTCTTCGATCCGCTCGCCGGCACCTTCGAGTGGACGCCGAACTTCGATCAGGCCGGGACGTACACGTTCACGTTCGAAGCGCGCGACTTCGCCGGCCTCGTCGATGCCATCGATGTGCAGGTGTCGATCGCCGACGTGAATCGGGCGCCGGTCATCCAGCTCACCAATCGTCTCGCGCAACTGGGCGAGCGCCTCGAGTTCACGATCGGCGGGTCCGATCCGGATACCAACGAGACGCTCGTGTTCTCGGCCGCCGGATTGCCGGAAGGCGCGACCCTGGACCCGGTGACGGGGCGTTTCATCTGGACACCGGGTCCCGGCCAGTCGGGCGATCATCTGGTTCAGGTCAGTCTGAGCGACGGCAAGACCGCCACCATCCGTCCGCTCGTGATCCGTGCCGCGCAGCAGCCGCAGGAACCGGCGCTGTCGGTGGAGGTCACGCCGTCGTTCCCCTCGGTCCCGGGGCAGACCGTGACCGCCACCGTGCTCGCGGAAGCCTTCTCCGCCATCGCGAGCCGCAGCCTTACACTGAACGGCGTCGCTCTCACGCTCGACGAGCGCGGGCGCGCCACGTTCCTCGCCGGTGCGCCGGGGCTGTATACGCTGGTCGCGGGAGCCACCGATCTCGACGGCGTCACCGCGCGAGTGGAGAAGATCTTGCGCGTGCGCGACCCGGCGGATACCGCCGCGCCGGTCGTCACGTTCGACGTCGGCGTCGGCGGGCGCAAGCTGGTTTCGCCCTTCGCCATCGGCGGCGAGGTCGCCGACACCAATCTCGACAGCTGGATGCTTGAGATCGCACGCGCATCGGGCGACGCGTTCGTCACGCTCGCCTCGGGACGCACCACGATCGACGGGGTCCTCACGACGCTCGATCCACGTACGCTCGAGAACGGCTTCTATCGCCTGCGGTTGTCGGCGGTGGACATCGCCGGACGTCGCTCGGAGCGGTTGGCGGACATCGAAGTCGCGACCACCGAGAAGCTCGGCCGTTACCTCACCGCGGTCACCGACTACACGGTGAATCTCGGCGGCAAGACTCTCGATCTCGTGCGCCGCTACGACTCCCTCGCGGCCGGCATCGAGTCGAGCTTCGGCTACGGCTGGAGCCTCGCGCTGCGCGACGTTCGCATCGAGACCGACGTGCCGCTCACCGGCAACGAAGCCTCGGGTGGGCATGGTCCGCTGCGTACGGGCTCGCGGCTGTATGTGACCACGCCCAGTGGCGAGCGGGTCGGGTTCACGTTCGCGCCGGAACAGGTGAACGGTCCGGGTTACGCGTATTTTCTGCCGAAGTGGATCGCCGATCCGGGTGTCGACTGGACTCTCGAATCGGTCGACGTCAAGCTGCAGCGCGGCAACGACCGGTTCTACGTGCTCGCGGACGGCGCAGCCTACAACCCGGCTGCTCTGTCGGGTGAGCGTGCCCAGTACACCTTGACCGCAACAGACGGCACGCGCTATGCCATCGATGCCGCGCGCGGCGTGACCGGCATCACGTTCGCGGATGGCACCCGGTTCGCGGTGAGCGACAGCGGCATCACCGGTCCGGGCAACGACAATGTTGCCTTCGTCCGCGACGCGGCAGGGCGCCTCGAACGGATCCAGACCAACGACGGGCGGTTGTTCGACTACGACTACGACGCCGCCGGCAATCTCGTGTCGGTGCGCAATCTCGCGCTGGGCAGCTCGTTGCGGTACGCCTACGCCGATCCCGAGGCGCACTTGCTCACGCTTGTCACCGGACCCACCGGCGGCCAGACCGTCGAGTACGGTGCCGGCGTTACCGTCCGCACCATCAACGCCGACCTCGGCGCGGCGCTCAATTATCTCTCGCGCACCTTCACCGGTACGCTCGATGCAGGCGCAACCGAGCTTTACAGCTTTGCCGTGCGGCCCAGCGAGATCGGCCTGCCCCAGGGCGGTGCTGCGCTGATCGGCGTGATCGTGGAAGCGGCGGCGGGTTCCGCGCTGCAGCCTGCGCTTCCGGCGATCGACGGTCTCACGCCGATCGCATCCAGGGCCGAGGGCGGTCGTGCCTTCGCGCTCTATCGCATCGACGAGGCCGGTCTCAATACACTGCGGGTGTCGGGTTCGGGATCCGGCGGCTACACGCTGTCGTTCTTCGCGGCGGGCGACGCCGACGGCGATGCCGATGTCGACGGCGCCGATGCAGCGCTGCTGGCCACGGCGCGCGGTGCCGGCGCCTATCTCGCTGCCGGCGATGCGGATCGCAACGGCGTGGTGGACGCATCGGATACCCAGTTGCTGTTCGCCAACCTGGGGTTCGCGCCGAACCGGGCGCCGACCGCGCTGGCCGGGACCGGTTTCACGCACGTGGACCTCGAGACGCCGATCGCGATGCTGCCGCTCGCGACCGACCCGGAAGGCGATCCGCTGATCGTGCGCCTGACCGGAGCGACCAACGGTACGGTACGACTCTCCGGCGACGGGCGCACCGCGCTGTTCACGCCCGAGGCGGGATTCTCCGGCACCGCCACGTTCAGCTTCGTGGCCGACGACGGCTTCACCCTGTCCGCGCCGAACACGGTCACCGTCACCGTGAGCGCCGCGCCGCTCGTGAGCATCGACTTCATGGCGCGCCAGCCGCGCATCGGCATCGGCGGCGGCACGCAGCTGCAATTCATCGGCGACTTCGCCGATCAGACCGGCGTGCTGCTGCCGGGCACGTACCTGAGCCTTTCCAGCACCAACGGTACGGCCGGGCAGGTGCGGGCGGATGGGCGGTTCCTCGGCGCTGCCCAGGGCTACGGCGCCATCGTGGCCGCGCGCGGTGATATCCAGGCCGCCACCGCCTTCATGGTGGGTGCGCCCGCGGACATCGCCGACGCGGCACTGGCGACACTCGGCCTCACCTCCTATCCCGGCGCCGTCACGCTGGTGGCCAACACCGGCTCGCGCCAGATCCTGCTGTCCGACCCGCTCGAACGGGACGTGGCGGGCGGAGTCTCGGGCACGCGCTACTTCTCGAGCGATCCCTCGATCATCGAGATCACGGCCGACGGTCGCATTCTCGGCAAGGCACCCGGCGAGGCGATCGTCACCGCTATCCACAAGATGGCCGAGTCGCGCATCGCCGTGAAGGTGGCGACGCCGCAATCGGGTCCTGCCACCGTCGGAGCCGACGGCGGAGTCGTGCAGGGCGACAACGGCATGATCGTCGCCGTGGCCCCCGGTGCTCTGGACGGCGAAACGACGGTCTCGTTGCAGACAGCCGATCCCGCCAGCTTCGGGGTGCCGGTGCCGCCCGCGGATCTGGGGTGGCAGCTCGGTGCGGCGTTCCGCCTCGACGTCGGCGGCGACCCGATGAAGACTGCCGCGCAGCTCGCCATTCCCACGGCACTGGCCGCAGGAACCGCGGTTTCGTTCTATCGCCTGCTGGATGTGCCGGCGCCCGACGGTTCCGTCACCCGCGGCTGGCTCGAGGTGGAGACCGGGGTGGTCGATGCCGACGGCGTCGCGCGCACGTCTTCGCCGCCCTATCCCGGCATCACCGGCAGCGGCGACTACGTCGTGCTCGGCATCACGCCGGGTCAGCTGGTGCGGGCCAACATCACGCTGGAAGACATCGCGGAAGTGAGTTTCGGCCTGTTCCAGGCGGCTCAGGCGCTGCGGCCGTTGATCGCGGTCTCGCCCGGACTCACCATGTGGGCGGCCGCCTCCGCCGCGGCGACGTACGTGCTGACCCTGCCGCCCGGGCAGCACAACATCACCGTGCGCGCGCTCGGACCCGACGGCAACGTGTACGACTCGACGCCGCGACGGGTGGAGATCCAGCAGGGCGCGAACCTGCAGGTGCGCTCGGACATCGTCGCCAACTTCGATCCGAACGCCACCCGGCCGCAGATCGGCGGCCTGTTCGGTCTCTCGCCGGCGCGGGTCCAGCTCGAGGACATCGGCAGCGGACTCGAACCGATCCTCACCATCCGCGGCCAGAAACTGCTGTGGGCACCGCCCGGCGCGCCGGCAGTTAGCGGCAGCCAGCTGGGAACGGAGAATGCCGACGTGCGGGTGATCTTCCGCGCCGACGGACGCGAGGTGGCCTCGGCAACCGTGATCCAGAGCAACAACCTCGCCGGCGGACTGCAGGAGATCAAGGTTCGCGTGCCGCAGAGCGTCGCGATCGGCACGGTGACCTTCGAGGTCAAGCGCACCGGTTACACGCTCATCAGCCTGCCCGACGGGTCGCCCTACTGGCTCCCTTACACCTCGGAATCGAGCGACGCGGTGCGCGTGAATCCGGAAGCACGCTTCGTGTTCGCGGCCGGCGGCGGGGCGGACAACGTGCTCGCCATCTCGATGGCGGCCGGCACGAACTACGACGCGAACGAGATCGTGGCCCGCATTCCGGTGGGCGATCAGCAGTCGAGCGTGCCGTACATCGATGCGAACGGCAATCCTGCCGTTCGTACCGACGTCGGCGTGCCGAACGTGCCGCGCGCCGTGGCGGTCACCGGCGACAACACCCGGGCGTACGTGACGCTGCGGGGCATTCGTCCGAACGGTGAAGGTACCGGCGTCGCCGTCGTCGATGCGATCACGCTGCAGCAGATCGATGCCGTGCCCGATGTGGCGACGCTGCCGCTCACGCAGGGCGTGCAGTACATCCGTCTCAACGTGCCCGATGCCCGTCCGTTCTGGATCGTGGTGGACGATGCGCAGCGGCTCGCGTTCGTCGGTGACGAGGGCTATTCGCCATCGCTCACCGGCGAAATTTCGACCGGCGGTCGCATCTACGTGATCGACATCGACCCGTCTTCGGAGACCTATAACCAGCAGATCGGCACTCTCACAATACGCTTGGGCAGCACCGATCTGGCGCCGCTCGGGTTGCGCGGCATGGTGATGTCCGGAGACGGACAGCTGCTGCTCGCCGCACCGGACAAGTGGGCACCCGGGCAGCTCGCCACGGGGACGCGGATCAAGCCCGGCAACCTCATCGTCGGCGACGTGCGCAACATGCGTGCGCAGCTCGCGGTGTCGTCCAACCTCAAGGTGGAACAGGTGCTCAACGTCGGGCCCGATCCCTACGGCATCTCCACCACGTCCGACGCGAACCGCATCATCTTCACCAACAAGGGCTTCGATGGCGATGCCCAGCCGGGTGTGGGTCTCGCGCGCGCCGGCGGTATCGGACTGCTGACGCGCACGCCCGGCAGCCGGACCTGGAACACCCCGACCTACCTCGACATGACCCTGGGATCGGCAGTCGACGACCTCGATCTCAACAGCGCCCAGGGCGTGATCGTTACGTCCGATCTCAAATATGCGTTCGTCACCGGGTTCAACACCTTCAAGCAGGGGGTGCCGTCGGCCGACCCCGACATCTCGCGGCGCAACCCCGCCGGCGGTAACGTCGGTGTCATCCGCGACCCGTTCAACCTGTTCCCCGCGATGTCCAAGAAGGGCCTGGTCGCCGTGACCCGGCAACTGCCATGGTCCAGCCCGGACAACCTCGCGCTCTCGTCGGACGGCAAGGTGCTGTGGGTGGCCTATGCGGGCATCGGGCAGGTCGCCGGCTACAGCGTGGAGGCACTCATCAACGCCGTGGAGACGATGCTCGCCACGACGCCGCCCGGATGGCCGCAAAGCGATCCCAGATTCGGTCTCACGCTCAACTACTACAACGCAATCAACAATTTCATCTTCGACGCGAGCGGGCCGGTCTACGTCAGTACCAATCCCGGTGCCGGGCCGCCGCTGATCGATGCGGCCACCGGTGCCCAACTCGTGAACGGGTTCGGTGCGCCACTGTATCGAGCCCCGAGCGGTGAACTCTTGTTCGCACCGAACACGCTGATCGATCTCAAGGCCGACTTCCGCATGCCGATCGGCGCCAGCACCACGGTGTTCTCGAACTTCGATCCGGCACGCGCGCCGCTCAACGGCGGCATCCTCGTTCGGGGGCTCGCGTCGCAGAACCAGGTGCTGACGCTCATCGGCCCCGATGCGAACGCACAGACGCCGGACAGCACGCCCAAGTTCGAGTGGAAGGTCAACTCGAACGACGTGGAGACCACGTTGTACGTGACGGCGTCGCGCGGCGGCGAAGGGCTGTTCCCGAAGCTGCTGCCGGACGGAACCGACGCGTATGCCCATCGCATCCTGACCAAGACGTTCGCCCCCGGGGCTGCCGGTGCGACCCAGTCGTTCGAGCTGCCGCGCGAACTCCAGTTGACCCAGGGCCAGACCTACTACTGGGCCGTCGAAGCGCGAGCCGGCGACGGACGGGTCTATCGCGATTGGCGTTCGTTCAAGGTGGAAACCCCGACGACGCCGGGCGTGCCGCCCACGGGGTACAACGGCGTCGTGGTGCTGATCGACGGCTTCGAGCTGCCCTACACGTCACTAGAGCTGGAAGGGCGCGAGAAGGTCACCAACAACCGCATGCGCGATTTCGCCGATCGAATCGCGGGTGGCTACGGCGGGGTGATCCTCGAACAGAGCGACTCCGGCTGGGTGGTGCGCGGCGGTCCGGCGTCGGCCGCGGCGGATCCGTATCAGGCGGCACTCGGCGGGGCGGTCGTGCTGATGCCGAAGTGGGCGAAGGAAGTCGTCATGAACGACTCCGGCTTCGCCGAAGCCGCGGCCGATCAGATCTTCGCCGCCATCGCCACTCTCCTCAAGGACCCGGTCCATGGCACGCAGTTCCGCGATGCCGCGTGGAATTTCGTCGGGTTCTCGCGCGGCGCCTCGGTGGCGTCCGAAGTGATCCAGCGCCTCGCCACCTTCTTCCCGGCGAGCGCGCCCGACGGTCTGCAGAACGTCCGTCTCACGACTCTCGACGCGGTGGATCCGCCCAACGTCGACATCGCCGCCACGCTGGCGCAGCTCTCCAGCACCGCGGCCGACGCGGGCCGCCTGTTCGACCGCTACGTGCAGGCGATCACCAGCTATCAGGTCGTCACCGGCGAGACCCACATCGACTACAGCCGGCTGTTCGATCCCGACGTCCGCACCTGGTCGAACATCTACTTCCACGACAACTACTACGGCGGGCGGCCGGGGGGCGGGTCGATCCCGTCGTCCGATCTCGAACTGGATCTCACCGGGCGTGCCGGCTTCACCGGCGGCGAGATCTTCCCCGGCATGCCGCTCGCGAATGCGCGCACGCTGTCCTGGTACGTCGGCACTGCGTCGTTGTCGGCGCGGCAGGCGCCGTTCGTCGACAAGGCCGTGCCCACGGCCGATCGCATCTGGCGCTCGGTGGTGGATGTCGGCTACCAGCCCAAGACCTCGTGGCTGTCCGACACATCGCCCGACGGGCTCGCTTTCAACAGCAGGTTCGCGCCCTACTCGAACACTCCCTGGTATCGCGCGCGCGACAACGAGGCCACCGGCAGTGTTCTCGGCCTGAGTTTCTCGGGCACCGTGCCGGTATGGAGCATCACCGATCCGATCGGGAACGGCACCTTCGATCCCTTGACCGACACCGCGCCATGGGAAGGCATCGGACAGGGCTGGTTCTACTCGTACCTCGGCGGGGCGACGTTGATTCCGTTCCGTCAGTCCCCCAACTTCGAGCGCGAGCAACCGTTCCGCGACAACACCGAGTTCGGACGCGGCGACGGTGCGGTGCCTTCCATCTACAACGGCAACTTCCAGGCGTCGGCGCGACCGGTCGTCGGACGGTTCGTGCCGACCGGGTCCTTAAGCGTGATCGAGCCGTGGCTCGAAGTGCCGGGGTGGTCCTTGCGCGGGAGCGACGGCGGCCGGCTGCAGGGGCTGCAACTCATCCCGACATACACCACGGCGCTTGCGGGCGGTCTGCGCGGGCAGTTGCTGAACGCGGCCACCGCGTCGGGTTTCAGCGTCGATCCCGGCCGCGACGCCGGCCTCGCGTACGATGCCCTCCGACGTTTCGGTCAGTTCTACCTGACCGAATACGATTCGATCCTCCAGGGCGCCAATCTGGCCGGCGGGGCGTTCGGCCTGAGGGACATGGTGACGGCGATGGTGCCGGCCTTCAACCAATACCTGGCGAGCCTTGCGAGCCAGGGAGCGCGTCTGGCGGTGCTCGATGCGCTGAAGGTGTACGAACCCGACCTGACCGGGGTTGCCTCGGGAGGAGATGTGGCGACCAGGGCGGCCATGAAGCTGGCTCAGGAATACTTCGCCAACTGGTCGTTCCGTCTCGACAACGCGGCGCCGAGCGCGGGTACGGCGAAACTGCAGCACAACTGGATGTTCGTGCCGCCGTCCGTGTCCTATCTCACGTTCGCACTCGATCCGGAGGGTGTCGCCACCGGCTCGCTCAACGTAACGATGGAAACGACGAGCGGCAGTGTCGTCACCCTTGGCACGATCAACCTGGACGCGCTGCCCGACGGGTTTACCACGCAACGGATCGCACTACCTTCTTCAGTCAAGGGGGAGGTGGTCAAGCTGACCTTCGAACTCGCGGCATCGGGGTCGACCAGCGTGCTGATCGACGACATCAAGTTCGACGGTCTGCTGGTGAGCGATACCAGCGGGGCCGCGGGCGACAGCCAGGTACTGTTCCTCGACGATACGGATCCGAACGGCTCGGGAACGCCCGCGCCGGGGACCGACATCGTGTACGCGCCGAACAAGAACATCCACGAGATCACGATCACGAATCCGGGCACCGACAGCATCGTCGTGCGCGTGGCGGTCGAAGCGAACGACTTCCTCGTCGGTCTCGATGCCGGTGGGGTAGAGACGCTCTACAACGACGGGCAGGACCATAACCTCGGCGACACCATCATCACCGGCGGGTCCAGTCTCACGCTGAAATTCAAGTCGGCGCTCGATCTGCAGGACCTGTTCGGGTCCGGGCGCGTCGACGTCAACACCTTCACCTACGACCAGTGGCTGATGCAGGGGATCCTGAAGCTGTCGGTGCTGGACGCGGTCGGCGGCAACGAGCTCTCGGGCCAGGACGTCAGGCTGTACTACCTGGCCGACATCGGCGACAGCGACGTGGATGACGGCGTGCTGGAGATTGCGCGCACGCGCGATGGCACGACAAGATCGTTGCAGATTCTCAACGACACGGACCTGGAGATCGAAACGGCCGGTACGCTGCCGGCTCGCTTCCAGGTCACGACCGCGGGCGGGCCGGTATCCGAACTGCAGTTCACGGCAGTGGGGAACGACGGTAGCCCGGTGTCGGATACGCTCAAGATCAGATCGAACGACGCGGTGCTGGGTGAACTCAAGGTCCGTGGCCAATCGGTGCGACAGATTGGCATCCATGTGGATCTGGCTCAGTTCAAGAACTACTTCCGGAACTTCTACAACGCCCTCGTGGCGTACCAGACCAACCCCGGCACCTCGAACCTGACGGCGTTCGATCAGGTGCCGACGGCTCTGATCGATCCGGACATGCCAGGGCTGGGTCCGCGGATCGATGGCTATCAGCCGTTCATCGACCGGATGTCCTTGGGTAACCTCGAGGCGAATCTGGATGCGCTGATCGCGGGATTGCGTTCGGCCATCGAAGACGTCTACGCCGGCTTCTACGGTTCGGCGCTAAATCTCGTCTTCACTTCGGGTGCATCCAACGTCGTCGTCAATGTCAGCGACGCCAGTTCGCCCCTGGGGTCCTCCCAACAGGATGTCGACTACAAGGAGATGTTCGGTGTCGACGGGTTCCTGGACGGCACCCAGTTCACCAACCCGCCGGCGAGTCCGACCTGGACCGCTCGCCGGGACCTGACGCCGGCAGCGATCCGCTTCAGGGTGGATTCCACCCTGAACAACAATCCCAGCGACAGCATGAATCTGTTCCCGGCGATGAACATCCTGACCATCTCCGCATCGATCCTGTCGACTTCGCTACCGACATCGGTCGGCACCGCGGAGAACTATGGCCGATGGACCGGGTTCACGATCGCTCACGAGCTGGCGCATTCGCTGGGCCTGTTCGACGAGTACTACACTCCCAACAATACGGGCTTCCTGCCGATCGACGCCAAGCTCACGAGCTTTGCGAACCCCGTGCCCAACAGCGGTGCGCCAGACTACCGGTTCAGCACGAGCTTCATGAACGATTCGGCGCTCGCGCTCGACGCAGCGGGACGCATCCGAATCGACGTGGAGAAGTTCCACAAGGGCTTGTTCGCTCTGGCGCTCAACGACCAGGCTCTCGCGGACCAGTACTGGGGCTACGACAGCAACCAGGCCGCCATTGGCTTCAAGTTCGGCGACGACCTCGGGACGCTCCTGGCCGTCAACGCGTACAACTACCCAGGGAAGTTCGTCCCCAAGGACTCCGGGCTTCTGGACATGTCGGATGCATTCGTAGGGAACGCCGCGGCGGTTCAGCAAGTGTCGTCGCCACTGCTGACCATGCCGCCCTTGGCCGAATGGGCACTGCGCGGGGCGGCGCAGCAGCAAGGAGGCAGGTTCGACCTTGCCGAAGACGCTGCCTTGCTGACCCGCGCGGCACGTACGCTCGCTGTCCCGACTGCCGCGCGCACCCTTTCGTTCCAGATCCTCGATGCGGATTTCGACGCGATCGGCCGCGGGCCGCAGGATGCCTTCGAGGTGGCGCTGCTCGACCCGACGACGGGCGCGTCGCTGCTTGGCAGCATCGGGCTCACGCGCACCGATGCGCTGCTGAACATTCAGGCGGACGGTGCGCTCCGACGCGCCGCGGGCGTGAACCTGTCCGGCATTGCAGGCGATGTTTTCCCAGGCGATGTCACGTCTCCGATCGTCGTCACGATCGACCTGACAGGTCTCAATGTGTCGAACGGTGTCGCTCTGTATTTCGATCTCCTCGGCTTCGGAGATCTTGGCAGCCGTGTGATCATCGACGACGTGCGCTTCCTGTTCGATGGCGACAATGTGCCGCCCGTCTCCACGAACGATACGGCGACGACGAACGAAGACGTGCCGCTCCTGATCGACGTCCTCGCCAACGACACCGATGACGATGGCGATGCGTTGTCCATCACGGCAGTTGGCGCGGCGGTTCACGGCGCTGTCACCATTGAACAAGGCAAGCTGCGCTACACGCCGAACGCGAACTTCTTCGGCACCGACAGCTTCACCTACGACATCGCCGACGGGTTCGGTGGCACTTCGAGCGCGCTGGTGGACATCACCATCGCCTCGGTGAACGATGACCCGGTGGCGCTCGGCGATTCGGCCGTGACGTTCCGCAATACACCGGTGACGATCGACGTGCTGGCCAACGATACCGATGTGGACGGCGGCACCCTCGCCATCGTCGGCGTCGGTACGGCAGCCAACGGCACGGTCGCGATCGTCGAGGGCAAGCTGCTGTACACGCCCGCCGCCGATTTCGCCGGCGAAGACTCCTTCGAGTACAGCATCGTCGACGGGCAGGGCGGCGGTGCCGCGGCCACGGTGGCGGTCACGATCCGCGTCACCAACCGCGTACCGACGATCACGCCGGTCGCCGATCGTACGGTCGACGAGGGCAACACCGTTGCCTTCGTCGTCGAGGCTACGGACCCGGATGGTGATGCCTTGACCTTCAGCATTGTTGGCGGGCCGACGGGGGCCAGCATCGATCCGACCACCGGCGCGTTCTCGTGGACACCGGCCGACGACGCCGCCACACCGTTCGGCTTCACCGTGCGCGCCACCGACGTGCTCGGCGAGTTCAGCGAGACCACCTTCGGCATCACGGTGGTCAACGTGCCGCCGGCCATGCTCGCACTGGGCGCTGCCGGCGTGGTGGGCGGCACACCCTACTCGCTCGAAGTGCTGAGTGCCGATCCGGGCGACGACACCGTCGTGCAATGGGAGATCGACTGGGGTGACGGCACGGTCGAGATCCTGTCCGCGGCGGTCGGGACGCCTTCGTCCATCTTCGGGCATACGTACAGCCGCGCCGGCGGCATCTTCGACATCAAGGTGGCAGCCATCGACGAGGACGGCACGTTCGACGCACCCGATGCGCTGAGCGTCACCGTGATGCCAGACTTCCTCTCCGTCGATAGCTTCACCGTCACGACCAGCGGTTTCGTGGTGCGTTTCGACCACGCGTTCGATCCCACGCGGATCAACACCGCCGTGGGTCCGGGCCAGAGCAACGCCGATACCGACATCGAGATCATCGGCGACCTGGTGGGGGCGGTGAGCGGCACGGTCGTGCTCGATGCCGACAATCGCGGGTTCGCGTTCACGCGCACCGGCGGCACGCCGCTCCAGTTCGATCGCTATCGCCTCACGCTGGGCAGCGGCGACGAAGGTTTCCGCGATGGCGTGGGTGCGCTCGACGGCAACGACGACGGCGTGGCCGGCGACGACTACGTGACCAACTTCGATGTGCGCGGCACCGGTACCGGCGCCTTCAGCCTGCCGGACTTTATGCGCGGCCCGGGCCAGGGTGTCAACGTGCCGGCGGTAGCGCAAGGTCTACCGGTGCGGTTCGAGAGCGATGGCACCGTGCGACTGCTGGTGTTCAGCATCGACTACGACCCGCGACTGATTACATTGACCGATGCAGCGCCTGCCACAGGCCTGCCGGCTGGTGCCATCGTCCGCTTCTCCACCGAGGCGATCAATGCGACTCAGGTCCGTGCAACGATCACGATCATCACGGACGTGCCGATACCGGCCGGCAACGTCACGCTTGTCAATGTAGCGGCGTTCGTGCCTGCTACGGCACCCTATGCCAGTCGCGAGGCGCTGGCGTTGATGGTGCGCTCGATCAACGGCGACACTGCGGCGAACGCATCGACCAGCGGCGGCCTCCACGTGGTCGGGTACATGGGTGATCTCGATGGTGACGCGAAGCTGACCTCGGCCGATTCCGCGCGATTCGGGCGCATCGTCACGGGACTAGCAACGACCGCTTCGATGATCAGCGGATGGGCCGGCATTGATCCGTTGCTGGTCGCCGACTTCAACGTCGACGGCCGAATCAATGCGTGGGATCACAGTGCGCTGAGCAACGAATTGCGCGGGCGCGATCAGGCGATGGTCCCGAACGTGCCTCCCGGCGTGGTCCCTATCCTCGGGGCGGATTTCGTATCGACACCCTCACCGGGCCTGCCCGCGCCTTCGGGCGTGCAGCCGCAATCCGAAACTGCGGGGGTGGTGGATTGGAGCAGCCGGTTCGAAGGCTTTTCGCTGACGCCCGCTGGGGCTCCGCAGACTGAACGCCCGAAGTGGTTCGATGCGCCGTGGGCAAAGGACCTGGCGGCACGCCTCGCGGCGCCTGGTACGGCTGCAGGCGAGCGAGGCGCGGGTTCGTTGCTGGCGCGCCTGGTGCGGGGTGTCGCCAGGCTGGGGCGCTAGTGGGGTTCAGCGTCGAGCAATTTGACAAATGGGGGCAACGCGGGACAATCAATCTTTAATAATCAGTGCATTATGGTCTTGGCCCGTCGATTGCTGCTAGAATAAACCTATCGAAATGTGAGAATCACAAGGTCAGATTAAAATGCGGCTCTTCAAGTGGATTTCGGCTGTTCTCGGAACGTTTCTGCTGGCCCCGGCAAACGCGTTCGCCTTCCCTGTCGACGTCTCGTTCACCAGATGCATCTACGACGCGGCGCCGACGCCGCAGTGCATCGATGTCGTCCCGACGCTTCCGTATGTGAACGAGGTACTCAACATCACATTCTCGGTCACCGGTGGCGCCAGCGGCATCAGCGGACTGTACGTTGACCTCATCCCTGACACGCTCTTCCCTTCCTTCGACGAAAGCAACCTCGCTTACATGAAGAAAGCGAACGACTCCGGTGCAGCGACTGACACGGGGTACGATTACCTACCAGGCGTTTCCGTCCAGTGGCGTCTGTATCCTAAAGCGGTCGGCGCGATCTTCAACGTCGCCGACGGTGGGATCGTCGATATCGTCTTCACAGAAATCCTGGCCAAGGCGGATCCCGCGAGGCCCTTCACGTCGGTGATGGGCTTCCAAATCTGTACCGTTAATCCTAACGGGGACTCGACGTGTGAGCCGGGTTCGGTTCCTGTCAGCTTCGTGGTTCCGAACGGCGCCAACAGGGTTCCCGAACCCACCTCTCTGTGGCTGGTGTTGGCTGCGCTCGTGGCGGGCGCCGCGGTATTCCGCAAGGGTTCGAACCGCTCCTGACGAACAAGAAGCGAGCGATGTGCACACTGTCGGCGCCGTAAGGCGCCGATTTTTTTGCTCACGAAAGCCATGCTTCCGTCGTTCGAGATCAATGCCCTCAGGGGCATTGCCGCGCCAGGGCGGCTGTCGATGCTGGGCCGTTCCAGTGGTTCCCGAGACACGGCTTTCGCGCCATGGTCCCAGAGGCCCGGCGCCACGAGGTGCGCTGCCGGCATGCCCTATAATTCAGATCGTTATCCCTGTCGATCGCCGTCGGACAGCCCATGCAGCTCATCGCCTTCGGAGTCAACCACCAGACCGCACCGCTCGCCATCCGCGAGCAGGTGGCGTTTCCGGCCGAGCATCTGCGGCCGGCGCTGCGCAATCTGGTCGAACACACTCCGGTGCGGGAAGCGGCAATCATCTCCACCTGCAACCGCACCGAGGTTTACTGTTCGACTGCGGAGCCGTTGCAGGTCAAGCGCTGGCTCGCGCAGTACCACAGTCTCTCGACCGATCGGCTCGATCCGTTTCTCTACGAGTTTCCGAGCGAGCAAGCGGTGAGCCACGCGTTCCGGGTCGCGAGCGGCCTCGATTCGATGGTCATCGGCGAGGCCCAGATCCTCGGCCAGATGAAGCAGGCGGTGCGGGAAGCGGAAGAGGCGGGCACGCTCGGCACCGTGCTGCACAAGCTGTTCCAGCACACGTTCTCGGTGGCCAAGGAAGTGCGCACGCGCACGGACATCGGCGCGAGTTCCGTTTCCCTCGCGGCGGCTGCGGTGCGAGTGGCCGAGCGGATCTACCCGGATCTCGCCGAGCAGTCGATGCTGTTCATCGGCGCCGGCGAGATGATCGAGCTCTGTGCGACGCATTTCTGCGCCCGAAAACCGCGGGCGGTGACGTTCGCGAATCGCACCACGGAGCGCGCGGCCGAGCTCGCCCAGCGCTTCTCGGCGCGTGCGGTGGCTTTGCCCGACTTGCCGGAGCACGTCGCGCAGCACGACATCATCGTCACCTGTACGGCAAGCCCCTTGCCGATCCTCGGCAAGGGGCTCATCGAACGCGCGTTGCGGGCGCGGCGGCACCGCCCGATCCTGATCGTCGATCTCGCGGTGCCGCGTGACGTCGAGCCGGAGGTGGGCAATCTCGGCGACGTGTTCCTCTACACCGTCGACGATCTCGGCCGCATCGTGCAGGAAGGTGTCGACAATCGCCTGTCGGCCGTGACCCAGGCCGAGGCCATCATCACCGAGGGCGTGAACGATTTCATGCAGTGGCTGCAGACCCGCAAGAGCGTGCCGACCATTCGCGCGTTGCGCGACCACGCCGAACGCCTGCGGCGGCACGAGATGGAGCGGGCAGCGAAGGCGCTCGCCCGAGGCGACGATCCGGCCGCCGTCCTCGAAGCGCTCTCGCACGGCATCACCAACAAGTTCCTGCACGCGCCGACTGCCGCCCTGCACGAGGCCGACGCCGAAGAGCGCGACCGCCTCGTGGTGCTGCTGTCGCGGCTGTACTCCTTCCCCCGCGAGGAATGAAGCCGAGCATCCGGGCGAAGCTCGCGCAGCTCTCCGCGCGGCTCGAGGAGATCAATCGCCTCCTCGCTTCCGAGGGGGCGACGGCGGACCTGGACACTTATCGGCGCCTCACGCGGGAGCACTCTGAGATCGAGCCGGTCGTGGAGCTCTATCAGGAACACGAGCAGGGCCGGCACGATCTCGACACGGCCCAGGAGATGACCCAGGACCCCGAGATGCGCGATTTCGCGGAAGGCGAGATCCGCAGCGCCCGCGAGAAACTGACTCGCCTCGAAGCCGAACTGCAGCGGCAGTTGCTGCCCAAGGATCCGAACGACGAGCGCAATCTGTTCCTGGAGATTCGCGCCGGCACGGGCGGCGACGAATCGGCGCTGTTCGCGGGGGATCTCTTCCGCATGTACTCGCGCTATGCCGAGCGCAACCGGTGGCGGGTCGAAGTGATTTCGCACAGCGCGTCCGAGATCGGCGGGTATCGCGAAATCATCGCCAAGGTGATCGGGCAGGGCGCGTACTCGAAACTCAAGTTCGAATCGGGCGCCCACCGCGTGCAGCGCGTGCCGGTGACCGAGACGCAGGGCCGGATCCACACGTCCGCATGCACCGTCGCCGTGCTGCCGGAAGCGGACGAGGTGAGCGAGGTCGTGATCAACCCGGCCGAGATCCGCATCGACACCTTCCGCGCCTCGGGTGCGGGCGGTCAGCACATCAACAAGACCGACTCCGCGGTGCGCGTGACACACCTGCCCAGCGGCATCGTGGTCGAATGCCAGGACGACCGGTCGCAGCACAAGAACAAGGCACAGGCCCTCGCAGTGCTCGCGGCCCGCATCCGCGACACCCAAGTTCGCGAGCAGGCCGCGAAGACCGCGGCGACCCGCAAGTCCCTGGTGGGAACGGGCGATCGTTCGGAGCGCATCCGCACCTACAATTTTCCGCAGGGGCGGGTCACCGATCACCGCATCAACCTGACGCTCTACAAGATCGACGCGATCATGGACGGCGACCTGGATGAACTGACTGGCGCGCTGGTGGCGGAGCATCAGGCCGAGCAGCTCGCCGCGCTCGCCGAAGAAGTCTGAGTTGACGTCCCCCCCGAAGGGTCTACGGCCCTCTTGGGCCGGCCCGGCGAGGGCCGAGGCGGACTTCGTCGGCGGCGTGACGACTCTCGGGATGCGGTTGCGTAGCGACGCACAGAGGGTGGCGGCTGCGACCGGAGTCGGATTCGACGAGGCGCTGGCGGCGATCCACCGTCTTTGCGAGGCGCGAATGCAGATGAACGCAGCGCAGCGCATCGCGCTTGAACGCGATCCGGTCGACGCCTTCGACCTTGCCGACCATGAACAGGGCGTCGCGCGGCTGGCCGCGGGCGAACCGCTCGCGTACATCGTCGGCGAGCAACCGTTCCGCGAAGGTGTGTTCGTCGTGACCCCCGATGTGCTGATTCCACGCCCCGACACCGAGGTGCTGGTCGCCTGCGCGCTGGAGCATTTGCCGTCGCGGGATGGAATGAAGGTGCTGGATCTGGGTACCGGCAGCGGTTGCATCGCCATGTCGATCGCGCTCGAGCGGCCGAACGCCGAGGTCACCGCGGTCGATGCGAGCCCGGCAGCACTGGAGGTCGCGCGGCTCAACGCGCAGCGCCTGCGTGCAGCCAACGTGCAATTCGTGCGATCCGACTGGTTCGAAGGCCTGGTGGACGGGCGATTCGACGTCATCGTCGCCAATCCTCCGTACATCGCTACCGCCGATCCGCATCTTGAGGATCTGACCCACGAACCGAGGGCCGCGCTCGTGGCGGGTCCCGACGGGCTCGACGCCATCCGCCGCATCGTGGCCGGCGCCGCCGATTACCTGGAGCCGGGCGGGGTCCTGCTGGTGGAGCACGGGTACGACCAGCGCCCTGCCGTCCTGGCCCTGTTCCAGGCAGCCGGTCTGCTCGATGTCTGCGGGGTGGACGACCTCGCCGGCCGTGCCCGGGTCGTCGTGGGCCGCCGTCCGGGGCGGCCGTGACTGGCCCTACGACGGGTGTGGTTGTTGCCCTCCGGGCCGACCGGCTAACATTGACATCCACCGGGCGCAACGGCCGCCGGGCCGTCCCGCCTTCCTTCCCAGGAGCCGCATTCATGGATACGCAGGAACGCATACGCAAGCAGGTCACCGACAACCCGGTCGTGCTCTACATGAAGGGCACGCCCGACGCGCCGATGTGCGGGTTCTCCGCCGCGGCCGTGCAGATTCTCGAGGCGTGCGGTGTCGAGGAAGTCGCCACGGTCAACGTCCTGGAGGACGACGAGGTGCGCCAGGGCATCAAGCAGTTCTCGAGCTGGCCCACGATTCCCCAGCTCTACGTGAAGGGCGAATTCGTCGGCGGTGCCGACATCATGCGCGAGATGTACCAGAGCGGAGAGCTGCAGAAACTGTTCGCGAAGTGAGCGTGCCCGAACCTACGTCGCGGGCCGGCAGCATGCCGGCCCGCTCGTTTTTCAGGGCAGGCGGTGTGCCGCACGCGCTTCCGGAGCTATCATCCACGGAAGAACGAAGACCACTCGAGTGGCGGCCACGGGGGTTGCCATGCCATCGAAGCGCCGACTGCACGGCGCGCAGACGGCCCGCTCGGGCTGTAAGGGTTAGGGGACTCCAGCAATGATGGAATTGGTACGGCTGGCCTTGCGCCGGCCGTATACCGTGGCCGTGCTGTCGCTGCTCGTGCTGCTGCTGGGCGTGCTCGCCACCACGCGGATGATCGTCGACTTCTTCCCGAAGATCGACATTCCGGTCGTGTTCGTAGGATGGCAGTACTCCGGCCTGTCGGCGGAGGAGATGGAGCGGCGCGTCGTCATCATTTCCGAGCGCGCGTACTCGACCACGGTCGCGGGCATCGAGCGCATCGAGTCGAACTGCATTCCCGGCATCGGACTGGTGAAGGTCTTCTTCCACCCGGGCATGGACATCGGCGCGGCCATCGCGCAGATCAACGCCATCAACGGCACGGTGCTGCGCATCCTGCCGCCGGGCATCTCGCCGCCGGTGATCATCACCTACAACCCGGCGACGGTCCCGATCGTCAACATGACCTTCTCCAGCAAGACGCTGCCGGAAGGTCGCATGTTCGACCACGCGTTCAACTTCGTACGCGTGAAGCTGTTCACCATTCCCGGCCTGCAGGTGCCGGCGCCGTTCGGGGGGCGTCTGCGCCAGATCTCGGTGGATCTCAATCCGACCTTGATGACCGCGAAGGGCATCTCGCCCAATGACGTGGTGAACGCGATCCAGACGTCCAACCTGCTCATTCCGTCCGGCACCGCCCGCATCGGCACGTTCGACTACAACGTGATGATGAACTCGAGCCCGGCGACCGTGGACGATTTCAACCGGATGCCGCTCCGGGTGCAGGGCGGAGTGCCGGTAACGATCGGCGACGTGGCGAAGGTGGAGGACGGCTTCACGGTCCAGAGCAACATCGTGCACGTGGACGGCCGTCGCGCCACCTACCTCACGATCCTCAAGCATGCCGATGCTTCGAGCCTCGACGTGGTGGCCGGCGTCTACAAGCTGCTCGACGAGATCCGCGCCGGTGCACCCGAGGGCATGGACATCACGCTCGATTTCGACCAGTCGAAGTTCGTGCGGGCCGCGATCCTCAACGTCGCGAGCGAGGCCGTTCTCGCTTCGGCCCTGGTGTCGCTGATGATCCTGCTGTTCCTCGGGAGCTGGCGCAATACCATCGTCGTGATCACGTCCATACCGTGCGCCATGTTCGCGGGCGTGATCTGCCTGTACCTGACCGGCAACACCATCAACCTGATGACGCTGGGCGGCCTGGCGCTCGCAACCGGGATCCTGGTGGACGATGCCACGGTGGCGGTGGAGAACATTCACCGTCATCGCGCGCTCGGGCAACCGCTCACCGTGGCGATCATCGAGGGCTCGCGCGAAGTTGCCCTGCCGCGCACCATGGCCACGCTGGCCATCTGCATCGTGTTCTTCCCGGTCTCGTTCCTGTACGGGGCGTCCAAGTTCCTGTTCACGCCGCTGGCGCTCGCCGTGGTGTTCGCGCTGCTTGCTTCCTACGTGCTGTCGTTCACCCTCGTGCCGATGCTCTCCCGCTTTCTGCTCGAGGGCGAACACCATGGCGAACCGCCGCCAGGTGCCCGGCGATCGTTCGGGGCGCGCTTCAACGACGGTCGCGAATGGCTGCTGGAACGTCTCACGAACTTCTACGGCGGCATACTCACGATGGTCATGCACCATCGATTCTTCATGATCGTCGTGGTGCTGGTCTTCGGTGGCGTCAGCGCGGCACTGGTGAAGGTGGTGGGGACCGATTTCTTCCCGACCCCCGACGTCGGGATCATGAAGCTGCACTTCCGGGCACCGATCGGCACGCGCATCGAGGAAACCGAGAAATACGTGCTCGCCATCAACGACGATCTGCGCCGGATCATTCCCGAGGCCGAGATCGACCGGATCAACGACATGGTCGGCGTGCCGCTGTTCTTCAACCTGGCGCTGGTGCCCACCGACAACATCAGCGGCATGGACGCCGAGATCCTCATCCTGCTCAAGAAGCCGCACAAGCCGGTCGAGCACTACATGCGCGAGATCCGCAAGGTGCTTCCGCCGAAGTATCCGGGCTCGGAGTTCTACTTCCAGAACGCCGACATCGTCACCCAGGTGCTCAACTTCGGCCTCCCCGCCCCGATCGACATCCAGGTGCAGGACTCGAACTTCGAGCGTGCCCAGGTCTACGCAGCGCGCGTGAAACGCGCGATCGAAGAGACGGCCGGCACCGCCGACGTGCGGCAGATGCAGGTGCTCAACTACCCCGCGCTAAAGGTCGACGTGGACCGCATGCGGGCCGCGCGTCTCGGGCTCACGCAGCGCGATGTCGCGACCAGCGCCCTGGTGTCGCTCGCGTCGAGCGCGATCATCAGCCCGTCGTACTTCCTGAACCCGAACGGCGTGAACTACACGGTGTCGGTGCAGACGCCACCGGAGCGCCTCGCGAGCGTGGACCAGTTGATGGCCATTCCGGTGTCGCCGGTCGTGAGCCCGGTGCTCCAGCCGACCGGGCCGCGCGTGCTGAGGGCCGAACGCGGGGCCCCGGTGATCTCGCTCGGTAACGTGGCGACGGTCAAGCAGGAGTCGAGCTACCAGTCGGTGTCGCACTACACGGTGCAGCGCGTGATCGACATCGCGGCCAACCTGGACGACCGCGACCTCGGCAGTACCGTGCGCGACATCGAGAAGCGCATCGCCGAAATCACCTCGGAGAAGGATTTTCCGAAGACGACCAAGATCGTGACGCGCGGCCAGTACGAGGTCATGCAGTCCTCGTTCAAGAGCCTGCTGCTCGGCCTGGTGCTCGCCGTGGTTCTCGTCTACGCGCTGCTCGTGGTGCTGTTCCAGTCCTGGACCGACCCGTTCATCATCATGATGGCGGTGCCTGGTGCGCTGATCGGGATCCTCTGGACGCTCACGCTCACCGGCACTTCGGTCAACGTCATGTCCCTGATGGGGGCGATCATGGCGGTGGGCATCGGCGTGTCGAACTCGATCCTGATCGTGAGCTTCGCCAACGACTATCGTGTGGCGAATCCCGACGTGCACGTGATCGACGCCGCCATCGAGGCAGGTCGCACCCGGCTGCGTCCGGTGCTGATGACGGCATTGGCCATGATCATCGGCATGATCCCCATGGCGCTCGGCCTGGGCGAGGCCGGAGAGCAGAATGCCCCGCTCGGCATCGCCGTGATCGGGGGTCTCATCCTTGCGACGGTCTCCACGCTGTTCGTGGTGCCCGTCGTCTACACCTTGTTGCGCAGGAAGATGCCGACCCTGCACGAACTCGATGCCCGCTTCGAGCGCGAGTCGCAGGGCGTCGGCGCGGTCTAGGACCCTAGGAGATCAAGATGCGGGGCAATCGTTCGTTCGGTGTCTTCTACGTGATCGGGATCGTCCTGATCGCGTTGGCCGCCGGTGCCTGGTGGTACTTCCTGAAGGGTCGCGAAGGCAAGGAGGCCGAGGAGGCCAGGACCAAGGCGGCCCAGCTTGCCGCCGGACCGAACGTGACGGTCGCCAAGTCGCAGCGCGGGCCGAACGTGCGGCGACTCACGCTGGTCGGCGAAGCGCTGCCGGTGAAATCGACGACGCTGTACAGCAAGGTGGGCGGATACCTCACGCGCATCAACGTCGACGTGGGCGACCGGGTGTCGCCCGGACAGGTGATCGCCGAGATCCAGTCCCCCGAACTCGACGCGCAGATAGCCACCATCACATCGTCGCTCGACAACAAGCGCCAGATCGCGCGGCGCACCGAGGATCTCGCGAAACAGGGTTTCTACTCCCAGCAGACGCTCGACAATGCCAACACGGAAGTGCGCGTCGCCGAATCGCAGATCAACGAGATCAAGACCCTCGCCACCTATCGCACGATCCGCGCGCCGTTCGCCGGCGTGGTGACCGGGCGGTTCGCCGACCCCGGGGCGCTGGTCACCAACGCAGCCAGCAACCAGACGGCGGCGCTGCCGCTGGTGACCGTTGCCGATATCTCGCGCCTCAAGGTGACGGTGTACGTGGAACAGGCCGATGCGCCCTACGTGAAGCCCGGGCTCGATGTCGAAGTAGTCGATGCAGCGGTACCGGATCGCAAGGTCACGGCCAAGGTGATCCGCGTTTCCGGCGAACTCGATGCCCGCACGCGGACGCTGCGTACGGAAGTGGAATTCGACAACAAGGATCGAACCTTCGTTGCGGGCAGTTTCGTCAACGCGTCGCTGCTGATCCCGGCCACGAGCTTCATCGAAGTGCCGGCAGGTGCGTTGATCAATCGTGACAAGAAGACCTGGGTGGCGACGCTCGACAGCGAGAACAAGGTGCACCTCGTGCCGATCACCATGGCAGGGACCGACGGCAAGGTGTTGCGCATCGCCGCCGGGCTCGACGAAGGCGTCACCGTGGTGGTGAGCCCGCCTGCCGGTCTCACCGATGGCGCGAAGGTCAATCCGCAACAGCCTCCCGGGGTACCCCAAGCGCAGCCCAAGCCGGCAGATGCGAAGCCGGTGGCCGTGCAACCCGCACAGAAGAACTAGCTGCTGGTTGCGCTTGCCGGGTCGGGCCGACGGGTCAGGCCGAGGCCAGGACTGGCGTCAACCCGAGCCGCACATCCCGGCGCAGCAGATCTTCGATGTCGACAGCCACCCGCGGGTGACTGAAGAGATACCCTTGAATCTCGTCGCAGCCGAGCGCGGCCAGGAACTCCAGTTGTGCCTGCGTTTCCACGCCCTCGGCGACCACCTTGAGCCGCAGGCTGTGCGCCAGTGCGATGACCGCTCGGGCGATCGCGGCGTCATCGTGGTCGTGCGGCACGTCGCGTACGAACGAGCGATCGATCTTGAGGCTGTCGATGGGCAGCCGCTTCAGGTAGGCAAGCGAAGAATAGCCGGTGCCGAAGTCGTCCACTGCGATGCCGACCCCGATGTCCTTCAAGCTCTTCAACTGCTTCGCGACGTGCTTGATGTTCTTCATCATGACGCTTTCGGTGATCTCGAGTTCCAGGCACTGGGGATCGATGCCGGTCACCTGGATCACTTCGCGAATCTCGTCGACCAGGTGGGCGCCGTAGAACTGGCGCGCCGACAGGTTGACCGCCATCCGTAATCGCGGCAAGCCGCGCTTGCGCCAGCCGTGTGCTTGCGCGCACGCACTGCCGAGCACCCACGAGCCGAGGGTGCCGATGAGTCCGGTCTCCTCGGCCAGCGCGATGAACTGGCCGGGCGGGACCAGACCTTCCGGAGTCGACCAGCGGACCAGGGCTTCCACGCCGGTGATGCGGCCGTCGACGACCGAGACCTGAGGCTGGTAGTGCAGCACGAACTGGCGCAACTCCATCACGGCGCGCCGCAGCCGTGCTTCGAGGGAAAGCACGTCGATCGCCGGGACATGGGGTTGCGAGGAGAAGAACTCGAAGGTGTTCTTGCCCTGCTCCTTCGCGCGGTACATCGCGATGTCGGCGTGCTTCAGGAGTGTCTGCGCGTCGAGACCGTCGGCGGGATAGCTCGCGATGCCGATGCTGGCCGAGAGCAGGAACTCGCGATTCGCGGCCACGATCGGCTGCTCGATGGTGCGCAGCAGCTTGCGACACAGCTCCGGCATCCGGTCAGGATGCTCGAGTTCCTCGATCAGGATGACGAATTCGTCGCCGCCCAGCCGTGCGGTGAGATCGGCGGCGCGCATGGTACCCACCAGGCGCCGGCCGATCTCGCGCAACACCTCGTCACCCACGTCGTGACCCAGGCTGTCGTTGATGTTCTTGAAGCGGTCGAGGTCGATGAACAGGACGGCGAGCCGCTTGCCCCAGCGTTCCGCACGCGACAGCGCGTGGGTGAGCTGCGCCGTGAACAGGGCACGATTGGCAAGCCCGGTCAGCTCGTCGTAGTGCGCCATGTGGCGGATGCGTTCTTCGGCCGCGCGCCGGCTGCTGATGTCCTGCAGCGAACCGGACGCCTTCACAGGTCGGCCGCGTGTACCCATCTGGGCCGCGCCGGTGGCGCGGGTCCAGATGCGGCGCCCCTTGGCGGTGATGAGTTCCAGCTCGATGTCCCAGGACTTGCCGTCGTTCAAGGTCGATTCGAACGCGTCGCGGATCGTGGTCCGGGCTTCCGGTGCGAAGAACTCGAGAGCGGAATCGAGTGTCGGCACGTAGTCCGCCGGCGCGACCTCGTGAATGCGGTACATCTCGGCGCTCCAGTACAGGTGGCCCGAGGCGATGTCGATCTCCCAACCGCCGACGCTGGCCGCGCGCTGCGTTGCTTCGAGGAGCACGGTTTGCCGGTGCAGCTCCGCTTCGCGCGAGAGCAGGATCGATTCCGCGAGATCGCGCCGCGCGGTCTCCTGGCGCTGGATGCGCACACTCCACACACCAGCGAACGTGACGACGCTCAACAACAGGCCGAAAAGGACGAAGGGGACCTGCACACGATGGCGCCACGCAGTCCAGACTACTTCCATCGGTACGGTCAGGTACGCTGTCATCGGCTGGGAACTGAGGCGCCGGAAGGCGAGCAGGCGACGGTTGCCGGCGATGCTGCTCACGCCTTCGGCAATTCCGGCTTGCGGGTAGCCGTCGCGCTCCAGCAGCTCGGTCAGGTAGCTGCCGTGCCGTTCGCCGTAGACCTTGGCCGGGTCAGCCACGAGCGGCAGTCGGCTTTGCAGGTAGCTGTCGTCGCGCAGCAGGCCGATCACCGAGCCTTCGGGCAGCGAAACCCCGCGCCACAGCGCCTGCTGGTCCGCGAGGCGCAAGGCAGCGGAGAGCACGTAGCTGACCTCGCCATCGCTCCCCGACTCGCGCAGGCGCATGCTCATGACCCATTCGCCCAGGATGACCCCATAGAACGGGCGACCGACGGATACGCCGTCGATGGTCAGGGCCCGTTCGAAGTCCGCGCGGAAGGTCGGATTGGTCATGGGGTTGGCGGCCACGATGCGGTCGTCGGTGAAGGTCGAGACCAGCACGTGCCCATCGGGTGACAGCATGTTGACCGCGGCGAGTTCCGTCGCCTGGCTGTGGAACCGGGCGAGAACCTTGTGTACGGCCGGCAGGTTCCTGAGCCCCCCCGCGGTTCGCACATCGACTGCGAGGGTCGGCAGTTGTTCGGCGTAGCGGCGGAAGAACACGTCGCAGGAGCGCGCCGCGAGATCGACGAGATTGGCGAGCTGACCAGCCTGTTCTTCCTTGACCGTGCGCCACGCGTAGACGGCGAACACGACCCACAGTACGAGCACCAGCACGACGATGCTCGCGAAGCTGGCCTTCAAGCGTCGCGTCGAGCGCGAAGTGGCAGGGGGTGCGGTCGCTGGGGCGTTTGCGGTCACGGCTTGTCGGGGTTCCGTGCAGTGGGGCTGTTTCGTCCTAGGCGGCGTCGCGTACCGATGGCATGGGCAGGCGGGTGCCTCGGCGCAGCAGTTCCTCCAACTCGGCGGGCGGCAGTGGTTTGCTGAAGAGATAGCCCTGGATCTGGTCGCAGCCCAGGTCGCGCAGGAAATCGAGTTGCGCCTCGGTTTCCACGCCCTCGGCCACCACCTCCAGCCGCAGGCTGTGCGCGAGCGCGATGACGGCGCGCGTGATGGTGGCTTCGTCCGAATCGGCCAGCACGTCCTGCACGAACGAGCGATCCACCTTCAGGCTGTCGATGGGCAGGCGCTTCAGGTAGGAGAGCGACGAATACCCGGTGCCGAAATCGTCGATAGCGATGTGCAGTCCGAGCCGCTTCAGCTCGGCCAGGCGCTCGGCCATCTGCTGCACGTTCTGCATCATGACGCTCTCGGTGATCTCGAGTTCGAGCGCGCCCGGGTCCACGCCGGTCTCGGCGAGGAGTTCTCGCACCTGGGTCACGAAATCGTCGGCGTAGAGCTGCCGGGCGGAGATGTTCACCGCGACGCGCAGCGGCGGCAGTCCGGCTGCTCGCCACGCGAGTACCTGGCGGGCTGCCGACTGCAGCACCCATTGCCCGATCGCACCGATCAGGCCGGTCTCCTCGGCGAGCGGGATGAACTCCGCCGGCGGTACCATGCCGCGGTCGGGAGAAGCCCAGCGCACCAGCGCCTCGACCCCGGTGATGTGCCCGCGCACGACCGAGATCTTCGGCTGGTAGTGCAGCACGAACTGGGTCATGTCGCTCATCGCGCGCTTCAGGCGCGACTCGAGGGACAGGCGATCCACGTTCACGTTGTCGTGGCGCGAGGTGTAGAACTCGAACGTGTTCTTGCCGCGTTCCTTGGCGCGATACATCGCGATGTCGGCGTGCTTCACCAGAGTCTGCATGTCGCGGCCGTCGGTCGGGAACGTCGCGATGCCGACGCTGCCGGTCAGGATGAACTCCTGGCCCTGCGCGAACACCGGTTCCTCGATCCGCGTCAGCAGCTTGCGGGCGACTTCGGCTGCGTCTTCCGGCGTACCGACTTCCTCGGCGATCACGACGAACTCGTCGCCACCGAAGCGTGCGACCAGATCCGCCGCGCGCACGGCCTCGGTGAGCCGGCGGCCGATGATCTTGAGCACCGCATCGCCGACGTCGTGACCGAGCGTGTCGTTGATGATCTTGAATCGATCGAGATCGATGAACAGCAGACAGAAGCGCTTGTTGTAGCGGTCGGCATGCGACAGGGCGCGCGCCAGGTGATAACCGAACAGGTTGCGGTTCGCGAGGCCGGTGAGATCGTCGTAGTGCGCGAGGCGCCGGATGCGTTCGTCGGCCCGTCGGCGGTCGGTCACGTCCTGCAGCGCGCCCGACAGGCGCACCGGCATGCCGTTCGCGCCCAGCTCCGCGGCCCCGGTGGCGCGCACCCAGATACGGCGGCCGCGAGCCGTGACCAACTCGAGTTCGAGGTCCCAGGGATCACCGATGCGCATCGCGGCTTCCACCGCGGCGCGCATGGTGCCGCGGCTTTCGGGGGCGTAGAACTCGATGGCGCTCTCGACCG
Source organism: Burkholderiales bacterium (assembly GCA_019747905.1). GTDB lineage: Bacteria > Pseudomonadota > Gammaproteobacteria > Burkholderiales. Next base: position 135,115 of record JAIEQG010000087.1, read on the forward strand.
TGGGTTGGAGGTCCGCGGGCGAGATTTCGTGGATGCGGTAGGTCTCTTCGGTCCAGTAGAGCTGGTTGCTGGCGATGTCGAGCTCCCACCCGCCGATGTGCGCCGCGTGCTGGGTCTGGGCCAGCAGCGCGGTCTGGCGCTTGAGTTCGGCGGCACCGGTGCGCAGCGCGGTCTCCGCGAGATCGCGTTCGCGTTCGCGGGCCACCTGCTGGTTGCTGGTCCAGGCGGCGGCGAAGACCAGGCCGGCGAGCGCCAGGGCGAAGAGTACGAAGGGAACTTGCACGCGTTCGCGCCAGGCTGACCAGAACGCCGCGCGCGGGACGGTGAGGTACGCCGCAACCGGGTAGTCCGCCAGGCGCTGGAACGTGGTGATCCGGGGCACGTGGTCGACGCCGCCGATCGCATCGACCTCACCGGATTCCGGAAAGCCGTGCTCGGACATGTACTGCCAGACAGCCGACTTGCCCGGTGCGGCATAGAACTCCATCGGGCTCGCCGGCAGCGGCAGCCGCGAGAGCGGAAACCCGTCATTGCGCACGAGCCCGATCGCCGCCTCCTGAGGCAGGCGCAGGCCGCGCCAGAGCGTTTGCTGGTTGTCGAGGCGGACCACGGCCGAAATGACGAACGCCGTGCGCCCGGTGCGCGGGTCGAGCACGCGCATGCGCAACGGGATGATCCAGTCCTGCACGAACACGCCGTACATCGCACGGCCAACGACCAGGCCATCGCGCCGGAGGGCATCCGCAAAGCCGTCACTGAACGCGGTGTCGGTGCGAAAGCGTGCGACCGCCGTGGGATCCACCGGTCCCGAGGAGGCCACCAGATTGGCGTCGACATCGAACATGTTGATGCGCGCGAGGTCCGGCTGTGCCTTCTGGTAGCGCGTGAGCAGGGCCTGAGCCGCCGCAGGCCGTGCGCTGCCGCCGGCTTCGACGAGGTCCTGGGCGAGCAGCGGCAGCACCTGTCCGTAGCGTCGGAAGAACATGTTCGACGAACGGGCCGCCAGATCCGTGAGGTTCCTCAACTCGGCCATCTTCTCGGCGTATACGGAACCCCATGCGTAGACACCGAAGAACAGGGCCAGCACCAGCAGCGTCGTGGCGAGGAGGCCGAACGCGAAGGTGATCGAACTGGTGGGTCGCCCGGCCGGCCTGGCCGCGCTGGGCGCAGTGGGGTTCATCATCAAACCCATATCGGCTCCCGCCCCGGGGAGTTGAGTTTTCCGGCGGGCGGGCCGGGGTGCTCAGCGACCCGCTACGCGGGCGCGGATCAGGGTGACGACTCCAACGATCACGAGGCCCATGAAGCAGGCGAGCGCCCACTCCGCGATGGAAAGTCCGAGGAAGGTCCAGTCCACTTTCGAACAATCCCCCGATCCCCGGAAGATCATGGGCAGGGCTTCGGACAGGGGGAAGGACTCCACCATGAATTCGAGCCCGGGCCCGCAGTCCGCGAGTTTCGGTGGGTTGTGCTGCAGCCAGGTCTGGCGGGCGGCCACGCCGCCGCCGGCCAACGCGGCAACGATAAGCAGGCCCCCGTAGATGCGAGTTCCCATCGCGCCGGCATTGTGGATGGCCGCCACCAGGGCGATCACGCCCACGGCCGCGAAGGCGTACCGCTGCAGGATGCACATGGGGCACGGCTCGAGGTGCAACGCGTGCTGCAGCCAGAGCCCGTAGGCGAGCAGCCCGACGACGGCCAGGACGGACGCCGCGAACAGCAGGCGCGGGCGGGTCAGCGACTCGAAGGTCATGCCCGGGGGCGGATCAGATGGCGCCGAGCGCGTGCTCGAGATCGTGGCGCAGGTCGTCCTCGTCCTCGATGCCGACCGACAGCCGCACCAGGTTGTCGCCGATGCCCAGTGCCAGCCGGCGCTCGGGCGGCAGCGAACCGTGGCTCATGGTGGCGGGATGGCTGATCAGGCTTTCCACGCCGCCCAGACTCTCGGCCAGCGTGAAAAGTTCGCAGTGTTCGAGGAAACGGCGCGTTTCGTCCATACCGCCTTTCAGCCGCACCGACACCATGCCGCCGAAGCCGCGCATCTGCCGCTGTGCCAGCGCGTGTTGCCGGTGCGTCGGCAGGCCGGGATAGAACACGGTCTCGACCTTCGGATGGCGCGCGAGCCAGCCGGCCAGCGCGAGCGCATTGGCGCAATGGCGCTCCATCCGCAGTGGCAGCGTCTTCACGCCGCGCAACGCGAGGAAGCTCGAGAACGGATCCTGGATGGAGCCGACCGCGTTCTGCATGAACGAGAGCTTCTCGTTGAGGTCCGGGTTGTCGCGGATCAGCACCAGGCCGCCGATCATGTCCGAGTGCCCGTTGATGTACTTGGTGACGGAATGCACCACCAGGTCGAAGCCGAGGGTCAGCGGCTGCTGGACCCAGGGTGAGGCGAAGGTGTTGTCGCACACGGTGAGGATGCCGCGTGCCTTGCCGAGTGCCGCGACTGCGGCAAGGTCGGTCAACTTCAGCAGCGGGTTGGAGGGTGTCTCGACCCAGATCATCTTCGTTTCCGGCCGGATCGCGCGCGCGATCGACTCGGCATCGTCCGGGTTCACGAAAGTGACATCGAGCCCCATGGAGCGCCGCCGCACGCGCTCGAACAGACGCCAGCTGCCGCCGTACAGATCGTCGATCGCGACCATGTGGCTGCCGGCATCGAGCAGTTCCAGCACGGTGCCGCTGGCGGCAAGGCCGGAGGCGAACGCGAAACCCGAATGACCGCCTTCGAGATCGGCGACGCAGCGCTCGAGCGCGAAACGGGTCGGGTTGTGCGTGCGTGCGTACTCGAAACCCGTGTGCACACCGGGCGAGTGCTGCTTGTAGGTCGACGTGGCGTAGATCGGGGTCATCACCGCACCCGTGGTGGGGTCGGGCGCCTGGCCGGCGTGGATCGCGCGGGTCGCGAAGCCGGCGGAACGGTTCGAATCGGTCATTGGGATACCAGGCAGCAGTGCGGTGCTGCGGAACTCGAAGGAGCGCGGGAGTTTACACGCTCACCGGTTGGCTCGACTGCTCCAGCACGAACCGCTCGAAGGCATCGGCCGCCATGGGCTTCGCGACGAAGAAGCCTTGTGCCAGGTCGCAACCGTGGCTTGCCAGGAAGTCGAGTTGCCGGGGCGTTTCCACGCCCTCGGCGACCACGGTGAGCTTGAGGCTGCGCGCCAGCGCGATGACGGCGCGCGTGATCGCGGCATCGTCGGGATCGTCGGGCAGATCCATGATGAAGGACCGGTCGATCTTCAGCGTGCTCACGGGGAAGCGCTTCAGGTAGGCGAGGGAGGAGTAGCCGGTGCCGAAGTCGTCGATGGCGAGGGACACGCCGAGCTGTGCCAGTTCCGACAACACGCCGGCGGCGCGCTCGGGGTTCTGCATGACGGTGCTCTCGGTCAGCTCGAGTTCCAGGAGGTGCGGTGCGAGTCCGGTCGCATTGAGTGCGGCCAGCACCTCCCCCAGCAGGGCGCCCTGCACGAACTGGCGGCCCGAGACGTTGACCGCGATGCCGAAGGAGCCCAGACCCGCGGCCTCCCACGCCTTCACCTGGCGACAGGCCTCGCCGATTACCCAGGCGCCGATCGGCGCGATCAGTCCGGTCTCTTCCGCGATCGGAATGAAGCGCAGCGGCGAGACCAGGCCCATGTCCGGATGTTCCCAGCGGATCAGGGCCTCGAGCCCGGTGATGCGGCCGCTCGCCAGTTCCAGCTTGGGCTGATAGTGCAGCAGCAGCTCGCCGCGTTCGAGCGCTCGCTTCAACGCCGCCTCCAGCGCGAGGCGTTCGAAGGAATGCGAGTTCATCTGCGGCGAATAGAACTGGAAGTTGTTCTTGCCCGAATCCTTGGCACGGTACATTGCGATATCGGCTGCCTTCAGCAGGGACTGCACGTCGCGGCCGTCGTCGGGATACGTGCCGATGCCGATGCTCGCCGTGAGCGTGAACTCCTGACCACCCAGATGCAGCGACTGGGCGAATGCCTCGAGGATCTTGCGGGCGACGCCTGCCAGATCGGCTTCCGAAGCGAACTCCTCCACCAGCACCACGAACTCGTCGCCGCCTTGACGCGCGATGACGTCGGACGCGCGCAGGCTCTCTCGCAACCGCGTGGCCACCGTCTTCAGAACGGCATCGCCGGCATCGTGGCCAAGCGTGTCGTTGATGATCTTGAACCGGTCCAGATCGACAAACAGCACGGCCACGCGACGGTCGCGACGCCGCGCCTGTTCGATCGAGCGCGCAAGCGCGGTCTGCAGCGTCGCGCGGTTGGCGAGCCCGGTGAGCTCGTCGTGCTGGGCGAGGTAGCGGATACGCTCCTCGGTGGAGCGCCGCTCCGTGATGTCCTTGCCGGTGCCGCGGTAGCCGAGAAACTTCCCGCGGTCGTCGAACAGCGGCTTGCCGCTGATCGACACCCAGCGCGGTCCGATGCTGCTGGTAACGGCGAACACGAAATCGGTGAACGACTCGCGCGCTTCCAGCGTGCGGCGATGCTCGTCCCACTTCGGGTCGGCGCGATCGGCGATGAACGGCAGGTCCCAACGCAGGTAGCCGATGAGTTCGTCCTCGCTGTGGCCGCCGGCATCGCGGCGCCCCGGTGCGAAGCGGTTGAAGCGCAGATCGGGTCCCTGCTCCCAGAACCAGTCGGACGACAGCTCCGACAGGTCGCGAAAACGCTGTTCGCTCGCCCGCAACTGCGCCTCGGCCTGCTTGCGCTCGCTGATGTCCGCAACCCGGACCAGATAGGCGCTGCGGCCTGGCAGCTCCAGTTTCACGGCGACCATCTCGCCCCAGAACCGCTTGCCCGAGCGGGTGCGGAACACCATGTCCTCGCGCAGGATCTCGCCGTGTTCCATGCGCTTCAGGCGCTCCGCGACGTTGGCCTGCGACAGCGGATGGCGCAGGAGCGTATGGCCGGGCCGATCGACGATCTCGTGCTTCCCCCGGGCTTCGAACATCTCGAGCGCGCGCCGGTTGCAGTCGAATACGGTTCCGTCGGCGATGTTGCCGACCAGCAGGGCATCGCGAGAATTGTTGTACACCGCGCCCAGCATCGCTTCGCTCGCTTCCAAGGCCTGCTGCGCTCGGCGCCGCTCGCTGATGTCGGCAACGCGCAGCAGCGTCGTGGCACGGCCGGGCCGGTACAGCTTGGCCCCCGAGATATCAGCCCAGAAATCGTTGCCCTTCAGCGTGACGAGCTCGTCCTCACGGTGCCAGGGCTCACCGCGTTCGAGTTGCGAGAGGGCCGCGGCGATCACTGCCCGTGCGAGCGGGCGGCGAAACAGATCGTTGCCCGCCTTGCCGATCAGTTCGGACCTGTCGGTCGCCTCGAACAGAACGAGCGCACGCGGGTTGCAATCGAGGATCTCGCCGGTGTCGGTGTCGATCAGGAACAGGCCGTCCCAGGCGCTGCGGAAGACCGCGGCGAAGGTCTCCTCGCTCTGCCGCAGCGCCAGTTCGGCGCGCTTCCTTTCGGTGATGTCGCAGCCGATGCCGTGATAGCCGACGAACTTGCCAGCCTGGTCGAACACCGGCAGGCCGCTCACCGACAGATGGCGGATGCTGCCGTCGCCCATGGTGCGCTGGAGCTCGAAATCGCGGAACGGCTCGTGGCGCAGCAGCGCCTGGCGGTGCTGTTCCATCAGCACCGGATCGGCGTGGGTGTCGGGCAGTTCCCAGCGCGTCTTGCCTTCGTAGCGCCGGCCCGACAGGTGCACGCCGCTTTGGTCTTCCTGATACTCGGGGCGGTTCTTGAACCGGAACTGCTCGTCCTGTTCCCAGAACCAGTCCGAGGAGATCTCCGCCAGACGCCGGAAGAATTCTTCGCGCTGGGCGAGGCGCGTGGCGGCCTCGACGCGCAACGCTTCCGAATGCGCCTCGTTCAAGGCGAGACCGAGTTGCGCGGCCACTTCGCGCAGGGTAGCGCGCTCGTCCTCGGTCCACTCGTGTGGCCGGGCGGCGTCGAGGCACAGGAGGCCGATGAGCCCGCCAGGTGCGGCCACCGAGACCTCGAGCGAGCCGCGGGGCGGCAACGCACGGCGTACCGCCATGCCGGTCCTGACCTCGTCCGATCCCCAGTGTGCCCGCGTGCAGACTTCGCCGCGGCGCAGGCGCGCGAGATACTCCGGATCGGTCCCGTAGTCCAGCACGAGACCGGTGATGTCGTCGATCCCGGGCGGCTGGACACTGTCGCGCACCTCGAGCCGACCATCGTTGTCGAGGGTGGAGTAGCACGCGCGCAGTTCCGGATAGCGCTGCGCGAGCGCGGTGAGCGTGCGGCGGATCACTTCGGCCACCGGCGTGCCGCCGGCGATTTCCGTGGCGATCCGGTGCAGCAGTTCGAGCCGGCTCTGCCGTTGCTGCACCTCGCGCGACCACAGTACCTGCTGCTCGGTCATGCGCCGGCCCATCCAGAGCGTGCCGGTGGCGAGGAACAGGAACAGGAGGAAGGGTACGTGCACCGCAGCCAGCCAGCGCGTCCAGAGCATGCGGTACGGCGCCGACAGGAACAGCGTCATCGGCTGATCCTCGAGCCGATGGACGGCGAGCAGGCGCTTCTCGCCGGTGATCGGGCTGACACCGACGAAGCTACCGCTCGCTCGGTCCGGATTCTCCGCCAGCCAGTGCTCGATGGGTCCGGTGAACGGGCGCGCATAGACGTCGACCGGGTTGGCGGTCGAAGGCCAGCGGCCCTGGAAATAGCGGTCGTTGCGCAGGATGCCGATGACCCAGTCGGCCGGTACCGCGATGTCGCCGAACACCGTGGCCTGATCGTCAAAGGCGGCGAGGGCGAGCAGCGTGAGGCGTGGTTGTCCCGCCGGCTGGCGGATGATGTGGCGCAGCGGGATCATCCATGTTCCGAACAGCGCCGATTGCACGGGTCGTCCGATCTCGAGGCCATAGCGACCGCGCACCGTGCGCACCTTCTCCGTCGTGGGAAATGCAAGGTCGGCCGGCGTGAGCTTGTCCCCCAGCGCCGACGATACAGCCACGAGTTCGCCGTCCGGCGCAAGGACGCCGATCAGGCGCAACGCCGGTGCGTGCGAGCGCGTCCGGTCGAGCATACCTTGCAGCTGACGGCGCGGCGGCAGCGCCGGGCCCTCCGCGAGCGCTTCGTTGAGGTTGCCCAGCGCGATGCCGAACTGGCTGTAGAACAGCGAGGCGGATCGGCCGGCGACCCGGGCGAGGTTCTCCAGGCGCTGCGATTCCTCACGCGACACGGTGTTCCACGCAAAGTAACCGTACGCGCAAGCCGTGGCGCCGGTGAGCAGTGCCAGCGCCAGGATGATCGACCCGAACCGCCAGGGCTGGCGGGTGGCCGCCGCGGTGTTCGACGATTCCATACCCACCCACTAACGGCGGCGCGAGGTCGTTCTTGACGCGTTTGCCGCAGCGCTCGGCCCACAAGCGGGCCGGCCCCCTGGGAGGAAGGGCCGCAGGCCCGTCGGGGGGACGTTACTTCAGAGGCTGCTGACGGCTCCGCGGTCGATCCGGTAGACGCGGTCGAGCATGTCGCGCGAGTGCGACAGATCCGATTCGGTCAGGATGATGGACAGGCCTTCGTCTTTGAGGCCAGCGATCACTTCGGCCAGTCGCCTTGCCAGGACCGGTGCTACGCCTTCGAAGGGTTCGTCCAGCAGGAGCAGTTTGGTGCCCGACATGAGCGCGCGAGCCAGCGCCACCAGCTTCTGCTGACCGCCCGACAGCTGGAGTCCCTTGCGGGCACGGAAGGTTTCGACTTCCGGGATCATCCGGTACACGCGCTCAAGGCGGGCCGCCTGGTCGGTGGCGCCGCCGGCCCAGGCCGGAATGAGGACGTTCTCTTCCACCGTCAGCGCCGGCACGAGACGGCGATCCTCCGGCATGTACCCGATGCCGCCACGCGCCCGCTTGTGCGTCGGCGTCTTCTCGAGCGGGTCGCCCAGATACCGGATGCTGCCGGCCTTGGCCGGCAGGATGCCCATGATGGCGCGCATCAGCGTGGTCTTGCCGGCGCCGTTGCGGCCGACCAAGCCGACGAACTGGCGCTCGCCCACCGCCATGTCGACGCCGCGGAGAATCGCCACCGAGCCGATGGATACGTCGAGTTGCGCGATCTCAAGCATGGGGTTGGGCATGGGTCTCGCCGATGACGTACTTGCGCACCTCGACGTCGTCGAGGACCTTGGCGGGCTCGCCGTCGGCGATGATGCGGCCTT
>JAIEQG010000034.1 GCA_019747905.1 Burkholderiales bacterium
CCAAATGCTCGCAAACACTTGGAAAGCCTCGTGCTTCGGAGGTTTCGCCACCTCGCTGATGAAATTTCCGGGCTAGTGTGCTTGAACCGTTGATTTAGGAAGACACGATTCGACGCGAAAACGAGGAGCCTCCGACGCACGAAGCACTACCGCCGGGCGTACCCCGTCACCGAGCACTCGATGACCGCATCGGCCACCCTCAGCGCCCGCGAATCGAGCGCCAGGATATCGGCCTCGCTGAACGTCCCGCTGCCCCGTTCGATGGCAGTGACCAGCTCGGTCAGCACATGCGCCTCGCGGGTGTGGGTCTCGGCTATCAGCTCATCTATGGCTGCGTAGGGGTACCGGACGAGCGAGCGCGGCGGAGGCGGCAGTCGCTCGGCCCGCTGCCGGATCATCGTGCAGAAGGTGGGAAGGTCGCAGAGCATGGCTAGACCTGCGCGGGGTCGGGTTTCTGGAGCAGCTCAGCGCCGACCGCCAGCCAGGACCGATGCTGCATCTTGTAGTGCCTGTAGAGCCTCCGCTCGTAGGTAACGCGCACGACGCCCACGCCCTGGACATCGAGCCTCACGTCGCGGTAGTCCTCGGTGTCTGTCTCCGGGTTGGGGAGCATGCGGGAACCGCCTGCGATGATCTGGCCCGGTATGCGAGCCATCAGCCTGGGCTCTGTCTGTTCGTCCATGTCTGCCTCCCTCAAGAACCGTTAGCGAGGAAGTAATGGTGCAGTACTGTACAGGTGTACAGCCATCACCTTTTCTTGTGTTACCCTGATTGGCGGCGGGGAGCCGCTGCGCGGGGTCGGCCGACGGCCTCAGCGTAGACTTCGGGGTTAGCGACAGCTCTCCGGGGCGACAGATGTGCTATTCGGCTCAGATCGAGGCGAACTACAAGGCTTACGTGAAGATGTTCGGGGCCGACATCAGCCTTCGTGAGTTCTACCGCCTCTACTGGCTGAACGCCCAGGGCAGCCGGGTGAAGTACCCCAAGGCAATGGAAGCGGCATTTGCCCATCCCACGACGGACGCCGAGCGGGAGATCAAGGCCCTGATCGATGAATTCCACAAGGCCGAGACGATGCGCCTTGAGACGGAGCTATTCGCTCTGCGCAAACGGTTTGCCGATGCCGAGAGAAAGCTGCAAGAGAAACCCACCAAGACGGCCGCTGAGAGCGCTCGGATCGCGAAGTCGAAGATCGATCAGACCCTCCGCCGCCTGGACGATCTGTCCCGCACGGAGTTGAAGCCGCGGGACAGCCGCATCTTTCCGGGTTACTTCTTCCCGGTGATGGTCATGGAACATGGCAAACTCGTGGTCAAGCCGATGCGCTACCAGTGCCGGCCCGCGGGCAAGCCTACCTTCTACGACACCAAGTATCCCGGCACCTTCAATGCCCGCCGGGACAACCTCGAAGGGTTCTGGAAGGGACAGTTCGGGCACACGCACGGCGTCATGGTTGCCAGTGCCTTCTACGAGAACGTGGATCGCCACCTTGTTGAAGGCCGCGAGCTGGCTAAGGGTGAGAAGGCCGAGAACGTGATCCTGGAGTTCCGTCCCGGAGGCGGTCAGGTCATGTATCTAGCCTGCCTCTGGTCACACTGGACCGGCAACGGCGAGGGGGATTTGCTGTCGATCGCCGCGATTACTGATGAGCCTCCGCCGGAAGTGGCTGCTGCCGGGCATGACCGTTGTGTCATTCCACTCAAGCCCGAGAGCATCGCGGCTTGGTTGAACCCTGACCCCAAGAACCTCGCCGCTTCTTACGCGATCCTGGACGATCGCGAGCGTCCTTACTACGAGCATCGCCTTGCGGCCTAGCTCCGGTCCAACGCCACTGACATGAGTGCCCCAACCCTCACGGAACAGGACGAACTCTTCATTGCACTCGGGAAGATCGTCGCGGCCTGGGGAGCCCTAGAGGCAACGACCAAAGTCGCCGCGGGAGCGTTGGGGGCCTTTCCAAACGTCCGCGTGGCGTGGACGGCATTCGATCGAACGCCGATGTCGGCGGTAGTTCGGGTGGCGCGCACGCTCGCTGCAAGCGCAGACATGGATGAGGCCCTGCGGGCTCGCTATGACGACCTACTAAGCCGCATCGGAGGATCGCTTCTGGACCGGCGGAATCGTGCAATTCACGACATGTGGTTATTCCCGGGAGAGAGCCCGTTGACTGGCGATACCACTCCCCTTACTCATTTCACTCGCGTGCAGATCACTACAGGGAAGCGCTTCGCCCTGGATCATCTGGAAGTCACACCGGCATCGTTGATTGAGACCGGCAAGGCGATCTATGACGCTGAGAGCGAGTTGATCGAACTCATGAATGAGTACTCGGCCACTAAGGGGAAGCGCGAGCAGCAACTATGATGGGCTTCGGCTTTAGCCCATCGAGTCAATCTCGCGCTGTGCCTCGCGAATCGCTTCCTTCAGCATGAGTTCTTCTGACTCCAATGGGCGGTCCCTCCCTTGGCGCAACGGTCCGGTGTCTATCTGATAGGCCCAAGTCCACCCGTTGCCTCGCTTGGTCGTCTCAACCGAGATGGTACGACCCTTGTAATCGATCTTCTCTTGCACGCTCGTCTCCCGGAAGCGTTGAGCAACGAAGGGCCGCCCGCGCCCGGCGGACGGCCCAAGATGGTCATATGCGCCGTCCCTTCTTCGACGAACGCGCCCCGGCATTCTAGAGCGATCCCGGTTACCGCTTTGGGGTAGGAGAAGCGACTGCTATCGAAGTCGCCCCGGCGTCGCGCAGGGACACTCGGGTGGGAAGCGTGTACGAGTTGAGCCCGCGCTCATCTGCTGTTCAGAAGCTTCTTCTTCTGCGCTTCGAATTCCGCATCACTCAGGATGCCACGCTTGCGGAGATCATCCAGCTTTATCAATTCGGAGTACACGTCGGGTTGGCGCTTGGTCTCGTCCGTTGTTTTCACGTCTACCGATGCTTTTCCAGTGGATTCGATCACCATATCCGGGCGCGGCACCAGGATGACCTTCTGCGCGTCTGGATCAGATGCATCAACGACACGAAACTGATACTCGACCGACGCGAAGTGCCCGATGTACATGGGGGATTCGTGCAACGTCACGGGAACGGCGACCTTGCCTTGCTTAGCGGCGAATTCGTTCGCCTCACGGATCACGTCGGCCTTCATCGCAGAGGCGTTGCCGAATACTCCGCCCTTGTCCGTTCGAGAAAGCATGTAGGTATCCGGACCTAGCTTCACGATGCCCGGATTAGCGCATCCCGAGGCAACGAAGCCGACTACTATTGCCGCAACCATGAGAGTCAAACGGCGAGCCATCGCGAACTCCTGAAACCTGTTAGGGGACGAGGGAATCATACATGCAGGAATCAAGCTGTCGCCGAGCAAACTGTTTCTGCAAAGCAAGGGCTTGTCGCAGCGGCAACAGCAGCACCGCGCTATAACTGCGTTGTCGGTTCCTGCTGTCCGTTTGGACATCAGCCGACGGCTCGTTAGCCTGTAGAAACTCCCCCTTCGCCCGAGGCGCCGGCATTGCGGCCGACCGGTGCCCGAGGCTGTGAAGGCCGCGTGTTGACGCGGAGGTACACATGGCAGATGCCAAGTATCGGGTCTATGCCCTCGACCATTTCGACATGGAATCGAGCTAGATACCCATCGGGGACGTTGACGATGAGGAAGACGCGCGCGAGATCGGTATCCGGCTACTCATTGCCTTCGTTCGCGACACGCTGGATGCGGGTCACGAGAAGACCGCAGAGGATGTCCATAAAAACTGGCTCTGCCACGGCGAGACCGTAAGGGTCTGGGCACGCGACGGGAGTCCGTGCGGGCCCCTGGACGACGGTGCATGCGTCATCGCGCTTGCCCAGGCGACGATCGCAATGAGGGAGCCCGCGACCGTATGAAGGCCAAAGCCGCAGGGCTGAGCGCTGTTGCCGTGTTGGCGACGTTGGGCGCGCTCACCATGGTCGTGAGAGCGTACCAGCAGGACACCGTCTACCTGACCGACTCCAGCGGGCAGCTCCTCGCGAAGTTCGACGGGTACAGCTAGAAGAGCACGAACCACTGGCTCTTCGAGAACGCGCGCCTCGGGCTGAAGATGTACAAGCCCGATCTCAACTACCGCTGCGAGTAGCCGTCTAGCGGTGTCCGGCGACCTTCGCCTTGGCCATGGGGGCGCCGGCCGTGCCGGGTACCAAAGTGCGCACCTTCACAGGCGCGGGCTTCAGGACCGGCAGGCGGGGTTGCCTGGACCGCGATCACCATCGATGCGAATGGCGGTCCGAAGAGCGTCGCAACGATGAGGGAGCTCTTCGACGCGAGTCCAATGCCGGTGATTGCTCCAAGAGTGAGAGCAATGACCACAGCGGTAACGATCAAGAAAAGCACTGGGCAAGTCTTCTATCTTTCCCGTTGATACTCCAACTCCCATCGAACAATGCGGTAGCCATGAGTTCGGATCTGGAGACAGTGGAGCGTGAGGCACGCAGGCATGGCCGGAACGACGGCGATCGGGCGCATGTTCATGATCGAGCCCGGCAATTGACTGCGGCGTGCAGCTTGAATGAACGCCCACGGACAAGAGGGTTTCGAAAACCCGACGTCTTGCGACGACGCAATTCATACTCTCGAGAAACGCACACACTCTGCAAATGACGCGAACCTCTGAGTGACGGCGGAGTCGGAGTCGCAGTGGCGCAATTTGCACCGATCAATGTGGAACCGACCGAGAAGAGTTGATGGTGCCATTGAGCGCACGCCGTAGTCCGTTCTGATCGGCGCATGGTCTTGCACCTGTCACAAGCCCTCGCCATCGCAGGAGAGCAAGATGTTCATTCCCGAATCTGATGATGACTTCTTCCCGGACGATCATGACCGTGACCCGTTCAATGAGCAGATCGACGAGGCGACGCACGGCAACGCTGCGGAGGATTTGTTCAGCGAACAACCACGCGACCCATCCGAGGCATCGAGCGCCGATCTTCATGGCCAGTTCGAAGGAGATGTACACGCTGGCTTGATGGCCCGCATCGCTACCGGCGGTGCGATCAAGGAGTGACCACGCGAAGCGCGGTGAGGGCACGCGGTTGCGGACCATGAGTGACGTTCGCCTCGCGGCGCCAAATTTCTGCAATGCAACTGCGCTCTACTGCATAGGCGATGGCTACCAACCGTACTCGCAGCGCAGGGCCACGAAGCAGATCGTCCCTCTTCGCGCACCTATCTCGGGCGGCGCGATCGCCGATTTCGTCGATCGCGGTCGTCCTGACAAGCATGTGCGCGATGACACCGACCGCATCAGCGGCAGTGCCGGAACCGCAATGCGAGGTCGAAACCACTGCAGGTGATGCCCGTGAGTTCGCCTGCACTCTCGGAGAGAGAGCGGACACGAGACGGTTCCGGATCGAAGCCGGGTTTTCGGGTAGTCACGATGACACGGTTCTGGACATGACCGCCACTCTGGACGGCAAGCCGGTCGCGTGCGCGGAAGGAAGTACGACCCATTCACAAGGCGTGGACGGCGACATTGCACTGGTGTGCCGTTTCGACTTGAAAGCCGAGGCCACTGCCTCTGTCCTCAGGGTGAAGCTTCGTTGGCGGCACGCTGAACCCGCAGACTTCAATGTCGCATCGGAATGACTATGCGGCGTTGTCTCCGTCACGACGACACGTCGGACCGTCGTACGAGCGACACTTCCGGGCGTCGGATGTCGCCATGGACGCGAATCGCGGAGCGCAGAGCCAGCACGGCCGTCCTCTTGCGTTGTGGACGCAGAAGTATGTCGATGCTCTCATTGCGCAGATCGATGACCCCTGCCCCGTCCGTACGCGTCTGGTCGGTATCGAACACCAGGGTGCTCGATCTGCCGATTCCGTTCTCGAAGTCGACAGCCAAGGCTGCACCCTGAATCGCAATCGCGCGGTCGCCGGTGAACATCAGGCGCAGCAGCTTGCCACCGTTGAGGCCGAGCTTTGCATCGAGACGGTTGGAGATCGTGCCGCCATCCATGGAGATCGTTGCGGTACCGGAGACCCCACCCAGCAACGCCGCCAACGAGCGGCCGTGACTTTGCAGGTCGACGCGTCCTTGTAGTGGTCCCGTGACCAGTGGGCTGCGATCGAGCCGGGCCAGCAACTGCTCGACACGGACGCCGTCGATATCGACCGTTGCGCGCACGGCTGGAGACTGTTGTCGCAGGTCCACCACCGCCCGTCCCTTGACGTGCCCTCCCCCGATCCCCAGGTCCAGCGGTTTCAGGGCGAGGACTCGGTCGCTCAGATCGGCCGTGAAGCGGAGGCTTTCCAGTTCCGGGATAGTCGCCGACCGGAGTCTCTTTACAGTCACGCTCACATGGGCGTCGAGCCCTGGCGGCCCGATGGAAGACCGAGGCTCGGGGTCGTCCTTCGGCGGGTTCGACAGCAGACGCTGGTCACCCACGAGGAAGCCGAAATCTTCCTCATGCGCAAGCGGGCTGTGCAGGGTCGCCCGTACCTTCGCTCGATCCTTCGTAAGGTCTGCGCCTACGTCGCCATCGAATGCAGTGCTGCCGATCCTGCCATGCAGTCTCGCCAGCGACGTCGTTCCACTCCCGCTGCGAAAACGGCCGCGAATCTCGAAGGCACGCGATGCCGGCAACGTCGTCCGGAAGAACGGAGCGATCTCAGCGAGCGTGGGTCCGGCCAGCCGCGCGTCGCCTTCGATGGACGATGGTCGGTACAGATCGGCAAGCATGCCGTCGAATTCGAGCCGTGTCTTGCCCGTCGTCATCCACGCACGGACGGGAAACGTCTCGTTGGTCTCGATCAAGGTGATCTCGTGACTGGTCATCGCGGAACCTGCGAACTTCGCACTGCCATAAGTGCCGTGGAACACGATGGAGGCCGGATGGGAAGCTTCGGGTGCGGGACCCTTGTCGCTGCGCGCGGGCAGGGCTGTCGATGCCGTCAGATCGAGGTCGATGTCACGCCGCACGAATCGAATGTTCACCCGATGCGGTTCCAGTCGCAGCACCTTCACTCGTCCTGGACCACGATCGTCCGGATTGCGCAGGCGCCAGTTCCTCAAGCCATCGGCCTGGCGCTCCAGGCTCACCTCGGCGTCATGCAGCACGAGGCGGGTGATGACCGGCCGCCTTTCCCACACGCTCCGCAAGGAGAACGTGAACGATGCCGCACCGACCACCGCCGTCGGACGATCGCTTCCCCACGGTGCGTTCTGCACGTAGACGTCACGCAAGTGCACCGTGGGCTCCAACGAGAGCCCGACGTCGATATCCAGGCGCCCGATCCGGACCTCGCGCTGCGAGCGGTGGACGAGGTACTGCTCGACGGGATAGCGAAACCAGTTCCAGTCGAATGCAGCCACCGTGACGGAAAGCAGCGCCCCCACCACCAGAAAGTGGCGCGCCCTTCGTCCGGGTTTCGGAGAAGCGGGTGTCATCGTCCCTATTGGACGACGTCAGGCGTTCACCGTCGGTGCGCGAGCGTACACAGCCCCCGGGGGGGCGCACTTCCCGTAGGCGTGTTCCTACGCGGTCTGGCCGGCCTTGGGCAGTTGCTTGGCCGCTTCCAAGGCCAGCGGAATGAGGCCGCTACCGCCCTGGTCGACGTGCGCGGCCAGCGCCTTGCGCATGCGCGGATCCCAGAACCGCTGGATGTGGCCGAGCACGCCCTTCACGGCCTCTTCGTGATCGGGTTCCGAGTGGAAGAAATGCGCGATGTCGTTGGCCATCTTGACCAGGCGTTCGATATCCATGGAAGGCGTCAGTCCTGAAGTCTTGCGGAATGGGTGTAGACGGTCTGGCGCCCTTCGCGGGCGAAGCCCACGAGCGTGACACCAGCGGCCTCTGCCTGGCGGATGGCCAGCGCGGTCGGTGCGGAAACGGCTGCGATCATCGGGATGCCGGCGACCGCGGTCTTGTGCACCATTTCGTAGCTCGCCCGGCTGGTGACGACGACGAATCCGCAGCGCGCATCGATCGCGGCGCGCTGTAAGGCGCCGATCAACTTGTCCAGAGCGTTGTGCCGGCCCACGTCTTCGCGGAGGAAACGCACGTTGCCTTCGGCGTCGGCCCAAGCGGCTGCATGCACGGCACCGGTGAGCAGATTGAGTTGTTGCCCGCCGGACAGTGCGGCGATGGCCTTCTGCAACGCTGCCACCGATACGACGCCATCGTGAGCGACGGCCGGTGCCGGACGCAGCGCATTTTCCAGCATCTGCTCGCCGCAGAGGCCGCAGCCGGTGCGGCCGGCGAGGCTCTTGTGGCGCTTCGCCAGGGCAGCGGACCGCGCCTTGGGCACGCTGACGTAGACCGAGTAGCCATTGGCCTCGGGAACGACTTCGACGCCGCCGAACTCGCTGGCCGATTCGATCACGCCTTCGGTCAGGCTGAAGCCGACCGCGAAGTCGTCGAGGTCCAGGGGTGAGGCCAGCATCACCGCGAATGGGACGCCGTTGTAGACGAAGGCAACCGGGGCCTCTTCAGCGACTTCTTCGCGCGCGTGCTCGCGCACGCCAGCTCGGATGCGGTCGACTTCCACCTCGACATGGGCGGAGCCGAGACTGGCGAGGCCGCGGTCGCTCATGGGGTTGCGATCGAGCGCGTTTGCCCCCATCCCAGCCTTCCCCCGGCGAAGCCGGGGGAAGGAGTGCCTGCGCGACCGTGGTCGGCACAGGACACTCCTTCCCCTATCACCGATGGGGGAAGGCCGGGATGGGGGCAGCGATCGCGACCGAAGCCCAACTAAGCCTGCGTCGTCTCCCGCGCCTCCTCGAGCAGCTCTTCCTGCTGTTCGGTGAAGGTGCGGAAGCGCTTCTGCCATTCCGACGGCTGCGTCACCGGCTCGACCTGTACCGCCGTGACCTTGTATTCGGGGCAGTTGGTGGCCCAGTCGGAGTTCTCCGTGGTGATGACGTTCGCGCCCGATTCGGGGAAATGGAACGTGGTGTAGACCACACCCGGCTGCACGCGCTCGGTGATCAAGGCGCGCAGGACGGTTTCACCTGCGCGGCTGCTCACACCGACCCAGTCGCCCGTCTTGACGCCGCGCAGCTCCGCGTCGCTCGGATGGATCTCGAGGCGATCCTCGTCGTGCCACATGGAGTTGAACGTCCGGCGCGTCTGCGCGCCCACGTTGTACTGGCTCAGGATGCGGCCGGTGGTAAGGATCAGCGGGTACTTCCGCGAAGTACGCTCTTCGGTCGGTACGTACTCGGTGATCAGGAAACGCCCCTTGCCGCGCACGAACTCGTCGACGTGCATGACCGGCGTGCCGACCGGATGCTGGTCATTGCAGGGCCACTGGATGCTGCCCAGCTCGTCCAGCTTCGCGTAGCTCACGCCGGTGAACGTGGGCGTCAGGCGTGCGATCTCGTCCATGATCTCGGACGGATGCTTGTACGGCATGGGATAGCCCAGCGCCTCGGCGAGCATCGCGGTGATTTCCCAGTCCTCCTTGCCCGACAGGGACGGCATCACCTTGCGTACCGGCGAAATGCGGCGCTCGGCGTTGGTGAACGTGCCGTTCTTCTCCAGGAAGGACGAGCCCGGCAGGAACACGTGGGCGTACTTGGCCGTTTCGTTGAGGAACAGATCCTGCACCACCACGCACTCCATGGCCTCGAGCGCAGCGGTAACGTGCTGCGTGCCGGGGTCCGATTGCGCGATGTCCTCGCCTTCGACGTAGATGCCGCGGAAGCTGCCGTCGATGGCGGCATCGAGCATGTTGGGGATGCGCAGGCCCGGTTCGGATTCCAGCTTCACGCCCCAGTTCTGCTCGAACAGGGTGCGCGTTGCGGTGTCGGATACGTGGCGATAGCCGGGCAGTTCGTGCGGGAAGGAGCCCATGTCGCAGGCGCCCTGCACGTTGTTCTGGCCGCGCAGCGGGTTCACGCCCACGCCCTCGCGGCCGATGTTGCCGGTGAGCATCGCCAGGTTCGCGATGCCGATCACCATGGTCGAACCCTGGCTGTGCTCGGTCACGCCCAGGCCGTAGTAGATCGCGGCGTTGCCGCCGGTGGCATACAAGCGCGCCGCAGCACGCACTTCGGCGGCAGGCACGCCGGTCTCGGCCTCGAGTGCTTCCGGCGAGTTGCGTTCTTCGCTGATGAACGCCTTCCACTTGGCGTAGTCCTTGGCCTCGCAGCGCTCGGCCACGAATGCCTCGTTGGCCAGGCCTTCCGTGACGATCGTGTGCGCCAGGGCGTTGACGACGGCGACGTTGGTGCCGGGACGCAGCTTGAGATGGTGCGACGCTTCGACGTGCGGCGTGCGCACCAGGTCGATGGTGCGCGGATCGACCACGATCAGCTTCGCACCTTCGCGCAGGCGGCGCTTCATGCGCGACGCGAAGACTGGGTGGCCATCCGTCGGGTTGGCACCGATCACCAGCACCACATCGGTCTTGTCGACCGAGTCGAAGTCCTGCGTGCCGGCCGACTCGCCGAGGGTTGCCTTGAGGCCGTAGCCGGTCGGCGAATGACACACGCGCGCGCAGGTGTCGACGTTGTTGTTGCCGAATGCTGCACGGACCAGTTTCTGGACCAGGTACGTTTCCTCGTTGGTACAGCGCGACGAGGTAATGCCGCCCACTGCGCCACGACCGTACTTGGCCTGGATGCGCTTGAACTCGGAAGCGGCGTGAGTGATGGCCTCTTCCCAGGAAACCTGCTTCCAGGGGTCCGAGATCTTGTCGCGGATCATCGGCGTGGTGATGCGGTCCTTGTGGGTGGCGTAGCCGAACGCGAAGCGGCCCTTCACGCAGGAGTGCCCGTGGTTCGCATGGCCGTCCTTGTTGGGCACCATGCGCACCAGCTCGTTGCCCTTCATTTCGGCGCGGAAGGAGCAGCCGACGCCGCAATAGGCGCAGGTGGTGATCACGCTGTGCTCGGCCTGACCGAGATCGATGACCGACTTCTCCATCAGCGTTGCCGTCGGGCACGCCTGCACGCAGGCACCGCAGCTCACACATTCGGAATCCATGAACGCTTCGTTCATGCCGGCGGACACCTTCGATTCGAAGCCGCGGCTGTCGATGGTGAGCGCGAAGGTGCCTTGCGTTTCCTCGCAGGCACGCACGCAACGCGAACACACGATGCACTTGGACGGGTCGAAGGTGAAGTACGGGTTCGACGTGTCCTTCTTGAGATCCAGGTGGTTCTCGCCTTCGTAGCCATAGCGCACTTCGCGCAGGCCCACGGCACCGGCCATGTCCTGCAGCTCGCAGTTGCCGTTGGCGGAGCACGTGAGGCAATCGAGCGGATGATCGGAGATGTAGAGTTCCATCACGCCGCGGCGGATGTCGGCCAACTTCCTCGTCTGCGTATGCACCACCATGCCGGCGGCCACGGGCGTCGTGCACGAGGCCGGATAGCCCTTGCAACCTTCGATCTCCACCAGGCACAGGCGGCACGAGCCGAACGCTTCCAGGCTGTCGGTGGCGCAGAGCTTGGGGATCGAGATGCCCGCCTCCGCCGCCGCGCGCAGCACCGAAGTGCCTTCGGGGACGCTCACCGGAATGCCGTCCACTTCGAGATCCACCAGGCGCTCCGAAACGCGCGCGGGGGTACCGAGGTCCTTCCAGCGGATGGTCGAGATCATGATCTGTTGCTCCAGTTGTAAAGGCTCATGCTGCTTGCCCCCATCCTAGCCCTCCCCCGGCAAAGCCGGGGGGGTGTACGCTCCTTCCCCCAGCTGTGCTGGAGGAAGGCTGGGATGGGGGCCGCGCTTCACGCCGCCACCGCGAGGCCGTCGCGGTCCAAGCCGAAATCTTCCGGGAAATGCTTGAGTGCGCTCAGCACCGGGAACGGCGTCATGCCACCCAGCGCGCAGAGCGACCCATGCAGCATCGTATCGCACAGGCTTTCCAGCACCGCCACGTCGGCGCCGACGTCGCGCCCGGCGATGATCTTGTCGATGGTTTCCACGCCGCGCGTGGAACCGATCCGACAGGGCGTGCACTTGCCGCAGGACTCGATCGCGCAGAACTCCATGGCGTAGCGCGCCATCTTGGCCATGTCGACCGTGTCGTCGAAGACCACGATGCCGCCGTGGCCCACCATGGCGCCGATGGATGCGAACGCTTCGTAGTCGAGCGGCGTGTCGAACTGCGATTCGGGCAGGAAAGCGCCGAGCGGGCCACCGACCTGCACCGCCCGGATCGGTCGGCCACTCGCCGACCCGCCGCCATAGTCGTACAGCAGTTCGCGCAGCGGGATGCCGAAAGCCTTCTCCACCAGGCCGCCGTGCTTGATGTTGCCGGTCAGCTGGATCGGCAGCGTGCCGCGCGAGCGGCCCATGCCGTAGTCGCGATAGAACTCGGCTCCGCGGTCGAAGATGATCGGCAGCGAAGCGAAGGTGATGACGTTGTTGACCACCGTGGGCTTGCCGAAGAGGCCCGAAATCGCGGGCACCGGCGGCTTGTAGCGCACCATGCCGCGCTTGCCTTCGAGGCTCTCCAGCAGCGACGTTTCTTCGCCGCAGATGTAGGCCCCGGCGCCGCGGCGCACTTCGAGATCGAAGCGCTGTCCGGAGCCCAGGACGTCGGCGCCCAGGGCACCGCGTTCATTGGCGATGGCGATCGCGGCAAGCAGCCCGCGCTCGGCATGCGGGTACTCCGAGCGAACGTAGATGTAGCCTTTGGTGGCCCCCGTGGCGACGCCGGCGATGGCCATGCCCTCGATCAGCACGAACGGATCGCCTTCCATGGTCATGCGATCGGAGAACGTGCCGGAGTCGCCTTCGTCGGCGTTGCACACGATGTACTTCTGGTCGGCCGCAGTTTCGAGCACCGTCTTCCACTTGATGCCGGTGGGGAACGCGGCGCCGCCCCGGCCACGCAGACCGGATGTGGTGACCGCCGCGACAGCGTCGCTGCGCTTCATCGCGATGGCGTTGCGCAGTCCGCGCCAGCCTCCGAGTGCCGCGTAGTCGTCGTACGAAAGCGGGTCGATGACGCCCATGCGCGCGAAACAGAGCCGTTCCTGGCGCGCGAGGTAAGGATGGCTGTCGACTTTGCCGATCGACTTGGGATGCGCCTTGCCTTCGAGGAACCCGGCGTCGAACAGGCTCGCGACGTCTGCGGTAGCGATGGACCCGTAGCCGATGCGCCCGCTCGGTGTTTCCACTTCCACCAGCGGCTCCAGCCACATCATCCCGCGGGAGCCATTGCGCACGATCGTGACGCTGTCGCCGCGACGGGCAGCCTCGGCGCCGATGGCGCGGGCAACGCCTTCCGCCCCCAGGCTCAGTGCGGAGGAATCGCGCGGGACGTAGACCTTGACGCTCATCGGGAAGCTCCCACGGAAGCGATCAGGGCTTCCAGACGTTCGGCAGTCATGCGGCCGTGGGGTTCACCGTCGAGCATCACGGAGGGTGCACAGGCGCAGTTGCCCAGGCAGTAGACCGGTTGGAGGGTCAAGTTGCCGTCGGCGGTGGTCTCGTGGAAATCGACCCCGAGCCGCTCCCGGATCTGGGCGGCAAGCTTGTCCGCACCCATGCTCTGGCAGGCCTCGGCCCGGCAGACTTCCAACACGTGCCGTCCGGGCTTCTCAGTCCGGAAGTGGTGATAGAAGGACACGACGCCATGGACTTCGGCACGCGACAGGTTCAGCGCCTTGGCAATGGTCGGGACGGCGTCGGGCGGGACATAGCCGAGCTCATCCTGAATCGCATGCAGGATCGGCAGCAACCCGCCCGGCAGGCTTTTGAGCCGGGTCAATGCGTCATCCACGCTGCGGGATGATTCTGAGTCCATCAGGGTTCCTCGTGCCGGCCCAACCGGCCATCTGTTGTAATCGGCCAGAAATGGCAGTCCTTCATATGCGTCTTTTTGCATATGAGGCTTTGCGCTTCTTGTTATTACATGTAACTTAACAAGGCGCAGTATCACCCTCAATATGCGGAAAACTGCCTATGAAGCGCTTGAGCATCAAGTCGAGCTGGGTCGTTGAAAGCGAGGACGGGCAGCATCTCGGCCCGGAGCTGTTCGCGATGCTCAACGCCATCCACGAAACCGGAAAGCTGACCGAGGCGGTCAGCCGCATCGGCGTCTCCTACCGCCACGCCTGGAACCTGGTGGAAGGCTGGAATGCGTTCTTCGGCGCCCCGCTCGTCCGGTTCGAGCGGGGTAAGGGGGCCTTCCTGACGCCCCTGGGCGAGCATCTGCTCTGGGCCGAGCAGCGGGTCAGCGCCCGGCTGGCGCTGCAGCTCGAATCGGTCGCCTCCGAACTCAACCTCGAGATCAACCGGCTCATGGCCACGGCGGCGGCCACCATCCGCATCCACGCCAGCCACGGCTTCGCGGTCGCCAAGATTCCCGACCTGCTGAAGGGCCAGGAGCGCATCCAGCTGGATCTGCGCTACGTGGGCAGCGTCGAATCCCTCATGTCGCTCAACAAGGGCACCTGTGACCTGGCCGGCCTGCACGTGCCCGAAGGCGATCTCGCCCGGGCGGCGCTCGACCAGTACGCGCGCTGGTTGAATCCGGCCAAGCAGCGCGTGATCCATCTCGTCACGCGAACCCAGGGGCTGTTCGTGGGCAGCGGCAACCCCAAGGGCATCCACGGCGTGCACGACCTGGTGCGGCCGGACATCACGTTCATCAACCGGCAGAAGGAGGCCGGCACACGCTTGCTCTTCGACGAACTGCTGGCGCAAAGCGGCATCGAGGGTCGGCGCATCGAAGGCTACCGGACTGAGGAGTTCACCCACGCGGCTGTAGCGGCCTATGTGGCCAGCGGCGCGGCGGACGCCGGCTTCGGCGTCGAGCCGGCGGCGCGGCAGTTCCGTCTCGACTTCATTCCGCTCGCTCGCGAGCGCTACATCTTCATCTGCAACACCAAGGCGCTGGAACGGCCGGAGATGATCGAACTGCTCACTCTGCTCAAGAGCGACCTGTTCGCTACCATGGTGGCCGAGCTCCCCGGCTACTCGGCACCGAGCATCGGCGAAGTGGTACGGCTGGAGGAAGCCCTGCCCCAGCTCGTCGAGAGCGCCACGAGCGCTCCGCGCGCGGCCTGATGACTTACTTCGGGGTAACCGCTTCGCGGATCTGATCGAGGGCCGCGGGGTCTTCGAGTGTCGTGAGGTCGCCCGGGTCGCGCCCTTCGGCGAGCGCCTGGATGCTCCGTCGCAACAGCTTTCCCGAGCGCGTCTTCGGCAACATGGTGATGAAATGCACGCGCGACGGACGGCCGATCGCGCCGAGCTGCGCGTCGACGGTGGCCATCACTTCCTTCTCGAGCGCCGCCCTGCCCTCGGCGGTCGCGACCTTCGCCGGATCCTTCACCACCGCGAACGCGAGGGGCATCTGGCCCTTGAGCGCATCGGCGACGCCGACTACGGCCACTTCGGCGATGGCGGCATGGCCTTGCACCGCCTCCTCGATCTCGCGCGTACCGAGCCGATGGCCGGCGACGTTGATGACGTCGTCGGTCCGCCCGAGGATCGTGTAGTACCCCTCGTCGTCGCGCATGCCCCAGTCGAAGGAGGCGTAGACTTGGCGGTCGCGGAACGTAGAAAAATAGGTGCTCACGAAGCGCGCGTCATCGCCCCACACGGTACACAGGCAACCCGGCGGCAACGGTGGCACCACGACCACCACGCCCTTTTCGTTCGCATCCGCTTCGCTCGCGTCCGATTCGCGCAGCAACCGCAGGTCGTAACCGTAGGCGGGAAACGAAGGGCTGCCGAACTTGAGCGGCGTCTGTTCCACGCCGGGCATCGCGGTCAGCATGGGCCAGCCGGTTTCGGTCTGCCAGTAGTGGTCGATGACGGGCTTGCCGAGCGCATCGCTGATCCAGCGATGGGTCGGTTCGTCGAGCGGCTCGCCGGCAAGGAACAGGTGGCGCAGCGAGTTGAGATCGTGCTTCGAGATGTACGCCGGATCCTGCTTCTTCAGCACGCGGATGGCGGTGGGTGCGGAGAACATCACGCTCACCTTGTGCTCTTCCACGATCTTCCACCAGATGCCGGGGTCGGGTCGGATCGGCGTGCCCTCGTAGAGGATGGTCGTCATGCCTGCGATCAGCGGCGCGTAGATGATGTACGAATGTCCCACCACCCAGCCGATGTCGGACGTGGTGAACATCGTCTCGCCGGCATGGCCGCAGAAGATGTACTTCATCGAGGCCGCGAGCGCCACGGCATAGCCGCCCACGTCGCGCTGCACGCCCTTGGGCTTGCCGGTGGTGCCGGAGGTATAGAGGATGTAGGAAGGCTCGTTCGACTCGAGCCAGGTCACCGGGACCTGCGCGTGGAAGTGTTCTTCGCGCAATGCATGCCAATCGACGTCGCGCGGCTTCTCGCGCCGGAAATCCGGGTCGAGATCGCGGTTCACCAGCAACACATGATCGGGCTTCGATTGGGCGAGGCGCAGGGCTTCATCCAGCAGCGGCTTGTACTTGACCACCTTGCCGGCGCGCATGCCGGCATCGGCGGACACGATCAGCTTCGGCCGCGCGTCGTCGATGCGGGTCGCAAGGCTGTGGGAAGCGAAGCCGCCGAAGACCACCGAATGGATCGCGCCGAGGCGCGCACAGGCGAGCATCGCGAACACGGCTTCCGGGATCATCGGCATGTACACGAGCACCCGATCCCCCTTGCGGACGCCGAGCGCCGCCATCATCGCGGCGCAGCGATTCACTTCCGCGTGCAGCTCCGAGTAGGTATAGCTCTTCTCGTGGTCGGTTTCCGTGGAGATGTAGACCAGCGCCTTCTGGTCGCCGCGGGTCGCGACGTGCCGATCGACCGCGTTGTGGCACAGGCTGGTCTTGCCGCCCACGAACCAGCGCGCGAACGGCGGCTGCGAATAGTCGAGCACGCGATCGAAGGGTCGGTTCCAGTCGATGAGCTCGGCCTGCTCGCGCCAGAATCCGTCGCGGTCGTGGATCGACCGGCGGTGGAATGCCTCGTACGTCGCGCCCATCGCTCGTCCCCCTTCAGGCGATGCGGACGACGGTGCGCCCGCGCACCGCGCCCTTGATGAATGCGTCGAAGGCGCCCGGGAGGGTCGAGAACTCGATGGTCTTCGTCATGGCGGCGAGATGCGGAGGTTTCATGTCGGAGCCGAGGCGTTTCCAGACTTCGGTTCGCTGCGGCATCGGGCAGTTGACCGAATCCACACCACAGAGCGTCACGCCGCGCAGAATGAACGGCATCACGGTCGTGTTCAACGTGTGGCTGGCAGCGAGGCCGATGCTGGCGATGGGGCCGCCCACCTGCATGGTGCTCGCCATCCACGCCAGCACGTCGCCGCCGAGGTTGTCCACGGCACCCGCCCACGTGGCCTTGTCGAGCGGCTTGATCTTTTCGAGATTGAGGCTGGAGCGCAGCATGACTTCCTTGGCACCGAGTTGCTTCAGGTAGTCGGTCTCGGCTTCCTTGCCGGTCAGTGCGACCACGTGATAGCCCAGGCGCGCCAGGATATCCACGGCGATGGAACCGACGCCACCCGTGGCACCGCTCACGATGACGGGGCCGTTCGCAGGTTTGAGGCCGTTCGCTTCCATGCGGACCACCGCGAGTCCCGCCGTGAATCCGGCAGTGCCGAGCGCCATCGCCTCGTAGGCATCGAGGCCGGCGGGCATCTTCACCACCCACGAGGCCGGGACGCGCATGTAGCCGGCATAGCCGCCGTCGTGCGCCACACCGACGTCGTAGCTCGTGCAGATCACCGGATCGCCCGGTTTGAAGGCGGGATCGGTGGACGACTCCACCACGCCGGCACCGTCGATGCCGCCGTTGCAGGGAAAGCGCCGGATTATCTTGCCCGTGCCCGTGGCGGACAAGGCGTCCTTGAAGTTGATGCTGGATGCGAGGGTGCGGATCACGACCTCGCCGGGATCCAGTCGATCGACGGTCATCTCGACCATGCGGCCCGCGACCTTGCCGTCTTCGTTGAAGGTGCGAAATGCCTTGAACGTGCTCATCCGGGTCTCCTCCCCATCTTGTCTTGTAGTGCGACCTCAACCGTCTTCCAAGATACACCGGCGGGCCAGGCGCCCCAGCCACGCTGCGCGCTGCCCCGTCATGGCCGGCAGCATCTCAGCCCAGGTGAGCCTCGCCGAGATACTGATGTGTCTGCATTTCCACGAGCCGGCTCGCAGTCCGGTCCCGTTCACTCGATGGCGCCACGTCCGCGAACAACTCCAGGGCCGATGCCTGTGCCGCGACCACAAGCTTAACCCGCCGGTCGTAGAACTCGTCCACCAGCCACGTGAGGCGCCGCATGCGGTCGGCCGCTCCGGTCGGCGGGAAGCGCGGCACGCCGTCCAGGATCACCGTGTGGAAGCGCCGTGCGAGTTCGATGTAGTCGGCCTGCGCGCGTGGTCCGCCGCACAGCGTCTCGAAATCGAACCAGGCGACCCCGCCCGCCACCATGCGGGCTTCGATGTCGCGGCCTTCGATGTCCAGGGTCTGCGGATGTCCATGGGTGCCGGCCATGTGCAGGAACGCGTCGCTCAGAGCACGAGTCGCGGCTTCACCCAACGGCGCATGCCAGGTGCCCGCTTGCTCGAGCACCCGCTGGCGATAGTCCGTGCCGCCGTCCATCTGCAGCACATCGACATTCTGCTCGATGAGATCGATGGCCGGCAGGAACTGCGCTCGCTGCAGACCGTGGAGGTACAGATCGCGCGGCGGCGTGTTCGACGTGGTGACCAACGTGACGCCACGCTCGAACAGCCCTTCGAGGAGCTTGCGCATGAGCATGGCGTCGCCG
Organism: Burkholderiales bacterium; assembly: GCA_019747905.1. Classification (GTDB taxonomy): domain Bacteria; phylum Pseudomonadota; class Gammaproteobacteria; order Burkholderiales. The sequence goes on from JAIEQG010000034.1 coordinate 18,702, forward strand.
ATGTCGGTGACCTGGAACTCGTCGAGGCACAGTAAGCGTGCCTCGGAGGCAACGCGCTCGGCCACGGCCTGCATCGGTTCGGCCTGACCCTGCAGGCGCTTGAGATCGTGGTGGATCCCCTGCATGAAGCGGTGGAAATGCTCGCGCTGCTTGCGCGGCTCGGACGCGAACTCGAAGTACCCGTCCATCAGGAAGCTCTTCCCTCGACCTACCCCGCCCCACAGATAGACGCCACGCACGGGCGTGGGATCGCTGCGCAGGAAGCGCAGCCAGGACTTGCCGTGAGCGTCGGCCAGTTCGCGTTCGATGCGCTCGAAGGCCGCGAGCGCTTCGCGTTGCGCCGCGTCGAGTTCGAAGCCCTGCTCCGCGGCACGCGCCGCCATCCACGTTTCGAGCGGCGACGCGGCGGACTTGACGCGGGCGTTCGGCGACACCATGACTCGCGGGCCGTCGAGCCGGGTCGGTCAGATGTTCAGGGTGCGCTTGTCGACGCCGAGCGCGGCCTCGTGCATCGCTTCGGAAAGCGACGGGTGCGCGTGCACGATGCGGGCGATGTCCTCGCTGGTCGCGCCGAACTCCATGGCGACCACCGCCTCCGAGATGAGCTCGGAAGCGAACGGCCCGATGATGTGCACGCCGAGGATGCGGTCGGTGGTGGCGTCGGCGAGCATCTTGCAGAAGCCGGCCGTTTCACCGAGCGCGCGTGCGCGGCCGGATGCGATGAAGGGAAACTGCCCCGCGCGGTAGGTCACGCCCTGGGCTTTCAGTTCCTGCTCGGTCTTGCCGACCCAGGCGATCTCGGGCGCGGTGTAGATGACCCAGGGAACCGTGGCGAGATCCACGTGCGGCGCTTGCCCGGCGATGGTCTCGGCCACGGCCACGCCCTCTTCCGAGGACTTGTGCGCGAGCATCGGGCCGCGCACGGCGTCACCGATGGCGAAGACGTTCGGCAGGTTGGTGCGGCAGGCGTCATCGACTTCCACGAAACCGCGCGAGTCCAGCTTGAGACCCACGGATTCCACGTTGAGGCCCGAGGTATTCGGGACCCGGCCGATGGCGACGATCAGGCGGTCGTACTCCTCGCGATGCTTCTTGCCATCGCGGTCGTCGTACTCGACCTTGACCGATTCCTTGCCGGCCTTGATCTCGCCCACCTTCACGCCGGTGTAGATCTTGAGGCCGAGCGGGCCGGTGAACTGGCGGAAAGCTTCCTTGGCGACGTGTTCGTCGGCCGCGCCGAGGAACGCCGGCAGCGCTTCGAGGATGGTCACTTCCGAGCCCAGGCGGCGCCAGACACTGCCCATCTCGAGTCCGATCACGCCGGCACCGATGACACCGAGGCGCTTGGGTACGGCATCGAGCGCGAGCGCTCCGATGTTGTCGCACACGAGACGGTTGTCGATCTCGACACCCGGCAGCGGCCGCGGCAACGATCCGGTGGCCACGATCACGTGGCGCGCTTCGATCGCCTCGGGTGCGCCGTCGCCATGCACTTCGATCTGATAGCCCCCGTCGGGCGTGCGTCCGGCGAAGCGGCCGAAGCCGTGCATCGACTCCACCTTGTTCTTCTTGAACAGGAGCGAGATGCCGCTCGTGAAAGTGTCGACGATCTTTTCCTTGCGGGCCTGCATCTTCGGCACGTCGATGGTGACGCCCTTGATGCCGATGCCGTGGTCTTCGAACTTGTGCAGCGCGCGCTCGTAGTTCTCGGAGGATTCGAGCAACGCCTTGGACGGGATGCAGCCCACGTTGAGGCAAGTGCCTCCCAGGCTCGGCTTGCCTTGCGCGTTCTTCCAGCCGTCGATGCAGACGGTGGAGAGCTTCAACTGCGCGGCGCGGATGGCGGCGATGTAACCGCCGGGACCGGCACCGATCACTGCGACATCGAATTGCTTGGGCATGGTGACTCCGGGTGTCACCGGCCGCTGCGACCTCCGCGTCCGGCGCTACTGCAATAGATGGGAGCGCAATGCTCCGGCGTCAACCCTCGAGAGCACCGAGGCCGACGTCGTACCGGCTAGAGATCGAGCAGCAGCCGCGCCGGATCTTCCAGCGCTTCCTTGATGGCCACCAGACCGAGTACCGCTTCGCGGCCGTCGATGATGCGGTGGTCGTAGGACATGGCGAGGTAGTTCATGGGGCGGATGACGATCTGGCCATTTTCCACCACGGGCCGGTCCTTGGTCGCATGTACGCCCAGGATGGCGCTCTGCGGCGGGTTGATGATGGGCGTGGACAGCATCGAGCCGAACACCCCGCCGTTGGAGATGGAAAACGTGCCCCCGGTCAACTCCTCGATGGTGAGCTTGCCTTCCTGCGCGCGCGCGCCGAAATCGGCGATGATCTTCTCGATGTCCGCGAGCGAAGCCTGGTCCGCATTGCGGATGATCGGCACCACCAGCCCGCGCGGGCTGCCAACGGCGATGCCGATGTCGAAGTAGCCGTGGTACACGATGTCGGTACCGTCCACCGAAGCATTCAGGACCGGATACTTCTTGAGTGCCGCGACGGATGCCTTGACGAAGAAGGACATGAATCCCAGCTTGACGCCGTGGTCCTTCTCGAATCGGTCCTTGTACTTGTTGCGCAGGTCGATCACGGCCTGCATGTTGACTTCGTTGAAAGTGGTGAGGATCGCCGCCGTCGACTGCGACTGCACCAGACGTTCGGCGATCCGTTGACGCAGACGGGACATCGCCACGCGCTTCTCGGGGCGATCGCCCATCAGGCTGTCGATATCGACCGGTGCCGGCAATGGGGTCGCCGCGCGTGCACCGCCGGCCACGTGAGCCACGACGTCCGGCTTGGTGACCCGGCCGCCACGTCCGCTCCCGGCCACCTGGGCCAGGTCCACGTTGTTGTCGGCGGCGATCTTCTTCGCCGCGGGCATCGCGATGACCTCGCCACCGGTCGCGGTTGCGGCGCGTTGTGGTTCAGACGTCGGCTTGGACGCCGCTGGCGCCGCCTTGGCTTCCGGCTTTGCTTCCGCCTTGGGCTTCTCCGGCGCAGCGGGCGCGGTGGTCGCCTTCGCCTCGGTGTCGATCTGCGCGATGATCTCGTTGCTCACGACGGTGCCGCCGTCGCCCTTCAGTATCTTGGTGAGCACGCCCGCTTCCGGGGCAGGCAACTCGAGCACGACCTTGTCGGTCTCGATGTCGATCAGGTTCTCGTCGCGATTGACGAATTCGCCCTGCTTCTTGTGCCAGGAGAGCAGCGTGGCTTCGGCCACGGATTCGGACAGTGCCGGCACTTTCACTTCGATCAGCATGGATGCTCCGTAATTCGGTGATCCGTTGTGTTTCTAGGTTTCGCCTGCAGCGGGCGGGAACGATGCTCCGAGAGTCAACGCCGCATCGACGACGGCTTTCTGGCGTTGGTTATGCAACGCGAGATAACCGCCTGCGGGCGCTGCGCTCGAAGGCCGCAACGCGTAGGTGAGCTTCTGCTCCGGCTTCAGATGGCGGAGCAGGTAGTGCTGGATCCGGTGCCAGGCACCCTGGTTCGCGGGTTCTTCCTGGCACCACACGACTTCAGTCGCCGCCGAGTAACGCTCGATCTCGGCCTTGAAGTCGTCGTGGGGGAACGGGTAGAGCTGCTCGATGCGCACCAGCGCGATGTCCTTCAGGTCGCGTTCGCGCCGCGCGGCAGCGAGGTCGAAGTAGATCTTGCCGCTGCAGAACACCACGCGCTTCACCTTCTTGGGAGCGGGTGCTTCCGGGTCCGGGATGACCGCCTGGAACCGGCCGTGCGCCAGGTCCTCCAGGCTCGAGATCGACTCCTTGTGCCGCAGCATCGATTTCGGGCTCATGATGATGAGCGGCTTGCGGTAGGGCCGCAGCATCTGGCGCCGCAGGACGTGGAACATCTGCGCCGGCGTCGACGGAATCACCACCTGCATGTTGTAGTCGGCGCACAGTTGCAGGAAGCGTTCGGGGCGAGCTGAGGAGTGTTCCGGGCCCTGGCCCTCGTAGCCGTGCGGCAGCATCAGCACGAGCCCGCACATGCGGCCCCATTTCACTTCGCCCGAGGCGATGAACTGGTCGATCACCACCTGCGCACCGTTGGTGAAGTCGCCGAACTGCGCTTCCCAGATCACCAGTTCGTTCGGCGAGGCGGTCGCGTAGCCGTATTCGAATCCGAGCACCGCTTCTTCCGAGAGCGTCGAATCGATCACCAGGAAGTCCGGCTGGTTCTCGGCGATGCGCTGGAGCGGGACGTAGGTGCCGGAATCCCAGCGTTCGCGATTCTGGTCGTGCAGCACCGCGTGGCGGTGGAAGAACGTGCCGCGGCCCGAATCCTGGCCTGACAGCCGCACGCCGTAACCCTGCTTGAGCAACGCCGCGTAGGCGAGCGTTTCGGCCATGCCCCAGTCGAGCGGCAGCTTGCCCAGGCCCATCTGCCGGCGGTCGGTCAGCACCTTTTCGACGCGCGGATGGACCTTGAAATGCGCGGGGATCGTGGTGAGGCGCTCGGCGAGGAACTGCAGATCGGCGAGCGGCAGCCCGGTATCCACGGCCTGGTTCCAGGGGACGTTGCGGTACGGTGCCCACTCCACCTGGAACGGCGGCTTGAAGTTGTAGATGATGCTCTTGTTGGTGTGATGCCCGGCATCGAGCGCGTCGCGATAGGCCTTGATGATGTCGTCGGACTCGCCGGCCTTGATGACGCCCTCCTGCACCAGGCGGTCGGCGTACAGCTTGCGCGTCCCCGGGTGCTGGGCGATCAGCTTGTACATGAGCGGCTGGGTGACCATGGGCTCGTCCTGCTCGTTGTGGCCGAGCCGGCGGAAGCACACCATGTCGATCACCACGTCGCGGCCGAACTCGTTGCGAAAATCGAGTGCCGCCTCGGTGGCGAGCACGACCGCTTCCGGATCGTCGCCGTTCACGTGGATCACCGGGGCCTCGACGATCTTCGCCACGTCGGAGCAGTAGATCATCGAGCGCACGTCGCGCGGGTCCGACGTGGTGAATCCGATCTGGTTGTTGACGATGATGTGCACCGTGCCGCCGGTGCCGTAGCCGCGCGTCTGCGACAGGTTGAGCGTTTCCATGACCACGCCCTGCCCCGCGAACGCCGCGTCGCCATGCAGCAGGATCGGCAACACCTGCCGCCCTTCGCGATCGCGCCGGCGGTGCTGGCGCGCGCGGACCGAACCTTCCACCACGGGGTTCACGATCTCGAGGTGGGATGGGTTGAACGCGAGCGTGACGTGCATGGGGCCCCCGGGCGTCATCACGTCCGACGAGAAGCCCTGGTGATACTTGACGTCGCCCGCCATCAGTTCGCCGGCGTGCTTGCCTTCGAATTCGAGGAACAGGTCGGAAGGCATCTTGCCCAGCGTGTTCACGAGCACGTTGAGGCGCCCGCGGTGCGCCATGCCGATCACGAGTTCCTGCACGCCGTTGGCACCAGCCCGCTGCAGCAGGTTGTCCAGCATCGGGATCAGGCTGTCGCCGCCTTCGAGCGAGAAGCGCTTTTGTCCGACGTAGCGCGTGTGCAGGTACTTCTCCAGGATTTCCGCGGCGGTGAGGCGCTCGAGAATGTGGCGCTTGTAATCCGGCGAGTAGCTCGGGCGCGAGCGGATGCCTTCGAAGCGCTGCTGCAACCAGCGCTTCTGGCTCGTGTCCGTGAGGTACATGTACTCGAGACCGATGGTGCCGCAGTAGGTCTCCTTGAGCGATTGCAGGATCTCGCGCAGCGTCGCCTGCTGCGGGCCGACCAGCGTCCCGGTATTGAAGACGCGGTCCATGTCGGCTTCGGTGAAGCCATGCCAGGCCGGATCGAGTTCCGGCACTTCCGGCTTCTCGAGGCGTTTCAGCGGGTCGAGGCTGGCGTGCCGCGCTCCGAGAAAGCGGTACGAACTGATCAGCTGGAACACCGCCGCCTGTTTGCGGCCCAGCTCCGCCAGGTCGGACGGCGAGAGCTGCGAACCGCTGCGGCTGCGATCGCGCGCGATGCGGCCGATCAGTTCCCGCACCGGTGCGTGCGACACGTCGCGCGGCCCGGGCAGCACCTGGATCTGATCGAAGTAGCGCTTCCACTCGGGGCCGACCGAGCTCTGGTCTTCCAGATACTTCTCGTAGAGTTCGTCGATGTAGGGCGCGTTGCCGCCGAACAGGTACGAACCGGACATCAGGTCCTTCATCATGGAGCGTCTCTCCTCGGGGCTGCGCTCTCGTGGGTCAGGCGCGTTTCGCGATCGGGACTACGTTGCGGTGCGTGGCGCCCACGAACAGCTGGCGGGGCCGTGCGATCTTGTACTCGGGGTCGGCGATCATCTCGTTCAGCTGCGCGATCCAGCCCACGGTGCGCGCCAGGGCGAAGATGGCGGTGAACAGCGGCACCGGAATGCCGATCGCCTTCTGCACGATGCCGGAATAGAAGTCGACGTTCGGGTAGAGCTTGCGGCTCACGAAGTAGTCGTCTTCCAGTGCGATCTTCTCGAGCGCCATGGCGAGCTTGAACAGCGGGTCGTCGCCGAGGCCCAGTTCGTTCAGGACTTCGTGGCAGGTCTCCCGCATCAGCTTGGCGCGCGGGTCGTAGTTCTTGTACACACGGTGACCGAAGCCCATCAGGCGGACCGACGAGTTCTTGTCCTTCACCTTGGCTATGAACTCGCCGATCTTCTCGACCCCGCCCATCTGCTGGATCTCGCCCAGCATGGTGAGGCAGGCTTCGTTGGCGCCGCCATGGGCGGGACCCCAGAGGCACGCCACTCCCGCCGCGATGGCCGCGAACGGGTTGGTGCCCGACGAGGCGCACAGCCGCACCGTGGAAGTCGACGCGTTCTGCTCGTGGTCGGCGTGCAGGATGAAGATCCGGTCGAGCGCGCGGACCAGCACGTCGTTCACGACGTAGTCGTCACACGGCGTCGCGAACATCATGTGCATGAAGTTCGCCGAGTACGACAGCTTGTTGCGCGGGTACATGTAGGGCTGACCCGACGAGTACTTGTAGGCCATCGCCACCAGCGTGGGCATCTTGGCGATCAGGCGGATCGCCGAGATGTCGCGCTGGCGGGCGTCGTGCAGGTTCATGGAATCGGGGTAGAACGCGGAGAGGGCGCCCACGAGACCTGTCATGACAGCCATCGGATGCGCGTCGCGGCGAAAGCCGCGCATGAAGAACTGCATCTGCTCGTTGACCATCGTGTGCTGCGTCACGCGGCCCACGAAGTCCACCTTCTGGCTGGGGCTGGGCAATTCGCCGTACAGGATCAGATGACAGACCTCGAGGAAGTCGCAGTTCACCGCGAGCTGCTCGATGGGATAGCCGCGGTACAGCAGCTCGCCCTTGTCGCCGTCGATGTAGGTAATGCTCGAATTGCACGACGCCGTCGACAGGAACCCAGGGTCATAGGTGAACTTGCCGGTCGTGCCGTACAGCTTGCGGATGTCGATCACGTCGGGGCCGACGGCGCCCTTCAACACCGGCAGCTCGATGGACGGAGTCCCGTCGCTGAACGTGATGGTGGCTTTCTGGTTGTTGCTCATCACTCTCTCCGCAGTGGCTGGAGCCTTCATTGTAGGGGCTTTTTCGGCGTTTTGCTGCTTTGCATCAAACGGTTCCGACCCGTCGCAGCGTGTCCAGCAGGGCCTCTTCCGCCTGGTCAGCCGAATGGCTCCTCCCGGAGACGAGGTCCCAGAGGTCGGTATCGGCACGCCCGAGCAGACCTGAAAAGGTTTCCTGCTGGGCTGGTGTCAGGCGTTCGAAGCCGCCCTCGAGGAACCGCGCCAGGATCAGGTCGAGTTCGAGCAGTCCCCGCCGGCAGCGCCAGCGGATGCGGTCGAGGGAACGGTCGGGGTCGGGGTTGGTCACCTAGGGACGTCGGGCACGTCGCTGGGAGGTGGGGCCTCAGCCCGCGCCGGGCCGCCATCGACCGGAGGCCGATGCCAACGGCCAAGCACGGACATTCCGCAGGGACTGTCCGTGTCCGGCCTCAGCCCACAAGAGGGTTGGCCCTCTGGGGGGAAAGGCCGCAAGGCCTATCGGGGGGGACATCATCTCAGGTCATTCGTCGGACCATGAGGTCCTTGATCTTGCCGATGGCACGGGTGGGGTTGAGACCCTTCGGGCAGACGTCGACGCAGTTCATGATCGAATGGCAGCGGAACAACCGATACGGGTCTTCCAGGTCGTCCAGCCGTTCGCTGGTCGCCTGGTCGCGCGTGTCGGCGATGAACCGGTAAGCGGCGAGCAGGCCGGCCGGCCCCACGAACTTGTCGGGATTCCACCAGAACGACGGGCAGGACGTGGAGCAGCAGGCGCACAGGATGCACTCGTAGAGGCCGTCCAGTTCCTCGCGCTCGGCCTGGCTCTGCAGGCGTTCCTTGTCCGGCGGCACCTCGTTGTTGCGCAGGTACGGCTTGATCGAGTGGTACTGCTTGAAGAACTGCGACATGTCCACGATCAGGTCGCGGATCACGGGCAAGCCCGGCAGCGGCCGCAGTTCCACCGGCTCCTTGAGATCGGCGAGGCGCGTGATGCACGCGAGCCCGTTGCGCCCGTTGATGTTCATGGCGTCCGAGCCGCACACGCCTTCGCGGCAGGAGCGGCGCAGCGAGAGGCTGTCGTCCACGGACTTGATGCGCACCAGCGCGTCGAGCAGCATCCGGTCGGTCGGCTCGAGCGCGATGTCGTAGTCCTTCATGTAGGGCTGCGCGTCCTTGTCCGGGTCGTACCGGTAGATCCTGAATTTCATGGGATGGGGGCTAGGGGCTAGGGGATAGGGACTAGGGACTAGGGGCTAGGGGCTAGGGGCTGGGGAGCGAGACGAGTCTTCGGAGTCGCGGAGCCAGAATGCGGACCGGGCGATGGGGTTTCACTCGCGAGATCCCTAGCCCCTGCCTTTCCCTAGTCCCTAGCCCCTCCTCTTCAATAACTACGAACCTTCGGCTCGAAGGTCTGGGCGGTCATGGGCTTCAGGTTGACGGGCTTGTAGTCGAGGCGGCTGCCGTCGCGGTACCAGAGCGTGTGCTTCAGCCAGTTCACGTCATCGCGCTTGGCGAAGTCCGCGCGGTCGTGGGCACCGCGACTTTCCTGCCGGGCATCGGCGGAAACCAGGGTCGCCACGGCAACCTCGATCAGATTGTCCAGTTCGAGCGCTTCCACGCGCGCGGTGTTGAACGTCTTGCTCTTGTCCTTGATCTCCGTGCGCTTGGCACGCTCCGCCACCGCCTTGATCTTCTGGACGCCGGATTGCAGCATGTCCGGGAAGCGGAACACACCGCAATGGGCCTGCATGGTCCGGCGCATTTCCGCGCCGACCTCGAACACGCTCTCGCCACCGGTCTGCCCATCCAGGCGTGCGATGCGCTGCATCGAGTAGTCGCCGGCATCCACGGGCAGGTCCTTGTGGCCCGGGTTCTCCTTCAGGAACCGGATCACGCTCTCGCCCGAAGCGCGGCCGAATACCAAGAGGTCGGTGAGGGAATTGGTGCCGAGCCGGTTGGCGCCGTGTACCGATGCGCACGCGCATTCGCCGGCAGCGTAGAAGCCGGGGACCACGGTGTTCGGATTGCCGTTCGCCGGGGCCACCACTTCGCCGTGGTAGTTGGTCGGCACGCCGCCCATCTGGTAATGGCAGGTGGGCACCACGGGAATCGGGTCCTTCACCGGATCGACGTTCGCGAACTTCTTGGCGATCTCGCGAATGCCGGGCAGCCGCTTCTCGATGACGTCGAGCCCGAGGTGATCGAGCTTGAGCAGGATGTGGTCGGCTTCCTTGCCGGCGCCGCGCCCTTCCTTGATCTCGGTCGCCATGGCGCGCGACACCACGTCGCGGCTCGCGAGGTCCTTCATGGTGGGCGCGTAGCGTTCCATGAAGCGCTCGCCGTCCTTGTTGAGCAGATAACCGCCCTCGCCGCGCACGCCTTCGGTGATCAGCACGCCGGCCCCGGCCACGCCGGTCGGGTGGAACTGCCAGAACTCCATGTCCTCGAGCGGGATGCCGGCACGAGCCGCCATGCCGAGGCCGTCGCCGGTGTTGATGAAGGCGTTGGTGCTGGCCGAATAGATGCGCCCTGCCCCGCCCGTGGCGAACAGGGTCGCGCGCGCATGGAAGATCCAGACTTCGCCGGTCTCCATCTCCATGGCCGTCACGCCCAGCACCTGGCCGCTCGCGTCGCGGATCAGGTCGAGCGCCATCCACTCCACGAAGAAGAGCGTGTTGGCGCGCACGTTGCGCTGGTAGAGGGTGTGCAGCATCGCGTGGCCGGTGCGGTCGGCGGCACAGCAGGAACGTTGCACCGGACGCTCGCCGAAATTCTGCGAGTGCCCGCCGAACGGGCGCTGGTAGACGGTGCCGTCCTCGTTGCGGTCGAACGGCATGCCGAAGTGCTCCAGCTCGATGACGGCCTGGGGGGCCATGCGGCACAGGAACTCGATCGCATCCTGGTCGCCGAGGTAATCGGAGCCCTTGATCGTGTCGTACATGTGCCAGAGCCAGGAGTCCTCGCCCATGTTGCCCAGCGCCGCGCCGATGCCGCCTTGTGCCGCGACCGTGTGCGAGCGCGTCGGAAACACCTTCGAGAGCACGGCAACCTTGAGGCCGGCTTCGGCCAACTGCAGCGACGCGCGCATGCCGGCACCGCCGGCGCCGACGATCACGGCATCGAATTTCCGGGTGGGCAGCGCCATCAGTAGAGACTCCAGAGGATCTGCACGGACCAGAGCGCGTAGCCGACGAGCAGCAGGACCACGCCCACCAGCAGGGCGAGCCGCAACCCGGCCGGCTTCACGTAGTCCATGAATATGTCGCGCAGGCCGATCCAGGCGTGCCAGAAGAGCGCCAGCAGGAACAGCAGGCTCGCGAGGCGCATCCACTGCTGCGACATGAGGCTCTTCCACGCGCCGTAGTGTTCGGGGCGATGGAATAGGACGATGAACAGCATCAGCAGCGCGAAGACAGCCATCACGACCGCCGTGACGCGCTGGACCAGCCAGTCGCGCAACCCGTAGTGCGCCCCGACGACGATGCGCTTCACCATAGCCAGACTCCGAAGACGACCGTCAGGACCAGGCTGATGCCCAGCACGGCGAAGCTGCTGGCGCGGGCCGCGGCGAGATCGGTGCCGATATGCACGTCCAGGAACAGATAGCGGATACCGGCGCAGAAGTGATGCAGGAAGGCCCAGAGCAGGCCGAGCAGGATCAGCTTCACCAGCGCGCCGGACATCCACTCGCGAAAGTGGATGTAGCTCTCCGGCGATTGCAGGCTCGCCTGCAGCAGGTAGAGCAGGAACGGCAGCATCAGGAACAGGCCGGCTCCGCTGATGCGGTGGAGGATGGAGACGATGCCGGGAACCGGCAGCTTGATCTGAAACAGGTTCAGATGCTTCGGTCGGGACTTCGCCATGCGGAGGCTTTCGGGGGCAGCAGGCAAGAGGGAGGACGCGCGGGGAAGGGAACGCGAAGTCTCAGCTCAGGTGATTTCGTTCGCGTAGTGATGCCGGGAGGTGTTGCAGTAACCGCGACGAAGCTCCACCGGCTTCCGGTCGTAAGTATAGGCCACGCGTTCCATCAGCAGAAGCGGCGTGCCCGGTGCGACGTCGAGGAATGCAGCGATATCGGCCTCGGCATCGACCGCCTTGAGGCGTTCTTCGGCCGCGACGATCTTCACGTGATAGGCCGACTCGTACATGCTGTAGAGCATGCAGCGATGGCGCTCGACCACCTCGGGGCCGAGGCCCTGGAACAGGTCCGCCGGCACGCGCGCTTCCTCGAACAGGATGCGGTTGCCGTTGATCGACAGTGTCCGCCGCAGACGCACCAGGCTCGCACCGGTGGTCAGCGCCAGCATGCGCGCGCTGGTGGCGTCGGCACGGACCCGCCGCACGTCGACCAACGCGGCTTCGAGCTCTTCCACGCTGCCGTCGTCGGGCGTCAGGCGCAGGAAGGATAGCTGCGACCGAGTGTGCGCATGCGAGGCCACGAACGTGCCACGGCCCTGCTTGCGCACCAGTACGTTCTCGCCGGCGAGCTCTCCCACTGCCTTGCGCACCGTGCCCTGGCTCACGCGAAAGCGCTGGGCGAGATCGATCTCGCTCGGGATGGGCTCTCCCGGGCGCCATTCCCCGGCCGACAGGCGCTCGGTGAGCTGGGCCTTGATGCGCCGGTAGAGGGGCTGGAAGCCGGAAACGGGCTGCTCGGTCTTCATGGTCAGGCGTCGTTTTACCACAGCAAACCGGTGCCAGCCAAGAATTGCTCTATCAGAGGTCTGATATAAGACTCGCGTTGACACGCCGCAGCGCACGTCACTATTATCCGTCTGCTGTTTCGCTCGCGGGGCGAAGGAAAAGATCGCTTGCCGCGCTGCGACACGCGGCGCGCCCCGGGCGACGCTGTCCTGACGGCAGCGGTCCCCGACCCGATTTCTCACGAGGAGCCTCTCCCCCCATGAAGACCCCCGTTCGCGTCGCCGTGACCGGCGCCGCCGGCCAGATCGGCTACAGCCTGCTGTTTCGCATCGCTTCGGGCGCCATGCTCGGGCCCGATCAGCCGGTCATCCTGCAACTGCTGGAGATTCCGGACGAAAAGGCGCAGAAGGCGCTGAAGGGCGTGATGATGGAGGTGGACGACTGCGCCTTCCCGCTGCTCGCCGGCATGAGCGCCCACAGCGATCCCGCCACGGCCTTCAAGGACACCGACGTCGCCTTGCTGGTGGGTGCGCGTCCGCGCGGTCCCGGCATGGAGCGCAAGGATCTCCTCGCAGCCAATGCCCAGATCTTCACCGCCCAGGGCAAGGCGTTGGACAAGGCTGCCAGCCGCCAAGTGAAAGTGCTGGTGGTCGGCAACCCGGCCAACACCAACGCGTACATCGCCATGAAGTCGGCGCCGAGCCTGCCAAAGGCCAATTTCACCGCGATGATGCGGCTCGACCACAACCGCGCACTGTCGCAGCTCGCGGCGCGCACCGGCCAGCCGGTCGCCTCCATCGAGAAACTGGTGGTCTGGGGCAACCATTCCCCCACCATGTATCCGGACATCCGCTTCGCCACCATCGGCGGCAAGGCCGCCAAGGCCCTGGTGAACGACGAGACCTGGTATCGCGATACCTACATCCCGACGGTGGGCAAGCGCGGTGCCGCGATCATCGAGGCGCGCGGCCTGTCCTCCGCCGCCTCCGCCGCCAATGCCGCCATCGACCACGTGCGCGACTGGGTGCTCGGCACCAACGGCAAGTGGGTCACCATGGGTGTGGCCTCCGACGGCGGCTACGGCGTCCCGCAGGACATCATCTATGGCGTGCCGGTGACCTGCGCCGGCGGCAAGTACGAAGTGGTGAAGGGCCTCGAGATCGACGAGTTCTCGCGCTCCAAGATGGACAACACCCTGAAGGAACTGCTCGAAGAGCGCGACGGCGTCCAACACCTGCTGGGCTGAGCTGATCCCAACCACCGACCTCGAGGACGCCCCGATGGCCAATCCCGCTTCTCCCGGTGCCCGCTTCCGTGCCGCCCTTGCCGCGGAGAAGCCGCTGCAGGTCGTGGGTGCCATCAACGCCTACCACGCCCGGCTCGCCGAGCGCTCGGGCTTCAAGGCGATCTACCTGTCCGGCGGCGGCGTGGCCGCGGGTTCGCTCGGCCTGCCCGATCTTGGCATCAGCAACCTCGACGACGTGCTGATCGACGTGCGCCGGATCACCGACGTCTGTTCGCTGCCGCTGCTGGTGGACGTGGACACCGGGTTCGGTGCGAGCGCGTTCAACATCGCCCGCACCACGAAATCGCTGATCAAGTTCGGCGCCGGCGCCATGCACATCGAGGATCAGGTGGGCGCGAAGCGCTGCGGCCACCGCCCCGGCAAGGAACTGGTCACGACCCAGGAGATGGTGGATCGCGTCAAGGCCGCCGCCGATGCCCGTACCGATGCGAGCTTCGTGATCATGGCCCGCACCGATGCGCTCGCGGTGGAGGGGCTCGAGGCCGCCATCGAACGCGCGGTGCGCTGTGTCGAAGCCGGCGCCGACATGATCTTTCCGGAAGCGATGACGGAATTGTCCATGTACCGCAAGTTCGCCGACGCGGTGAAGGTGCCGGTCCTGGCCAACATCACCGAATTCGGATCGACGCCCCTGTTCACCGTGGACGAGTTGCGCTCGGCCAACGTGAGCCTGGTGCTGTATCCGCTGTCGGCTTTCCGCGCCATGAACAAGGCGGCGCTCAACGTGTACTCGCACATCCGCAAGGACGGCACGCAGAAGAACGTGGTGGACACCATGCAGACGCGCGCCGAACTGTACGACTACCTCGATTACCACGCGTACGAGAACAAGCTGGACGAACTGTTCGCCAAGGAGAAGATTCAGTGAGCACGGAGACTGCCGACACGCCCGCCGCGGGCTTCAAGCCGAAGAAGTCCGTCGCCCTGTCGGGCGTGACCGCCGGCAACACGGCCCTTTGCACCGTGGGCCGCACCGGCAACGATCTGCACTACCGTGGCTACGACATCCTCGACTTCGCCGATGACGCGACCTTCGAGGAGATCGCCCACCTGCTGGTGCATGGAAAGCTGCCCAACAAGGCAGAACTCGCTTCCTATCGCGAGCGCCTCAAGGGCATGCGTGGGCTGCCGGCAAGCCTCAAGGCGGCGCTGGAGTGGATCCCCTCCTCCGCTCACCCCATGGACGTCATGCGTACCGGCGTGTCGATGCTGGGCACGCTGCTGCCGGAGAAGGACGACCACAATATCGCCGGCGCCCGTGAGATCGCCGACCGCCTGATGGCGTGCCTCGGTTCGGTCCTGCTGTACTGGTACCACTGGAGCCACAACGGCCGCCGCATCGAGACCGAGACCGATGACGAGTCCATCGCCGGCCACTTCCTGCACCTGCTGCACGGCAGGCCGCCGTCCGCGCTGTGGGAGCGGGCGATGCAGACGTCGCTCAATCTCTACGCCGAACACGAATTCAACGCGTCCACGTTCACCGGTCGCGTGATCGCCGGCACGGGCTCTGACATGTATTCCGCCCTGACCGGAGCCATCGGCGCACTGCGGGGGCCGAAGCACGGGGGCGCGAACGAAGTCGCGTTCGACACGCAGGGCCGCTACAACGACCCGGACGAGGCGGAAGCCGACATCGTCCGCCGCGTGACGAACAAGGAGATCGTGATCGGCTTCGGCCATCCGGTGTACACCATCGCCGACCCGCGCAACGAAGTCATCAAGGAAGTGGCGCGCCGCCTGTCCAAGGACAACGGCAACATGAAGCTGTTCGACATCGCCGAACGCCTCGAGGCCGTGATGTGGCGCGAGAAGAAGATGTTCCCGAACCTCGACTGGTTCAGCGCCGTGAGCTACCACATGATGGGCGTGCCCACCGCCATGTTCACGCCGCTGTTCGTGATCTCCCGCATGTCGGGCTGGTCCGCCCACGTCATCGAACAGCGCGTCGACGGCAAGATCATCCGCCCGAGCGCCAATTACACCGGCCCCGAGAACCTGCAATGGGTGCCGCTCGAGCGCCGCAAGTAACCATCTCTTCAATTTTCCGCCCGACACCATGTCCGCACACATCTCCAACGTCCGCCCGAAGCCCGACAAGGTCCTGGTCGACATCGTCGACTACGTCACCAAATACAAGATCACAAGCAAGGAAGCCTACGAGACCGCGCGCTACTGCCTCATCGACACGCTCGGCTGCGGCTTCGAAGCGCTGGAGTATCCCGCGTGCACGAAGCTGCTGGGCCCCGTCGTGCCCGGCACCATCGTGCCCAACGGGGCCAAGGTGCCCGGTACCCAGTTCCAGCTCGACCCGATCCAGGCTGCCTTCAACATCGGCGCGATGATCCGTTGGCTCGATTTCAACGATACGTGGCTCGCCGCCGAATGGGGCCACCCGTCCGACAACCTGGGTGGCATCCTCGCCACGGCCGACTGGCTGTCGCGCAACGCGGTGGCCGCCGGCAAGAAGCCGCTCACCGTGAACGACGTGCTGACCGCCATGATCAAGGCGCACGAGATCCAGGGCTGCATCGCGCTGGAGAACTCGTTCAACAAGGTCGGCTTGGACCACGTGGTCCTCGTGAAAGTGGCCTCCACCGCCGTGGTCGCCCAGATGATGGGCCTCACGCGCGACGAGATCATCAACGCCGTCTCGCTCGCATGGGTCGACGGCCAGTCGCTGCGTACCTATCGCCACGCGCCCAATACCGGCTCGCGCAAGAGCTGGGCAGCCGGTGACGCCACGTCGCGCGCCGTGCGCCTCGCGCTCATCGCCAAGACCGGCGAGATGGGCTACCCGTCGGTGCTGTCGGCCAAGACCTGGGGTTTCTACGACGTGCTGTTCAAGGGCAACGCGTTCAAGTTCCAGCGCCCCTACGGCAGCTACGTGATGGAGAACGTGCTGTTCAAGATCTCCTTCCCGGCCGAGTTCCACTCGCAGACCGCCGTCGAGTGCGCCATGGACATCCATGCCGCGCTCAAGAAGGCCGGCCGCAAGCCCGAGGACATCAAGAAGATCACCATCCGCACGCACGAGGCGTGCATCAGGATCATCGACAAGAAGGGGCCGCTCAACAATCCGGCAGACCGCGACCATTGCATCCAGTACATGGTGGCCGTGCCCATCATCTTCGGCCGCCTGACTGCCGAGGACTACGAAGATTCCGTCGCGAAGGACCCGCGCATCGACAAGCTGCGCGACAAGATCGTCTGCGTGGAAGACAAGCAGTTCACGAAGGATTACCACGACCCGGCCAAGCGTTCCATCGCGAACGCGCTGACCGTCGAGTTCACCGACGGCAAGAAGCTGGGCGAGTTCGTCTGCGAGTACCCCATCGGCCACAAGCGCCGCCGCAAGGAAGGCATGCCGGTGCTGGTGGAGAAGTTCAAGACCAACCTCGCGCGCCAGTTCCCGGCGAAGCAGCAGGCCGCCATCCTGGACCTCTGCCTGGACGCGAAGAAGCTCGCGGCCACCCCGGTGAACGAGTTCGTCGACCTCTTCGTGATCTGATTCGCCGCCCCTTCGGAGACATTGCGCATGAGCCACAACCTCTTCGGTAGCCTGCAGGACTTCAAGATCGGAACAGCCAAGGGGAAGTTGTATTCCCTGCCGGCGCTGGAGAAGGCGGGGCTCGGGAAGATTTCCCGCCTGCCGGTCTCGATCCGCATAGTGCTGGAAGCGGTGCTGCGCAACTGCGACGGCAAGAAGGTCACCGAGGAGCACGTGAAGCAACTTGCCGCATGGAAGCCCAACGCGGAGCGCGTCGACGAGATCCCGTTCGTGGTGGCGCGCGTGGTACTGCAGGACTTCACCGGCGTGCCGCTGCTGGCGGACCTGGCGGCCATGCGCAACGTCGCCAACCGCATGGGCAAGAACCCCAAGACCATCGAGCCGCTGGTGCCGGTGGATCTGGTGGTCGACCACTCGGTGATGATCGACCACTTCGGCACCAAGGACGCGCTCGATCTCAACATGAAGCTCGAGTTCTCGCGCAACCGCGAGCGCTACGAGTTCATGAAATGGGGCATGCAGGCCTTCGACACCTTCGGCGTGGTGCCGCCCGGCTTCGGCATCGTGCACCAGGTGAACCTCGAGTATCTGGCGCGCGGCGTGCACAAGAAAGGTGGCCTGTACTACCCCGATACGCTGGTGGGCACCGATTCGCACACGACGATGATCAACGGCATCGGCGTGGTGGGCTGGGGTGTCGGCGGCATCGAAGCGGAAGCCGGCATGCTCGGTCAACCGGTGTATTTCCTCACGCCCGATGTGGTGGGCGTGGAGCTGAAAGGCCGACTGCGCGAAGGCGTAACCGCCACCGACCTGGTGCTCGCAGTCACCGAGATGCTGCGCAAGGCCAAGGTGGTGGGCAAGTTCGTGGAGTTCTTCGGCGAGGGCACGGAGTCGCTCGCCCTGCCTGACCGCGCCACCATCGCGAACATGGCACCCGAGTACGGCGCGACCATGGGCTTCTTCCCGGTCGACGACAAGACCGTGGAGTACTTCAAGGGCACCGGCCGCACCAAGGCCGAGATCGAGGCCTTCGAGGCCTACTTCAAGGCGCAGGGCCTGTTCGGCATACCGAAGGCCGGTTCCATCGACTACTCGACCACCCTGGTGCTGGACCTGGCGCAAGTGGCGCCGTCGCTCGCCGGACCGAAGCGCCCGCAGGACCGCATCGAGATCGGCAACGTGAAGAAGCAGTTCACGTCGCTCTTCAGCAAATCCACCGCGGACAACGGCTTCAACCAGCCGGCGGCGAAGCTCAACCAGCCCGTCACGACCGCGAGCGGCCTCGAGATCCGCAACGGCGACGTACTGATCGCCGCCATCACGTCGTGCACCAACACTTCGAACCCGGGTGTGCTGCTGGCCGCCGGCCTGCTGGCCAAGAAAGCGGTCGCCGCCGGACTGACGGTCAAGCCGCACATCAAGACCTCGCTCGCCCCCGGCTCGCGCATCGTCACCGAATATCTCGGCAAGGCAGGCCTGCTGCCCTACCTCGAGAAGCTGGGCTTCAACGTCGCAGCCTACGGCTGTACGACGTGCATCGGCAATGCGGGGGATCTCACGCCCGAGATCAACGAAGCGATCACGAAGAACGACCTCATCTGCGCAGCCGTGCTGTCCGGCAACCGCAACTTCGAAGCGCGCATCCACCCCAACCTGAAGGCGAACTTCCTCGCGTCCCCGCCGCTGGTGGTGGCCTACGCGCTCGCGGGCACGGTTCTCAAGGATCTGATGACCGAGCCGGTCGGCAAGGGCAAGGGCGGTAAGGACGTGTACCTGGGCGACATCTGGCCCACCAGCGAAGAAGTGCACGCGCTCATGCGCCACGCCATGAACCCGAAGGCGTTCGCCGCCAACTACGGCCAGGTGAAGTCCAATCCGGGTGAGCTGTGGCAACGCATCGCAGGCGTCGACGGTCAGGTCTACAACTGGCCCAAATCCACCTACATCGCGGAGCCGCCGTTCTTCGAGGGCTTCGGCATGCAACCGGCCGCGGCCGGCGATGCGGGCGTCAAGGGTGCGCGGGCGCTGGGCGTCTTCGGCGATTCCATAACCACCGACCACATCTCGCCGGCCGGGTCGATCAAGGACACCTCGCCGGCCGGCAAATGGCTGCTGGCGAACGGCGTGACCAAGGCGGACTTCAACAGCTACGGCTCACGCCGCGGCAACCACGAAGTCATGATGCGCGGGACGTTCGCCAACGTCCGCATCAAGAACCTGATGATTCCGGCCAAGGCGGACGGCTCGCGCGTGGAAGGCGGCATCACGCTGCACCAGCCCGATGGAGCCGAAATGTCGATCTACGACGCGGCCATGAAATATATTGCCGACGGCGTGCCGACGGTCGTGTTCGGCGGCGAAGAGTACGGGACCGGCTCCTCGCGCGACTGGGCCGCCAAGGGCACCCAGCTCCTGGGCGTGAAGGCAGTCGTGGCCCGCAGCTTCGAGCGCATCCACCGCTCCAACCTGGTCGGCATGGGTGTGCTGCCGCTGCAATTCACCGGGTCCGATTCCGTCGAGTCGCTGGGTATCAAGGGCGACGAACAGTTCGACATCCTCGTGGGCCACGACTTGAAGCCCCAGCAGGACGCGACCCTGGTGATCCGCCGCAAGGACGGCTCCGAAGTCAAAGCCAAGCTGAAGCTGCGGATCGACACCCCGATCGAGGTGGACTACTACCGCCACGGCGGGATCCTGCCGTTCGTGTTGCGGGAGCTGATCGCTGCCGCCTGAAGCAGCTGGCCTTTGTCCCCGAAGCGACAAGACCCGGCGGTGAGCCGGGTCTTTGATTTTCAGGGTGGCGGAAGCCTCACGCGGCCACTGGCGCCGGCATGACCACGGTGACCGGCATGGCGGCTGGGGTTTCCCGCACGACATAGCTCACCAGGGGCTTGTCCGGATTCCGGTTGATGTAGATCGCACAGGTCACCCGCAGCAGCGAGGCGAAGCTCGAGATGGGGTCTTCGCGCGCCTGCATCTCCTCGTAGAGCTTGCCGATGAAGCGCGGCGTGCTCAAGCCCTCGCTGGCGGCAGCTTCGTCGAGGACGCGCCAGAACAGGCGCTCCAGACAGATGCTGGTCACGAAGCCCGAAAGGCGCACCGAGCGCTTCTCGCGCGCGTAGAGTCGCTTGTCCTGGCCGGAATAGAGATTGCACATGATGCTCCTCCCACGACTTGAAGCTCGCGGCACGCCCTCCCGCGAAACCGCATCTGACGGCGGTCGTTATGGCTCGGAGTTTACCGTCTGCCGGCCGAGCGTCAACGCAATAGGGATGGCTCCCCCACGCTCCGGCTTGGTCGCTGCCCTCTTGGGGGGGCGTCGGTGGCTAGGAGCGGCCCGGCCCCACCGATAAAAAAACCAGGGCCCGGTTGCCCGGGCCCTGAGTCTTCGAGGGAATTGCCGTCTAACGCCGCTTAGAGCTCCTTGGCTGCCATCTGCTTGGCGATGTAGTCGGCCTGACGCAAGGCCAGCGCCACGATGGTGAGCGTGGGGTTTTCGGCCGCCCCGGTGGTGAACACGCTGCCGTCGGACACGAACAGGTTCTTGATGTCGTGCGTCTGGCCCCACTTGTTCACCACGCCGTCGCGCGAGTTTTCGCTCATGCGGTTGGTGCCCAGGTTGTGGGTCGAGGGGTAAGGCGGCGTCTTGTACGTCCGCACCGCACCGACCGACTCGTACAGCGCACAGCCCTGTTGGTAGGCGTGCTCGCGCATGGCGATGTCGTTCGGGTGATCGTCGAAGTGCACGTTGGCGACCGGCATGCCGTACGCGTCCTTGAGGTTGGCGTTCAAGGTGACGCGGTTCGATTCCTGCGGCATGTCCTCACCCACCAGCCACATGCCCGCCATGTTCTCGTAGCGGTCCATGGCCCAGGTGAAGTCGCGCCCCCACATGCCCGGCTCCAGGAAGGCGGCGATGAAGGGAAGCCCGAGCGACAGGGTTTCCATCTCGTAGCCCCCCGCGAAGCCGCGCGACGGGTCGTGGCGCGATTCATCGGTGACGATGCCGGCCATGGTGGTGCCGCGATACATGTGCACTTCGCGATTGAACACGGCGTACACCGATCCGGTCATGTGGCGCATGTAGTTCTTGCCCACCTGCCCCGAGGAGTTCGCGAGCCCGTCCTTGAACATGCTCGAGGCCGAATTGAGCAGGATGCGCGGCGACTCGATCGAGTTGCCGGCCACACACACCGCGCGCGCCTTCTGCAGCTGGATCTTGCCGCTCTTGTCGGCGTATTCGACGCCGGTGACCTTGCCCTTGGCGTCGTGGACGATGCGCACCGCCATGGAATTGGGCCGCACTTCCAGCTTGTTCGTCGCCTCGCCCTTCGGGATCGCTTCGTAGAGCGTCGACCACTTGGCGCCCGATTTGCAGCCCTGGAAACAGAACCCGATCTGTTGACAGGAGCCGCGGCCGTCGCGCGGCTGCGAATTGATCGACATGTTGCCGGTGTGGAAACTCTTGTAGCCCATCTTCGCGGCACCGGCCGCCAGCACCTTGTAGTTGTTGTTGCCGGGCAGGCGCGGAATGCCGTTGGTCCCGGTCGTGCCCATCTTCTTCTCGGCACGGTCGTAGTACGGGTCCAGTTCGGCACGGGTGATCGGCCAGTCGAGCAGGCTCGCTCCGGCGATGTTGCCGTAGGTGGTCTTCGCCTTGAACTCGTGATCCTCGATCCGCAGCGACGCGCCGGCCCAGTGGATGGTGGAGCCGCCGACCGCGCGTACGATCCACGCGGGCAGGCCCGAGAAGTCCTTCGCCACCCTCCAGTTGCCCGACGTGCTGCGCGGATCGAGCCAGGAAATCTTCACGAAGTTGGACCACTCGTCGTTCTCGAAGTCCGGGATCTCCCAGCGGTTGCCCGCTTCGAGCAGGACGGTGTCGATGCCCTTGATCGCGAGTTCGGCCGCGAGCGTGCCACCGCCCGCGCCGGAACCGATCACCACGACGACCTTGTCGTCGGTCTGATTGTATTTTGCCGCCATGTCACTTTCCTCCGAATGTGCTCGAGCAGGTATCGTTTCGACGCTTACGTTGCCTAGAGCCAGGCAATGTCGTCGAAGCCGCGCTTCAGGTAGCCACCCAGGTGCGCCGAAGCACCCTCGTAGCCCAGTACCTGCCAGACATCCGGGTTGTTGTAGATGCCCGTGATCATGTCACCGCGGATCTTCTGAAAGAATGCGGTGGATTCCATCGACTGGAGAATGCCGACGCGATCGGACTCGTTCGCCACGCCCGCGTAGTCCTTCTTGAACTTGTTGCGTGCCGCCGCATTGAGTTCCTTCACGCCATCGGTCAGCAGCTTGTCGGTGGCCGGGTCCTTTGCGGCTGCGCCGTCGAGCATCTCGACGACCTTCATGTAGATGCCGTCGGACAGTCCGTCGTGCGGGTAGACGTCGCGCGTCATGCGCAGCAGCGTCTTCACCTCGCCCGCATCCAGTGCCTTGAGGGCCTGCGCCCAGGCTTCGGTCGGCGTCGCCAGCAGCGCCGTCGTGGACATGACACCGGCACCGGCCACCGCTACGCCGGATTTCTTCATGAACTCGCGACGGTCAGGCCGCATGGCCTCGCCGCTCGGATCTTGTTCCTTCATGGTTCCTCCCTGGTCTTGTTGTGGAGCGTCGAAATCACCGTTCCGCGCAGCCGATGCGGATATCGCAATGCAGCATCGAGCGGGACCGATAACTCGGCCACGGTAGCATTGCACTCCGCCCCGGGGTAGTAGCCCTGTACTACAGCCGGGGAAGCCGCGCTATTCGATCCAGCGTACCGCCTCAGCGAGCGCCGCGCGCTCGGTGCGATAGCCGTTGATCGCGGCATCGTGGTCGCCGCGACCGAAGGCGATGCCGCACACCAACAAGCGATCGGGGCCGAATTCCAGGTGCTCGTGCACGACATCGGCATAGGTCGCCAGCGCCGCCTGGGGAATCGCCGCCACGCCAGAGGCCTGGGCCGCCAGCAGGAAGCTCATCACGTAGAGGCCGCAGTCCAGCCCGCCGTAGAACCCGAGCGAAGCGTCGGTGGTGATGAACGCAGCGTGGGGAGCTCCGAAAAACCGGAAGTTCTCGAAGGACTGCTCGCGGGCGCGCGCCCGGTCGTCGCGACCGATGCCGAGCGACTGGTAGAGCTGCACCCCGCACACCTTGCGGCGCTCGCGATACACGCCGAGATAGGCTTCGGGGAACGGGAAGTCCGGCGTCGGTGGCGCGCCATCGGCCGCTCGCGCGTACAGCTCGCTCCCCAGTCTTGCCAAGGCGTCGCCGGAGACGATCGTGACCTGCCAGGGTTGCGTGTTGCACCAGGACGGCGTGCGCTGGGCCGCGGCGAGGATGACGTCGATCGTCGACCGGTCCAGCGGGTCCGGCTGGAACGCCCGGCAGCTGTAGCGGCCATCTAGCAGCTGCCGGAGCGCTTCCAGCGGTGTTGCTGCCATCACGCGAACTTCGGCTTGAATTGGTCGTCCACCTCGATCTGATAGGCGATCGCCAGGCGATTGGTCTGGTTCGCGAGCGCGACGATCGCCGCGAGCTCGCCGAACATCTCATCGTCCATCCCCTGCTTGCGTGCCGAGGCCCCGTGCGAATGGATGCAGTACTCGCAGTTGTTGGTCATGCTGACCGCCATGTAGATCAGCTCCTTGGTGAGCGGGTCGAGACGCGTGCCCGGCCCCATGACCTGCTTCACCTGCGACCAAATGCGCGCGAGTGTCGGCGGATGGGTCGCGAGCGCCTTCCAGATGTTGTTGATCCAGTCGACCTTGCGCGTCGCCATGATGTCGTCGTACACCGCGCGCACTTCCGGGGTCGCGTCGGCGTACTCGACCAGCTTCACCATCGCCATTCCGAACATCCTTTCCTCGTGACCGCTGCCTTCGCTCGAGTGTAGCACCGCGCGTGGACAGTCCGCCGCAGCCAAGGCGATAATGCCGGCTTCACCTCGAATCGCTCCAAGTCCATGAAGTTATTGTTCGATCTGTTCCCGGTCATCGTGTTCTTCGTCGCCTTCAAGGTGGCGGACATCTACGTGGCCACCGGCGTGGCGATCGCCGCGACCTTCGCGCAGATCGCGTGGGTCTGGTTCCGCCATCGCAAGGTGGAGAACATGCTCTGGGTGAGCCTCGCCATCATCGTCGTCTTCGGCGGCGCCACCCTGCTGCTGCACGACGAAACCTTCATCAAGTGGAAGCCCACGGTGCTCTACTGGGCTTTCGCGGCGGTGCTGATCGGCGCGCGCTACGTCTTCCGCAAGAACCTGATCCGCAGCATGGTGGGCCAGCAATTGACGCTGCCAGAGCCGGTCTGGGACAAGCTCAATCTCAGCTGGGCCGGCTTTTTCCTGGTGATGGGCTGCCTCAACCTGTTCGTGGCGTTCCGCTTCTCGACCGACGTCTGGGTCAACTTCAAGCTGTTCGGCGGCATGGGGCTCATGCTGCTGTTCGCCCTCGCCCAAGGACTGATGCTCTCGCGCTACGTCGATACGGGCGAAAAGGAGTGAGATGACGTCCTCCCCGACAGGCCTTGCGCCGCTTCCCTCGAGGGTGCCAGCCCTCTTGGGGCCGAGTCCGGACACAGGCAGCCCCAGCAGACTGTCCGCGCCTGACGAAGGCCATCGGACGCCGGCCGATGGCAGGCCCGGCGAGGGCTGAGATGCCACCAGCCACGATCGGGCAGCGCCCAGCGGCGCCGAGAAGCCAGGCATCGCGGCTGGGGCGCACGGGCGCTCTGCTGCAGCAGGGCGCAATGGGTGGGGCGCACCTATTCTTGGGTGGTGAGTGAGCCATGCTCTACGCGATCATCGGCGAAGATGTGCCCAACGGCCAGGCGCTGCGCGCCGCGGCCCGGCCCGCGCATCTCGAGCACATCAACGAACTGGTCGAGGCCGGACGCGTGATCTTGGCCGGGCCGTTCCCGGCCATCGACAGTCCCGATCCCGGCCCGGCCGGGATGGCGGGCAGCCTGATCGTCGCCGAGTTCGAATCGCTCGAAGAGGCGCAGGCCTGGATCGACGCCGATGCCTACGTGACCCAGGGCGTCTTCGGCAAGGTCACGGTACGGCCATTCAATCGGGTTCTGCCTTGAGCCTGACCGACACCATCCGCGAGCGCCTGCAACGCTTCAACCCGGAGAGCCTCGATGTCTTCGACGACAGCGCCGACCATGCCGGCCACGCCGGTGCCCGCGAGAGCGGCGGCGGTCATTTCCAGGTGGTGATCGTGGCCTCGGCGTTCACTGGCCAGAGCCGGGTTGCGCGACATCGCCTGGTGTATGATGCGCTCCGCGATTTGATGCCGGGGTCGATTCACGCCCTGGCGATCGTCGCCCACGCGCCGGAAGAACTCGCGTCTTAAGAGGGTTCGCGTCCACGCGGACCCGGCAGCGACCCGCGATGGGCCGCTGCGGTCGTACTGTCGTTCAACTCGCACCCCGGAAGGATTTCGTCATGGTGTTTATCAAGTCCGCGGCCATCGCCGTGCTCAGCGTGGTTGGCGTGGCGGCACTGTCCGCCTGCAATGCCCAGGAAACCGGCAAGAACATGGCCGTCGTCAACGGCGTGCCCATTCCGCAGGCGCGCATGGATTTCGTGGTGAAGATGCAGCAGGCGCAGGGTCAGAAGGATTCGGAAGACATGCGCAAGCAGTTGCGCGAGGCGCTCATCACGCGCGAGATCGTGACGCAGGAAGCGGTGAAGAAGGGGCTCGACAAGAACGTCGATTACCAGACGCAGATGGACCTCGCCAAGCAGCAGGTGCTGGTCAATGCGTTCATCGAGGACTATCTCAAGTCCCACGAACCGACCGAGGCCGAACTGAAGGCCGAGTACGAGGCCGTCAAGAAGGAACAGTTCGACGTGAACGCCAAGGAGTACAAGGCGCGCCACATCCTCATCAAGACGCCGACCAAGGATGATCCGAAGGCCGCTGCCGCCGCGAAGAAGAAGGCCGAGTCCATCCTGGCGCAGCTCGAGAAGGGCGGAAAGTTCGACGAACTGGCGAAGAAGAATTCGGACGACGCCGGCTCCAAGGCCAAGGGCGGTGAACTCGACTGGACCGACGGCAGCAATCTCGTGAAGCCGTTCGCCGATGCGATGAAGACACTGTCGAAGGGGCAGACCTCGAAGCTGGTGCAGACCCAATACGGCTATCACATCATCCGTGTCGACGACGTGCGCGACCCGCAGTTCCCGCCGTTCGAGCAGGTCAAGGACGAAGTCGCGAAGCAGCTGATCGGCAAGCAGCGCGACAAGGTGATCGAGGATCTGAGGAAGTCGGCGAAGGTGGAGTAAGTTAGCTTCCGGCTTTCACCCAACAAAAAAGCGCAGCCTCGGCTGCGCTTTTTGTTGGGTGGTTGCTCTCGCCCCATCCCGGCCTTCCCCCGGCGAAGCCGGGGGAAGGGGTGTACGTCTATCTGTACGTTCCCTCCCCCAGCTTTGCTGGGGGAGGGTCAGGGTGGGGGCAAGGCAGCCTTACCCCACATACCTCCGCGCATTCCTGAACATCCGCATCCACGGCGAATCCTCGCCCCACTCCCGCGGATGCCATGAAAGCTGCGTCGTGCGGAACACGCGCTCCGGATGCGGCATCACGATGGTGAAGCGTCCGTCGGCGTTGGTGAGCCCGGTAAGCCCGTCCGGCGAACCGTTCGGGTTGGCCGGATAGCGCTCGGACGGCTGGCCACGGTTGTCGACGAAGCGCAGTGCCGTATGGCGCTTGGCCGTTGCACGGGCAGCAGCCGAAGCGAACTCCGCCCTCCCCTCCCCGTGCGACACGACGACGGGTATGCGGCTGCCGACCATGCCGTCGAAGAACAGCGAGGGGCTTTTCGTGACTTCGACCAGCACCAGGCGCGCCTCGAACTGCTCCGAGGCGTTGCGCACGAAATGCGGCCAGTGCGCGGCACCCGGGACGAGCTCGCGCAGATTGCTCATCATCTGGCAGCCGTTGCACACGCCGAGCGCGAAGGTGTCGCTGCGGTGGAAGAACGCTTCGAACTGTTCGCGCGCCCGGGCATTGAACAGGATCGACTTCGCCCAGCCCTCGCCCGCCCCCAGCACGTCGCCGTAGGAGAAGCCGCCGCATGCCGCGAAACCGCGAAAGCCTTCGAGACTCACGCGGCCCGCGATGATGTCGCTCATGTGCACGTCGACCGCTTCGAAGCCCGCACGGTCGAAGGCCGCGGCCATCTCGATCTGGCCATTCACGCCCTGTTCGCGCAGGATGGCCACGCGCGGACGCGCGCCCTTCGCAATGACCGGTGCATCCTGCGGGTCGAAGGTGAGTTGCGCGTGGAGACCCGGATCGGCGACATCATCGATGGCCCCGAATTCCTGGTCGGCGCAGGCAGGGTTGTCGCGCAGCCGCGCGATCCCGTGGCTGGTGGATGACCATTCGCGCAGCATTGCCACGCCGGATTCCGCGAGCACTTCGCGGTTGCCGGCCGTGACGCGCAGGAATCCGTCCTGGGCGATGGTGCCGAGGTCGTGCACGCAGTCGCCGAGCCCGACATCCTCGAAGGCTCCGCGTGCCAGCGGCACCAGGCCTGCGCGCACCTGGACGACGGCACCCAGTTCCTCGCTGAACAAAGCAGCGACCGGGTCACCCAAGCCGTCGATGCCTACGTTGAGGCCAACGTGAGACGCGAACATCATCTCCGCCAAGGTCACGATGAGGCCGCCATCGGAGCGGTCGTGATAGGCGAGCAGTATGCCCTCGGCGATCAGAGCCTGGACCGCACTGAAGAATGCACGCAGACGCTGCGGATCTTCGATATCCGGAGCGCCCGTTCCGGTCTGGCCGTAGACCTGCGCCAGAACGGAGCCGCCCAGACGGTTGCGGCCGCGCGCGAGATCGATCAGCAGCAGGCGCGTTTCGCCCGCATCGAGCCGCAATTCCGGTGTCAGCGTATCGCGCACGTCCTCGACGCGCGCGAATGCCGACACGATCAGCGACAGCGGTGCCGTGACTTCCTTGCGTTCCGCGCCGTCCTGCCAGGCCGTGCGCATCGACAGGCTGTCCTTGCCGACCGGTATGCTCACGCCGAGTGCCGGGCAGAAGTCCATGCCTACGGCCTTGACGGTGTCGAACAGGGCGGCGTCCTCGCCGGGCTGGCCTGCAGCGGCCATCCAGTTGGCGGAGAGCTTCACCCGCTCGATGGGGCCGATGCGCGCGGCGGCGATGTTGGTCAGCGCTTCGCCCACGGCCATCCGGCCCGATGCCGGACCGTCGATCACCGCGATCGGCGTGCGCTCGCCCATGGCCATCGCTTCGCCCAGATTGGTGTCGAAGCCGAAACTGGTCACCGCGACATCCGCCACGGGTACCTGCCACGGCCCGACCATCTGATCGCGCGCGGTGAGGCCGCCCACGGTGCGATCACCGATGGTGATGAGGAACTGCTTGCCGGCGACTGCCGGAAAACGTAGCACTCGCTGCAGTGCTTCCGCGAGCTTCACCTTCCCGGTGTCGAACGGACGCACCTTGGCAACGGTCCGGTGCACGTCGCGCAGCATCTTCGGCGGCTTGCCGAGCAGCACGTTGAGGTCCATGTCCACCGGCCGGTTGTCGAAGCGCGGATCCTCGACGATCAACCGTTCCTCGCCGGTAGCCTTTCCCACGACGGCGAACGGACAGCGCTCGCGCTCGCACAACGCCGTGAAGACCGGGACCTTCGCCGGATCCAGCGCGAGCACATAGCGCTCCTGCGATTCGTTGCACCAGATCTGCAGCGGCGACATGCCGGGCGCTTCGGAAGGAATCGCCCGCAGGTCGAAGCGTGCTCCGCGTTCGCCGCCGTGTACCAGCTCGGGCAGCGCATTCGACAGTCCACCGGCACCCACGTCGTGGATCGAAAGTATCGGGTTGCTGCTACCCAGCGCCGCGCAGCGATCGATGACTTCCTGGCAGCGGCGCTGCATCTCGGCATTGCCGCGTTGCACGGAATCGAAATCCAGGTCTTCGGTGTTGGCACCGGTGTCCATGCTGGACGCCGCACCGCCGCCCAGTCCGATCGGCATGCCCGGGCCGCCCAGTTGCACCAGCACTGCGCCTTCCGGCAATGCGTGCTTGTGCGACTGGTTCGCCGCGATGTTGCCGAGCCCGCCGGCGATCATGATCGGCTTGTGATAGCCGCGCGCACGGCCGCCAACCATCTGCTCGTAGGTGCGGAAGTAACCCGTCAGATTCGGGCGACCGAATTCGTTGTTGAAGGACGCCCCGCCGATCGGCCCTTCGATCATGATCGTCAGTGGCGCTGCAATGCGCCCCGGACGGCCGTAATCCTCCTGCTCCCAAGGTTGCACGGCGCCCGGGATGCGCAGGTGCGACGTGGTGAAACCGGTGAGGCCCGCCTTCGGTTTCGCGCCGCGTCCGGTAGCCCCTTCGTCGCGAATCTCGCCGCCGGAACCGGTCGCCGCTCCCGGATAGGGCGCGATGGCCGTCGGGTGATTGTGCGTCTCGACCTTCATCAGGATGTGGGTCGGTTCGTCCACGCGGCGATACACACCGGCCCCGTCCGGGCGAAAGCGGGGGACCAGATCACCTTCCATCACGGCAGCGTTGTCCGAATACGCCACGATGGTGTGCTCGGGGTGCTGCGCGTGGGTGTTGCGGATCATCCCGAACAGCGACTTCTCCTGCCGCTGCCCGTCGACGATCCAGTCGGCGTTGAAGATCTTGTGGCGGCAGTGCTCCGAGTTCGCCTGCGCGAACATCATCAGTTCCACGTCGGTCGGATTGCGGCCGGCGGCCGCGAACGCCTCGTACAGATAATCGATCTCGTCGGCCGACAGCGCCAGGCCCATGTCGACATTGGCCGTCTCGAGGGCGGCCTTGCCGCCGCCGACCACGTCGATCCGGTCGAAGGTAATGGGGTCCACCTCGCGGAACAGACGCTCGGCGGCGTCGACCGTATCGAAGACCGTCTCGGTCATGCGGTCGTGCAGCGGACCCGCGAGGTTCTGCCGCCCGGCACTGCCACCGCTTACGTGGTAGACAACACCGCGTTCGATGCGCTCTACCGCTTCCAGGCCGCAGTGGTGGGCGATATCCGTGGCCTTGGACGACCAGGGCGAGATGGTGCCCAGGCGCGGCACGACGACGAACAGTTGCCCATCGACCTTCTTCGCACGCTCGTGCGGCCCGTACTCGAGGATGCGGTCGAGTCGCGCCGACTCGTCCGCACCGAGGGGGCGATGGAGCTTGACGAAGTGCCAGTACTCGGCGGAGATCCCGGCGACGTTCGGGTCGAGCGAGCGCAGGGTCGAGAGGAGTTTCCGGAGGCGAAACGCCGACAGCGCGTCGCGTCCTTGCAGCTTCAGAAAGAGCGCCATGGGCGGACTGGAATCTTCAAACGCGGATTATACCGAACGCGGTTGGTCGCTTCGCACGGGCGTGCGGGTAAACTCGCCGCGTCCAGTCCAGCACCCGACCCCATGGCAGAGCATGCACTGAATCCGGTGTGCCTTACCGCCGACATCCGCGCGCTCGAGGCCGCGGCGCAGGCACGGCGACTCGATCCGCCGCTCATGGAGCGCGCCGGGGTCGCCGCTGCGGAACTTGCCCGTTCCATGCTGGCTGGCGGTCAACGCGTACTGGTGGTCGCCGGCCCGGGCAACAACGGCGGCGATGCATTCGTCGTCGCGCGCCACCTCAAGTCCTGGTGGTACGACGTGACCGTGCTGTTTGCAGGGCGTGAGACGAAGCTCGCCCCTGACGCAGCCGAGGCCCTGGCGCGGTGGCGCTCGATCGGGGGTGCTACGACGGACCGCTGGCCGCAGGGCGCACGGCCCGATCTCATCGTCGACGGCCTTTTCGGCATCGGCCTCGAACGTCCGATCGAAGGGGTCCCTGCGGAACTGGTGCTGCGCATGAACGGCAGCGGCGTGCCGGTACTGGCGCTAGACATACCGAGCGGCCTGCACGCGGACACCGGTCAAGTCCTCGGAACCGCAGTGGTGGCGACTCGCACTGCAACCTTCATCGCACTGAAACCCGGCCTGCTCACCCTCGAAGGCCCGGACCATGCCGGCGAACTGCATGTGTTCGACCTCGGCGTGGAGATGCCCGACACCTTGTCCGGCCATCTGCTCGATGCTTCGGTCCTGCACTCGGCACTGCAGCCGCGCAAGGCGAACAGCCACAAGGGCAGCTACGGCAATGCCGGCATCGTGGGCGGCGGCGAGGGCATGGTCGGCGCGGCACTGCTGGCCGGGCGCGCAGCGCTCAAGCTCGGCGCGGGACGGACTTACGTCGGTTGCCTGGGCAGCGCGACGGTGGATCCGGCGCAACCCGAACTGATGCTGCGTCCGGCAGCCGAGGTGGTGGCGCTCGACGGGTTGTCCGCGCTCGGAGTCGGCCCGGGGCTCGGACAATCGGCCGCCGCCCGTGCACTGGTCGCCGCGGCAATCGCCCGCGAAGTTCCGTTGCTGCTCGATGCCGATGCTCTCAATCTGGTGGCAGGCGAGGCCACCCTGGCCACTGCCGTGACGCACAGGTCGGCCGATACCCTCCTCACCCCCCACCCGGCCGAGGCGGCGCGGCTGCTCGGCGTCGCCACCGCCGACGTCCAGAAGGATCGCGTGACGAGCGCCCTGCAACTGGCCGAGCGCTTCCATGCCGCCGTCGTCCTGAAGGGCGCGGGCAGTGTATGCGCGCTGCCCAACGGCCAATGGTTCATCAACCCGACCGGCAATGCCGGATTGGCGAGTGCCGGCATGGGCGACGTGCTCGCCGGCATCATCGTGGCACTTATGGCACAAGGCTGCCCCCCCGTTGCCGCGTTGCTGGCCGGGGTGCATCTGCACGGCCTGGCGGGCGATCGTCTGCGTGATGCGACGGGCGGCCCCATCGGCATGACGGCATCGGAAGTGACCGACGCGGCGCGGACCGTTCTGAACGAGGCGATCTACCCGGCCAACTGACCCGTCAGCTTGCCAGCATGCGCACTGCCGCGATGCCGAGCATCGTGAGCACGATCGATCCGATCAGATGAGCGCCGACGTGGGCCAGCGCCCAGCCGGCCTGACCGCGTTGCAGGAGGCTGACGGCTTCGGCGGAGAACGTGGAGAACGTCGTGAGGCCACCCAGGAAACCGGTGATGATGAAGAGGCGCATCTCCGGCGCGAGCTCGGCGCGCAGCGCGAACACTTCCACCGCAACGCCGATCAGAAAGCCGCCGATGAGATTCGCCGCCAGGGTGCCGAGCGGCAGCAGCGGGAACATCACGTTGAGCAGATGGCCGAGCAACCAGCGCAGCCACGCGCCCAGCGCCGCCCCGATCCCGACTGCCACTGCTCCCATTGCCGTCATGTCGTTCCTTCCTGTCGACGGGACGAGAGTCTAGTCTGCCGCGCGCGGCACCGGTAGCTTCCCGCTCAAGGCCGTCCGAAGCCGTACCGCTCGAGAATGCGCTGCGCGGCCTCAGTGCGCAGGAATCGCACGAACGCCGCAGCACCTTCGGGATTGCCGCTGCCCTTGACGACCGCTGCCGGGTACAGCACCGGCGTTTCGGTCTTGGTCACCAGGGCGATCTTCGCGCGGTTCACGGCAGCGATGGCATCGGTGCGATAGACGAAAGCCGCATCGACCTCGCCGCGCGCGACGTAATCCAGGGCCTGGCGCACGTTCTGGGTGAACACGAACCGCTCCTGCAGGTCCGGCCACAGGCGCGCGGTGTTCAGAAAATCGCGTGCGTACTTGCCTGCCGGCACCGAATCCGGGTTGCCGATCGCGATCCGCTTGACTTCCGGACCGGTGATGTCGACCAGCCGGTTCAGCACGAGCAAACTGGTGGCAGGCACGGCGACCACCAGTTCATTGCGAGCGAAGACGACGCGCGACTCGCCGGTGACGACGCCCTGTTTCGCGGCCCGGTCCATGGTCTCGAGGTCGGCCGAGGCGAAGACGTCCACGGGCGCTCCCGCGACGATCTGTTGCAGCAGTTGGCCGGACGCGCCAAAGTTGAGCACCACCTTCGTTGCGGACTGGGCACGCTCGAAGGCTGCACCGATCTCCTTGAAGGCATCGGTCAGGCTGACCGCCGCGCTCACCGTAAGCTCGGCAGCGAACGATGCAGCGCTGCCGATCGCCAGAGCCCCGAACAGGAGCCCGGCAAGAATGCTTCGACGCATGCGGTTGCAGCCCGTCATGGTTTCAGGAATCCGTAGCGTGCAAGAATCCGTTGCGCCGTCTCGGTCTTCAGGAATTCGACGAAGGCAAGCCCGCCGCGCTGGTTGCCGCCTCCGCGCGTGGCAGCCACCGGATAGAGAATGTTCGCCGGGACGTCCACCTTGAAGGCCACCTTGACCCGGGCCGGGAGGAGGCGTGCGTCCGTCGCGTACACGAACCCGGCATCCGCCTCGCCGCGCACCACATAGTCGAGGGCCTGGCGCACGTTCTGGGTATTGATCATCTTCTCCTTGAGCACGTCCCACAGGGCGCCCTTGTCGAGGGCGAGCTTGGCGTAGCGACCGGCGGGTACCGAATCCGGATTGCCGATCGCGATGCGGGCGAAGGCCGATCCCTTGAGGTCTGCCAGGCCGGATGCGCCGGCCGCGGAATCGGCGGGTACCACCACCACCATCTCGTTGCGCACGAAGTTGAACCGGGAGGCCCGTTCGATCGCACCGCCTTTTTCAGCGCGGTCCATGCTCTCCTGGTCGGCTGCGGCGAATGCGTCCACGGGTGCCCCGCGCGTGATCTGCTGGACGAGCTGCCCCGACGAGCCGAAATTGAAGAGGATCTTCGACCCCGGGTTCGCGGCTTCGAACTCGCGGCCGATGTCCTGGAACGCGTTCGTGAGACTCGCGGCCGCCGACACCGTGATGTCGGCGGCCCATGCGGACGGCGCACCGGCAGACACCAGACACAGGGCGAGAGCGCATTTTCGAATGAAGGAGGTGTTCATGCTAGAAGTCCACCTGGGCGCGGAACAGGACGGCGTCCTCGTGGCCCACGTTGATACCGTTGACGTTCACCGGCGTGTCGAAGTTCGTCCTGACGTAGCTCAGCAGCCAGCGCGAATAGACGTTGTGGATCCACTTCAACTGCACGGTCCAGGCGTCCGCCTTGTTGGTCGGAACCAGCGTCGCCGTCGACAACTGTCCGGTACCCGACGGATTGGACGCACGGAAGTCGGTCGCGTCCATGGCGCTGTAGCGCAACCCCAGTTCCCACGCTCCCCAGCCGCCGCCCGAGTCGAGCGAAAAGCGGTTGTTCGGGCGGATCTTCTGCCAATAACCGTTGGCGTAGAAGTCTGACCATGTCTCCCCCGACATGAGCCACAGCAGGCTCACGTAGCTCGCCGTGATGTCGCGGGTGAACTCGAACGGCGATCCCACCGTGGGAGTCCGCAAGCCCTCGTACTTCGCACGCCACCATTCGCCGGTGAACCGCAGCGACTTCCAGGACGATGAGAACTCCGCCGCCTCGATGGTGCGATCTATCTCACCCGTCATACCGCCGGCACCGAAGAAGGACAGCGGGGTGAAGAACGTCAGGCCGCGGGCCTCGGTGCGGAACGACGGTGCCGCGAACGCGTCCGCCTGGGCACTCTGCCGGTTGGCCTGCTTGCCGTTCTTGTAGGAGAGTCCTGCGTGCACCACACTGTCGCGCCACTCGAATACTCTCGCGAAGTCGATCACCCCACGCAGTGTGATGTCCTTGGAGTCGGTCCGGGCTTCGGCCGCCGAGCGCGCCTGCTCGTCGGTATTGACTCCGGTGCCGTTGGACAAAGTGACCGCGTAGTACATGGGTGCCCAGGGAGAGCCGTGCACCATGATCCCGCGGTCGTAGTTGAGGCCGTTGCCGTCGAGAATGTTCTGGGTGAGCGCGCGTTCCTGGAAGTCGCTCTGCAGGTCGAGCAGTGTCTGCTCGAGCCCGAACTGCGGCTTGAACTGCCCCATGCGGATGCGGGCCGGATTGAACCACTGCAGCTCCAGGAAGCCGTTGGTCATCGTGGCCGAGGCGCCGGCGAACTCTCCTTCCACCTGCACCATGTAATCCTTGAAGAGCGTGGCCTGCGCCCCGAGCCGCGCTCGTCTCACGCTGAACGTATCCGCATTGGCCTCGTCGGTGCCCAGAAACTGCCGGTAGTCGAGCTGGGCCCGTCCCATGACCCGCACGCCCCACCGCCCGCGCGGATCCTGGAACGTCACGCCGTCGGTGAAGTT
This sequence comes from Burkholderiales bacterium, assembly GCA_019747905.1. Taxonomy (GTDB): domain Bacteria; phylum Pseudomonadota; class Gammaproteobacteria; order Burkholderiales. The sequence goes on from JAIEQG010000034.1 coordinate 53,825, forward strand.
GGCCTGCACCCCCTGCTGTTCGAACCGCTGCTGCATGTTCGCAGCCTGCTCCTTCGCCTCCTGCGCCGTCGCCAGCGCCTCGTTCAACTCCTGACGAGTCGGCGGAGCTTCCGCAGCCGGCGCGACCGGCACTACCGACTTCGCCTGTGCCGCCGCTTCCTCGGCTGCCTTGCGCGCGGCCTTCTCCGCCTCTACCTGCGAGCGCAGCGATTCCACTTCCTTCGACATCTTCTGCATGGTGGATTCGAGTTCGCGCAGGCGAGTTTCGAGATCCGTCTCCTGGGCCTGCGCCACGCCCGTACCCATGAGGGCCAGCGCCATGACGCGCGCCCGCCATACCCTCACCCATCGTGCCGATCCGGTCTCCCGCGGTTTGTCCTGGCGTGAGCGAGCCCGGCGCTTGCTCCAAGAAAGCGGTTCCATGCGGCGTCCCGTAATATCGAAATGGATACGACGAAGCCTAGCGCATGTTTTCGTTATATACAACACGGAATAGCGCACCGTGATCAGCTCGCTGCGTCTGCGAGGAAGCGCCGGACCGCCCGTCGCACCTGGGGCCCGGACTCCACCTCGTCGAACACCGCTGCGCGCTCACCGGTGCGCACCACCTTGCCCTCGCGGAACACGATGACCTCGTCCGCCAGGGTGGCCACGTCGTCGGGATCGTGCGTGATGACGACCATGGGAATGCCGAACCGCCGCTGCCATTCCAGCATCTGGTGGCGCATGCGTTCGCGCAGCAGCGGATCGAGTGCACTGAACGGTTCGTCGAGCAGCAGCAACTGCGGCTCGCGGATCAGCGCCCGGGCCAGCGCCACGCGTTGTTTCTGTCCGCCCGAGAGCTGCCCCGGGTAGCTTGCACGCAGGTGGTCGACCTCGAACGCCGCAAGCATCGCGCCGACGCGTTCGCGCACTTCCGGTGCCGGGCGCACCCGCCACCACGGCATCAGCGGATAGGCGACATTCGCCTCGATGTCGAGATGCGGGAACAGCGCGTAGTCCTGGAAGACATACGCGACCCCGCGATCCCGAGCAGGCACGTCGACCCCGGCGCCCGACTCGAACAACGTGCGGTCGTTGAGGCGGATGCAGCCACTGTCAGGATGCAGCAGCCCCGCGATGGCCTGCAACGTGACGCTCTTGCCCGACCCCGAGGCGCCGAAGATGACCGTGACGTCATGGGCGCAGGCGAACTGCGCCTCCAGGCGGAACTCGCGGTCGCGCGAGCGCAGCTTCATGGCGATGTCGACAGCGAGCTTCACGAGTAGCGCGTGCGCAGCAGCCGGCCCGATCCCACCAGGACGAGAATGCACACGATCGAGGTGACCAGCACCAGGAAGTTCGCCATGTCGTCCTTGCCGGCCTGCACCGCTTCGTACACGGCGATCGACAGGGTCTGGGTCTTGCCGGGGATGCTGCCCGCGACCATGAGGGTCGCGCCGAATTCGCCCATGGCACGGGCAAAGGCGAGCATGGTCCCGGCGAGAATGCCGCGCCAGGCGAGCGGCAGGGTCACGCGCACGAATACGGCGAGCTCCGTGGAACCCAGGATGCGTGCGGCGTTCTCGTAGCGCGGATCCACGTCTTCGAACGCTGCGCGGGCCGCCTTGTAGACCAGCGGAAACGCCACCACTGCCGCGGCGATCACCGCACCCTGCCAGGTGAACATCAGCGTGATGCCCAGCGTGTCGTGAAGCCAACCCCCGATCCAGCCGCGGCGTCCCAGCAGCACGATGAGGTAGTAGCCCAGCACCGTGGGCGGCATGACCATGGGAAGAGTCATCGCCGCATCCAGCACCTCGCGCCCCCGAAAAGTGTGGCGCGCCACGAACCAGGCCACGGCAACGCCCGCAACGAACACCAGCAGCGTCGCCCAACCGGCGACCTTCAGCGTGAGGAACAGCGGAACCAGGACGTCGTTGGAGAACTGCACGGTGGGTTGACGGGTGCCACGGCATGGCGACCGTCATATTGTGATGGATATGGCGGAGGGAGGTTAGTCGCCGCCCCTGCCGCCGTCAACGCAATCCGACCGGCATGGTGGGCCGGACGGCTCAATCCCTCGGTGCGGCCGGACGGGTCCTGGTAGCCAGCATGCGGGAGAAGTCGGCCAGGTCCTCCTCGAGATTGGAAAGGACCTTTGCCTCCATCTCGCGGTAGCGTCGCAACAGCTCGAACCCGAGCGCGGTTACGGCAGCCCCACCGCCGGCGTTGCCCCCGCTCTGGGTGAGCACGACCGGTTGTGCAAAACGCGCATTCAGGTCTTCGACCAGTTCCCAAGCCCGTCGATAGGACATGTCCATTCGCAGTGCTGCGGCGCTGATCGAGCCGGTCTCGGCGATCGCGACGAGAAGCTGTGCTTTGCCCGGCCCGAAGTCCACGGCGTGCCGGAAGCTCACCTGGAGCTCCAGCGTGTCGGCTGCATCCGGCGGCAAGCCCTCGAGCACCGGGCGTGCCGAGGCGCGCCGTCTCATGCTGCCTCCGCTGGTGAAGGGATGGCGACCCGCCGTGTACCCGACCGAAAGGCATCCGGGGACAGCGCACGCGATCGTGCTGGATACGTGGGGTTCGTCGACATCGGTTTCGCTATATTGTCATCAATATAGCGCACCTGGCACGCCTGCGATAGAACAGAACGACTTTCGCCGCTTCCGGTGCAGGGAGCCCGTCCTACCGCGTTCGAAACCGGCGGCTCATGCGACCGCAGTCTTCGACATCAGTTTGACGAACTGCGCCATCTCGCCTTCGACCGACGCCGCGGCTTTCGCTTCCATGGCAAGGTAGCGGCGCAGCACCTCCTGTCCGAACTCGGTCACGTGGGCCCCGCCGCCCTTCTGTCCGCCGGTCTCGGTCGACACCAGCGGCTGCTTGAAGCATTGGTTCATCGTGTCCACCAGCAGCCAGGCGCGGCGGTACGACATCTCGAGATCGCGCGCTGCGCCGGAGATCGACCCGGTCCGGTCGATCGCCTCCAGCAAGGCCGCCTTGCCGGGCCCCATGGCGATCGCCTTGCGGAACAGGATGCGAATCTGCGGCTTCGGCGCCTTCGCCGCAGGGGTTCGCTTGCGTGGCCGGGTGGCGGTTTCGCTCACGACCAGCGCTCCGCTGCGGTGTCGTCGGATGCACGAGCATCGACCCAGCGATCACCTTCCGGCGTGCGTTCCTTCTTCCAGAACGGTGCGCGCGTCTTGAGGTAGTCCATCAGGAATTCACAGGCGGCAAAGGCCTCGCCCCGGTGGGCGCTGGTCACGATCACCAGCACGATCTGGTCGGTCGGGCGCATGGGGCCGATACGATGAACCATCGCGATGTCGATCACATCCCAGCGATCGCGCGCTTCGCGTGCGATCGCCTCCAGCGCCTTTTCGGTCATGCCGGGATAGTGCTCCAGCGTCATCTCGGCCACAGCGGAGCCGTCGTTCAGGTCGCGACACACGCCGACGAAGCTCGCCACCGCCCCGATGCGGGCATTGCCGGCCCGCAACTTCGCGATCTCGACGCCGACGTCGAAGTCTTCCGGCTGCACGCGGATCACCGTGGCACCATCCTGGCGCAACCCGGATCGGGCAATGTCGTTCACGGCGCGCTAGCCTCCTGTGACGGGGGGAAAGAACGCCACTTCGTCGCCGTCGCGCACTGGCGATTCCGGGCGGGCCATGTCCTGATTCACCGCGACGCGCCAGCTGCGACCGGGCGCCAGTTCGCGCTCCCAAGCCTCGCCACGCGCCCGCAGCCAGGCCGTCAGACCGGCCACATCGGCCACGCCAGCCGGGAGTTCGATCTTCTCGGCATCTCGGCCCAGCGATTCACGCAGGCGGGCGAAGTAAAGCACGTTCAGCATCGTCATCTCGATCCACGGGTCGACACGAGCGGACGATCCGCTGCCACCGCCGACCACGCCTGGCAGTTTAGCATCGACCTTCCGCCTGGCGACGGTGCCACGGAACGGTTCCGGGAACCCATGGTCAGCTTCTAGGCGGCGCAACGCCGTCGCTATCATGCACCCCATCCATTGAGGAGAAACTCGATGCGCAGACGCACCGCTCTTGCCGCGCTGGCCCTGTTGCCGGCCTGGCCCGCCGCCGCCCACCACGGCTGGAGCCAGTATGAGGGTGATCGCCCCCTCACGTTGACCGGGACCATTGCCGAAACGAGCTACGAGTTTCCCCACGGCACGATCCGGCTCAAGGCTGCCGACAAGACCTGGACTGTGGTACTGGCACCGCCTTCACGCATGACTAACCGGGGCCTCAGTCCCGATGCCCTCAAGGTCGGCGTGAGCGCCACAGTCATGGGCTACCCGCACAAGAGCATCGGCGACGAGTTGCGCGCCGAGCGCATCACCCTCGACAGCACCACGACCGAGCTCAGATGACCGGTTCGACGCCGGCTGACGCCATCGCCCACGCCATCAACGGCTCGGCCTGGCTGTACCCGACCGCCAATGTCCTGCACGTGCTGGGCATGGCGCTCGTCGTCGGCCCCGTGCTCGCGTTCGACCTGCGCGTGTTGGGGATTACCGGAGCCGGTGCCCTGCGCGACGCCGCCAGGGTGCTTCTGCCCTGGCCGTTGGTGGGTCTGGTGATCGCCGTGCCCGCCGGGCTCGTGCTGTTCGGCTCGGATTCGACCGCGCTGTTGTCCAACGCGGCGTTCCGCCTGAAGCTGCTGCTCCTCGTGGCGGCCGCCGGCAACGCCGTCGCGTTCCATGCGTGCGGCCTCCTGCGCCAGCAGCAACCAGGCGACCCGGTACCGCTGCGCCTCAAGCTGCAGGCGGCGGCCTCGATCCTGCTCTGGGTGGGCGTGGTGATCTGCGGGCGGATGATCGCCTACGTCTGAAGCTGGGCCTGCGCCTCCGCCATATCGGCGCGGCTATAATGCCCGGCAGCATCGCGCAAATACCCTCAAGCGAGTCATTGCCGGAGACCGCAGTCCCATCATGCCCACAACCCCGGAACCGATTGCCCGCCCCACCCTGCTGGATACGCGCCGGCGGCCGCTGCGCGACCTGCGCATCTCGGTGACCGACCGCTGCAATTTCCGCTGCACCTACTGCATGCCGAAGGAAGTCTACGGGCGCGACTTCCAGTTCCTCGAACGCGAGCAGCTCCTGTCCTTCGGCGAGATCAACCGCCTGGTGCGCATCTTCCGCGACCACGGCATCGAGAAAGTACGCATCACCGGCGGTGAGCCGCTGGTCCGCCGCAAGCTGGAGCGCTTGATCGAGATGCTCGCCTACCACGGTGACCTCGATCTCACGCTCACGACCAACGGCTCCTTGCTGAAGCAGAAGGCCCAGGACCTCAAGAATGCCGGCCTGCAGCGTGTCACGGTCAGCCTCGACGCCCTTGACAACCCGACGTTCATGGCAATGAACGACGTGGATTTTCCGGTCGAGAAGGTGCTGGAAGGCATCGACGAAGCAGCCCGCGTCGGCCTGGCGCCCGTCAAGATCAACATGGTGGTCAAGCGTGGCGTCAATGACCAATCCGTCGTGAAAATGGCGCGCCACTTCAAGGGCAGCGGCCACATCCTGCGCTTCATCGAGTTCATGGACGTCGGGCATACCAACGGCTGGAAGATGCAGCACGTGGTGCCGTCGCGCGAGCTGGTCGCCATGATCGATCGCGAGTTTCCGATCGAATCGGCGGACCCGAACTATGTGGGCGAGGTGGCCGAGCGCTGGCGCTACAAGGACGGCTCCGGGGAAGTGGGATTCATCTCGTCCGTGACCCAGGCGTTCTGCAAGGATTGCACTCGCGCGCGGCTCTCGGCCGAGGGCCAGCTCTTCACCTGCCTGTTCGCGACCCAGGGCACGGACCTGCGCGGGCTGATCCGCAGCGATGCTTCGGACGAGGAAATCTCCGAGGCGATCGCGGGCGTCTGGCGCGTGCGCGGCGATCGCTACTCCGAGATCCGCACCGAGGAAACCGCGAAGCAGCGCAAGGTGGAGATGTCGTACATCGGCGGGTAGCCGGGCTTCGCTTGGCGCTTCAGAAGCACAGCGAAACACGAAGTACACGAAGGACACGAAGGTGCAAGAAGAAGGCGAAATCATTCGCCGACGTTGGCGCAATGCGAGGATCCCCAATTCCCTCGTGCGCCTTCGAGTCCTTCGCGTCCTTCGAATTGAAAGATTTTCAGCCTTGATCCTGCCCCGGAGAGCATGAGCGCAGCCCCGACATCACTGAAAGACTTGGCCGCCGCCGACGACTACGACCCGAATTCGATGCCGGTCGCCAAGGCGCGCAGCCACATCCGCGCGTTCCTGACGCCGATCAGCACGGTCGAGCGTGTCGCGGTGCGCAGCGCGCTCGGCCGCATCCTCGCCGAGGACATCGTCTCGCCCATCAACGTCCCGGGCCACGACAACTCGGCGATGGACGGCTACGCGGTGCGCCACGCCGACCTGAAGGCCGATGCCGACGTCACCCTCGAAGTGATCGGCACCTCGTTCGCTGGCAAACCCTATCTGGGCGCGGTCCGCAGCGGCATGGCCGTGCGCATCATGACCGGTGCGGTCATCCCGCCCGATTGCGACACCGTGATTCCCCAGGAACGCGCCAAGGCCGCGGACGGCAAGGTCACGCTGGGTACCGGGGTCCGCAAGGGACAGAACGCGCGGTACGCCGGCGAGGATCTCAAGATCGGTCAGGTGGCGTTGCAGCGCGGTCAGCCGGTACGGCCGGCGGAGCTGGGGCTCATCGCTTCGCTCGGCATCGGCGAAGTCGCGGTCTATCGCCGGTTGCGCGTCGCTTTCTTTTCCACCGGCGACGAACTGGTGGGGATCGGCGGGTCGCTCGGGCCGGGACAGATCTTCGATTCGAACCGCTACACGCTCTTCGGCATGTTGACCGACCTCGGTTGCGAAGTCATCGACATGGGCGTGATCCGCGACACCCCGGAGGCCGTCGAAGCTGCGTTCGTGCAGGCAGCCGCTGCCGCCGACGTGGTCATGACGAGCGGCGGCGTTTCGGTGGGCGACGCCGACTACGTGAAGCAGATGCTCGACCGGCTCGGCGAAGTGCTGTTCTGGAAGATCGCGATGAAGCCCGGACGGCCGCTCGCCTTCGGCAAGATCGGTGCGGCGCATTTCTTCGGGCTGCCCGGCAATCCTGTGGCCGTGATGGTGACCTTCTACCAGTTCGTGCGCGAGGCGCTGCAGATCCTGATGGGTCAGACCGCGACACCGCTGGTGCCGACGTTCCAGGCGGTGCTGTCGGCGCCGCTCAAGAAGGCACCGGGGCGTACCGAATTCCAGCGCGGCATCCTCAGCGCCGGCCCGGACGGGCGCTGGAGTGTCCGCGTCACCGGCGATCAGGGCTCGGGCATCCTGTCGTCGATGAGCCAGGCAAACTGCTTCGTGGTGCTGTCGGACGGTACCGGCAACCTCGACGCAGGCGCGTTGGTCGACGTTCAGGCTTTCGAGGGCGTGCTTTAGCGGTACGCCCACGGCCCCCATCCCAACCTTCCCCCAGCGAAGCTGGGGGAAGGAGCCGTACACCCCTTCCCCCACCGTTGGTGGGGGAAGGCTGGGATGGGGGCGCGCGCTACAACTTGGGTCCGGCCCTCAAGCCACCTGATGCGACTCGCGCTCGCGGAGCCGCTCGACACTGACCCGCACCTCCGGCTTGAGATGCTTCTCGCTGTACCCGTTGAAGATGTGCCCGAGGAGGCCGCGGTCGAGATCGCTCGTGCCCATGAACCAGTCCGCGATGGGAAACGTGAGGTTCATGTTCCGTTCCATCATCAGGCCCTGGTTGTGGTGCGCGGTGTGATGACGGCGGATGGTGTTCACGAACGGCATGGTGCGCACGAACCAGTTCTCGTGCACGTGACAGCAGTAGTGGAAGGTCTCGTAGATCAGGTACTGGCCGACGATGGTGACCATCAGGATGTAGCCGGCGTTGGGGTTGATGGCCCAGCCCAGTGCCAGGGCGAACGGCACGCCGAAAGCCATGAAGGTCAAGAGTGCGCGCCAGGGAAAGAAGATGATGCGGAATTCGCGCGTGGAATCCACCGTCATCTCGTTGCTGGTGAAGTACTGGTGATGCTGGCGCGTGTGCCGATCGTAGATGGCGCGCAGCGCGAACACGTCCACCAGCCGGTGCATCACGTACTTGTGGATCCACCATTCGAACCAGTTGGAGAAGGCGAATACCGGAATGACGAGCAGCCATTCCCAGGTGGCGTCCTGCATGCGGCTCACGCACCACGCGATGGCGGCGATCCCGACGCCGTACATCACGCCGATGTGCACGAGCCCGTTGTACCAGGGGCTGATCTGCGCCTGGTATTCCTCGCGGAAGCGGCGCTGGCGTTCGGTCATCATGTGCTTCCCCCCTTTGGCATCACTTCAGCAGGCGGAACTCGCCGCCGCGCACTTCGATCATGCGGAAGCTCGACAGGTCCAGCCCCATGTGGTCGGCCGCGGACAGATTGAACACGCCGGCGGTACCGACGTGCCCGCGGGTCGATTCGATCGCGGCCCGGACTTTCTCGCGATCCGTTCCACCCGCACGCTTGATCGACTCGACCGCGATCGCCAGCGCGTCGTAAGCGTAGCCGCCGAAGGTCGCCGGTTCCTCGCCGTAGCGGTCGCGGAATTCCTTGCGATAGGCCAGCAGCACCGGCTTCTGCGGGTCGCCGGCCGGCAGGTCGTCCGCCACGATCAGCGCCGGCGAAGCGAGCCGCACGCCCTCGGCCGACTTGCCGGCCAGTTCGATGAAGTCGGGCGCCGCGACGCCGTGGGTGTGGTACAGCGGCAGTTTGATGCCGAGCTGATCGTAGTTGCGGGTCGCCAGGGCCGGGCCCTGCCCCAACCCCACCACGAGCACGGCCTGCACGCCCGGTGCGTTGCGGATGCGCGTGAGTTGCGGGGTCACGTCGGTGTCCTTCTGCGCATAGGTCTCGTCGGCAGCCAGCGTGATGCCGTAGCGCGGCGCCAGCTTGAACGCCTCCTGCCGGCTCGATTGTCCGAGGCCCGACGTTTCCGACAGCAGGCCGACCTTCGCGATGCCGGCCGACTTCATGTCGCCGAAGATGCGCTCGATCGACTGGCGGTCGGTGCCCGGGGTCTTGAACACCCATTTGCGCGGCGGCTCGATCACGACGATACCGCCGGCGAGCGAGATGAACGGAATGCCGGCCGCCTCCACGAAGGGCACGACCGCCATGGTCGTCCCGGTGGTGGTGCCGCCGATGATGAGGTCGACATTGTCGGATTCGATCAGGCGCTTCACGAAGGCATTCGCCTTGGCCGCGTCGCCGCCGTCGTCATAGACCGCCAGTTCGAGTTTGCGGCCGAGTACGCCGCCCTGCGCATTGATCTTCTCGACGTAGAGCTTGAGGGTCTTCAGCTCCGGGTCCCCGAGGAACGAAGCGGGCCCCGTGGTCGACAGGAACGAGCCGATGCGGATCGGTTGCTGCGCCATGGCGGTCGTGGCGAGCACGATCCCGGCAAGGGCGACAGCCCACTGGACAGCACGGCGCCACGAAACGCGCATCGGAGCATCCTCCCGCATTCGTTCTTATGGACCGGATTGTAGCCGCACCGGCAGCTCGAGCAGACCCCGGAAGCGGACCCGCCCGCCACGCACCGGCGGCCCGCCCGGCTCGTAGCGGGGAAAACGCGCCAGGAAACGGCCGATGGCCACCTTGCCCTCGAGCCGCGCGACCTGCATGCCCACGCACTGGTGCGGCCCGGAACCGAACGCGAGATGGCGGTTGGGCGACCGGCCGAGGTCGAGACGGTCCGGGTCCGCGAACTGAGCCGGGTCGCGGTTGGCAGCCCCGATGCACAGCGTGATGCGGGTTCCCGCCGGGACCTCCAGGTCGGCGATGCGGGCCGGCCCGCTGCTGATGCGATTGCCGAGCTGATTGGAACTCTCGAAGCGCAGGAACTCCTCCACTGCGGTGCGGATGCGCTCGGGCTCCGCGACCAGCCGTTCCTTCTCTTCCGGCCACTCGAGCAGCGCCGCCAGCGCATTGCCGATGAGGTTGGTGGTGGTTTCGTGACCCGCGTTGAGCAGGAAGATGCAGTTGTGCAGCAGTTCCCGCTCGTCGAGTTTCTCGCCGTCCTGTTCCCCCAGGATCAGGCGAGTCAGCACGTCGACATTCGGGTCGCCCGGCCGGCGGCGGCGATCTGCCACCAGGCATCGCAGATAGTCGAGCATCTCGGTCACGGCAGCGTTGCCGGCCGCCGCCACCTGCGGCGTCAGGACCGGCTCGAGGGCGCCGAGGATGGCGAGCGACCAGGCCCGCAGCGGACCCCGTTCCGCACGCGGAACGTCGAGCAGGTTGCCGATGATCTCCACCGGGATCGCGCCGGCGAAGGCCTCGATGAGATCGCCTTCACCGCGCGCCTCGAGCGCGTCGAGCAGGCGATCCACCAGCGCGATCAACCCGGGTTCCATGGCGGCGACGTGGCGCGGCGTCAGCGCACCGGCAATCAGCCGCCGCACTCGCGTGTGATACGGCGGGTCGTTGAACACCAGGCTCGTCGTGTGGTGCTCGTATAGCGGCGTTGCGCCGTACTTGGGGCCGAACTCCTGCTGCTTGTCGGAGCTGAAGAGCTTCGGTTCCTTGTAGACCGCGATCAGGTCATCGAAACGGGTCAGGAACAGCGACCCGTCGGCCAAGCGCTTGACGGGTTCATGCTCGCGCAGCGCGTGGTACCACGGATAGGGGTTGTCGCAGAAACCGTCCGGCAGAGCGTGCAGGTCGAAGGCTGCGGCGGCGGTGCGCGCCTCCGGCTCGGCAAAGCGCGCCGCCGGACGGGGCGGCATGGCGTTCGACCCTGCGTCCTCCGCTTCAGAGCATCAGTGGAACAGCACCACGGCCTTCTGCAGCGTCTTAAAGACGCCCCATGCGAGCGGAATACCCACGAGCAGCCAGAAGCCGAACACCAGTGCCGGGCTGCTGGGACCTCCGGGGCCACCGGCGGCACTAGCCGCGGTGGCCGCATCCGCTGCAGCGGCCCGCTCGTGCGCAAGCTTGCGTTCCGCGGCGAGTTCCTCGTCGGTCATGAACCACTTGGCGGCCACCGGTCGCACCAGCAGGTTGCAGATAAAGCCGCCGACCAGCAATCCGGCCAGGACATACATCGTGGTGTCGTAGGCCTGCGCCTTGGGTACCCCGGACTTGATCTGCGCGTCGTTGATGTAGTTGACCAGGACCGGACCGAGGATGCCCGCCGCCGACCATGCGGTGAGCAGCCGGCCGTGAATGGCCCCGACCATCTGCGTGCCGAACATGTCGGCGAGGTAGGCCGGAATGGTCGCGAAGCCCCCGCCGTACATGGTGAGGATGATGCAGAAGATCCCCACGTACAGCGCCACGCTGCCCGCCTGTCCCGCCGAAGGTGCGTACGCATAGAGCACGAAGCCCAGCACGAAGAAGACGAAATAGGTCGCCTTGCGGCCGATGTAGTCGGATGCCGAAGCCCAGACGATCCGCCCGCCGATGTTGAACAGGCTGAGCAACCCGGTGAAGCCTGCGGCGATCGCCGCCACCTGCAGCAGTTGATCCTTGTCGAGCTGGTCGAACTTGAGATCCAGGCCGATCAACTTCCCGGCGAAGATCTCCTGCAGCATGGGGGAGGCCATGCCGATCACGCCGATGCCCGCGGAGACGTTGAGGCACAGGATGCCCCACAGCAGCCAGAACTGCGGCGTGCGCCAGGCCTTGTTGAGATGCACGTGGCGCTTGGTGATCATCGCGTTGTCCATCTGCGACTGCGGCGGGGTCCAGCCCTCGGGCTTCCAGCCGCTCGGCGGCACGCGGTAGGAGAGCGCACCGATCACCATGAAGACCAGATAGATCGCGGCCATGGTAAGGAAGGTCTGCCACACGCCCACCGATGTCGGTGTCGCGTAGAAGCGCATCAGCATGTCGGCGAGGGGCGAGCCGATCATCGCGCCGCCGCCGAAGCCCATGATCGCCATGCCCGTGGCCATGCCGCGACGGTCCGGGAACCACTTGATCAGCGTCGATACCGGCGAGATGTAACCCAGGCCGAGACCGATGCCGCCGATCACACCGGACCCGAGCCACATGGCCCAGAGCTGGTGATTCATCACGCCGACGGCGGAGAGCACCAGGCCGCCGCACCAGCAGAGAGCCGAGACCATGCCGGCACGTCGCGGGCCTGCCCGCTCCAGCCAGCCGCCCCACAACGCCGCGCTCGAGCCGAGGAAGACGAAGAACAGCGTGTACATCCAGCCGAGCATCGGCTTGTCCCAGTCGCACGCGGTCGTGTACAACTTCTCGAACCAGCTCATGTCTGCCGGACATGCGATCGGTTTGGTGATGCCCAGTGCCTTGGTGAGCGGGATCCAGAAGACGGAGAATCCGTACGCCATGCCGATGCAAAGATGGATACAGAGTGCCGCGGGCGGCACGAGCCACCGGTTGAAACCGGGGCGAGCGATGGTGCGCTCCTTGTCGAGAAATCCGGCCATGCCGTCAGGCTCCTCTGCTCGTTTGTTGTAGTGTGGCGCGAACCTTCAAGACCTCGTCATCGGTCGGGCTGTGCCCTGATCCAACGGTCCGGATTCGTGTCATAGGAAAAATTTTGCAAATGGCCCAAGGGCATAGACCGGCGGCGATGATACCGGGGATGGCCGCAGGGGAACAGACCGGCCGGGTGTCCGGAGCCTGCGCATGAGATCGCCACCGCGGCCGCTCGTTACCGGCGTGGTCCTCTGCGGCGGCCGGGCGCGACGCATGGGCGGTGCCGACAAGGGTCTCGTGCTGCTGCGCGGCCGGCCGCTGGTGGCGCACGTGCTGGATCGGCTCACCCCCCAGGTAGACCAGGTGCTCATCAACGCCAATCGCAGTCTCGCTGCGTATCGCGCATTCGGCCCCGAGGTCGTCGAGGACGACATCGACGGATTCCCGGGGCCACTGGCCGGTGTCCGCTGTGGCCTGGCGCGAGCGGCTCACGGGCTCGTGGTCACGGTGCCCTGCGATGCGCCGGGGCTGCCCGCCGATCTCGTTGCACGGCTGCTGTCAGCCTTGCTCGAAGGCGACACCTCCGCGGCCGTGGCCTCGAGTGGTGGCAGGACCCAACCGGTCTTCGCACTCTACCGCCGGTCGGTACTGCCGACGCTCGATGGATTTCTCGCAGCCGGCGGGCGCAAGGTGGACGAATGGCACAGCGAGATCGGTGCCGTGCACGTCGTGTTCGACGGGGCCGAGCATGCCTTTGACAACATCAACACGCCCGAGGACCTTGCCCGCGCCGAGCGCGCGCTGGAGTGAACGTCCCTCCGATGGGTCTGCGGCCTTGCCCCCAGGGGCCAGTTCCCTCGGGACAGCCCGGCGGCGGCTGATTTCAGCGCTTGGTAGCGGGAGCCGAGCCGAGTACCTGGAAGAAGAGCTCGTCCTGACGGATCATGCCGAGTTCGGCCCGCGCCCGCTCTTCGATCGCGTCGTAGCCCTGCTTCAGATCGCGCACTTCGGCATCGAGCGCGGCGTTGCGGCTGCGCAGTTCCTCGTTCTTCACGCGCTGCGCCGCGACCTGTTCGCTCAAGTCGTGCACCCGGAGCCAGCCGCCCTTGCCGAACCACAGCGGGTTCTGCAAGAGCACGATCGCCACGACCAGCCCGATGGTCAGGAACCGCATGGGCCGCCGCCGAGCCTACGCAAGGTGATAGAACGCATCGCGGCCGGCGTAGCTCGCCGAGTCGCCGAGGTCTTCTTCGATGCGCAGCAGCTGGTTGTACTTCGCCAGGCGGTCGGAGCGGGACAGCGAACCGGTCTTGATCTGCAGCGCGTTGGTGGCCACGGCGATGTCGGCGATGACGGTGTCCTCGGTTTCGCCCGAGCGGTGCGAAACCACTGAAGTATAGCCAGCGCGCTTCGCCATCTCGATGGCGGCGAAGGTCTCGGTGAGAGTCCCGATCTGGTTGATCTTGATCAGGATCGAGTTGCCGATGCCGCGGCGGATGCCTTCGCGCAGGATCCTGGTGTTGGTGACGAACACGTCGTCCCCCACGAGCTGGATGCCGCGGCCCAGGCGGTCGGTCAGGAGCTTCCAGCCGTCCCAGTCGTCCTCGGCCATGCCGTCTTCGATGCTGAGGATCGGATACTTCGAGGTCCATGCCGCCAGATAGTCGACGAACTCGGCGGAGGTCAACTGCAGCCCCTCGGCCTCGATCTGGTAGCGGCCGTTCTTGTAGAACTCGGAGGCGGCGCAATCGAGGCCGATCACCACCTGATCGCCGGCCTTGTACCCGGCCGCGTCGATCGCTTCCATGATGAGCGTGAGCGCCTCTTCGTTGCGCTTCAGGCTCGGTGCGAAGCCGCCCTCGTCGCCGACTGTGGTCGGCATGCCGCGGGCATCGATCAGCTTCTTCAGCGTCTGGAAGATCTCCGCACCGCAGCGCAGCGCGTCGTGGAAGTTGGGCAGCCCGACCGGGATCACCATGAACTCCTGCAGGTCGAGGCTGTTGTTCGCGTGCGCACCGCCGTTGATGACGTTCATCATCGGCACCGGCAGCTGCATGCGTCCGGAACCGCCGAGATACCGGTACAACGGCAGTCCCGATTCCTCGGCCGCAGCCTTCGCCACGGCGAGCGACACGGCCAGCATTGCATTGGCACCGAGGCGCGACTTGTTGTCGGTGCCGTCGAGGCCGATCAGGGTCTCGTCGATGAACGCCTGCTCCGAGGCATCCAGGCCGATGATCGCTTCGCAGATCTCGGTGTTGATGTTCTCGACGGCTTTGAGTACGCCCTTGCCGCCGTAGCGGCCCTTGTCGCCGTCGCGCAGTTCGATCGCTTCGCGCGTGCCGGTCGAGGCACCGGAGGGCACGGCCGCGCGGCCGCTGACACCCGACTCGAGCAGCACGTCGGCTTCCACGGTCGGATTGCCGCGCGAATCGAGGATTTCACGCGCGACGACGTCGACGATCGAACTCATCGTTGTTGTTTCCTGGTCAGGTGGCGGGAGCGGTGGCGGACTTCGCGCTCGCGGCGGCCGTGATGAGGTCTTCGGCGAAACCGCGGCGCTTCACCAGTTGATCGATTTCCTTCAGCGTGCCGAGCAGCGCACGCATGTGCTGCAAGGGCCAGGCGTTCGGCCCGTCCGACAATGCCTTCGCGGGATTGGGGTGGGTTTCCATGAACACGCCGGCCACACCCGACGCGACCGCGGCCCGCGCCAGCACCGGTACGAACTCGCGCTGCCCGCCGCTGGCACTGCCCTGCCCGCCCGGCAACTGCACCGAGTGGGTGGCGTCGAAGACGACCGGGCAACCGGTCTCGCGCATCACCATGAGGCCGCGCATGTCCGAAACGAGGTTGTTGTAGCCGAAGGTGAAGCCGCGCTCGCACACCAGGATGTTGTCGGTGCCGCTGGCATCCCGCGCCTTGGTCACGACGTTCTTCATCTCCCAGGGCGACAGGAACTGGCCCTTCTTGATGTTCACCGGGCGGCCCGTGGAAGCGGCAGCGCGGATGAAATCGGTCTGACGGCACAGGAACGCCGGCGTCTGCAGCACGTCCACGGCAGCCGCGGCCGCCGCGAGTTCGTCTTCCGCATGCACGTCGGTCAGCACCGGAACCCCGATGGTCTTGCGCACGTCGGCGAGGATCTCGAGACCCTTGTCCACGCCCAAGCCCCGGAACGAACCGCCGGAGCTGCGATTGGCCTTGTCGTAGGACGCCTTGAAGATGAACGGGACTTCGAATTCCCGGCAGAGCTCCTTCAGTTGTCCCGCCACGTCCATGACCAAATCGCGCGATTCCACCACGCAGGGGCCGGAGATGAGGAACAGCGGATGCTCGAGGCCGGCCTCGAACCCGCACAGTTTCACGGTGCGACCTGCTCTTCCGTCGGCACTGCCGCCTGTGGCACTTCGGTCTCGCCCGCCGCGAAGCGCGCCGCGGCCTCGATGAAGGCCTTGAACAGCGGATGACCGCCTCGTGGCGTCGAGGTGAACTCGGGGTGGAACTGGCAAGCGACGAACCACGGGTGACCGGGCAGCTCGATCATCTCGGTCAGGCGTTCCTTGTCCATGGACAGGCCGCTGAAACGCATGCCGGCCTGCTGCAGCCGCGGCACGTAATGGTTGTTGACCTCGTATCGATGGCGGTGCCGCTCGAAGATGCGCGCGCCGCCGTAGATCTGGCGTGCCAGCGTGCCGGGCAGCAACTCGGCATCCTGGCCGCCGAGGCGCATGGTGCCGCCGAGGTCGGAGTGTTCGTCGCGCTGCTCGACGCGGCCGTCGCGATTGACCCATTCGTGGATCAGGGCAACGACGGGAAACGGCGTGGCCGGATCGAACTCGGTACTGTGGGCCCCCGGCATGCCGGCCACGTGGCGTGAGTATTCGATCACGGCGAGCTGCATGCCGAGGCAGATGCCGAGGTACGGCACGCGGTTTTCGCGCGCGTAGCGGATCGCGCGGATCTTGCCTTCCACTCCGCGCTTGCCGAAGCCGCCCGGCACGAGGATCGCGTCCATGCCTGCCAGCAGGGACGCGCCGTCATCGACGATCTTTTCCGAGTCGATGTAGTGGATGTTGATCTTCGACCCGGTATGGATGCCCGCGTGGGTCAGCGCCTCGGACAGCGACTTGTAGGACTCGGTCAGGTCGACGTACTTGCCCACCAGCGCCACGTTGACGCTGCGCTTCGGGTGCTCGAGCTGGAAGACCAGGCGCTCCCATTCCGCCAGGTTGGCGGGCCGCGCGTCGATCTCGAGCTTCTTCAGCACGATGTCGTCCAGGCCCTGCGAATGCAGGTTGCTCGGGATCTTGTAGATACAGTCCACGTCGATCGCCGAGATGACTGCCCGCTCCTCGACGTTGGTGAAGAGCGCGATCTTGCGGCGTTCGTCGTCGGGCAGCCAGCGATCGGCGCGGCACAGGACCACGTCGGGCTGGATACCGATCTCGCGCAGCTCCTTGACCGAGTGCTGGGTCGGCTTGGTCTTGATCTCGCCGGCGGACGGGATGTAGGGGACCAGCGTGAGGTGGATGAAGCAGGTGTTGTTGCGGCCGAGCTGCAGGCTCATCTGCCGGATCGCCTCGAGGAACGGCAGCGATTCGATGTCGCCCACGGTCCCGCCGATCTCGACGATGGCCACGTCGGCATCGCCGGCCCCGGCACGGATGAAGCTCTTGATCTCGTCGGTGATGTGCGGGATCACCTGCACGGTGCCGCCCAGGTAGTCGCCGCGGCGCTCCTTCTTGATCACGCTCTCGTAGATCTGGCCGGAGGTGAAGTTGTTGCGCTTCGACATGCGCGCGCTGACGAAGCGCTCGTAGTGGCCGAGGTCGAGGTCGGTTTCCGCGCCGTCGTCGGTCACGAACACCTCGCCGTGCTGGAACGGGCTCATGGTGCCCGGATCGACGTTGATGTACGGATCGAGCTTCAGCATCGTGAGCTTGATGCCGCGCGATTCGAGGATGGCGGCGAGCGACGCGGCGGCGATTCCTTTGCCCAGGGAGGAGACCACACCGCCTGTGACAAACACGTATTTGGTCATGCGCGACTCGCCATCACGATTGCCCGCATGATACTCGAAAACTTCCTGCGCGCGGCATCGTCAGGCGTGCTTCGGCTTGGGGCCGCCCACGGTCTTCGCGAGGTAGAGCCAGGTGTCGACCACGGTGTCCGGGTTGAGCGAGATGGTGTCGATGCCCTGCTCCACCAGCCATTGCGCAAGATCGGGGTGATCGGACGGCCCCTGTCCGCAGATGCCCACGTACTTGCCGCGCGCGCGGCAGGCCTTGATCGCCATACCCAGCAGCTTCTTCACCGCCGGATCGCGCTCGTCGAACGCATCCGCGACGATGCCCGAGTCGCGATCAAGCCCCAGAGTCAGCTGCGTGAGGTCGTTCGAGCCGATGGAATAACCGTCGAAGTGCTCCAGAAACTCTTCCGCCAGCAAGGCGTTGGACGGGATTTCGCACATCATGATGAGCTTCAGCCCGTTGGAGCCGCGCGCCAGTCCATTGTCGGCAAGCAGCGACACCACCCGCTTCGCTTCGTCCACGTTACGGACGAAGGGCACCATGACCTGCACGTTGGTGAGTCCCATGTCGTCGCGCACTTTCCGCAATGCCCGGCATTCGAGCTCGAAGCACTCGCGAAAGCTCGAGGCGATGTAGCGCGAAGCACCGCGAAAACCCAGCATCGGGTTCTCCTCGTCCGGTTCGTACTTCTTGCCGCCCACGAGGCTCGAGTACTCGTTCGACTTGAAGTCCGACAGCCGCACGATCACCGGCTTCGGGAAGAAGGCCGCCGCGAGAGTGGCAATGCCCTCGGTAAGCTTCTCGACGTAGAACTTGACCGGGTCGCCGTAGGCCGCCGCGTGCGATTCGATGACCGCCTTCACGTCCATCGGCACATCCGGATAGGCCAGCACCGCCTTCGGGTGCACGCCGATCATGCGGGCGATGATGAACTCCAGGCGCGCGAGACCGATGCCGCCGTTGGGCAGCCGCGCGAACTCGAAGGCGAGTTCGGGGTTGCCGACGTTCATGTAGATCCCGACCGGCGGCTCCGGCATGGCGGACACCGAGAGGTCGGTCACTTCCACCTCGAGCTTGCCCCGGTAGACGAATCCGGTGTCGCCCTCGGTGCAGGAGACGGTCACTTCCATGCCGTCGCGCAGGACCTGGGTGGCATCGCCGCAACCCACGACGGCCGGGATGCCCAGCTCACGCGCGATGATGGCCGCGTGGCAGGTCCGCCCACCGCGGTTGGTCACGATGGCCGCCGCACGCTTCATCACCGGTTCCCAGTCGGGGTCGGTCATGTCGGTCACCAGCACGTCGCCCGGGCGCACGCGATCCATCTCGGCGGTGTCGCGGATCATCCGGACGACACCGATGCCCACGCGGTTGCCGATGGCCCGTCCGGTGGACAGGATCTCCGAGCGGCTCTTCAGGCGGAAGCGCTGCTGCGTCTCGACGCCGGCGTTCGACTGCACCGTCTCGGGCCGGGCCTGCAGGATGTAGATCTTGCCGTCGCCGCCATCGCGCCCCCACTCGATGTCCATGGGACGGCCGTAATGCTTCTCGATGATGAGCGCATAGCGCCCGAGTTCCTCGACCTCCGCATCGCTGATCGCGAAGCGGCGCCGGTCGGCTTCGGGCACCGGCACCGTGGCCACGGAATGCCCGGCCTGCTCGCGGTCGGTGAAGACCATCTTGATGGCCTTGGCGCCGAGGCTGCGCCGCAGGATGGCGGGCCGGCCGGTCTCGAGGCCGGTTTTCCAGACGTAGAACTCGTCGGGATTGACGGCACCCTGCACGACCGTCTCGCCGAGCCCATAGGCCGCGGTGATGAACACGACCCGGTCGAAGCCCGACTCGGTGTCGATGGTGAACATGACGCCGCTCGATCCCAGGTCCGAGCGCACCATGCGCTGGATGCCGCACGACAACGCCACGTTGGCGTGGACGAAGCCCTTGTGGACCCGATACGCGATCGCCCGATCGTTGTAGAGCGATGCGAAGGTGTGGCGCACGGCATCGATGACATGCTCGATACCGCGGATGTTGAGGAAGGTCTCCTGCTGCCCGGCAAAGGACGCATCGGGCAGGTCCTCGGCGGTAGCGGAGGAGCGCACGGCGACTGCCGCCGGCTCGCCGTCCGAGAGCTTCGCGTAGCCCTGGGCGATGTCGTCGTGCAGCCGTTGCGGCAGCGGCGCGGCGGCGATCCATTCGCGGATGCGCTTGCCGGTGGCCGCGAGCTTCACGACGTCGTCGACGTCGAGACCTTCCATCTCCCGTTCGATGCGGGCGCCGAGACCGTCGGCGGTCAGGAAATCCTGGAACGCGGCCGCCGTGGTGGCGAAGCCGCCGGGAACCCGGACGCCTGCCTGGGCCAGCTCGCTGATCATTTCTCCGAGCGAGGCATTCTTGCCGCCGACCTTGTCGACGTCGCTCATGCGCAGTTGTTCGAAGGCCAGGACGTACGGCGTTGCACTGCTCATCAGGAATCTCCCCCTGCAACCGCGTTTGATCGGGTGCGACAAAAACTGCTATGTTACCGAACAACGTATTGCAGCGCAGCACGATGGAGCCCACAGGTCTACGCCACGCCTTCTTCGTGTCCGACCGTACCGGCATCACCGCCGAGATGCTCGGGCACAGCCTGCTCGCCCAGTTCGAGGACGTGCAGTTCAAGGAAACCACCCTGCCCTTCGTCGATTCGGTGGAACGGGCCAATGCGGCGGTCCGGCAGATCAACGAAGCAGCGCTCGAGAACGACCAGCGGCCGCTCGTGTTCAGCACCCTGGTGGACCCGGAAGTGAGCGCGGTCATCGCTGGCGCGCGTGCGCTCTACCTCGATTGCTTCCAGGTGTTCATCTCGCCCATGGAGCAGGAGCTCGGCGTGCGCCACAGCCTCGAGATCGGCCGGTCGCACCGCGTGCGCAACACCAACGAGTATCACTCGCGCATCGAGGCGGTGAACTTCTGCCTGGCTCACGACGACGGCGTGTCGACCAAGGAATTGCACGAGGCCGACGTGATCCTCGTGGGCGTTTCACGCTCGGGCAAGACGCCCACGTGCCTCTACATGGGTCTGCAGTACGGCATTCGTGCGGCGAACTATCCACTGATCCCGGAAGACTTCCAGGACATGAAGCTGCCGGCGCGCTTGAACAAGTACCGGCGCAAGCTCTTCGGACTCACCATCACGGCGCCACGCCTCGCGCACATCCGCAACGAGCGGCGGCCGAACAGCCGCTACGCGCAGCTCGACAACTGCCAATACGAAATCGACCGGGCCGAGATGCTCATGCGGGAAGAAGGCATTCCGTTCCTAGATGCCACCAACCGGTCCATCGAGGAGCTGGCCGCGACCATCGTGCACCAGGGTCAGTTGCACCGGCAGAGCTTTTAGGTCAAGGCAACCGCATTCACCACAAAGGACACGAAGGTTCACGAAGGACTGCTACTCCTGGTTTCCTTCGTGTTACTTCGTGTCCTTTGCGTCCTTCGTGTTGAAAGCGTCAAAGCATTCTGCCCACGGTCGCGACCGTGATGGTGATCAGACCCAGGATCAGGTTGAGCCCCACCAGCTTGCGGATCTGACCCAGCGCCGCACCGCCGGCCTTCCAGTCGGCGGCGGCCACGGCGCGTTCGAGCCGCCGGAACGCCGCAAAGAACACGTGGGCGAAGATCAGCATCATCACGATCCCGATCACCAGCATGATCCAGGCATAGGCCGGCGCGTCGCGGCCTCCGAGCGCGGCGATCATGTGCAGGCCGGAAACCAGGATCAGCACCACCGCCACCCACACCCACAGGAAGAAACGGCGCAGGGTCTGGTGCCACAGCGGCAGTCGCAACGGCGGTTCGAGCACCGCGACGGCCGCCGGCCGCAATGCCATGTAGGCGAAGAACATGCCGCCGACCCAGACGGCAACGCCCAGCAGGTGCAGCCAGCGAGCGATATCCATGGTCGCTATCGCGTGAGCGCGAGCGCCTCGCGCACCGGCGCGAAGCTCCGTCGATGGGCATCGATCGGCCCCAGGCGGCGCAGGGCCTCGACGTGTTCCGGTGTCGGGTAGCCGCGATGCCGATCGAATCCATACGCGGGAAAGCTCGCATGCAGCGTATCCATCATGGCGTCGCGATCGGTCTTGGCGAGGATCGACGCCGCGCTGATCGATGGTACCGTTGCATCGCCCTTCACCACGGCGCGCGCGCGGCATGCCACGGGCGGACAGTGCAGGCCGTCCACCAGCACCTCGTCCGGTGCCAGACCCAGCGCTTCGATGGCCCGCGCCATGGCCAACAGGGTCGCACGCAGGATGTTGTACTCGTCGATCTCGGTCGGGCTGGCCGAGGCGACGGCCCACGCCAGCGCGTGCTCGCGAATCTCGATCGCGAGAACTTCGCGCCGGCGCGGCGAGAGCTGCTTGGAGTCGGCCAGCCCCGGGATCGGGTGGGCCGGATCGAGCACCACGCAGGCGGCCACGACAGGCCCCGCCAGCGGACCGCGTCCAGCCTCGTCCACGCCCGCCACCAGCAGCGGGACCGGCGTCACGGCCGCGAGCCCTGTGGCAGCGTCAGGGACACCTGCGCGGGACCGGCGCGGCGCGCCTCCAGCATCGGCAGCAAGGCGTCCGCGGCACGCTCGGCTGCACCCTGCCGCAGCGACTGGTAGATCGCGTCGAACTGCCGCTCCTGGCGCTCGCGCACCACCTTGTCGCGCAGCTGATTGAGCAACGCTTGCGCCAGATTGGGCGGCGTTGCCTCGTCCTGGAGAATCTCGGGCACGACGAAGCGCTCCGCGAGAACATTGGGCAACCCGACGTACGGCAGCAGGCGCCGCGGCCACATGAGGTGCCAGGTGAGCTTCGGCACGCGGTAGGTGATGACCATGGGCCGGCGCATCAAGGCGGCCTCGAGAGTCGCCGTGCCGGAAGCCACGAGCACCACGTCGGCCGCCGTCATCGCCATCTGCGAATGGCCGAACAGGATGGTGAGCGGCAGGTCCTCGGCCTTGTGTTCGTACTGGGCAACCTCGAACTGGGTGCGGGTCGCGCGGCTGGTGAGCGGCACCAGGAACCGCGCGTCGGGCAACTGCTGCTGGATGAGCTTGGCCGTTTCCAGAAACAGGCCGGCGTGCTGCTCGAGTTCACCGCGGCGGCTGCCCGGCAACAGCGCGAACACGGGCGCGTTGAGCGGCAACCGGAACTGCTCCCGCGCGAGATCGCGATCGGGGACTTCGGGAACCTCGTCGGCCAGCGGATGGCCGACGAAGGTGACCGGGATCCCGGCCTTCTCGTAGATCGCGGGTTCGAACGGAAACAGCGCCAGCACCCGGTCGGCTGCGCGCTTCACCTTGTGGATGCGCTCGCCGCGCCAGGCCCAGATCGACGGCCCGACATAGTGAGCCGTGGGAATGCGGGCGCCGCGCAGGCGCTCTTCGAGCCCGAGATTGAAGTCAGGCGCATCGATCCCGACGAAGAGATCCGGTGGATCGTCGAGCAGTCGCGACTTCACTTGCCCCCTGATCGACAGGATGCGCGGAATGCTGCGTGCCGCTTCGACATAGCCGCGTACCGCCAGAGTTTCCATGTCGAACCAGGTGTCGAATCCCGCCGCCTGCATCCTGGGGCCGCCGATGCCGAAGAAGCGCGCGCCGGGCAACCGTGCCTTCAGTGCCTCGATCAACGGCGCGGCGATGAGATCACCGGATGCTTCGCCCGCCACCATGGCCACGCGCACCTGCCGCTCCATGGCGAATCTACCGGACTATGCCGCGTGTCGTCCGTTCGAGGAACTCAGCCATCACCCCGACTTCCGGACACTCGGCAACCTGCCCGGCGAGCGCGGCGCGCGCTTCGTCGAGCGTGAGACCCGATCGATACAGCGTCTTGTATGCTCGGCGGATGCCGGCGATCGCCTCGGCGCTGAAGCCGCGGCGCTTGAGTCCTTCGGCGTTGATGCCATGGGCCTTGGCGGTATCACCCTGCGCCATCACGTAGGGCGGCAGGTCGTGCACCAGCACGGTCGCGATGGCCGTCATCGCGTGGGCCCCGATGCGGCAGAACTGATGCGCCCCGGTGAAGCCGGCGAGGATCGCCCAGTCGCCCACGTGCACATGCCCCGCGAGCTGGGTGCAGTTGGCCATGATGACGTGGTCACCCACCACGCAGTCGTGGGCTACGTGCACATAGGCCATGATCCAGTTGTCGTTGCCGACCCGGGTCACGCCGGCGTCCTGCACGGTGCCGCAATTCAAGGTGCAGAACTCGCGGATCGTGTTGCGATCGCCGATGGTGAGGCCGGTCGGTTCGCCCGCGTACTTCTTGTCCTGGGGTTCGTCACCCACGGACGTGAACTGGAAGATGCGGTTGTCGCGCCCGATCGTCGTATGGCCGGTCACCACGGCGTGGGCGCCGATCGATGTGCCCGCCCCGATGACCACATGTTCGCCGATCACCGCATAGGGGCCCACCGACACGCCCGGACCGAGCTCGGCGGCGGGATGCACGATGGCAGTAGGGTGAATCATGAGCGGACGATGGAAGAGATGTCCCTCATGGTGCACATCAGCCCGGCCTCGGCAACCAGTACGCCGTCCACCTTGGCCTCGGCGTTGAACTTCCAGATGCCGCGCAGCTGCCGCTCCAGGCGCGCGGTCAGGATGAGCTGGTCGCCCGCCCCCACCGGCTTCTTGAACCGGGCGTTGTCGATGCCGACGAAGTAGTACACCGAGTTCTCGTCGGCCTTCGAGTCCACCGTCTTGAACGACAGGATGGCTGCAGCCTGTGCCAGCGCCTCGACTATCAGCACCCCCGGCATGACCTTGTAGTGGGGGAAGTGGCCGGCGAAGAACGGCTCGTTGATGGTCACGTTCTTGAGCGCCGTGATCTCCTTGCCCGGTTCGCAGGACAGCACCCGATCGACCAGCAGGAAGGGATACCGGTGCGGCAGATACTGCAGGATCTGATGGATTTCCATCGCGTTCACTTGGCTTTCCCTTCGAGCGCCTCGAGCCTTGCCTTGAGTTCCTGCACGGTGCGGCCGAGTTCGTGCAGGCGGTTGAACTGTGCGAGGTTCTTCATCCATTCGCGGTGCGGCAGACTGGGAAAGAAACCATCGTAGATACCCGGTTCGGTGATGCTCTTGCGCACCATCGTACCGGCTCCGACGATCGCGTGGTCGCAGATTTCGATATGGCCGTGGATCATGGCGGCTCCGCCAATGCGGCACTGCCGGCCAATGCGGGCCGAGCCCGCGATGCCGGCGCAGGCGGCGATGGCGGTATGCGCACCGACGACGACGTTGTGCGCGATCTGGATCAGGTTGTCCATCTTGACGCCGTCCTCGATCACGGTGTCGCCCAGCGCTCCGCGATCCACCGTGGTGTTGGCACCGATCTCGACGTCGTCCCCGAGGATCGCCCGCCCCACCTGCGGCACCTTGATCCAGCGGCCATCCTCCTCGGCGATGCCGAAGCCGTCACCGCCGATCACGACACCGGAATGCAGGATGCCTCGCGCACCGACGCGGCAACCCGGATAGACGACGACGTTGGCATGGAGCCGCGTATCCGCGCCGATGGATGCGTCAGTCCCGATGGCGCACCCGGCACCGATCACGGCGCGCTCGCCGATCGTGGCGCCGGCGCCCACCGTCACGCAAGGACCGATCGACGCGCTCGCCGCCACGCTCGCCCGGGGATCGACCACGGCCGTAGCGTGAATGCCCGGCTCGACCGGCGCCGCCGGATTGAGCAAAGCCGAGGCGCGCGCGAGATAGGCGTACGGGTTGGTGCTGACTATACGCGGCCGCTCGGTGCTGTCGCGGTCGGCCGTGCCGAGAATGACCGCGGCCGCCCGCGTCCCCTCCAGCAGTCGGCGGTACTTACCGCCGGTCAGGAAGGACAGATCCTCCGGACCCGCCTGGTCCAGGGGGGCCACCTGCCGGACCGAGATGTGCGGCGGACCGATGAGTTCCCCGCCGAGGCGGGCGACAATCTGTTCGAGGGTATAGGGCGGATGCGCAGCGTTCATGTGGGTACCGGCGGCCGCCCCTTCAAGCACCGATCACTTGTCGGTGAGCGCCTTCAGGACCTTTTCGGTAATGTCGATGCGCGGGCTGCGAAACACGGCCTCCTGCAGGATCAGATCGAACTTCTCGGCTTCGGCGATCTGCTGCACGACCTTGTTCGCCCGCTCGATGATCTGCTGGAATTCCTCGTTGCGTCGCAGGTTGAGCTCTTCGCGGAATTCGCGCTGCAGCCGCTGCAGGTCGCGGTTCAAACGCCCGAGTTCGCCTTCCTTGGTGCGCCGGTCGCTCTCCGACATGGTGACGCTTTCCTTCTCGAGCACCGCCTGCAGTTCGCGCGCCTGCTTGGCGAGCTTCTCGATCTCCTGGCCGCGCGCCTGGAACTCCTTCTCGAGCTTCTTGTTGGCCTTCACCGCGGGCGGCGAGTCCTTGAGGATGCGCTCGATCGACACGAAACCGATCTTGATGTCCTTCAGATCGCCCGCCTGGGCGAACGCGAGCGCCGGCATCAGCGCGAGGGCGAAGAACAGCGGGGCAAGCAATTTCACTGTGGTGGTCTCCGTAGTGCTCATCCCGGCGTCGGGCCGTCGAATCGACACCACCGCCGGGTCGTCAGAAAATGGTACCGAGGGTGAACTGGATGCGCTGCAGGCGGTCGCCTTCCTTGGAACGGATCGGGAAGCCGAAACTCAGCTTGAGCGGACCCACCGGCGAGAACCAGTTGAGCGACAGACCCACCGAGTAGCGCAGGAATTCGCTGCTGTACGTATTATCCACCATACCGGCGTCGAAGAAAGTCGACAGTCTCAGGCTGTTGTCCTTGCCGGCCCCGGGAAACGGAAAGTAGTACTCGATGTTGCCCAGCAGCAGCCGCGGCCCGCCGGTCGAGAAGCCGAACTCGTCGCGCGGGCCCAGCGAGAAAGTCGCGTAGCCGCGCACGCTGTTCACGCCGCCCGCGTAGTAGTTCTTGTAGAACGGCAACGGCAGGTCCCCCATGCCGTCGGCGTAGCCGATCTCGCCACCGATCTGAAGGGTGGTATTGCGCGTCACCGGGATGTAGTGCTGCGCCTTGTAGCCGAGCTTGTAGTAGCGCAGATCGCCGCCCGGCAGCCCGGATTCGAGAGTGACCCGCTGCAAGGTGCCGCGGGTCGGCGCGATGGTGCTGTCGCGACCGTCGCGAGCCCAGCCGACCGTCCCGATGATGCCGAGGTTGGTCGACCCGAAGGTGTTCACGAAATCCTTGATGCGCTGGGCACTGTTGGAGAAGGTCTGGATCTCGGTGTTCTCGAGCGCGAGGCCATAGTTGACGGTGTCCAGTTCCGAGATCGGCACCCCGAAGCGCACGCCACCGCCGTCGGTGTTGGTGATGTAGCTCGACGAGCGCAGCACCGTCGGGTTGAACCGCCGCGAGTACAGGTCGAAGCCGCGGCTGACGCCGTCGTCGGTCCAGTACGGGTTGGTGTAGGACAGGGCCAGGATGCGGTTGATGCGGCCGGTCTGCAACGACAACGACAAGGCATTGCCGGTGCCGAACGCGTTCTGCTGCGAGATGGAGCCCGACAGGATGATCCGCTCCGCGCTCGACACGCCGGCGCCGAACGTGACGCTGCCCGTGGGGCGCTCCTTCACGTTCATGTTGACGTCGACCTGGTCGTTGGTGCCGGGCACCGCCGGGTTGTCGATGTTCACCTCGGTGAAGTAGCCCAGGCGATCGGCGCGCACCTTCGACCGGTTGATCTTCTCCTGCGAGAACCAGGCGCCTTCCATCTGCCGGAACTCGCGGCGGATCACCTCGTCCTTGGTGTTCTGGTTGCCGCTGATGTTGATGCGGCGGACGTACACGCGCCGACCCGGGTCCACGTACAGCGTGAACGCGACTTCGCGCTTCTCGCGATTGACGTCCGGTACGGCATTGACCTGTGCGAACGCGTACCCGTCGTTGCCGAGCCGATCGGTGATGAGCTTGGTGGACTCGGTCAGGCGTTCGCGCGAGAAGACGTCGCCGGCCCGCACCTTGACGAGGCGGCGGATCTCGGTCTCCGGCAGCAGCAGATCGCCAGCGAGGCGCACGTCGGTCACCTTGTACTTTTCGCCCTCGGTCACGTTGATGGTGATGAACACCTCGCGCTTGTCCGGGCTGATCGCGACCTGGGTCGAATCGATGGTGAACTCGAGATAGCCCTGGTTCAGGTAGAACGAACGCAGCGTCTCGAGGTCGGCCGAGAGCTTCTGCTTCGAGTACTGGTCGTTCTTGGTGTACCACGTCATCATCCCCGGCGTGCGCAGCACGATGAGGTCGAGCAGTTCCTTGTCCTTGAAGCGCTTGTTGCCGACGATGTTGACGCCGCGGATCTTCGCGACTTCGCCCTCGGCGATGTTGAAGTTGATCGCGACCCGGTTGCGCTCCAGCGGGTTGACCGTGGTCTGCACGTCCACGCCGTACTTGCCGCGCGCGATGTACTGGTTCTTCAGGTCCTGCTTGGCGCGCTCCAGGATCGAGCGGTCGAAGATGCGGCCTTCCTGCAGGCCGGCCTGCCGCATGATCTCCAGCAGCTTCTTCTTGTCGAACTCCTTCGAACCGCGCACGTCGATGGAGGCGATGGCGGGCCGCTCCTGCACCGCGATGACGAGTACGCCGTCCTCGGCTTCGATCTGCACGTCCTTGAAGAAGCCGGTCTGGAACAGCAGGCGGATCGACTGCGTGGCCTTCTCGTCCGTCATCTGGTCGCCGACCTTGACGGGGAGATAGCTGAATACGGTACCGGCGTCGGTGCGCTGAATGCCTTCGACGCGGATGTCGCGGATCTGGAAGGGTTCGAAGCCTTGGGCGGTCGGTGCGTAAGCGAGGGCGATCAGTACCGCGATAAGAGAACGCTTCATCCGCTAGGAGCCGCCGACCAGGCGGTTGATGTCGTTGTAGATGGCGAACGCCATGAGGCCGAACAGCACGATCATCCCCACCCGCTGCCCCATTTCGAGCGTTCGCTCCGACACCGGACTACCCTTGAGGATCTCCGCGAAATAGTACATCAAGTGTCCACCATCCAATAACGGAACCGGCAGCAGGTTGAGGACGCCCAGGCTGATGGAAATCACGGCGAGGAACTGGAGGTAGTAGATCCAACCGAGCTGCGCCGACTGGCCGGCATAGTCCGCGATCGTGAGCGGACCGCTCAGATTCTTCGGCGATACCCGGCCGAAGATCATCTCCCACAGCATCTGCAGCGTGAACACCGACTTGTCGAGGGTCTCGCGCGCGGCGGCGCCGATCGCCTCGAGCGGCGCCACGCCGCCCCGGATGGTGTAGCGCTGCAGCCCCGACGGACCGTCGATCGGCCCCACGCCGATGCGACCGATGGTCTTGCCCGCCTCGTCCTTCGCTGCAGGGGTCACCGTGATATCGAGGTCTTCCGCGCCGCGGACCACCTGCAGCACGACGGCCACACCCGGCTTTTCGCGAATGACGGAGACGAAATCGCTCCAGCGTGCGACCGCCGCGTCGTCGATGCCGACGATCTGATCGCCCGCGCGCAACCCGGCGCGATCCGCCACGCTGCCCGGTTCCACCATGCCGATGATTGCCGGCTGGTAACGACCGAGGCCGATCGCCCGCAGGAAGTCGGCATCGAGGTCGTCGGCGTCGAGGCCGCCGAGGTCGAGCGTACGCTGTGCCTTGGCACCCGCATCGTCCTCCACCTCCACCGTGACCGAATCGCGCTTGATGGCGTGCTTCAGCAGTTGCCAGCGCACGTCCTGCCAGGTGTCGACGCGCGCAGTGCCGACGCGAGTGATGATGTCGCCCGTTTCGAAGCGCGCGGCTGCCGCCGCCGAACCCGCGGGCGGCGCGTCCACCACCGGACGCAGGCCGGGCATGCCGTGAACGAAGAGCACCCAGTACAGCGCGATCGCCAGCAGGAAATTCGCGATGGGCCCGGCGGCGACGATGGCGCTGCGGCGCCACACGTTCTGCCGGTTGAAGGCACGATGCAGTTCTGAGGGTGCGACCGCGGCCTCACGCTCGTCCAGCATCTTCACGTAGCCGCCCAGCGGAAAGGCACCGATCGCCCACTCGGTGCCGTCGCGCCCGAGCTTGCGCTGCCAGATCGGGGCGCCGAAGCCCACCGAGAAGCGCAGGACCTTGACGCCGCAGAGCCGGGCGACGAGGTAGTGCCCGAGTTCGTGGAACACGATCAGCAGCCCGAGGGCCACCACGAAGGCGATTGCGGTCGAAACGATGTTCATGGGTTCACTCCCCTTCAACCGCCGGCGCGCGCCGCCGGGGCGGCGCGCACGGCGTTGTTCTTGTCTAGCCAGGCCGCTGCGGCACGCCGGGCGCCCGCATCGACCTCGAGGACATCATCGAGGTCATGGACAGCGGCCGACGGCGTTCGTGCGAGCACCGCTTCGACCAGCGCCGGGATGCGGTCGAAACCGAGACCGCCATCCAGAAACCGCGCCACCGCAACTTCGTTAGCGGCATTGAGGGCCACCGGGGCGGCACCGCCCTGCTCGAGGGCACGGTAGGCGAGCCCGACGCACGGGAAACGTTCGGGATCCGGCGCCTCGAAACTGAGTGCCGCCACCGCGGCGAGTTCCAGTCGCGTGGACCCCGACTCGATGCGCTCCGGAAAAGCCAGCGCATGGGCGATCGGGGTGCGCATGTCGGGATTGCCGAGTTGCGCGATGACCGAGCCGTCCACGTACTCGACCATCGAATGCACCACGCTCTGCGGATGGATCACCACTTCGATGGCCGACGGCGGCGCGTTGAACAGCCAATGGGCCTCGATCACTTCGAGGCCCTTGTTCATCATGGTGGCCGAATCCACCGAGATCTTGCGGCCCATCACCCAGTTCGGATGGGCGCAGGCCTGGTCGGGCGTCACGGCCGCAAACTGCTCCAGGGGCAGGGTCCGGAACGGCCCACCGGAGGCGGTAAGGAGGATCCGCCGTACCCCGGCCGCAGGGAGATCGCCCGCGTATCCGCGCGGCAGCGCCTGGAACACCGCGTTGTGTTCGCTGTCGATGGGCAGCAGCGTGGCACCGCCGCGCCGGACCGCGTCCATGAACACCGCACCGGCCATCACCAGCGCCTCCTTGTTGGCGAGCAGGATGCGCTTGCCGGCCGTGGCTGCCGCCAGAGCCGGTCGCAGGCCGGCCGCGCCGACGATCGCCGCCATCACCGATTGCGCGCCTTCGGCCGTAGCCACCGCTTCCAATCCGGCACCTCCGGCAACGACCCGGGTGGGGCTGCCCGCCTGCGCCAGCCGCTCGCGCAGGCGGGTGGCAGCGGTTTCGTCCACGACCGCGGCCAAGTCCGGGCGATGGGCGATGCATTGGTCGAAGAGCACGTCGACCTGCCGCTGGGCCGACAACGCCACCGCACGGAAGCGGTCCGGATGCCGGGCGATCACATCGAGCGTATTGCGGCCGATGCTGCCGGTGGAACCGAGGATCGCTACGCCGTGCATGCCGTCAAGGAGCGAGGATGGTGATCGCGGCCAGGCCGGCGAGCGGCAGGCTCGCGGTCAGCGCATCGATGCGGTCGAGCACGCCGCCGTGTCCCGGCAGCAGGGTCCCGCTATCCTTGACGCCGGCCTCGCGCTTCATCCAGGACTCGAACAGATCACCCACGATGCCGAGCGCCGTCATCGCGAAGAACACGCCCACCACCGGCCAGCGCAGCAATTCGGGCAGCACGGGAATGCGCAAGGCACCCAGCACCATGAAATAGAGGATCACCCCGAGAAAGGCCCCGGCCACTCCTTCCCAGGTCTTGCCCGGGCTCACCAGCGGTGCGAGCTTGTTGCGGCCGAAGCGCCGTCCGGCGAAGTAGGCTGCCGTGTCGGCGACCCAGATGATCACGAGCAGACTGAGCAGCAGCACCGGCTGCAGCTGCAGGCGCGTTGCCGCCAGCCATGCCGGCACCAGCACCCACCAGCCCGCCAAGGCGAGCGCGACCGGATTGCGCAGCCGCCAACGCCAGGCGATCCAGGGCAGCGCTGCGCCGATCCAGAACGCCACGGCCGCCGCGAAGATCACCAGGTCGAAATTCGCCTGCCACGCCGCACCCGCCTGCTGCATCGAAATGGTGAAGATCGCGGCACAGCTCGCCCCGATCAAGGCGGTGTAGGCGATGCGCACGACAGTTCCCCAGCCGGACAACCGCCCCCATTCCCACGCACCGAGCATCGTCACCAATGCGATGAAGGACGACCATGCGGCATTGGGAAACCAGAACAGCGCAGCCAGCGCTACCAGCAACACTACCGCCGCCGTCAGGATGCGCTGCCGGAGCATGGCTCGAGTGGTGCCGGGTCAACGGCCCGCTGCGTCCGAAGCGATGCGGCGCGGCGCGATTGCAGCGTCAGCGTGCACCGCCAGCTGTTCGCTGGTGCGGCCGAAGCGCCGCTCGCGGGTGCGGTAGAACTCGATGGCGCGGCCCAATTCCGCCTCGCCGAAATCCGGCCAGAGCGTGTCGGTGAAATACAGCTCGGTGTAGGCGAGATGCCACAGCAGGAAATTGCTCACGCGCTGCTCGCCGCCGGTTCGGATGAACAGATCCGGTTCCGGCGCGAAGCTCATGGCGAGCCACGGCGCCAGATCCTGTTCGGTGTAGCGCCCGGCTTTCGACGGGTCCGCCGCGCACAGCCGGTTCACCGCCTGCAGGACGTCCCAGCGGCCGCCGTAGTTCGCGGCGATGGTAAGGGTGAGGCCGTCATTGCCGGCCGTGAGCTTTTCCGCTTCGACGATGAGCCGCGTCAAGCGAGGCTCGAACGCCGACAGGTCACCCACGATCTTCAACCGGATGCCGTTGTCGTGCAGCCGGGCGACCTCCTGCTCCAGTGCCCGGACGAACAACTGCATCAGGAACGAGACCTCGTCGGCCGGACGGCGCCAGTTCTCGCTGGAGAACGCGAACAGCGTGAGGTATTCGACGCCGGCCTTGGCGCAGGATCGAACCGCCTCGCGCACCGCCTCCACCCCGCGCTTGTGACCGGCGACGCGCGGCAGGAACCGCTGCTTCGCCCAACGCCCGTTGCCATCCATGATGACGGCCACGTGCCGCGGGACCGAACCCACGGCCGGGATGTCGAGTGTCGAACTGGACGGCTTGCTCAAGGGCTCTATACCGCGAGCAGTTCCGCTTCCTTAGCCGCGAGCGCTTTTTCCACCTCGGCGATGTAGCGGTCCGTCAGCTTCTGGATCTCGTCCTGGGCACGGCGTTCCTCGTCCTCCGACACCGTCTTGTCCTTCAGCAGCTTCTTCAGGTGATCGTTGCCCTCGCGGCGCACGTTGCGGATCGCGACACGGGCGTCCTCGGCCTCGCCCTTCACGACCTTGATCAGGTCGCGGCGGCGCTCCTCGGTGAGTGCCGGCATCGGCACGCGCACCAGATCGCCCACCGCGGCCGGGTTGAGACCCAGGTCCGATTCTCGTATCGCCTTCTCGATCGCCTGGGCCATCTTCTTCTCGAATGGCGCGACGCCTATGGTGCGGGCGTCGATAAGCGTCACGTTGGCCACCTGGTTGATGGGTGTCGGGTTGCCGTAATAGTCGACCTTCACGTGGTCGAGAATCCCGGGGTGTGCCCGCCCAGTGCGCACCTTGCCGAGATCCGCCTTCAACGTCTCGAGCGACTTCTGCATCTTCTGCTCGGTGGTTTTCTTGACGTCAGCGATCATGCGTCGTCCCCTTGCCCCTCGATTTGCCTAGTCACGCGTGTACGCGCGTGCCCTCGTCCTCGCCCAGGACCACCCGTCGCAAGGCCCCGGCCTTGAAGATGCTGAACACGCATATCGGCAGCTTCTGGTCCCGGCACAGGGTGAGCGCGGTGGCGTCCATCACCTTCAGGTTCTTGACGATGGCCTCGTCGAACGTGAGCTGCTGGTAGCGCGTGGCCTTGGAGTTGGTCTTCGGATCGTCGGTGTAGACCCCGTCCACCTTGGTCGCCTTCAGCACGATGTCGACATTCATCTCCATGCCGCGCAATGCCGCCGCGGTATCCGTGGTGAAGAACGGGTTGCCGGTGCCGGCGGCGAAGATCACCACCTTGCCTTCTTCCAGATAGCGGATGGCCTTGCCACGGATGTACGGCTCGGCCACCTGCTCGATGTTGAGCGCCGATTGCACGCGGCCGGACAAGCCGACCCGCCGCATCGCGTCCTGCAGCGCCAGGGCATTCATGACGGTCGCAAGCATGCCCATGTAGTCGGCCGTGGCACGGTCCATCCCCGCGGCACCGGGTGCGACGCCGCGGAAGATGTTGCCGCCACCGATGACCACGCCCACTTCCACGCCCAGGTTCACCACATCCGCGATCTCGCCGCAGATGCGCTCGATCATGGCGCGGTTGATGCCATAGCTGTCCTCGCCCATCAGGGCTTCGCCGGACAGCTTGAGGAGGATGCGCTTGAAGGCAGCCTGGGGCATCGGGTCGCGGCGTCGGGTCTAGCGCGCTGCAGCGGCGGCGGCCTGCGCCGCCACCTCGGCCGCGAAGTCGGTCGACTTCTTCTCGATGCCCTCACCCACTATGTACAACGTGAAGGCCGGCACCGATGCACCCTTCGCCTTCAGCAATTGCTCGATGGTCTGCTTGTCGTCCTTCACGAACGGCTGCCCGAACAGCGTGACTTCCTTCAGGTACTTCTGCACGCTGCCCTCGACCATCTTGGCGGCGATATCGGCCGGCTTGCCGGACTCGGCCGCCTTGGCCGCGGCGATGTTGCGCTCCTTCTCGATCAGCTCCGGCGGCACCTGATCCTTCGACAGGGCCACCGGCTTCGCCGCCGCAATGTGCATCGCGAGGTCCTTCGCGAGAGTCTCGTCGCCGCCGACCACGTCCACCAGCACGCCGATCTTCGAACCACCGTGCACGTACTGCGCAACCTTGCCCTGCGCCTGGATACGAACGAAGCGGCGGATCGAGAGGTTCTCGCCGATGCGTCCCACCAGTTCGGTACGGGTCGCCTCGACGGTCTTGCCGTCGATGGTGAGCGCCGAGAGCGCCGCGACGTCGGCCGGATTCTTCGACGCCACCAGTTCCGCCAGCTTCGCGGCGAGCGCCAGGAAGTCCGTGTTCTTCGCGACGAAATCGGTTTCGCAGTTCACTTCGACGATAGCGGCCAGTTTGCCGTCACCGGCGAGCCAGGTGCCGACCACGCCTTCGGCCGCCACGCGCGCCGAGGCCTTCGCAGCCTTGCTGCCCAGCTTCACGCGCAGGATCTCTTCGGCCTTCGCCATGTCGCCACCGGCCTCCGTCAGCGCCTTCTTGCATTCCATCATCGGCGCGTCGGTCTTCTCGCGCAGTTCCTTCACCATGGAAGCGGTGATTTCCGCCATGTTCGCTCCTGATTCTTCCGCGCGACCGCACCCGTCAACCGGGTCGTCCACCGCGGGAAATGAAAAACCCCGGCGGGTCGCCGGGGCCGTGCATCACGATGCTGCTTGTTCTTCGGTCGTCTCGACTTCGACGAATTCGTCGCCGCCCACGATTTCGCGGACGATCTGGCTGCGGCCTTCCAGCACCGCATCCGCGGCGCCGCGCGCATACAGGCGGATCGCGCGGCTCGAATCGTCGTTGCCCGGGATGACGTAGTTGACGCCGTCGGGCGAGTGGTTCGAATCGACCACCCCGACCACCGGAATTCCGAGCTTGGCAGCTTCGGTCACGGCGATCTTGTGGTAGCCGACGTCGATCACGAACAGCGCGTCGGGCAGACCGTTCATGTCCTTGATGCCGCCCAGGCTGCGCTCGAGCTTCTCGAGTTCGCGCTGGAACATGAGGCCTTCCTTCTTCACCAGCTTTTCCATCGAGCCGTCCTGCACCATCGATTCCATCTCGCGCAGGCGCTTGATCGATCCCTTGACGGTCTTGAAGTTGGTGAGCATGCCGCCCAGCCAGCGGTGATCGACGTACGGGCAGCCGGCGCGGACCGCTTCTTCGCGCACGATGTCGCGAGCCTGGCGCTTGGTGCCCACGAACATGATGGTGCCCTTGTTGGCAGCCAGTTGACGCACGTACTTCATCGCGTCCTGGTACATCGCGAGGGTCTTCTCGAGATGGATGATGTGGATCTTGTTGCGGTGGCCGAAGATGTACGGCGCCATCTTCGGGTTCCAGTACCGCGTCTGGTGGCCGAAATGGACGCCGGCCTCCAGCATCTGACGCATGGTCACGGACATGTACTTCTCTCCTGGGGACTACGGGGTTGAGCCTCCATCCGCTTGAAACCAGGTTGGACCAACCAGGCGCCCGCAGACCCGGCCTTGCGAACCGGGCACCACTGCAGGACTTCGAGGTGCGGATGTGCGAATTTCCCGATTCCGGTTCGGTCTGGGACCGTCCCGGGGTCGGGATAACTTCGAATTTTAGACTATTTCGTGCCGGCCGCTCAAGCCGGATTCGGGCTTTTTGCGGCCCTGCGGTGCGGTCAGAGCAGGCAGAGCAGCCCGAGTCGGATGTGATCGCCCAGCTCCGCCGCCCGTGCGAGCCCCACCAGTCCGAACCCCGCCACCACGGCGCCGGCCCAGCGGCGGACCGTTCCCGCCTTCAGCAGCGCCCGCGTTTTCTCGAGGGCGAGGCCGGCCCCCAGCAGGTTCGGCAGGGTACCAAGGCCGAACGCCAGCATCACTGCGGCCCCCCCCGCCGGGCTGCCGGCAAGCAGCGCCGACGCCAGCAGACTGTAGACCAGGCCGCAGGGCAACCAGCCCCACAGCGCGCCCGCGGCGAGCGCCTTCGGCCAGCTGTCGACGGGCAGGAGCCGCCCGACGTGGGGTTGTACTAGCCGCCAGACCCTCCGACCCGGCGCTTCGAGCCGCACGATCCAATGCGACCAGCCGCCCAGGTACAGCCCCAGTGCCACCAGAAGAACGTTGGCCACGATCAGGAAGGCGACCTGGACCGGCAGCAGTTCGTGCAACAGCAACCCGCCGCCCCCGAGGGTGCCGGCAATGGCCCCGGCGATGCCGTAGCTCGCGATGCGTCCCAGGTTGTAGCCGGAATGCACCTGCCACGCGGGCAGGCGCGGGCCGGCGGCACCCGACAGCGACGCCGTGATGCCGCCGCACATGGCGACGCAGTGCACGCCGCCCAGCAGGCCCACGACGAATGCCGCGCCTGCGAGGGTCGCCACCAGGTCCAGCGCTCCCGCCGTCATGGCGTCAGATCACCTTCGAGTAGCTGGCGGTGCGCCGCTGGGAACGAAGATACCGGTCGAACACCATGCAGATGGACCGGACCAGGAGGCGCCCACGCGGCGTCACGGCGAGCCATTCGTCGTCCAGTTCCACCAGCCCGTCCGCGATGAAGCCCTGCAGTTCATCCAGTTCCTCGGCGAAGTACCGTCGGAAATCGATCAGATGAGAGATTTCCAGCGACTCGATGGAAACGGCGCCATGGCACATCAGCGCTTGAATGAGCGCCCGCCGCAGGAGATCGTCCGCCGTCAACTCGACCCCGCGCAACACCGGCAGGAGCCCCGCGTCGAGCAGATCATAGTACTCGTCGAGCGTCCGGCAATTCTGCACGTAGGTCGGGCCCACGGCGCCGATAGCCGTCACGCCGAGGGCGATCAAGTCGCACTCGGCATGGGTCGAGTAGCCCTGGAAATTGCGATGCAGCCGCCCCTGGCGCTGGGCGATCGCGAGTTCGTCGTCCGGCTTCGCGAAGTGGTCCATGCCGATGTAGACGTACCCTGCCGCGGTCAGCCGCCGGATGGCGAGGGTCATCATGTCGATGCGGGCTTCGGCGTCCGGCAGGTCGGTTTCGGCGATGCGCCGCTGCGGCTTGAAGACGTGCGGCAGGTGGGCGTAGCCGTAGAGCGCGATGCGGTCCGGCTCGATGTCGATCACGCGGTCGATGGTGTGGTTGAAGCCGATGACGTTCTGCTTCGGCAGGCCGTAGATCAGGTCCAGATTGATCGACTTGAATCCGGCGGCGCGGCCCTCCGCGACGGCAGCCCGCGTGACGGATTCGTCCTGCATGCGGTTCACGGCCTGCTGCACGGCGGGATCGAAATCCTGCACGCCCACGCTCATGCGGTTGAATCCCAGTTGGGCGAGCAGGTTCACCGTGCCCGGGGCCACGCTGCGCGGATCGATCTCGATCGAGTACTCGCCGTCGGAGACGAAGGCGAAGTGCGACGCGACGATGTCCATCAACTGCTTCAGCTCCTGCGGGGCGAGGAACGTGGGCGTCCCGCCGCCGACGTGGAACTGGCACAGCTGCCGATTGCCGGCCGTGGCTGCGGCCACCAGTGCGGCTTCCTTCGCCACGTAGCGCAGGTACTTGGCGGAGCGGCCGTGGTCGCGGGTGATGATCTTGTTGCACGCGCAATAGAAGCAGATGTTGCTGCAGAACGGTAGGTGCACGTACAACGACAGCCCGCGGGTCACGCCGCCCAGGTCGCGATGTTCCAGCTGCCGTCGGTAAGCGGCCGCGTCGAAGGCCTCGACGAACCGGTCCGCGGTCGGATACGACGTATAGCGCGGCCCGTTGTGGCCGTAGCGTTTCAGCAGTCCTGCGTCGATGACCAGGGGACTCTGCGGTATCATGCCCATGCCGATCAGAAAAACCTCGATAGCGAATCGAAGCTTAGGTCCGTGCGATCCGGGTCACGTTGACGTGGATCAAGCGCGGGAAGACTGTGACGCCAGGATCAGGAGCTCTCGCATGTCGGCACCGATCGCCCTTCATCCAGTTCCCATCGACAAGCTGCGGGTCGCCTGTTCCACCTGCGGCCTGAAGGAACTGTGCCTGCCGGTCGGGCTGTCCGACGAGGAACTGGGCAAACTCGACCACCTGGTCACTTTGCGGCGCTCGTTCCGCAAGGGGGCCAACGTGTATCGCGCCGGCGAACCCTTCGACGCGCTGTATGCGGTCCGCTTCGGTTTCTTCAAGACCACGGTCACGGCCGCCGACGGCCGCGATCAGGTCACGGGATTTTCCATGGCCGGCGAGCTGCTGGGCATGGACGGCATAGGCACCGACAAGCACACGTGCGACGCCGTCGCGCTCGAGGACAGCGAAGTCTGCGTGATTCCCTATGGACGCCTCGAGGAACTGTCTCGCGAGCTGCAGAGCCTGCAGCACCATTTCCACAAGGTCATGAGCCGCGAGATCGTGCGCGACCACGGCGTCATGATGCTGCTCGGGAGCATGCGCGCCGAGGAACGCCTCGGGGCGTTCCTCGTCAATCTGTCGCAACGCTTCACCGCACGCGGCTATTCACCCTCCGAGTTCTACCTGCGCATGACGCGCGAGGAAATCGGCAGCTACCTGGGGCTCAAGCTCGAGACGGTGAGCCGCGTCTTCTCCAAGTTCCAGAGCGAAGGCCTGATCAGCGTGCAGCAGAAGCACGTGCGCATCATCGATATTCCGCGCCTGCGCGAGCTGATCGGCCAGAGGCCCTGTTAGCCCTGTTGGCGGTGACCTCTGGGTCGCAGGCCACCGCTTCGGGCACGCCCAGCCGGCGCAGGATGCTGTCGAGCGGACAGAACGTGGTGAAGCCGCTCTGGAACAGGTTGGCGCCGACGAACGCGGTGAACCAGAGCCAGTAGCTGCTGACGTAGAGCGGGCTCGCAGCGACACCGAGCGCCAGCGAAACCAGCACGAAGAAGCCCGCGACGATGCGGACGATACGGTTGACGGTCATGATCCGGATCCTTGAAGGCGCCCGGCGGGCGCGACGTGATCAGGTTACGGACCGCGCGCCCCCGCGACTGTGACCGAGGTCACGGAACTTTCCGGTAGTTAGCCGCGTAGTACAGGACCGGAATGACCACGAGCGTCAGCACGGTCGAGACGAGGATGCCGAACAGCAGCGAGATTGCGAGCCCGTTGAAAATCGGGTCGTCCAGGATGAAGAGCGCGCCGAGCATGGCCGCGAGGCCGGTCAGCACGATGGGCTTGGCGCGGGCCGCTGCGGCGTGTACCACGGCACGCTCGAGGGGGACGCCGTCGCCCACCTGCAGGTTGACGAAGTCCACCAGCAGGATGGAATTGCGCACGATGATGCCCGCCAGCGCGATCATCCCGATCATCGACGTCGCGGTGAACTGCGCCCCGAGCAGCGCATGCCCGGGCATGACGCCGATGATGGTGAGCGGGATCGGCGCCATGATGATGAGCGGCACCAGGTACGAGCCGAACTGCGCCACCACGAGCAGGTAGATCAGCACCAGCCCCACGGCGTAGGCGAGCCCCATGTCGCGGAACGTCTCGTAGGTGATCTGCCATTCGCCGTCCCATTTGAGACTGTAGCCGCTGAAGCGATCGTCCGGAGCCGAGATGAAGTGCTCGGCGAGGACATCGCCCTGCGCGGTCGCGTCGGCCAACCGCGAACGGATGCCGAACATGCCGTAGAGCGGGCTGTCGAGGCGGCCGCTCATGTCGCCCACGACGTAGACCACCGGCAGCAGGTCCTTGTGGTGGATGGTCTGTTCGCGCTGCGCCGGCACCACCTCCGTCACCTCGGACAGCGGAATGAGTTTGCCGTCGCTGCTGCGGACCGTGAGCTTGAGCAGCGCGTCGAGCGAATCCTGGTGCTCGGGCGGCAGCGTGAGGCGCACCGGGATCTCGACCTTGGCCGCGCCGCTGTGGATCGGCGTCACGTTCTCGCCGGCGAGCCCGATGCGCATCGCCTCGACCACGTCCCGCACCGCGACGCCTGCAAGGGCCGCCTTGTTCTGGAGGACGCGCACCACCAGCTTCGGTGCTGCGTCGTCGATGCTGTCGTCGATGGCCACGATGTCCGGCGTCGCCGCGAAAGTCTCGCGGACGCGCTTCGCCACCGTGCGCTGGCCGGCATCGTCCGGACCGTAGATTTCAGCGACGATGGGCGCCAGCACGGGCGGACCCGGCGGGACCTCGACCACCTTGACCTCGGCACCATGGGCCGCCGCCAGCTTCTCGAGGATCGGGCGCACCGACTGCGCGATCTCGTGCGACTTGCGGTGGCGCGCGTGCTTGTCGACCAGGTTGACCTGGATGTCGCCCTGCGCGGCCGTCTCGCGCAGATAGTACTGGCGCACCAGCCCGTTGAAATTGATCGGGCTGGCGACCCCGGCATAGGCCTGGTAGTCGCGCACTTCCGGCACTTCCGCGATCGCAGCCGAAAGCTCGCGCAGGACTCCGGCAGTGCGTTCGAGCGGTGTCCCGGCCGGCATGTCCACGACCACCTGGAACTCGGACTTGTTGTCGAAGGGCAGCATCTTCAGGACGACCAGCTTGACGGCGGCGAGTCCGATCGCGAGGACGATCGCCGCTGCGACCGCGACGAATAGCTTGATCCGGTTGCGACGACCCTCGGCGCGATTCAGGAAGACGCCGAGCCGGCCGAACCAGCGATCGAGGCGGCCGTTGCCCGTGACATGAGATCCGGCATGCCCGCGGCGCAGCAGCTTGAGCGCGAGCCAGGGCGTCACGACGAAGGCGATCGCGAGCGAGATCGCCATGCCGAGGCTCGCGTTGATCGGAATCGGGCTCATGTACGGTCCCATCAGCCCGCTCACGAACGCCATGGGCAGCAGCGCGGCAATCACCGTGAAGGTCGCGAGGATCGTCGGTCCACCCACTTCGTCGACGGCCGCGGGAATGACCTGCGCCAGCGGGGCGTCGTCGAGAGCCCCGCGACGGTGAATGTTCTCCACCACGACGATCGCATCGTCCACCAGGATGCCGATGGAGAAGATCAAGGCGAACAGCGAGACCCGGTTCAGCGTGAAGCCCCAGGCCCACGATGCAAACAGCGTCGCCGCGAGGGTCAGCGTCACGGCGATGCCCACGATCAGCGCCTCGCGGCGGCCGAGGGCGAGCCACACCAGCGCCACCACCGAAAGCGTGGCGAACACGAGCTTCTGGATCAGCTTCATCGCCTTGTCGTTCGCCGTCTCGCCGTAGTTGCGGGTGATCGTGACGTGAACGCCGTCGGGCACGATCTGGTTGCGCAGCGCCTCGGCTCGGGCGATGACCCGTTCGGCGACCCGGACGGCGTTCTCACCCGGCTTCTTCGAAACGGCGATGGTGACCGCAGGATGCTCGCCTCGACCCGCACCTTGCGTCGCGGCCGGACCGGTGCCGAACCAGGCATAGCGAGCTGGCAGGTCCGGGCCGTCCTCGACTCGCGCGACGTCGGTAAGAAAGACCGGCCGCCCGGCCCGCACGCCGACGACGAGCTGCTTCACATCCGCTGCGCTCGCGAACCACGCGCCGGTCTCCACCAGCACTTCACGGTTGTCCTTGACCAGCGTGCCGGCTGGCTGCGAGGCGTTCGACAGCAGCAACGCCGTGCGCACGTCCTGCGGCGTGAGGCGATACGCGTTCAAGCGCTCGGCTTCCATGAGCACGCGGACCACGTGGCCCGGACCGCCGATGGTGGTGACGTCGCGCGTGCCGGCCACGCCTTTCAACTCCACCTCCATCGCGTGCGCCACCCGTTCTAGCTCGAAAGCGCCGCGCTGCGGGTCCTCGGTCCACAGGGTGAGGCCGACGATCGGAACGTCGTCGATGCCCTTCGGCTTGACCACCGGCGCTCCCACGCCGAGCTGCGGCGAGAGCCAGTCGCGATGCGACTCGAGGGTGTCGTACAACCGCACCAGCGCCTGGGTCGGGTCCTCGCCCACGCGGTACTGCACGGTCAGCACCGCCATCCCGGGGCGCGACACCGAGTAGACGTGGTCGATGCCGGCGATGCGCGAGAGTACCTGTTCGGCTGGTGTCGCGACAAGGCTCTCGACATCACGCGCCGACGCACCGGGAAACGGAATGAACACGTTCGCCATGGTCACGTCGATCTGCGGCTCCTCCTCGCGCGGCGTCACCGCCACGGCGAAGACGCCCAGCAGCATTGCCACCAGGGCGATCAGCGGGGTGAGCTGGGAGCCGAGGAAGAACCGGGCGACGCGGCCGGAAACACCCATCTTGCTAGGTCTTCAACTTGCGGATGCCCAGGGCGTGCAACACCAGGCGTTCGTACAGCGGCTCGGACGTGCCCTTCTTCATCTTGCGGATGAAGTATTTCTCGAAGGCGATCTTGGCAAGATGCACCCATTTGCCCTCGGCGAACCAGTTCACGTTGCGCGGCGGGATCTGGGGCAACGCCACGAACGCGACGCCGGTATCGCCGAAGTCGGCGAGACACAATGCATTCCAGGTGGCCTTCTGGTCCGGCGCCCTGCCGTCGAGTTCGGCGCGGATGTTGTGCGCGGTGGCCGTGACCATCGACTCGATCATGTAGCCGGTCTTCGGTGCGCCCGTGGGCACCGGCGTGGGCTCCACCGGCGGAATCGCGACGCACACCCCCACCGCATAGACATTGGGATACCTGGGATTGCGCTGATGCTCGTCGATCAGGATGAAGCCGCGCGGATTGGTGAGCCCCTCGATGCCGAACACCGCGTCCACACCTTTGAAGGCCGGCAGCATCATCGAATAGGCGAAGGGCAGTTCGTGGGTGCGCTTCTGACCGCCGAGCTCGTCGAATTCCGTGACGTGCATCCGGCCGCCTTCGACCTTGGTGGTCCTGGCATTGCAGATCCACTTGATGTTGCGCTCGCGCAGTGCCGACTCGAGCAGCGACTTTGAGTCGCCGACGCCACCGAGGCCCAGGTGACCGATGTAGGGCTCGGCGGTGACGAAGGTCATGGGGACCCGGTCGCGCAGCTTGCGGCGCCGCAGATCGGTATCCATGATGAAGGCGAACTCGTAGGCCGGTCCGTAGCACGAGGCGCCCTGCACCGCACCCACCACCACCGGTCCAGGCTGGTCCAGGAATTCGTTCCAGGCCGCCGCCGCGCTCTCGGCGTGATCCACGTGGCAAATCGAGTGCGTGTGGCCTGCGGGCCCGAGGCCCTCCACCTCGTCGAAAGCGAGCTTGGGTCCGGTGGCGATGACAAGGTAGTCGTAGTCGAGCAGCGTGCCGTCGCCCAGTTCCACCTGATTGCGTTCCGGATGCACCCGCCTGGCACCCGCTCCGGTGAACTCGATCCCCTTGCGCGCCAGGTACTCGGCCGCGGGAAACTCGATGTCGCGGCGTTTGCGCCAGTTGACCGCCACCCACGGATTGGACGGCACGAAATGGAACGTGGGTGCGTTCGACACCACCGTCACACGATCCCCCGGCCGAGCGAGCGCCTTCATTTCATAGGCCATCGGCATGCCGCCGATACCCGCACCGATGATCACCACATGTGCCATGGCTTTGCCTCCACGCTGTGCGATTGCATCACTTCGTTCGTTGCCGGGCAGCCTCGATGCCGGCGCGTACTGGATCGAGCGCGACTTTCTCGCCGGGAACGAGCCCGGCCAGCACTTCGATTCCCTGTTCTCCCGCCACGCTGCCGAGTCGCAATTGCCGCAGCAGCACCCGGCCCTGGTCATCGACCACATAGGCGGCGGTCACCTCGCTGCGTCGGATCACGGCCGCGGACGGGACCACCAGCTTGCGTGCACGGCCCGTCGCAAAATGCGCGCGCGCGAACACGCCCGGGTAGACGTCCCGCAAGTCGCGCGGCAGATCGAGTCGCACACGGGTCGAATGGGTCTCGGCGTCCGCCGACGGCAGTACCGTGATGCCGGTGGCGCTCACCCATTTGCCCGTGGATGGAATCTCGATCATCGCCTTCGCC
Source organism: Burkholderiales bacterium (assembly GCA_019747905.1). GTDB lineage: Bacteria > Pseudomonadota > Gammaproteobacteria > Burkholderiales. The sequence goes on from JAIEQG010000034.1 coordinate 97,942, forward strand.
GCCACCCTCACCTCGGCCACCTTGTACTGGGGCAAGGTCGCGACGGCGCGCAGGTCGGTCGGATCGAATCCCGTCAGCAGCGGTTTGCCGGGCGCGGCCATCTCTCCCAGTTCCACGTGCCGGGCCGATACCACGCCGCTATAGGGTGCGATCACGGTCGTGTAGCTCTTGGACGTGGCCGCCTGCCCGGCGCCCGCGCGGGCCGTGGCGAGCTGTGCCTCGGCCACCCGGAATGCCGCTTCGGCCTTGTCGAGCGCCGCCTGGCTGACGAACTTCTGCCGCGCCAGGTCGCGCGTGCGCTCGACGTCCGCGCGTGCATTCTCATAGGCCGCCTGCGCCTGGGCCACCTGGGCTTCGCTCCCGGCGAGCACCTGGCTCGCTTCGGTCTGATCGATCCGCGCGATGACCTTGCCCTTTTCCACGTAGTCGCCGACGTCGTAGCGCAGTTCGACGATCCTGCCGGTCACCTGGGCCGACACGGTCGACTGCCGGGTCGCTTCGACGACCGCTTCGGCGGCGTAGGTCAGATCCACTTCGCGGTACTGGACCGTCGCGGTCGCGAGCGGCACGTCGGCCGCACGAACCCCCGCTGCGACGAACATGGCCGCAGCCAGCGTCACCGCCACGAATCGGATACCGGGTAGTTCGACCTTCATGGTCATTGGTCCTCACGGCCGGGGGTCGGCAGGCGTCCCCCGCGTATCAGGTAGACGGCCGCATGGTGCGCGCCATGACCAACGCCCTCAGTGACGTGGGTCACATACGGGGCACTCCCGGGCCCCGGTCCACGCTCGAGCCGGCCCCGTGGCCCGGGTCAGCCGCAGTGCGCCTGCGGATCCTCGCGCTTCGGACAGCCGGACGGGCGCGCGTCGGGCTCCAGCGGACACTGGTTGATCTCGGCCGCGGAGCGCTGGAAGAAGCACGTCAGTGCACTGGAGCCGGCCGCCACGGCCCAGAAACCGAAGAAGCCGATGGTGTAGGCCGCAAGTCGGTTCTGGCCCACCGGCCAGCCGAAGAGCGAAAGGTCGATCGGGTCGACGATGGTGAAGAACACGGCGTTGGCAACGCCGGCGACGATGAATGCCGGCCACAGCACGTGGATGAGGTGCCTCGGGCTCACGGCGGGCGCCCTCAGTTCGACGCCGGCTCGAGCCGGACGGCATTCTGCGCCTCGGGATGCCACGGACCGGCAAGGCGCCACTGGTGCGCGTCGTCTTCGAGCAGCAAGGTCCAGCGACCGGGCTCGATGATGCCGATGCTGCCTTCATACCAGCCGCCGGCAGCCCGGTCGAGCACCAGGGAGCGATCGAGATCCGCGCGGGTGAAGTGGGCGAGCCGTAGCGTCAATCGTTGCGGCAGATCGCCGCCGCTCGCGAGGAAGATGCGGACCGCCTGCCCATCGCCCGAAAACTGGATCTGTGCCGACATCCCGAGGCGCGCCGCCGCCTCGTGCTTGGCGATGGTCCGATTGATCGCCAGTCCTTCCTTGTAGTAATCATCGGCCACGAGCCCGTCCTGATGCACGACGGCGATCCAGGCCGTGACGATGCCTGCCACGATGGCGGCCGCCGGTCCGGCCATCAGCAGCCAAGGCCACGGCTCGCGATACCAGGGGGTCGACAGCACGGTACTGCTTTTCGGAATCCGCATGGCACTTGCCTCCTGGTTCTCGGTCGGCCCGCTCACGGCACGATGAACCGCGATTTCTCGACGATGACCACCGGGGTGAGATCCGCGGCGCCTTGCATGCGGCCTTCGATCCTGAACTCGATCTCGACCGAGCCGTGGGTGGCGGCATCCGGTCTTGCCTTGATGCGTACCGGCACCATGCGCGATGTGGCCCCGCCCAGTTCCACCGGATTGTCCCGGGTCGACAACTCCAGGTCCGGCAGCCCGCTCGCCACGATGGTGAAGCTGCGCGGCGCCTCGTCGGTGTTCATGATCTGCAGTCGGTAGACGTTCTGCACCGTTCCGTCGCCGGTGTCGGCCGCCATGGCCACCCGGTCGCGGATGACGTCGACCTTGAACGGCGCCCGCTGCCACAGCATCGCTGCCGCCGCGATCAGCACGATCCAGAGGATGCCCGTGTACAGCAGGACTCGCGGACGCAGCACGCGACGCAGGATCGAAGCCCGATCCTCGTGGTGCTTGACCGCATGCTCGGTGGAGTAGCGGATCAGGCCGCGCGGATAGCCGACCTTGTCCATTACCTGATTGCAGCCGTCGATGCAGGCGGCACAGCCGATGCATTCGTATTGCAGCCCGTTGCGGATGTCGATGCCGGTGGGACAGACCTGCACGCAGATGCCGCAATCGACGCAGTCACCGAGTCCGGCGGCCTTGTGATCCGCGCTCTTCGAGCGCCCACCGCGCGGTTCGCCGCGCTCGCGGTCATAGGTGATCACCAGTGTGTCGGGATCGAACATGACACCCTGGAATCGCGCGTAGGGGCACATGTACTTGCACACCTGCTCGCGCATCCAGCCGGCATTGCCGTAAGTCGCGAAACCGTAGAAGAGCATCCAGAATGCCTCCCAGGGTCCCACCGACAACGCCACGACATGGCCGAACAGTTCCCGGATCGGCGTGAAGTAGCCGACGAAGGTGAATCCGGTCCACAGCGACAGCGCGATCCACAGCCCGTGCTTGGTGGCCTTCAGGCGCAGCTTGCGCGCGTTGGTCGCGGTGCGATCGAGCTTCATGCGCGCCAAGCGATCGCCTTCGACCTTGCGCTCGATCCAGAGGAAGATCTCGGTATAGACGGTCTGGGGACAGGCGTAACCGCACCACAGGCGGCCGGCCACGGCCGTGAACAGGAAGAGCGAGTACGCCGACAGGATCAACAGCACCGTGAGGTACACGATGTCCTGCGGCCACAGCACCAGACCGAAGATGTAGAACTTGCGCGCAGCTATGTCGAACAGCACCGCCTGCCGGCCGTTCCACTGCAGCCACGCGAGCCCGTAGAACACTGCCTGGGTGAGGAATACGAGCGCCCAGCGGATCGCGGCGAAGTTGCCCGTCACTGCCCGCGGATAGATCTTGCGGCGGATCTCGTAGAGCGATTGCTCCACGGCGTCCGCCGCTGATCCCGCCGCGTCGCCGGCGGCTCCTACGCGTGTATCCATATCAGCGGGGCACTGCCAACCTCGAGGCGCTCAACGCGGAGGTCGCGGGAGAGTGAATGCCTCACTGCGATCCCGGTCGATTCGACAGGCCCCAAACGTACGCGGCGAGCATGTGCACCTTCGCCTCACCGAGAAAGTCCTTCCAGGCCGGCATGTGCCCGTTGCGACCCTTGCTGATCGTCTCGATGATCGTCGTCTCGCCGGTGCCATAGAGCCAGGTGCGATCGGTCAGGTTCGGCGCGCCCATGGCGGGATTGCCCTTGCCTTCGGCGCCGTGGCAGACCGCGCAATTCTGTCCGAACAAGTCCTTGCCCTTCGCGGCGCGCAAGCCGTCATGGGTCATGTCCGAGAGCGACAGCACGTAGTGCGCGACGTTCTTGGTGCCCTCTTCACCCAGCGCGGCTCCGAGCGGCGGCATCATGCCGTTGCGCCCCTCGAGGATCGTGGTCTTGATGGATTGCGGATCACTGCCGTACAGCCAGTCGGCGTCGGTCAGGTTCGGAAATCCGCGGCTGCCCTGCGCGTCGGAGGCGTGGCACTGCGAACAGTAGTTGAGGTACAGGCGCTGGCCGATCTCGCGCGCGGCCGGGTCCGCGGCGACCTCCTTGAGGTCCATGGCGGCATACTTGTCGAAGATCGGTCCGAAGCGTTCGGCGGCCTGCTTCTGCTCCTTGTCCCACTGACCCTGCGAAGACCACTTGTAGACTCCGGCGTAGCTCCCCAGCCCGGGGTACAGCACCACGTAGGCGATGCCGAACACGATGGTGATGTAGAAGAGCCACATCCACCACTTGGGCAACGGATTGTTGTACTCCTCGAGGTCGCCGTCCCAGACGTGCCCCATGGTCTGGACCGCGCTGCCCGGCACGCGCTTCGACGAGAGCGCCTTCAGGAAAACGGCGCACGCCACGATGCTGGCGATCGTGATGACGGCGACGTACACACTCCAGAAATCGTTGTTGAAATCACTCATGGTCGGATCCGTCGGGCAGGTTCGTTGCCGGCGCTTGCGCCGTCGTCTTCGTCGAGCACCAGGCGCGCGGCTTCCTCGAAGGCGCGCTTGCGTTGTCCGCTCCAGGCCCAGACGACGATGCCGACGAAGAGCACGAAGGACACCGCGGTGATGGCGGCACGCAGGTCATTGATGGCGAATTCCATGCATCACCTCACGTTCTTGAGGGCGGTGCCGAGGCCCTGGAGGTACGCTATCAGGGCGTCCTGCTCGGTCTGGTTCGCCAGTTGCTCCTTGGCACCGGCGATCTCCTCGTCGGTGTAGGGCACACCCACCGCGCGCAGCGCGCGCATCTTCGCCTGAATGCTGCCGGCGTCGGCCGGCGCTTCGGCGAGCCACGGGTACGCCGGCATGTTCGACTCGGGCACCACGTCCCGCGGGTTGCGAAAGTGCAGGCGGTGCCATTCGTCGCTGTAGCGACCGCCGACCCGGTGCAGGTCGGGCCCGGTGCGCTTGCTGCCCCACTGGAACGGATGGTCGTACACGTATTCGCCCGCCACCGAATAGTGGCCGTAGCGCTCGGTCTCGGCACGGAACGGCCGGATCATCTGCGAGTGGCAGTTGTAGCAGCCTTCGCGGATGTAGATGTCGCGCCCGGCGAGGCGCAGCGGCGAATACGGCTTGACCCCCGCCACCGGCTCGGTGGTCGACTTCTGGAAGAACAGCGGCACGATTTCCACCAGTCCGCCCACGCTGACGGTGAGCACCACCAGCACGATCATCCAGGGGATGTTCTTTTCGATGAACTCGTGATTGAAAGCCATGGTCGCGTAGTCCTAGGTCAGTGCGCGGCGGCCGGTTGCAGGATGGGTGCGTCGACGGCCTTGGCGCCGACCACCGTCTTCCACGTGTTCCACGCCATGATGAACATGCCGCTCAGGAACAGGACGCCGCCCGCGAGCCGGATCGCGTAGAACGGAGCGGTCGCCTTGACGCTTTCGACGAACGTGTAGGTGAGCGTGCCGTCGGCGTTGACCGCCCGCCACATGAGCCCCTGCATCACCCCGGCGATCCACATGGCGGCGATGTAGAGCACCACGCCGATGGTGGACACCCAGAAATGCACCGTGATCGCCTTCACGCTGTGCATCTCCTCGCGGCCGAACAGCCGCGGGATCAGGTAGTACAGGCTGCCGATCGAGATCATCGCGACCCAGCCGAGCGCACCCGAGTGCACGTGGCCGATGGTCCAGTCGGTGTAGTGCGACAGCGAGTTCACGGTCTTGATCGACATCATCGGGCCCTCGAAGGTGGACATCCCGTAGAACGAGAGCGACGTGATCAGGAACTTGAGTATCGGGTCGGTGCGCAGTTTGTGCCAGGCGCCCGACAGCGTCATGATGCCGTTGATCATGCCGCCCCACGAAGGTGCGAGCAGGATCAGCGAGAACACCATGCCGAGCGACTGCGCCCAGTCGGGCAGTGCGGTGTAGTGCAGGTGATGCGGGCCCGCCCACATGTAGGTGAAGATGAGCGCCCAGAAATGCACCACCGAGAGGCGGTACGAATACACCGGCCGTCCGGCCTGCTTCGGCACGAAGTAGTACATCATCCCCAGAAAGCCCGCGGTGAGGAAGAAACCCACTGCGTTGTGCCCGTACCACCACTGCACCATCGCGTCCTGCACACCGGAGTAGACCGGGTACGACTTCCAGAATGTGACCGGGATCTCGGCGCTGTTGACCAGATGCAGCAATGCCACCGTGAGGATGAAGCCGCCGAAGAACCAGTTGGCGACGTAGATGTGCGCCACCTTGCGCTTCGCGATGGTGCCGAAGAAGACGATCGCATAGGAGACCCAGACGAGCGTGATCAGCACGTCGATGGGCCATTCGAGCTCCGCGTACTCCTTGCCGCTCGTGTAGCCGAGCGGCAGCGTGATCGCGGCGGCCACGATGACCGCCTGCCAGCCCCAGAACGTGAACGCGGCCAGCCTGCCGCAGAAGAGGCGTGCGTGACAGGTGCGCTGGACCACGAAGTACGATGTCGCGAACAGCGCGCACCCGCCGAACGCGAAGATGACCGCGTTGGTGTGCAACGGTCGCAATCGCCCGTAGGACAGCCACGGGATGTTGAACGTGAGATCCGGCCACAGCAGCTGCGCCGCGAGCACCACGCCCACCAGCATGCCGACGATGCCCCACACGACGGTCATGACGGCGAACTGCCGTACCACGCGGTAGTTGTAGGTGGATTCCTGTTGCATCCCTGGCTCCCCGTTGCGATGCAGCATGGTAGTCAGCCCCGGACTGCGGCCGCTTGACGCAGATCAAGAACGAGAGGCGCGGCGATCAGGGCCTGTCAACAGGCCCTACTCCTTCGAGCCCGGCCGGTCGTCGTCCTGCAGGACCCGGTAGGCCGGCCCCTCGAGATCGTCGAACTGCCCGCTGCGCACCGACCACCAGAACGCCCACCCGATCAGCAGCACGAGCACGACGCTCAAGGGAATCAACAGATAGAGGATGTCCATGGCGTCAAGACGGATTCGCTTGCGCGACCGCAATCGCTTCGGTACGCGGGGTCGGTCGGGCTGCGTGCCCCGGCGCGCGCAGGCGCAGCGCGTTCGCGACCACCAGCAGCGAGCTCGCCGACATGCCGATCGCCGCGGCCCACGGAGCCACCAGGCCGGACACCGTCAACGGGATGGCGACCACGTTGTAGGCGAAAGCCCAGACGAGATTGCCACGCACGATCGCGAGCGTCCTGCGCGCCAACCGGATCGCATCCGCGATCACCGACAGGTTTCGTGCCGTGATCACGATGTCGGCCGTGCTCTGCGCCAGCGCGGCCCCGCTGCCCATGGCGATGGCGCAATCGGACTGGGCGAGCACCGGTGCATCGTTGATGCCGTCGCCGATCATCGCCACGCAAGCACCGTCGCGCTGCAGGTCAGCCACCAGGTTGCGCTTGCCCTCGGGGGAGAGCGCCGCATGCCAGGTCTCGATGCCCAGCCGACGGGCGACGTCGGCCACGGGACCGGCTTCATCACCGCTTGCCAGCACGAGCACACGACCGTCATCGCGCAAGCGTCCGATCAAGGCTGCAGCATCTGGCCGCAGCGCATCGCGGAGCTTGAACACGGCAAGCGGCCCGTCGCGGGACGCCAGCCAGACTTCGGTCCACCGATCGTCGGCCGCGACCGGGAGCATTTCGCATCCGCACCACCCTGCCACGAACCGTCGATTGCCGATGCGCAAGCGCCGCCCGTCGACCGTGGCCTCGATGCCGCTGCCGCCGGCGTGCACCGGATCCAACGCAATGTCTTCGGAAGCCGCACCGGCACAGATCGCCAGAGCGATCGGATGCCTCGACCCGCGTTCCAGGGCACAGGCAAGCCGGCGGCACGACTGGGCATCGAGCGTACTCAAGGGGCGTACTTCCACCACTTCGGGCCGTCCTTCGGTCAGCGTACCGGTCTTGTCGATGACCACGTGCGTGACCTGTGCCAGCGCGTCGATGGCCCGACTCTGCGCAAACACCACGCCGTGCCGCGCGAACGTCCCGATTGCCACGGTGAGCGCAGCGGGAGTGGCGAGCGAGAGTGCACACGGGCACGTGACCACGAGCACCGCCACCGCGATCGGCAGCGCCCGCACCGGATCGATCCACCACCACACGGCAGCGGTGGCGCCCGCGATCACCAGGATCGCCAGCACGAACCAGAAGGCCACGCGGTCTGCCGCCACGACCAGCGCCGGACGCTGGGCCTGGGCCTGCTCCATCAGCCGGACGATCGCCGCGAGCCGCGTGTCATTGCCGACACGCGTGACCAGAACGGTCACCGGCGCCCGCAGGTTGATGGCCCCGCCGGTGACCTCGTCGCCACTGCGCTTCTCGAGAGGGCGGGCCTCGCCGGTGAGCAAAGCTTCGTCCACCTCGGTTTCCCCGGAGGCGACGATGCCATCGGCGGGAAACGCATCTCCCGGTGCGACCAGTACCAATTCGTCGGGCGCCAGTGCAACGGCCGGAACCACCTCCTGCCGCTCCACCCCGCTGCCGTGGCCGATGCGCGTTGCCGTGGCGGGAATGCCGCGGGCCAGGCGATGCACGGCCTCGTGCGCACGCACGTGGGCCGCCCGCTCGAGGAAGCGTCCGAGCAGCAGCAGGAACACGAACATCGTGACCGAATCGAAATACACCGCCGGTCCGTCGGTCACGGTGCTCCAGCAACTGCCGAGGAATCCCGCAGCCACTCCCAATGCCACGGGGACATCCATGCCGAGTCGCCGCAACCGCAGGTCGCGCACGGCGCCGCGAAAGAACGGAGCGGCCGAGAACAGGACCACGGGCAGTGTCAGCGCGAGACTCGCGTAACGCATCAACCGCTCGAGGTCGAGGGGCAACTCGCCCGCACCGGCCACGTACGCGGGATAGGCGTACATCATCACCTGCATCATTGCGAGACCAGCGACCGCAAGGCGCCACAGGGCCTGGCGCTTCTCGTTGCGCTCCACGCGCGCCCGATGGGTGTCGTCATCGGGCCACGCGTGGTACCCGATCGACTCCACGGCAGCGAGCAGCTGGGACAGGCGCACGAGCGCCGGATCCCAGCGCACGCGTGCGCGGCGACTGACGTAGTTGATGTCGACGCCCTTCACGCCGCGCTGCCGCGCGAGATGCTGCTCATTGAGCCAGACGCAGGCCGCGCAATGAATGTCCTCGAGGATCAGGGTCGCTTCGCACGTACCGTCGGCGTGTTCCACGACGAAGCTCGACTGCAGTTCGGGACGGTCGTAGACCTCCAGCAGCGCACGCGCCGTCGGCGGTCGCAGGGGCTCGCCGGCGTCGCGCTGCGGCGGGATGGCACGGGTGCGGTAGTAGGACTGCAGCCCGGCGCCGGCAATGGTCTCGGCAACCGCCTGGCATCCGGGACAGCAGACGTCGTGCGCGGTGCCATCCACGACGGCCGTGTACCGCCCCGCCTCCGCGACCGGAAGCCCACAGTGAAAACACGCGCCTCGCTCCGCTGCCGGGGCCGATGCGCGCAGCACCGCCGCAGACGTCATGCTCGCACTCGCAGTTTCCGGAAGGCCGGCACGACACCGCCGGGGAAAGACTACGATGCTAGAGTCTAGTCCTTCCGGGCCCCTTGATGCAGGTCAAGGGACCTCATCTAGCGCGCTCCGAAGCGCGCAATGGCGCGAAGTCGATCCATCAACCCGCTCTTCAGGACCGGCGCGGACTTCTGCGACTCGACCTTCTGCGCCATGGCGAGCGCCGGCGTGGCCTTGTAGGTGTGGTAGCGGTTCAGGGCCGCGTCGACGTGCTGCTGCAACTGGGCGGCCCCCACCGGCTTGCCGATGAAGCGGTGCACCTGCGCCTCGTTGATGAGCTCGATCAGCATCTCGGCGTCCATGGTCTGCGTGACCGCGATGGTGAGTATCTGCGGGTAGTCGCGTTTCAACAGGTGCAGGAGCGATTTCACTTCCTGCGGATCGCTGTCCATGTCGGCGACCATCACCGCCACTTCGCGTTCCTGCAGCAGCGTGATCGCCTCGTCGAGGTCGCGCGCCTGCGCGACCCAGTGACGCTCGCCATACTGGCGCAACAGATCGGGGGTCACGATGTTGCCCGGATCGAGGGAGAGGATCGATTCCTCGAAGCGCGGCTTGGCCGGCATCTGCCAGGCCGGCACTTCCGGCATCTCGGTCGCGATCGCCACCGCGTCGGCCACGATGCGCTGCACGTCCTGCGTGTCCCAGGGCTTGTTGATGAAGCGCCAGACTTCGCCCTCGTTGATGGACCCGACGATGGACGCGAGGTCCGAATATCCGGTGAGCAGGATGCGCACGGTCTTGGGGGAGACCTCCTTCACTTCACGCAACAGCTCCACGCCGAGCATGCCGGGCATGCGCTGGTCCGACACCAGCACGTGCACCTGGAGCCGCTTCACCATCTCCAACGCCTGGCGCGGGTCGTCGGACGTGAACACCGTGTATTTCTGCCGGAACAGCGCATGCAGCGCCGTGAGGATGCGCGCTTCGTCGTCGACGAACAGCACGACCGGCTTCGCGGGCGCCACTGCCGCCTTTGGCATGAGGGGTGCCACGGCAGGTCGCTGACTGACCGTCCCGGGGGCCGTGCGAGCGGCCTCGCCGTTTGCCGCCGGAGCGCTGCGCACGGCCCGCAGGAGATTGGGGGCGATGATGGGTTTGTTGCTGTCCGCCGCGGCTGTCGCGGTCTTGAGCAGGCCGATGCTGATGGCCTCCTTGATCGCCAGGCTGAAATCGTGCGCGCTCTGGAAGCGGTCCTGGGCGTCCTTCGCCATGCCGCGCAGCACGACCGCGTCGAGCGCGTCGGACAGGAGCGGATTCACGATCGACGGCGCGACCGGCGTCTCGGTGAACACCCGATGCATGATCACCGCGTTGTTGCTGCCCTCGAACGGCCGCTTGCGCGTGAGCAGTTCGTAGAACACCACCGATGTCGCATAGATGTCGGTGCGGGCGTCGGCGGTCTCGCCGGCGAACTGTTCCGGCGACATGTACGACGGCGTGCCGATCAGGTCGCCGGTCTGGGTGAGCTGCGATGACTCGATGCGTGCCACGCCGAAGTCCGCGATCTTGATGGAGCCCTCGCGCGTCACCATGATGTTGGCGGGCTTGATGTCGCGGTGGACCACGCCCTGCGCGTGCGAGTACTGCAGCGCCGAGAGGATCTGCAGCAGGATGTCGCAGACCTTGTCCGGCTCGCCGCGGAAGTCCTCCGATTGCAGGTAGGCCGTGAGCGGCCGCCCGAACACGCATTCCATGACGAGGTAGACGAGATTGCCCTCCTCGCCGAAATCGTAGACCGCCACGATGTTCTGGTGCTGCAGGCGGCCGGCCGCTCGCGCCTCGACCCGGAAGCGCTGCAGGATTGTTTCCGACTCGCTCTCGTCGAGCCGCGCCTTGTCGACCACCTTGATCGCGAGCGTGCGCTCGATCACCGGGTCGTAGGCCTGGTAGACCGTGGCCATCGCCCCCGCGCCAAGCTGGGCTCGGATGTCGTACTTGCCGATGCGGGCCGGGAGGTTCGCCATCGCGCGTCAGGCCGTCGCCGCTTCGGGTTGCAGGACGGACTCCACCGGCAGCACCACGGTGAAGCGCGTACCCTTGCCCACTTCGGAGGCCACGCTGATCTTGCCGCCGTGCTGCTGGATGATCTTGTAGGCGATGGACAACCCGAGCCCCGTGCCCTTGCCCACGTCCTTCGTGGTGAAGAACGGGTCGAAGATCTTCGGCAGCACCTCGGGCGGGATGCCGTGCCCGTTGTCCTGGACTTCCACGCAGACCCGGTCGTCCCCGATGCGCTTCGTGGTGATCGCGATGATGCCGCCGTTCTCGGGCGTGGCCTGGGCCGCGTTGGTCACGAGGTTGAGGAACACCTGGTTGATCTGCGAGGGCGAGCACGACACCTGCGGGATGTCGCCGAAATTCTTGCGCACGTCCTTGAACTTGACCAGGTTGCGCGCGATCTGGAGCGTGCTCTCGAGACCTTCGTGCAGATCGAACCGCGCCACCTTGTTGCGGTCGAGGCGGCTGAAGTTCTTGAGGTTCGAAACCAGTTCCGAGATCTGGTTGATGCCGTAGAGTCCGTCGGTCACCAGCTTGTTCATGGTGTCCAGCGCTTCGTTCTGGCGCATCTCCTGGGCGAGACCGGTCACCCGGCTGAACTGGGCGCCGACCTGGGATTCGGTCGCATCGCCCGTCTGCAGCATGGTGAGCAGCGTCTCCGTGTCGTTCAGCAGTGTAGTGAGCTCCGGCAACTGCGCGGTCACCGACTCCAGGCTCGATTTCACGTAGGCGAGCGGCGTGTTGATCTCGTGCGCGACGCCGGCCACCATCTGGCCGAGCGAGGACATCTTCTCCGACTGCACCAGCATCGCCTCGGATTCCTTGAGGTGGGTAAGCGCGTCGGAGAGCTCGCGCGTGCGCTCGTCGACCTTGTGTTCGAGGGTCTCGTTGGCGCTCTTCAACTGCGCGTTGACGTCGTTGATGACGCGGTAGCTGCGGAACAGCTGCACGCTCACGTAGCCCACGAAGATCAGCAACGCCGCCGAATAGGCGATCAGGTACACGCGATAGAGCTCGCGCTCCTCGAGCTGGGACTGGAACGACTGGGCAAAAGCGGCGCCGACGCTGTCGGTCCGCGGCGCCGTGGGATAAAGGTAGAGGCGGTCGAACAGTTCGTCGCGTTGCGGCCGCGCCTTCATGAGAAGCGACAGACGCTCGGCGGTCTGGGCAACGGCCTCACCCACGCCGGCCGGCAACGCCGGTGCGGCGCTTGCGAGGGCGGTCTGCGCGCTCTCCAGTTCCCGTGCCGTGTCCGAGCCCGTCAGCGAACTGAACTCGAGCGCCGTGGCAGCGAGACGGTCCAGCAGCGGCCGCACTTCCTCGAGCTTCGCCCGGCTGGTTCCGGTGGCGGTGCGCGGATCGCGCACCAGTGCCTGCACCATCGGCACCGAATCGAGCACGTCGCGCAACGCCTTCTTGAAGGCCGCGGACTGCTCGCGGTACTCGGCCATCAGCTTCATCTTCTCGTCGTAATGCGTCGCGAGCGAGGCCGAACTCGCCACCAGCACCGGATCGTCCAGGGCGCGCGCCTCGATCGCCAGGCCCTGGATCTCGCGCCCCACGGCGTCGCGCGTCTGGGGCGCGAGGTCGTCCTCGCCCAGCAGCTCGCTGCGGGAGCGCAGGATCGCCTCGTTCCATTTGGCGTCGATCACCTTGAGGTTGCGCAGGTGTTCGTTCACGCGCACCTGGCGGCCGAAATCGACGCCCTGGGTCTTGTAGTAGAGAAAACCGAGCAAGGCCGCCAGGAGGATCGCTAGCAGGATCAGCAGCGCGCGGCGCAACAGCTTCATGGAGCGAGGTCGGATTTTCCGGCAGGGGGGAGCAGGCAGGCGCGCCATTGTACTGGCTGGCGCCGGCAACAGTCAGCAAAAACAAGCGATTGGCATGCCTGCACCGGCAAGCGACCGGTGCCCATGCCGGGCGAGGCCGGTCCGACCGCCTCGCCCCCCACCCCGGCAGGCGCTATCGCGCGGGCTCCGAGGCCACCGCCGCAGCGGTTTTCTCGGGGCGCGGCAGCAGCAGGATGATGACCGCTCCGAGCAGCGCCATCCCCGCCAGCGCGAAGAAGGCCGACTCGCTCGAGTTGGTCGCGGTACGGATGCGTCCGATGAGGTCAGGCCCGAAGTGTCCGCCCAGGTTCCCCACCGAATTGATCCATGCGATGCCCGCCGCCGCCGCAGTGCCGGACAGGAACGCCGTCGGCAGGGACCAGAACGTGGCGACCCACGACAGGATCCCGCACGTCACGAGCGTGAGTGCGATGATCGAAGGCACCGGGGCATGGCCCACCACGGCGAGCCCGATCAAGCCCAGCATCGCGACGAGCAGGCCGCCCGCCGCATGCCAACGCCGCTCGCCGGTCTTGTCCGAGTGCATGCCGTTGAGAACCATGGCGACCGCAGCGCAGCCCCACGGGATCATGCTCAGCAGTCCGACCTTCAGGAAGTCCTTCTTGTCGATGCCGAGTTCCTGGATGATCGTGGGCATCCAGAAGTTGACCGCATAGAAGCCGACGACGCCGGAGAAGTACACCACCGCCAGGGCCCACACCCGGTAGTCCTTGAAGGCGCCCATGAAATCGTGCTTGCCGCCGATATCGCCCTTCTTGGCGTTGTCCTCGGCGACCGCGCGGCTCACGAAGTCGCGCTCTTCCTGGGTGAGCCACTTGGCCTTCTGCGGCCCGTCGTCCAGCAGCACCAGCACCAGCGCGCCGATGACGACCGACGGCAGGCCCTCGAGCAGGAACAGCCACTGCCAGCCACGCCAACCGTTGTACCCGTCCATGAATTGCATGATCGCGCCCGATACCGGCGATCCGACCACGTTCGCGATCGCGATGGCGGTCATGAACAGCGCCACCGCTTTCGCACGCCGCGCGCCCGGGAACCAATAGGTGAGGTACAGGATGATGCCGGGGAAAAACCCGGCCTCGGCCACTCCCAGCAGGAAGCGCAGCGTGTAGAACCAGAACGGCGTGGTCACGAACATGAAGGCGCTCGAGATGAGCCCCCACGTGATCATGATGCGGGCAATCCAGACCTTCGCCCCGACCTTCTCGAGGATGACGTTGCTCGGGACCTCGAAGATGAAGTAGCCGATGAAGAAAATGCCTGCACCGAAACCGTAGACGGCATCGGAGAAGCCGAGGTCACCCGACATCTGCAGCTTGGCGAAGCCGACGTTCACCCGGTCGAGGAACGCGACGATGTAGCAGATGAACAGGAACGGAATCAGTCGCCAGGCGACCTTGGTGAACGTCGCTTCTTCGAACTCGCGCGATACGCTTTGCGTGGCCACAGATGCCCCTCCCCTATGATTGTTTGTGCCTCGTCGGGACGGGCTCGGGGCCCCGTCGCGCGGGTGGCGGCATTGTAGGGACCGCTCCGGGGCTTGGCTATACGGCTGACCGCACCCCGCCACGTGCCGCAATACCTGCCATGTTGTCAGGTTTGCCCGTACGGCCATGCACCAGCGGGCCCTGGAGCCGGCGTGATCTGTCATCATCGGGGCCGTCGGCCGGATACCGGGAACGCAACTCGCTTGGCCCCGGTCTACCCGCCGCACTGGTCAGGGTCCACGAGCATGATGAACGACGCCACCACCGCCACCCGCCGCCTAGCGGGTCTTCCCGAACCGGAGCCGCTGCATCCGGACCTGGCCGCTTGCCTGGTACGACGGCCGGGACGGCTGCCCTCGCTCGAGCACCCGCTCATCGTGCAGGCACCGTACATCCCGCCGCTCGCGAGCTATGTGAACGGCCTGTACGACTCCCTGTCCCAGCGCGCCGACGCCCTGCTCGAGAGCCGTTCGTACGATCGATGGCTCGAAATGCATGCCCGCGCCTACCAGTTGCGGGTGCTGACCGACAAGGGCGGCAAGATCGACCACGGCACCTGGTGGGAGCTTGTCGCCTCCGTATTCCGGCGCGAACTGCCGTGGTTCGACGATGAGACCGGCCAATGGATGAAGGCCCTGGGGGCCGATCGCCCTGCCCGCCGGCGTTTCATGACCGCAGCCGAAGGCGCCACCCTGGACAGATTGCCCGACCTGCTCGACGTCTGGCGGGCGGTCCACGCCGGCAATGCCGCCGCCGGCTTCAGCTTCTTCCTCGACGAATCCTCGGCGCGGGCATTCGCGTCGACCGCCCGCATCCGCCTCGAGCTCCCGGAGAACTCCTTCACCGTGCTGCGCGGCCGACTCCAGAAGCCGCACGTGATCGCGCTGTGCCAATCGCGAGGCATGCCGGAGCTGTTGGCGCCACCGGCCAAGGTCGTGGGCGAAGTCGCAGCCGGCTCGGTCTGATTCGCGGGCGAGCTCAGCCAGCAAGCGGGCTGGCCCCCTGGGGGGAAAGGCCGACGGCCGGTGGGGGGCATGTCATCTCAGCGCCCGGCAGTCCCGCGGACCTCGAACCGGACCCGGTCGAGTTCGCGTCCTTGCGCGTCGATCAGCGCCAGTTCGAATCGCCCCGGGTGCGGCTGCCATAGCGCATCTGGAACGGCTTCAGCGGTTGCGCCGACGATGCGCCACTGCAGCGTCGCGTCCGGCACCGAGGCTTCGAAGCGCACGCGCTGCGCTGCTGCGGGGATGTCCGGATCGAGAGCGATGATGCTGCCCTCGCCCGGATAGACGATGCGCGCCGCGCTTGGCAACGCGGGCTTGACCTCCACCTCGGCCACTTCGGTGCCGGCGAGAAACAACTCGTCGCGTTCGGCTTCGATCTCGGGAACGAAACGCACCCGTTGCACGACGACGTCGGCGGGCCGCACCGGCGCTGGCGTGCGACCGTCGGACCGATGCAGCGCATTCATGAGATCGAGCCACGCCGGCGCCGCCCCGGAAACGCCGGACACATCGCGCATCGGCGCGCCGTCGAAATTGCCGACCCACACGCCCACGGTGTAGCGGCGCGAATAGCCGATGCACCAGTTGTCGCGCATGTCCTTGCTGGTGCCGGTCTTCACCGCGGTCCAGAAGCGGCTGGCGAGCGGATTGTCGAGCCCGAAGGTGACGCTGCGCGCATTCCGGTCGGCCAGGATGTCGCTCACGATGTAGGCGGCCCCGGGGTCGATGATGGCGGCGCTCTTGCCCGGCGGTGCCGGCAATACGCGCGGCCGGCTCCACTGGCCGGCATTGGCGAGCGCGCGATAGGCGTTGGTGAGCTGCCAGAGCGTCACGTCGGCGGAGCCCAGCGCCAGCGAGAAGCCGTAGTAGTCACCCGATTCCACTACACCTTCGAAGCCGGCTTCGCGCAGCCGGCCGGCGAAGCGCTCGGTCCCGACCAGCATCAGCGTGCGCACCGCAGGCACGTTGAGTGACCCCGCGAGGCTCACGCGCACGCTCGCAAGGCCGCGGAATTCGCGGTCGTAGTTCTGCGGCACGTAGAGGCCGGAGGGCGTGACCAGGTTCGCCGGTGCATCATCGAGGAGCGAAGCGGCGGTCAGTACCCGGTCCTCGATCGCGGTGGCATACAGGAACGGCTTCAGCGTCGAGCCCGCCTGGCGCGGCGCGCGCACGCCGTCCACGAACGGCGCGCTCGAACCTGCACCGGAATTGCCGACGTAGGCGAGCACTTCGCCTGACGCGTTGTCCAGGACCAACGCCGCAGCGTCGCGTACCCCACGGTTCGCCAACTGGGCGAGTTGTCGCTGCAGCGTTTCGATGGCGAAGGTCTGAAGCTGCGCATCCAGCGTGGTCTGCACGCGCCGGGCATCGCGCGTCAGCAGGTCGCGTGCGAGTTGCGGCGCAAGGGCCGGTCGCCCTTCGAACTTCGGCGGCTCGGTGAGGCGCGCCGTCGCCAGCGCCTCGAACGCTTCGCACGATGGCGCTCCGGCGAACCCACCTCGAGGTTTGCCTTGAGGGAGGCCGTGCGCCCCGGCTGCGCCGGCCGCCGGCTCGGAGAGCGGACCGCCCAGGGCTAGCTGGCACGCGCGTTTCGCCACCACCGGCGGCTTCGCGTTCGGACCGCGCAGCAGCGCTGCGAGGAGTGCGCCTTCGCGTTCGTCGATGCCGGAAGGATCCTTGCCGAACAGGCCACGGGCGGCGGCACCGATACCCACCAGTTCGCCGCGGAAAGTCGCCAGATTGAGGTACGCCTCGAGGATGCGGCGCTTGGTCCACGCCTTCTCGAGTTCGCCGGCGGCGCGGATCTGGTCCCACTTCTGGGTGACGGTGCGGCGCTGTCCGGTGGCCCTCAGTTGCGGCTCGAGCATCGCCGCGACCTGCATCGACAGCGTGCTGGCACCTCGAGGCACACCGCGCACCACGGTATCCACCGCGGCGTCGCCCAGGGCGCGCCAATCCACACCCGAATGCTCGAAGAATCGCTTGTCCTCGGCCCGCAGCACCGCCTCGACCAGCGCCGGTGACACCTTGGCGAGCGGCACCCAGGGCAGGCGCCGGACGCGCTCGTCCACGCGCAGCTCGTGGATCACTTCGCCGTGCCGGTCGAGCAGCACCGCTTCGCTCGGCTGATGGGCACGCTGGACCTCTTCGAACGCCGGGATCGCCGCGTCTGCACGCGACGCCGCGATCAGGAAGGACGCCGCGAGCGCGACCCGTCGCATCACGGTGCGACGGTCATGGTCCCGTTGGGCAGCTCGGCGAACATCTCGGGTGCATACATCGCCTCCACCCGCGTCGGGGGCAACGAGAACGTGCCGGGATTGTTGAGACGCAGCGTGTACTCGACGCTCCATTTGCCCTTCGGTACCAGCCGATAGTAGGCGCGGAACGCCTCGAAGGTACGCTCTTCGAAGGCCGGCCACACCCAGCCCTGGCGCCGTTCGCCGGCAGTGAGAGTCTGCGTGTCGCCGCCCAGCCCGCTGCCGAGGATGCTGGCACCCGCCGGAATCGGATCGCTCACCACCACCCACGTCATGTCGCTTTGCGCTTCCAGCTCCAGGCGTACGCGCAGCACATCGCCGCGCCGCCAGTCGCCCCCTGTACCTTCCGTGTGCGACACCGATTTCACGACTCGATAGCCACTCGAGAACGGCGCCTTGAGCGGCACGGCCGCGCGGCTTTGCACGGTGACCCAGGGCTTGCCGCCACCCTCCTGTACCAGTGCGAGTTCGGTCGCTTCACGCGGCCAGTCGAATGCCAGGGCCCCGCCCTTCTCGGACTGCTTCCAGTCGAAGGTCCTGGTTGCAGCCGCGAGCGTGGCACGGGTAGTACCGCTCACCGGCTCCGCTTCGAAGGCCGTGGAAAACTTCTCCATCGCGAGCGTGCCCCAGGCGTTCGCCACGGTCGTATTCCAATGACCTCGCTGTTGCCGGCCGAGACTGCCGCGCACCATGCGCGGCAGGTCCTCGCGCCATTTCGGCTCGTCCATCAGCGCGAGCAGCGCGCGATTGGCGTTCACGTCGGTCGACACCATCAGCCACCACAGGTAATCGGAGCGCTCCGTGGAGAACCCCATGGTCGTGCCCTGGAAGTCGAGGCGCGAGCGCAGGATCTCCTCGGCGCGCGCGGCATGGCCTTCGCGACCCGGCAAACTCGTCCAGCGCCTGGCCACGGTCAGCCAGTCGATCACGCCCGAAGTGGGCCAGAGGTTGGGTTCGACGCTGAACGTGCTGGCCAGCGTCGCTTCCGCTTCCGGGTTGTAGCGGGTGACGGCGTCCAGCGCGGCCACCTTGCGCAGCGCCAGATCCGCGGTCGGCAGTGCCGAATGGCGCACCACCGAACCACCGACGAAACCGGTGAGGCCGCCGATCATGCGGGTGCGCGCGGCCTCGGGGATTTCCCAACCCGCCTCGTGGCCCAGGGCGAGCAGGTAGCTCGTCAGCGTGTCGCTGCCCTCGCGCATCGCCGGGAAGTACTTCGCGAGCCCGTCGCGGTCGAGGTATGCCGGCAGCGCCGCCATCAGCGTGCGCCACGCACTTTCATCGCGCAGCGCCACCGCGACCGAGGCACGCTGCTCGAGACAGGTATACGGGTACCGGGTCATGTACTCGCGCACGCCCGAGAGCTCGTCGGCGAGACGGCTGCGCAAGTGCACCGACACGCCACCGCGGCCCGGCACGGCATCCTCGGGACGCGCGATCGGCATGGCCATGGTGCCGTCGAGCTGCAACAGCGTGGCCTGGAACGTGCGCACCGGCACGGCAGGCACCACCTTCTGAGTCACCTTGAGGCTGTCGCCGGCACCGCCGGCGTCGCGGGCCGCAACCGACCATTGCAGCGACTCGGCGTTGACGGGTGCCACGGCTTCCCAGGTCACGGGGCGCGCTTCGCCGGCGGCCAATTGCACGCTCCTCACCGGCAAACCCTGCGGCTCACCCTTCGCTCCGGCCACCGTTGCACTGAGCTCGAGGTCGAGCGGTCGGGTCGAGGCGTTGCGCACCGTGAACGTCGCACCGTAACGGTCCTGTTCGCGCACGAGCGGCGGCAGGCCGGACAGGAGGATGACGTCCTGGCTGGTGCGGATCGTCGCCTGGCCGGAGCCGAACCAGCTGCTGCCCCGGCTCGCGATGGCGACGATCCGGAACGCCGACAACGAATCGTTGAGCGGCACCTCCACCTCGGCGCGCCCGCGTTCGTCCAGCTTCACGCGCGCTTTCCACAGCAGCAACGTGTCGAACAGCTCGCGCGAGGTCTGACGCCCGCCGCCGCCACCGGCGAGCAGTGCCTTGCGTCCGTAGTGTCTGCGCCCCACCACCTGCATCGCGCCGGTGGCCGTGACCACTTCGATGGGCCGTGCCTGCATCATGGTGTCGAGCAGGCGCCAGGAGTCGTTGGGCAGCAATTCGAGCAAGGCTTCGTCGACTGCCGCCACCGCCACTTCACCCCCCTTCACCGCCGCACCGTTCTCGGCCCGTACCACTTCGATGGCGACCTTCGCCTTCTCGCGGACCCGGAACCCGTCCCGGTCCGGAATCACCTTCACGCGCAGTTCGTGGGTGCGCCAACCGACGTTGATCTCCGCCACGCCCATCCGATAAGCAGGCTTGCCCAGATCCACCAGCGCCGTGGGCTGCACGTCCGCTGCACGTCCACGCACCGCCAGCACGGAGACGAACACGTTCGGCGCGTAGTGGCCCTTGAGGGGCACCTCGACCACCGGTTCCCTGCCGGTGAGCGATTTCACGAAACCGTCGATGACGCCCTCGCGCTCCACCGTCACCAGGGCCTTGGCAGCGCGAAACGGCGCGCGCACCTGGAACACCGCGGTTTCGCCCGGCTCGTAGCGCTTCTTCTCCGGGATCACATCCATGCGATCATCGTTGGCGACGTCGAACCACCATTCGCCATCGCCAGCCACCCACGCTTCGGCCTTGGCCACGGTCACGTTGCCGGCGGCATCCTGGCCACGGGCTCGCAGGATCATGTTGCCCGACTTCGCGACCGGCGCCTCGCACGAGAGCAACCCCTTGTCGTCGGTGCGGCCCTGGCAGAAATCGCCGAGCCGCTTCACTTCGGCACCGTACTCGTAGGCGTAGAACCCGCCGATCAGCCGCTTGCGATGGGAGAACTGTTCGCGCTCGAACAGATCCACCGCGACCGCGACACCGGTCAGCGGTCGGCCCGCGGTATCCACCGCCACCACCTTGATCTTCACCTTGTCCTTCGACAGCGCCCAGCCGTCGGGCTTGACGCCCAGCAGCACGCCGGACGGCCACAACGGCACGCGCGTCGCGCGCGTCAGGATCTCGCCATTGGGGTCGGCGTACTCCATCTCGGCCGCCAGGTCCTGGGGCACGTCCGACTTGGGGAGACCCTCGATCCGTGCCGCGGCCGCACCGCCACCGTCGAGCGCCAGGACCTGGGTCTTGAGCGGCCGCACGTTCGGATCGGGTGATGCCGGCGCATCTTCTTCCTCGCCCTCGAAGCCGCCGAAGTTCCACCGCGGCGTTTCCTCCACCCGTCCCGGCTTCACATCTCCATTGGCGAACACCACGCCGTCGTAGTCGGCGAACGCGACACTCTTCGGCTGCAGCACCGAGCGCAGCTTGACCCGCTGATAGCCGGCCCCGCCGCCCGAGAGGTAGGCGAGCTGCAGGCCGACCGTCGCTTCGCGGGCGTTGATGAGCGGCAGCGCGGGCGGCTGCACGGTCGCACGCAGCACCGGCACGCGGAACTCCTCCACCCGGAACGAACCCGACGTGACACCGCGCACGTAGTTTTCGCTGTCGCCCTTCGGCTTCGCCCCGGCGAGCGTGATGGAGTAGGTGCCGGTCTTCGCGTCCTTCGGCACGGCGAATGACGATTCGGCGATGCCGGCACCGGCGTCCCACTTGAGCGGCAGTTCCCAGCGCTGGTCGGTGCCCTGATGGGTGATCACCGCCCGCACCGGCAGTTCCCGGGCCGCCGGCAACGCGAATCCACCGCCCGTGTGCAGCCGCGCGAAGTGCTTCATCCCGACCGTATCGCCGGCACGCACCAGGGAGCGATCCATCACGGTGGTCATGATCTGCGGGCCCGCCGCACCGTAGGTGCGCAGGTTGAAGCGCCACGGTGCGATACCCTCGTTCCAGTCGGAGAAGGCGAAGCTCACGTCGTTGCGCAGGCGCGCGGTGACGAACAGCTCCCGATCCCACTCGTGGCGACAGGACGGCAGCGTTTCGCGCGCCGGCAAGGCCTTCTTCACGCGTGCGATGCCCGACGCGTCGGTGCGGCCCCGGTACAGCACTCGACCCCCGCAATCCTGCACCAGCACTTCGGCATCGGCCGCCGGCTCGCCGCCATCGAGCGTGGTCACCCAGACGAGCGACGACTCGCGGCCCCACTTGAAATGCACCGCCAGGTTGGTCACCAGCGCTGCCGCCGACACATAGTACGGCGCACCATCCTTGAGCAGCGCCTTGCCGAGCTTGGGACTGACCACCTCGACCACGTGCAGGCCCGCGCCCGCCAGGGGAATGCCGACCACTTCGAATTCGCGTTCGCCGCCCGGCTTGGGCAGCGTGAACGGCCGCGTGCGATCGGCCGCGTCGAACACGCTGCGCGAAACGTAGCCGTCCTCTTCCCACCGGGCTTCGCCCGCCTCGAGTCTGCGCAGCCACGCGAGAATCTCCGCAGGCGACTGGACCCGTAGCATCCGTCCGGGCACGCCCGGCGGCTGCTTCGCCACTTCACCCGTCACGCCGGCCTGCTTGCCGTCGAGAGACCTCTCGACGTTGCGCAACGTGATCGGCAGCGCCGGTTCCGCATTCATCTCGACGATGCCGAACCGCGCGGCGAATTTCGCGAGCGGTGGTGCCGCGTCGGTCTTGACCGTCAGCGGAAAGCGCCGGGCGTTGGCGAGCGTGCGCCCGGCATCGTCCTTGAGGCCTTCGGGCAGCACCACCTGGAACGTAGCCCGTTCCGGCAAAGGCGCGGGAAACGCGACGTAGTCCACGAACCCGGAGCGGCGCATGTCATCCCCGATCTTCGGCTTCCACACGGGGCCGGCATCGTTCTTGAGCTGGATGCGCTCGGCCGCCGCCACCTCGATCGGCGCCGTGAACGACAGGCTCATGGGCAGCACCGGAATGCATTGCGCGTTCGCATTCACCCGCTCGCAGGTGAACTTCGCGGTGAACGCCGGCCGCACCTTGAACGCCAGCGTCTGCGCCTCGCTCGTAGTTACGCCGGATGGCGCGGCGATACCCTGACCCCACACGAGGTGCACCTCCGCCTCGGCCGGCAGGCGGCCGCGGCAGGCGAGCAGCACCAGGGGCAGCTTGTCGTAGTCCCGATTGCGTAAGGCGACTTCGTAGACATCGATCACGCTGCGTCCGCCCGAGATCCCGCGCTTGACGAACAGGCGCGCCATGCGATCGAGGAAATCCTGCCGACGCTCGAGGATCGCCTTGCGCTCCGCGCCACTCACGACGCGCACGGGAATGCGCTCGGCGCGACCCGACACGTCGCAATAGGCATGGCGCAGCACCGTCTCCTCGGTGGCGGGCGCATCGAGCCCGAGGATGAATACCTGGTTCTCGTCCACGGCCTCGTAGCCTTCCCATGGCATGGTCTCGCGGATCGCCGGCCCGCCGGTGGTGAACGAGAACGCAGCCGGCGCAATGGCGTTGCCGGCGAGATCCTTCGCGTCGGCCTTGAGCGTGAACCGGCAGAGCACGCCGGCCGGCAGGTCGCGCTCGAAGTCGAACACCCAGTGGCGCGCGTCGGCCCAGCGGCCGCTGCCCTTCTCGGCGCAATCGACGTCGAAGGGCTCCACCAGCCGCGGATCGCCGAACGGCACCATCGGCGTCGCGAAACGTGCCGTGACCTGCCGCACGTCCTTCACCTCGCCCTGGGGCGCGAACACTTCGACGCCGGGGTCTTCGGCCGCGTGCGCCGCCGCGCTCACCGCGACGAGCGCGCCGAGCAGACCCGCGACGCCGGTGCGCATCGTCGCTAGCGCTGCGCGGTGCGGGCGCAGACGAATTCCAGGGTGGCGAGGCCGGGCGACCCGGGATCGATGCTCTCCCAGATCCGCTTCATCTCGCCCGACGTCCAGATCACCTTGCGCCCCTCGCCGATCAGCGAGATCGAGATCGCGCGGTGCTGGATACGGTCGCAGTCGTCCTCGACCACGCCCACGGATTCCAGAATGAGGGGCATGCCGGCGGTCCCGCCGATCGGCTGCGGATTCCGGTAGACCGCACGCTTGGTCGCACGCACCACCTCGCCGTGGCGCGACAGCGTGGCATCGTCGACGAAGTGCTCGGCGTCGTCATCGCCGCCGACGCGGACCCAATTCTCGGCCAGGCTCGGTCCGGTCACGAACAGGCACGCCGTGGCCGCTGCGATCACCATCCGTTTCAAGTGCCGCCCTCCCTCTGCTCGCTCCGGCCGTGAAGATACCCGAGGCCGGAAAACCGCGATACCGGCCTCACAGATACACGATCAGGAACGCGATCACCGCGGCGACCGCCACGACACCCGTGAGCAGCAGGGCGTCGGTCTTGCGCTGCACCCGGTCGATGCGCTTGCGCGTGGTCCGGGCGAGCGTCGCGGCGCGCGCCGCCAGGGTCGCACTGCCGTCGTCCATCCCGGTGCGTTCCGCCAGGTGCTCGAGGTACGCGAGCGCCACGGCCGCATCGAACCGGCGCGACACGGGCAGCCGGACGGCCGCATCCGTACCCGCGAGCGTGTTGCCGCCGGAGATCGTGCGGCTGCCATCGGCGGCGGCACCCGGCGGATCGAGCCGGATGGTGGCATCGTTGGACGCCACCGCCGCCAGTTGCGAAACCTCGTAGCGGCAGGCGAGCAGATCGGCCTGCAATTCCGCGGCAGTCTGGTAGCGGTCCGCCGGATCCTTCGCGAGCGCCTTGGCGAGCACCAGATCGACCATCTCCGGCACCGCCCTGTTGGTCACGCTGGGCGGAGGCGGCACCACGGTCGACACGTTGTACAGGAGCTGCGTCACGTCCTTGCCCGCGAACGGCGGCGCGCCGGTCAGCATCTCGTAGAGCACTATCCCGAGCGAGAAGATGTCGGAACGCCGGTCGACGGTGCCGCCCATCGCCTGCTCGGGCGACATGTACTTGGGCGATCCGAGCAGCATGCCGGTCTGGGTCTTGACGTCGGAGATCCACAGGCGCGCGATGCCGAAATCCATGATCTTCACCTGCCCGCCACGCAGGATCATGATGTTCGCGGGCTTGATGTCGCGATGCACCACGCCGCGTTCATGCGCGTAGGAAAGGGCGTCGGCCACCTGGCCGACGATGTCGAGCGCCCGTTCCACGCTGATGCTCTCGGTGGCGAGCAGATGGCGCAGCTCGGTGCCTTCCAGCAGTTCCATGGCCATCCAGACCATGCCGCCCTCGCGGCCGACATCGTGGATGGTGATGATGGCCGGATGGTTGAGCCCACCCGCCGCCTTCGCCTCCTGATAGAAGCGCGCCTCGGAACGTTCGCGCTCTTCGGGGTCGGCGGACAAGGCGATGGTCTTCACCGCCACGGTCCGGTCCAGTACCGGATCGAGGGCCCGGTAGACCACCCCCATGGCACCGCGGCCCAACTCGGAATCGATCAAATACCGCCCGAACCGATCCGGCGTCTCGTCGATCATCACATTCCCAGCTTGCGCTTGAGGTCCTGCATGACACCGGGACTCGCCGGCGCCGGCGCCGGCGCATTGAAGCTGTGGCGGATCGCCATGGTCTCGCCCGGCTGCAGGTTCACCTTGAGCTGCAGCGGAGCGTTCTGGCCGTTGCGCACTTCGATCGTGTGCGCCCCGGGGGAAATCGCGATGCGCTCGAGGGGCGGGCTGCGGCCCTTCGGCGCCCCGTCGATGTACACGTCGCCGCGCGGCGAGATGGCGAACTCGACCGACGCACGCGCTCCGGCGACCATGCGCCGTTCGCGCGACTGGCGTGCCGCGAAACCGATCGCGAGGATGCCGCAGAAGCTCGCGGCACCGAGCGTGAACAGGCGCCGCCGGCGGCGCAACGCGGCGTGTTCGTCGGGCGCGAACAGCTCGTGCGTGCGCACCCGAGCATCGGTGAATGTGCCCATGGAGCGCAGGTCCTCGCCCCGTTCCGGCGCCTGCTCCAGCACCGCGTCGCGCACGCTGCGTGAGACCAGCAACTGGCCCGGAGCCGCGAATCCGGCGATGACCATGGCCGTCTCGATTCCGTCGCCGGCGAGCACGGCGTCGCCGCGATCATTCAGTTCCGCCAGCACCGGGCCGAGGTTGACGCCGACCGCCAGCGGCAGGTCGGCAGCGGCAGTTACTGCGCGTCGCGCCGTGTCGAAAGCCGCTTCCGCCCCCCCGAGCACCACGATGGCCAGGCCTTCGGGTGCCTCGAGCACGAGCCAGCGGCCCACCGCCAGGGGCATCGCGGCGAACGCCACGAGCGCTTCGAGCTGCGCCTTGACGCGTGCCTGCTCGGCAACGGCCTTGCGCGCGAACTCGTGACTACGAAGCAGGATGACGCTGGCTGAAACCGGGCGCGGCGCGGGATAGCTGTCGGCCATGAACGCGAAACGGCGTGAGGGTGCCGCATTCTACGGCCACAAAAGGGCCCGGCTTGATAGGAAGACGACGCGAGGCTAGCCTGGGCAGGGTCGCTGCGCGAGCGCGGACGCGCACCGCGCCCGACGGCGGTTAGACTGATCCTGCACGTTCCCTTCATCGGATTCACTCCCTGCGGCGCGGGCGCCTTGCAGCACCCTGCCGTCGGGCAACCCCCGACATCCATGGCGAAACGTCTGCTCGACACTGCGGTCCCGCTCGCAAAACTGTCGCGGCCCCGCCTTCCCGCCGCAGCGCCGCGCGAGCGCCTGTTCGCCCGCCTGGAAGCGCTCCGCAGCCTCCCTTGCACGTGGGTCTGCGGACCGGCCGGCAGCGGCAAGACGACCCTCGTGTCGGACTACCTCCGCGCGAGCGGCGAGCCGTCGCTCTGGTTCCACGTCGACGAGGGTGATCGGGATGCCTCGGCGATGATCGCGTACCTCGTCACCGTCGCAGCCGGCATCGACCCGGCCGCGCCGCCGCTGCCTTACCTGACACCCGAGCATCAAGCCGACAGCGGCGCATTCTGCCGCCAGTTCTTCCGGCGCTTCTACCAGGTCGTACCCGCCGCCAGCACGCTGGTGTTCGACAACTGCCATCGGGCCGCCGGTGCATCGTTTCACGCCGTGCTCCGTTGCGCCATCGAGGAAGCGCCCGCGGGCGTGCGCCTCATCGCCCTCAGCCGGCACCGGTTGCCCGACGATCTCATCGCCGTACACGCGAACCGCCAGGCTGATCTCATCGGTGCCGACGATCTGCGTCTCGATCTCGCCGAGACCAGGGCCGTCGTGGACTCCCTCGGCGCACCGGCCAACGTCGACTGCGAAGCACTGCACGCGCTTACCGACGGTTGGGCCGCCGGCATCGTCCTCATGCTGTCGCGCTCGGCCAGCAGAACAGCGGACCGCGCGGCACCGCGGATGGACCGGGCGTCCCGGGACGCGGTCTTCGCATATTTCGCGGACGAACTGTTCCGGACGCTCGATGCACCGCTGCGCGCATTGCTGCTGCGCACCGCGTTGCTGCCGACCGTCACGGCGGCGCAGGCCCACGCGTTGACCGCCGACGAGCACGCCGACGAGCTCCTCGAAGGTCTGTACCGCCGGAATTTCTTCACCGCACGCCGTGAACCCGAAGCCGAGGGTCAACCGGCAAGCTACTGCTATCACGACCTGTTCCGCGCGTTCCTGCTGGACCGACTCGAGCACGAACTCGCGCCGGATGAACTGCGGGTGCTGCGCGACCAGGTGGCCGGCCTACTCGAACGGGAGGGACTGCTCGCCGACGCCATCGAACAGTATCGGGCGCTCGGCAACTGGGAGCGGGTCGCACGACTCATCCGGCAGGACGCGCAGCGCTTGACGGACCAGGGCCAGCTCCAGACGTTGCGCGCCTGGTTGAACTGCGTCCCTGCGGACCTGGTTGCAGCCGATCCCTGGCTGCTGCTGTTCGACGGCCACGCGACCGCGACGGTCAACCCGACGCAAGCCACGAGGATCTTCGAGGCGGCCTATGAGCGCTTCGTCGAACTCGGCGACGAGGCAGGCCAGTCGAACGCCGCGTTCGCGCTGATGGAAACCATGATGATGAGCAGCGCAACCTACAAGGGTTGGGATCGCTGGATCGACGTGCTCGCACGGCTGCTCGCTTCGAAACCGCCTGAGTCGCCGGACGCGATGGTCCGCTCGTGGCACACGTTGCTCTATACCTGCCTCTACCGCCGGCCGAACCATCCCCTGATCCCCACCGCCGCCGCGATCCTGGATCGGGAACTGTCGAACGGCCGCCTGGGCCCCACGCAGGCGATACAGGCGGGCACCGGACTGCTCGCCTATGCCCACTTCCGCTGCGACGAGGCACTCGCTGCGCGCGTCGTACCGATCCTGCATCGCTGGCTGGCAGGCGAACAGCTCGCGGTGATGTCGAGGGCACTCGCGACGGGCTGGATCCTGGTCTACACCTTCTTCGACGCCCGCTACGAAGAGGCGCTGGAGTGGGCCGGCAAGTCGACCGCCGTCGCACAAAGACACGGCTTCAAGACGATTGCCCGGGCGTGGTCGTGGTACGGCGTCCAGTGTCTCGCCCACCTGGGACGCGGCGAAGCTGCACTCCTCGAAGCGACCCGGCTGCAGGCAGAAGCCGCCGATCCGACCTCCAGTTCCCCTGCCGCCTACGCGGCGTGCTCGGCCGCGCTGGCTCATTTCGTCGCCGGTGATACGGCCGCCGCCATCCGTGCCGGCGAACGCGGACTGGAAGCCTGGCGCGAGAACGGGTTCATCATGGCGCGGCTTGCATGGGCCCAGTCCATGCAAGCCGTCTATCGCATGGCGGCCGGCGACACCGAAGCGGCGCTGGAACTCGTTGCCGATGCCGAGGCTGGCCTTGCGGGCACCGTGTGCAACTATCCCGACGCGCTGTACGCCGCCCTCCGCGCCCACGCGGCACTCGCGCGAGGTGCAGCCTCGGAAGCCGCACGACACATGTCGGCATCCCTGGCGCTCGCTTCCAACCACAAGCGCATCGCAGTCCTGTCGTGGGCCCGCCCGTTCCTGCCGCGCCTGTTCTCGTTCGCATGGAAGATGGAGATAGAGCGCGCCCACGTGGCACGCCTCGTTGCCGAATGGGACATCCGCCCGCCCACGCCGGACGAGCCCGACTGGCCGCATCCCCTCGAGATCTGCGTGCTGGGTCCGTTCGCCGTGCGGCGATTCGGCAGTCCCATCGAGTTCGGACGCAAGCCTCCGAGAAAGGTGCTGGCGTTGCTGAAGGTCATCGCCATCCACGGCGAGCACGGCGTTTCCGTGGAGCACGCGCGCCATCTGCTGTGGCCCGACCAGGACGGCGACGCCGCGGTGATGTCGCAGTCCGCGGCCCTCTACCGCCTGCGGCGGATGCTCGACCTCCCCGATGCGATCCGTTCGACCGAAGGCCGCCTCGTCCTGGATCCGACCTGCGCATGGGTGGATCTCGCCGCGTTCGAGCGCCTCGCGGCAAGCGGGCGGGAGCCCGACAGGCTGCAGGCGATCGCCATGTATCGCGGACCGCTGCTGCCGCATGACGAAGGCGACGCCTGGACCACTGCGGCACGGCTGCGGCTGCGCAACACGTTCGCGCGGCTGGTGGAACAGGTCGCCGGGCCGCTCGAGCGCACCGATCCGGATGCGGCCGAACAGCTGTACCTTCGCGGCATCGAAGCCGAACCGCTGGCGGAGGCCTGCTACCGCGGACTCATGCGCTGCCACGCCGGGCGCGGTCGCGCGGCCGACGTGGCAGCGGTCTACCGGCGGCTGCGCCAGACCCTGTCGGTCGTCCTCGGCATCGAACCCTCTGCGGAATCGGAGCGCCTTCGGAAGCAGATTCTCGAAGGCGCTTGATGCCCGGTGTCAGGGCAGCCGGTAGTCGACCTTCTGGTCGCAGGTCCATTGCCCTGCGTTGAAGTTCACCGGAACGCACTTGAACGACCAGCCGCCGGTGATCCCTGCGAACTTGCCGGTACCCGCGATGAACCTGCCCGAACCCTCGTAGGGCGCATTGGCCACGGTGTTGCCGGTCCATTCGCCATGCACCTTGTCGGCCCCGTCGGCGAAGGTGCACACACCCTTGCTGGGTCCGGCGCCGTTGACGAGATCGAGGTAGCCGGCGCACGTCACCGGATTGGCGTGGAACAACCCGGCGCCGGCACCGTTGTAGCTGATGCCGAGCCAGGTTCCGACCCAGTAGAGCCGCGCATCGGTGACCTGGTGGACATCGCCGGAACCCTTGTATGCGGTGTGCAGCGCGAGCGAGCCGCTCTTGGGGATCGATTGTGCGTCTGCACCTGCCGCGGCCATGGCGAGCGCCATCGCCAATAGTGACTTCCTGATAGTCGTCATGGGTACGCTCCGTGGAAGGACTCGGTGCGAGTCCGGCGAGAGCGTAAGCACGACGGCTTGACGAATCCCTGACGGATTCGCGCCGTCGCACCGGTGGTTACTGCTGCGCCTGCGTCGCCTGGCTCGCGGACGACGCCCCGGCCACGCCGTAGTCCGGCGCGCGCCGGAGGTCCAGCGTCATGGGGAAACGCCGGTTCGCCTGCTCCGGCCGGTACGGCATCGGCCCCGGCGTGTGTCCGATGGCCTGGAACCGTGCCACCCGGCGGGCTTCCGCTTCGTTTGCGTTGACCGGGAAGCGCTCGTAGTTGCGCCCGCCCGGATGCATGACGTGGTAGGTGCAGCCGCCCAGTGCGCGACCGCTGCCCGTGTCGTAGAGATCGAACACCAGCGGCGCGTGGACCTTGATGGTCGGATGCAGGGCCGAAGGCGGTTGCCACGCGCGGTAGCGAACCCCGGCCACGTACTCGCCGCGCGTGCCGGTGGCAGCGAGCGGCAGCGGGCGCCCGTTGCACAGCACGACGAAGCGGTGACCGGCGAGGTGCCGCACCTTGACCTGCATGCGCTCCACCGAGGAATCGACGTAGCGCGTCGTGCCGCTGCCCGCCACCTCCTCGCCCAGCACGTGCCAGGGCTCGAGGGCCTGCCGCAGTTCCAGTTCGATTCCCTGGTGAACCACGGTGCCGAAGCGCGGGAAGCGGAACTCGAAGAACGGTGCGAACCATTGGGCGTCGAACGCGTAGCCGGCGCGATTCAGGTCCTCGATCACTTCCTCCATGTCGTGCGCGATGAAATGCGGCAGGAGGAAGCGGTCGTGCAGGCTCGTGCCCCATTCGATCAGGCGATTCTCGCACGGGGTCTTCCAGAAGCGCGCGATCAAGGCCCGCAACAGCAGGAGTTGCACCGAACTCATCTGCCAGTGCGGCGGCATCTCGAAGGCCCGGAATTCGAGCAGGCCGAGGCGACCCGTGGGCCCGTCGGGCGAATAGAGCTTGTCGATGGAAAACTCGGCCCGGTGCGTGTTGCCGGTGACATCGATCAGCAGGTTGCGCAGCAGGCGGTCGACCAGCCACGGCTCCGGCGTTTCCTCGCCGGACTTCGCGGCCCGCGTCATTTCCTGGAATGCGATCTCGAGCTCGTACAGGCTGTCGTCGCGCGCCTCGTCCACCCGCGGCGCCTGGCTGGTGGGGCCGATGAACATGCCGGAAAAGAGATACGACAATGCCGGGTGGTTCTGCCAATAGGTGATGAGGCTGCGCAACAGATCGGGCCGGCGCAGCAGCGGACTGTCCGCCGGTGTGGCACCTCCGACGGTCACGTGGTTGCCGCCGCCGGTGCCGGTGTGCCGACCATCGAGCATGAATTTCTCGGTGGAAAGGCGCGTGAGCCGCGCGTCTTCGTACAGCGCACGGGTGTTCGCCGTGAGTTCGCTCCACGAAGCCACCGGATGCACGTTCACCTCGATCACGCCCGGGTCTGGAGTCACGAACAGGCGCTTCAACCGCGGGTCGTAGGGCGGCAGGTAGCCCTCGATGCGCACCGGCGCACGGCACCGCGCGGCAGCATCCTCGACCCTTGCGATCAGTTCGACGTATTCGTCGCCCGATGCCACGGGCGGCAGGAACACGTTGAGGCACCCGTCGCGCACCTCGACGCACAACGCGGTCCGGACCACTTCGCGTGCTGACCGGCCTTTTTCCAGCTTGACCGGTTGCGGCTTCTCCGGGTCTTCGCCCTGCTGTTGAGCGGTACCACCGAGCGCACTCTTCTTCTCGAACGGATCGGGTTCGTGCAACGGCTCCACGTCTTCCGGGGCGACCATCGGCAGCGAAGCGAGCGGCAGGCGATAGCCCATGGGCGAGTCCCCGCCGATCAGGTACAGATGCTCCCGCGGCAACGGCCACGGCGAGCTGATCCAGGCGCGTTTGCCTGCAGCGGCGGGCTGCGCCTTGAGAGGCAGCACGAAGCCAACCGGATCACCCAGCTTGCCGTCGAGCAACCGGGCGAGCTTGCTGCGCTCCTCGGGCGCCTTCAGGTCGCGCTCCAGCGGATCGACGTTGAGCGGCTTCTGACGCTCCTCGTGCGCCGCGTTCCAGACATCCTCGTAGGCGGCAACCACGTAGTCGGGATGCAGGCCCAGCAGGCCGGCCAGGGTCACGGTGAAACGCAACGCATCCGCATGACCCGCGTTGCCCTTGGCGTCGCCCGCGAGCCAGCGCGGCTCCTTCCACAACGCAGTACCGTCGTTGCGCCACAGGACGCCCAAGGCCCAGCGCGGCAGCGGCTCGCCGGGATACCACTTGCCCTGGCCGTGGTACAGCATGCCGCCGGGCGCGAAGCGATCCTTCAATCGCAGCAACAGTTCGCCGGCCAGTTCGCGCTTGCGTTCACCGAAGGCGGCGTAGTTCCACTCGAGGCCGTCCATGTCGTCCACCGACACGAACGTGGGCTCGCCGCCCATGGTGAGACGGACGTCCCAGGCACGCAATTGCGTGTCCACCTGTTCACCGACGCGATCGATGCGCTGCCACTGTTCCTCGGTGTAGGGCTTCGTGACGCGCGGGTCCTCGTGGACGCGCGTGACCTTCATCTCGAAACTGAATTGCACTTCACACGGATCGGTGAAGCCTGTCACCGCTGCCGCACTCGACGGTTGCGCGGTAGCCGCGAGCGGAATGTGCCCTTCGCCGGCCATGAGACCGGAGGTCGCATCGAGACCGACCCAACCGGCACCGGGCAGGTACACCTCGGCCCACGCGTGCAGGTCGGTAAAGTCGCGCTCCGGTCCGGCGGGACCGTCGAGCGCCTTCACGTCGGGGGTCAACTGGATGAGATAACCGGATACGAAGCGCGCCGCGAGCCCCAGGTGCCGCAGGATCTGCACGAGCAGCCAGCCGGAATCGCGGCACGATCCGGAGGCCTTCTCCAGCGTTTCCTCGGGTGCCTGTACCCCAGGTTCCATCCGCACGATGTAGCGGATGGCGTGCTGCAATCGCTGGTTGAGCGCGACCAGCATGTCCACGGTAGGCATCGGCTGTGCGAGGTGATCGCGCCGGAAGGCCTCGACCCACGCCTTCAGCTTTGGCGTGAGCGGATCGGTTTCGAGGAACGGGGCCAGTTCACGGCGGGTGATGTCCGCATACTCGAACGGAAAGCGCTCGGCGCTGCGATCGAGGAAGAAATCGAACGGATTGATGACCGTCATGTCGGCCACCAGGTCCACCACGACCTTAAGCTCGCGCGCCTTTTCGGGAAACACGAGCCGCGCGACGAAGTTGCCGTAAGGATCCTGCTGCCAGTTGATGAAATGCTTGGCGGGCAGGATCTTGAGCGAGTAGCTCTCGATGGGCGTGCGGCAATGGGCCGCGGGCCGCAGGCGGATCTCGTGCGGCGACAGGTTCACCGCCCGGTCGAACCGGTAGTGGGTCTCGTGGTAGAGGGCGACGCGAATCGTCATCGTCAGGCGTCAGGCATCAGCGGTCACGCATCGGGAATCAGGAATCAGGTGAACTGCGCGGAGTCGATATGACTGATACCAGATACCTGACTCCTGATCCCTGTTCAGGACAGCCAGTCCGGATTCGGCAACTCGCCGAACACCCTCCGCAAGCCGCCGCCCCAGCCCTGGCGCAGCATGGTGAAGTACGGATCGCCCTCGGCGATGCGCTTGTGGATGCCGACCCGCATGGAATCCTTCGGCAGCCACAGCATCTCCACCGGCAGACCCACCGAGATGTTGGAACGGATGGTGGAATCGAACGAGATCAGCACGCACTTCGCGGCTTCTGCCACCGAGGTACCGGAGGAGATCACGCGGTCGAGCACCGGCTTGCCGTACTTGCTCTCGCCCACCTGGAAATAGATGGAATCCGGGGTCGCCTCGATGAAGTTGCCCTGCGAATAGATGTTGAAGAGCCGCGGTTGCTCGCCCGCGATCTGGCCGCCCAGCAGCAGCGTGGCGTTGAAATCGATGTTGCCCTGCATGAGGTACGGCCCATCGCGCCGCTGCATCTCGCGCAGCGCGTCGCCCACCATGGTGGCCACGTCGTACAGGCTGCGCGCACTCCAGATGGTTTCGCTGCCCGGTTCGGCGTGGGCATGACGGTCCAGGATGTTGATCACACCCTGGGTGATGGCCAGGTTGCCGGACGACAGCAGCACCAGGACGCGCTCGTCCTTGCGCTCGAACACCTTCATCTTGCTGAAGGTGGCGACATGGTCGACACCGGCATTGGTGCGCGAATCGGATGCGAACAGCATCCCGGAATCGAGCGATATGGCTACGCAGTACGTCACGGCTGTTCCCCGCCCTCGTGTTCTCGGTCTGGGACGGCACTATAGCCAACCGCCCTGACCTGCGCCAACGGCGCTCACGCGACGCGCCCGGGCTGCCCTCGCCACCCGGCATGGACTTCGGCGACCACCGCGGATCATGCCGCCAGCACCTGCTGCTGAACCTGGCGCTGCCCCGCGCTGAAGAACGCCCGGGCCACCTCGTCGCTCAGAACGCCGGTCCGGTGCAGGAACTCCGTCAGGTATTCGTGCAGGCCGGCGGAGAAGATCGTGTCGACCCGGCCGAACTGCAGTCCCGCATGCATCTCGCCCGCCAGCCGCGTGGCCTCGTTCGGTTGACCCCGCGAAATCGCGCGCAGGATCTCGTAGGCCTCGCGCATGCAATGGTGCAGGCTGCGCGGCATGTCGGCGCGCAGGATGAGCAACTCGGCCACCCGCAGCGGCGTGATAACGTCGCGGTACACCTTGCGGTATGACTCGAAGGACGACACCGAACGCAGTACGGCCGCCCATTGGTAGTAGTCCACGGCCCCGCCGACGTCCTGCAGCCTCGGCAGCAGCACGTGGTACTTCACGTCCAGGATGCGCGCCGTGTTGTCGACCCGCTCCATGAAGGTGCCCAGGCGATTGAACTGGAAGGCCTCGTCCTGCAGCATGGTGCCGACCGTGACGCCGCGAAAAAGGTGCGAACGCTCCTTGACCCATTCGAACAGCGTCAGCAGCCGGTCGGAGGTGAGCTCTGCGTCGGTCACCTTCTGGATCTCGAGCCAGGTGGCATTGATCATCTCCCACATCTCGGAGGTGATGCGTCCGCGCACCGCCCTCGCGTTCTCGCGCGCGGCCCGCGCGCACGAAACGATGCTCGACGGACTGTCCGGGTCGAGGGTCATGAAATGCAGCACGCCGCGCGCATTGACCTCGTCGTAGCGGCCGGTGAAGGGATACAGCGTACCCGTGATGTTGAGCGGCGCGTACCACTCCTGGTCGGCGAGGCGCGCGTCCTTGGGCACCAGCGACATGCGGTATGTCACGTCCAGAATGCGCGCGGTGTTCTCCATGCGCTCGACGTAGCGGGCCATCCAGTAGAGATTCGAGGCGGTGCGGCTCAGCATCATCGTAAAGGCCTCGCCTCGTCACTCGTCACTCGTGACTGGAGGTCCGAGTTTCGGGAAGCATGATCGAACGGGAAGACGGAAGTCACGGGTCGCCGGTCACGAGTCACGGATTCCGGGGTCACGAATTCAGTATCCACGTGTCCTTCGTCCCGCCGCCCTGGGACGAATTCACCACCAGCGAGCCTTCGCGCAACGCGACGCGCGTCAGCCCGCCGGGACACATCACCACGTCCTTGCCCGACAGCACGAAGGGCCGCAAGTCGATGTGGCGCGGTGCGACCCCTTGATCGACGAAGATGGGACAGGTGGACAGGGACAGTGTCGGCTGGCTGATGAAGTTCTCCGGGCCGTCGAGGATGCGCTGGCGATAGGCTTCGCGCTCGCGCTCGGTGCTGGTGGGGCCGATCAGCATGCCGTAGCCGCCTGAGCCATGTACTTCCTTCACCACCAGTTCCTCGAGGTGCGCGAGGGTGTATTCGAGATCTTCGCGGTTGCGCAGCTGCCACGTGGGCACGTTGTTGAGCAGCGGCTCCTCGCCGAGATAGAACCGGATCATGTCCGGCACGAACGGATAGATGGACTTGTCGTCGGCCACGCCGGTGCCCACGGCATTGCACAGCGTGACACGGCCACGCCGATAGGCACTCACCAGGCCCGGAACACCCAGCATCGAGTCCGGCCGGAACACCTGCGGATCCAGGAAGTCGTCGTCGATCCGGCGATAGACCACGTCGACCCGCTGCGGACCCGCCGTGGTGCGCATGTACACGGTGTCGTCGGCGACGAACAGGTCGGCGCCTTCGACCAGTTCGATGCCCATCTGCTGCGCGAGGAACGCGTGCTCGAAGTAGGCGCTGTTGAATTGTCCCGGTGTGAGCAGCACCACCACCGGGTTCTCGATATTGGCCGGCGCAACGGCGCGCAGCGTATCGAGCAGCAGGTCGGGGTAGTGCTCGACCGGCGCGATCGACTGGCGCGCGAACAGCTCCGGCACCAGCCGCATCATCATCTTGCGGTTCTCGAGCATGTACGACACGCCCGACGGGGTGCGCAGGTTGTCCTCCAGCACGTAGTATTCGCCGGCGCCGGCGCGCACCAGGTCGATGCCGGCCACGTGGGCGTAGATGCCCCCCGGCACGTCGACCCCCACCATTTCCTGCTTGAATAGCTTGTTGCCGTTGATGCGCTCCACCGGCATCTTGCCGGCCCGCAGGATCTCCTGGTCGTGGTAGACGTCGTGCAGGTACATGTTGAGCGCCCGCACGCGTTGCTTGAGGCCGCGCTCCAGCAGCCGCCACTCGGCAGCGGGAATGATGTGCGGCAGCATGTCGAACGGAATCAATCGTTCGGCACCGGCATCCTCGCCATAGACCGCGAACGTGATGCCGACGCGGTGGAAGAGCATGTTGGCCGCCTCGCGCATCTGCTTGATGCGATCGAGCGGTGTGGCGCCGATCCAGTCCGCGAGCGCCTGGTAGTGGGACCGCACGGTACCGTCCGCCAGGTACATCTCGTTGAAGTAGGAATCGAAGGACATGGGTCTCTAGCCGCGACTTTGCATCGTTGTTTGCCCCGTCCTGGTGCAACCGCTGTGCCACGCCTCGCGCGATACGGGATTCGTATCGCAATCATGCGCTTGCACGAGTTTCACCGCCATGCCCCGGAATGACCGCCGGGGCGTCGCACCACCTTCGAGCATTGTCGCGAACGCACGCACCGTGGCGACGCAACGCCCCTTCGTCATTGCAGTCTGGCCGCAACCCGCACGGCTTCCGCCGCCACGCCATGGACCATCTCCACCTGCTTCGGATCCTTCAGTGCGCCGTCCGCCGCGAACGCTTCCGCCGCACGCGGAATCGCCGCGCGCTGCGGCAGCACCAGGCAGCCCAGCGACATCAGGATACCGCGGACCGCCTCGAGCGAGCGCACCGCTCCGAAAGGTCCCGGCGAAGCGGAGAACAGGCCCGCCACCTTCCCCTCGTAGGGAACGCGCCCCGATTCCGCGCCGTCCTGGCGCGAGATCCAATCGATGGTGTTCTTCAACACCGCGGTCACGGATGTGTTGTATTCCGGACAGGCGATCAGGAAACCGTGGTGTGCCTTGAACAGCGACTTCAACTCCCGTGCAGCGGCCGGAATGCCTTGGGCCGCTTCGAGGTCACCGTCGTACAACGGCATGGCGAAATCCTTGAGGTCGATCGGGGTGACCTCGGCACCGGCGGCGCGGGCACCGGCAACAGCAATGGCGAGCAGCTTGCGGTTGAACGAGGCAGCACGCAGGCTGCCGGCGAAGGCGACGAGGCGGGGTGTGGTCATCGGGCGGTCGAGAGATGCGTGGACGGGCTGGATGATAGCGCCCGCCGCAAGGGGTCAACGATCGGGGAAAGGGCCTCAGGCCCCCGGGGGCAGGGTCGCCCTCAGACCTGGAGCAGGCTCACATGCGCCGCCACGACGCGCCACCCCTCCCCGGTCCGCACCCAGGTCTGGGTCTGGCGGCCGATCTTGGTACCCGGGGGTCGCAGGAACTCCGTGCAGGCGGTCGCGAAGTCGCTGCCGAAGGTCGTGATGACCGTGTTCTGCAGGGTGCGGGCGAGGTTCTGAGGCGAGCGCGCCTTGCGGAAAGCGATGATCGCGTCGCGGCCATAGAGGTTCTCGGTAGCACCGTAGCGCACCGTCAACGGACTGGCCCAGAAGAGTTCGTCGAGAGTCTCGACGTCGTTGCCCACCAGAGCCGCCTCGTAGCGTTCGAAGGCGGCGCGGACTTCCACCAGCACTTCGGGACGATTCACGTCGGACGCGTTCATGCAGCCTCCCATCGTGCGACGCCTGCCTGCTCCAGATGGTGGGCGGCGCGCAGGCAAAGGTCTTCCCGCCACGGCGCCGCGATGAGCTGCACGCCGATCGGCAACGCGCTCACGCCGGCGATCGGCACCGTCATCACGGGCAAGCCCACGCAAGAGATGGGTTGCGTGAGCAGGCCCAGGCTCGGCCGCAGCGGCAGCCGACTGCCTTGGAGTTCCAGCCATTCCGTGCCGAGCGGCTGCGCCACCACTGGCGTAGCCGGTGCGATCAGCACGTCGAACCGTGTGAACAGCTCGTGGCAGCGCCGGGCAAACCACGCGCGGACCTTCTGTGCCTTCACGTACCAGGCCGCCGGTGTCAACGCACCCGCGAGAAAGCGGTCGCGATTGAGCGGTTCGAATCCGTTGTACTCGCGCTGCAAGGTCTCCCGGTGCAGGCTGCCGCCTTCGGCAGCGGAAATCACGAACGCGGCGGCCCGCGCCCGTTCCACTTCCGGCAATTCCGCCACCGCCGCTCCCGCGAACGCATCCGCGGCCCGCCGGCTTGCCGCCTGGGCGTCGCTGCCCGCATAGGCATCGAAGTAACCGCCCAGCCGCGCGATGCGAAGCCCGCCGGCACCGCGCGCGAGTTCCGGCAGCACGGGCTCGACGGGTCGTTGCGCACACGCATGGTCCTCCGAGTCCGGCCCCTGCATCGCGTCGTAGCACGCCGTGACATCCTCGGTCCCCATGCCGAACGCGCCCAGATGATCGAGGCTGTGGACGAAGGGAAAACTGCCGGTCCGGGGCAGGCGGCCGTAGGTCGGCTTCAACCCGAACACGCCGCACAGGGACGAGGGCACCCGGATCGAACCGTTGGTATCCGATCCGAGTGCAAGCGGGATCATGCCTGCCGCAACCGCCGCCGCGGAACCGCCCGACGAACCGCCGGCACTGCGCTTAGGGTCGCGCGGATTGCGCGTCGGACCGTACCCGGTGTTCTCGGTGGTGAAGCCATAGGCATACGCGTCCATGTTGAGCATCCCCACCAGGATCGCGCCAGCCTCGCGCATGCGCGCCACCAACGTCGCGTCGCGGGCCGCGGGTGAGCGCTGCTCGTGCAGGCGCGACCCGGCCAGAGTCGCATGCCCGTTCACGTCGAACAGGTTCTTGACTGCGTAGGGCACTCCGGCCAGCGGCGGCAACGTTCGCCCTGCGGCCTTCGAAGCGTCGATGGCTGCGGCCTCGCGTCGCGCCCGCTCGGCCGTGACGGCAGTGAACGCGTTGATCGCTCCGTCGCACGCGTGGATGCGTGCCAGCGTGGCCTCCAGCACCGATGTCGCCGTCGCGCCGCCGGAGCGGATCGCGCTCACGATCTCCAAGGCCTTCATGGCCGGAACAGCGGGGCCGGCTCGGCGGACTCGGGCAGGTCGAACTCCATCAGCAGCTCGGCCATCTCCGCGGTGCGCGCGAAGATGGCGGCGACTCGGGTGATCTGTTCAGCGCTCAGCGCGAAGCCCTGGGCACCGGCGACGACCTCTACGTAGGCGGTGGTTTCATCCGCGGTCATCGGTGAACGCCATTCATTGCCGCAGCCAGTTCGTCGCACGTGGCACTCCAGCCGACGATGGCCCCCTGCGCGCGGATCATGTCCAATGCCGCACGCTTGAACTCGGGAAAGTAGCTCTCGGTGGCGTCTTCCACCACCAGGCATTCGTAGCCGCGGTCGTTCGCCTCGCGCATGCTGGTCTGCACGCACACTTCGGTGGTCACACCGGCGAACAACAGATGGGTGATGCCCTTGAGGCGCAGGATGTCGCCGAGCGCCGTGGCGTAGAAGGCACCCTTGCCGGGCTTGTCGATCACGATCTC
The DNA here is from genome assembly GCA_019747905.1 of Burkholderiales bacterium. GTDB lineage: Bacteria > Pseudomonadota > Gammaproteobacteria > Burkholderiales. Next base: position 138,010 of record JAIEQG010000034.1, read on the forward strand.
CCCCGCGAGCGGAGCCACCGCGGGCAGGATGTCGTTGCCCGGCTCGCCGGCAACGAGGATGCGCCCCATGGGACCGGTATCGCCGATGCGCAGCTTCGCATCGCCGCGGTTGCGTTTGGAAGGGGGGCAGTCGGACAGGTCGGCACGGTGCGCCTCGCGGGTGTGGACGATGAGCATACCCGATGCGCGGCACACGTCGAGCAGCCGCCGCACGGTAGGCACGATGCCCTCGAGCAGGCTGACGTCGTTGCCGAGGGCATCACCGAACCCGCCACGTTCGATGAAGTCACGCTGCATGTCGATCACCACCAGCGCCGTCACGGCGGGATCGAACCGGTAGGCGAACGGACGCGCGGCGACGGTGTGCATCATGATGTCGACTCCTGGAGCGATAGTGGAAAGCGGCAAACGCGGCTCATCGGTGCGCGGGCAACACCGGATCGCGGCGCTGCCTCCTGTCACTCGAGGCCGACGCGAGTGATCCGCCCGCGTGAGCGCAAGCCACGTGCCCAGCCCAGGAGAATCGCCGCGAGAACCGCGCGGATACTGGATATGCGTCGGTTACGAGCGATGCTTGGACGGCCGGGGCACGCATCGCCGTCGTGCGTGACGCCCCGAGAGCGCTCGGCTTTGGTGCGTGCTACCGGAGGCTAGGGCCTGTCAACAATTAGAACGGACCTGCGTGACCTCCATGACGAGCGCAATCAAGGCGCAAAGCACAGCTGGGGCAGGACCCCCAGCGAGCATTTGTAACGCGGAGTGCGCGCGTCATGGAGGATCACCCGAAGGGCTGGGGGCTATGAAGGCCCTAGATGCCGAAGCGCGTTGCAAACTCTTCGGCCCGCACCGGCTTGCCGAAGAAATAGCCCTGCGCGCGATCGCAACCCCAGGCCCGCAGCGCTGCGAGATCCCGTCCGGTCTCGACCCCTTCGGCGATGACGTCCATGCCGAGGTTCCGCGCGAGCCGCACGATGGCGAGCACGATCGCCCCATTGTCGGAGCGATTGGCAAGACCTCGGACGAACGACTGGTCGATCTTCACCACGTGCACCGGCAGCCGCGTCAAGTAGCTGAGGCTCGCATAGCCGGTACCGAAATCATCGATCGCCAGGCGTACACCGCTCGCCTTCAACCGTTCGAGCGCCGCCACGACGCCGTCGGCATCGTCCATCACGGCGCTCTCGGTGAGTTCGAGTTCGATCCATGCCGGATCCACGCGATGCGCGTGCAGGATGTCGAGGATGCGCTGCGCGAGATCGGGCTCGCGGAACTGCCGCGCCGACACGTTGACGCCCACCTGCATCTCGAGCCCGCGGTCGCGCCACCGGCGCACCTGCTCGCACGCCGCCCGCAGCACCCACTCGCCGATCGGCACGATGCAGCCGTCGGCCTCGGCCAGCGGAATGAACCGCGCCGGTTCCACCAGGCCCAGTTCCGGGTGGCGCCAACGCAGCAGCGCCTCGGCGCCCGTGATGCGTCCGTCTGCCAGGTCGAACTTGGCCTGGTAGTGAAGTTCCAGTTCGTTCCGCGCGATGGCGGAGCGCAATCCGGCGCGCAACAGCGTCTGGGCATCGGTGCCGTTGCGGGTCCGGGTCTGCACCGACCGGAACGCGTTCGGGCCCGCACGCCGCGCAGCGCTCAACGCCTGTTCGGCGCGCCGCAGCAACTCGTCGGGCCGGGTCGCATCGCGCGGGAACGTGCTGGCACCGATAGCGGCGCTCACGTGCACAGCCGCGTTGCCCAGGTAGAACGGGCGCGAGAGCACGTTGAGCACGCGATTCGCACAGCGCCGGGCAGCACTGGTAGCGGCGACACCGGCCACCATCACCGCATAGGAATGCGCCGAAACGCGGGCCACGCTGCCCGCACCGACGGCGGCGCCCAGCAGGCGATCCTCCAGTTGCAGGCCGAGCGCATCGGCATCGCTGCGCCGCAGCCGTCCGCTGCCGGTGGAATAGTCGTCGATGCCGATCAACAGCAGGACCACGTCGTGGTGCGCTCGATGCGCAGCGGCGAGCGTCTCGCCCACCCGGTCGAGGGTGACCAGGCGGTCGGGCAGATCGGCCGGCAACCCGCGCCGCGAGGGGGGCTGCACTTCACGATAGGTCTCGCGCCCGAACTCCGGCACCGTATCGGTGCCCTCAGGAGCGACGTTGCCCTCGCCCGCCGGCGACAGTAAATCGGGCTCTGCCCGCGGCGAGCCTCCGTACAACGCGAGCGGCTTCAACGTTGTTGTTGTGTGGCGCAGATAGGATGCACGAGCAGGATTGCAATGTATTCCGCGGCTTATTGCAAGTAGTTTAAGTGAAATCTCCCGCCGGATCACAAATCCGCCGGCTCCATCCCGGGCATTCCGAGCCTCGGCAGCGGTGCTATAGTCCCGCGAGACGGCTTCCCCGATGGCAGGTAACCCCATGAAAATAGAACTCAATTATGGCCGCGGCACGCTGAGCGTCGGGCTTCCGGAAGGCGTCCGGGCAAGCGTCATCCGCAAACCCGAGATGCCCGTCCTGCCCGCCCCGGTCGACGCCGTCGAACAAGCCCTCGCCGCACCCGTGCACTCGCGATCCTTGCTCGACGAGGCTCGCGGCAAGCGCAGCGCCTGCATCCTGATCTGCGACATCACGCGCCCCGTGCCCAACGGACTGCTGCTGGGTCCACTCGTAAGGCAACTGCTCGCTGCGGGTATCGATCGCTCGAACATCACGGTGCTGGTGGCCACCGGCCTGCACCGACCGAACCTCGGGGCCGAGCTGGAAGAGCTGGTCGGCGATCCGTGGGTGCTCTCGACAGTGCGCGTCGAGAACCACTACGCCCGCAACGACGAGGATCACGTCGACCTCGGACGTACACCCCATGGCACCGCGGTCAAGCTCGACCGGCGCTTCGTGGAGGCCGACGTGAAGATCGTGACCGGTCTGGTGGAGCCGCACTTCATGGCCGGCTATTCCGGCGGACGCAAGGTCATCGCACCGGGCATCGCGCACCAGGAAACCATCACCACCTTCCACAGCCACCGCTTCATGGCCGATCCGAAGGCGGAGAACTGCATCCTCGAGGGCAATCCGCTGCATCGCGAACAGGTCGCCATCGTGCGCATGCTGGGGCCGGTACTCGCCGTGAACACGGTGCTCGACGAGCATCGCCGGCTCTCCTTCGTGAATTTCGGCGGAGTCATCGAAAGCCACCTCGCCGCCGTCGAATTCATCCGCGGCTACGCGCAGGTGGCGGTGCCGCGCCGGTTCAAGACGGTGGTGACGAGCGCCGCCGGCTACCCGCTCGACAAGACCTACTACCAGACGGTCAAGGGCATGGTGGCGCCGATGGACATACTCGAGCCCGGCGGGAACCTCGTGATCGCGTCCGAGTGCTCCGAGGGCATGGGTTCGGAGGAATTCGTCGAGGCACAGCGACGTCTCATCGCGCTGGGTGCCGACGGCTTCCTGCGCGACATCGAGGCGAAGCGCTACGCCGACATCGACGAGTGGCAGACCCAGATGCAGGTGAAGCCCATGCAGGTCGGCGCCGTGCACCTCTACGCGGGCGGGCTCAAGGCGGAAGATCGGCTGCTGACCGGCGTGAACAATGTGACGTCCGTGGAAGCGGCGATCGAAGCGAGTGTGCGCAGCACAGGCGACCCGGAAGTGGCCGTCATTCCCGAAGGGCCCTACGTCGTGCCAGTCTTCCGAGCGGCTGCATAAGGTGAGAACCCCCCCGACGGGCCTGCGGCCCCTCCCTCAAGAGGGCTGAGCGGGCTTCGTGGAACTGAGCGAGCCACCCCACCGACCATGAGCGGCGCGACCGGATCCAAGGCCGGCCGCCCGTTCTCCGCCGGGGTGGTGGTGGTCCGGCGCTTCGACGGAGAGTGGCGATACCTGCTGCTGCGTTCGTTCCAGTACTGGGATTTCCCCAAGGGCGGAGTGGAGCCGGGCGAGGCGCCGCTGGCTGCCGCGGTGCGCGAAACACTCGAGGAGGCCGGGCTGTCCGGGCTGGCGTTCCACTGGGGCGAGGACTACATCGAGACCGAGCCATACAGCAGGGGCAAGGTGGCCCGCTACTATCTGGCGGAAAGCCCCGCGGGCGAGGTGGTCCTGCACCCGTCGCCCCTGCTGGGGCGGCCCGAACACGAAGAATTCCGCTGGCTCTCGGTGCGCGCCGCACGCAAGTTGCTCGTCCCGCGCGTTCGGCGAGTGCTCGATTGGGCCCACGACAAGTTGGCCGTCTGACCCCTCAGCGGCACTTTCCGCACCGCGGTGTAGCTGATCGGAGACATTTGGGGTATTCCATCCGCGGGGGTGATGCAAGTATCCTTGGGCATTACGGAACTTCGGCCAGGCCGGATGGCCCAATGCGCCCGGTTGCCCTCTGCGGCACTGCAGCGCGAGCGGGCTACCCCCGCCACCGCCCCACACCTCCTTGATTTCGTCCCTCCCCCGCCGCATCCGTCCCCGCAACGCTCTCGACTGGTGTCTCGCATGCCTCGCGGCGCTGATGTTCTGCGTGGTGGTGCTGGGGCCGCAGGACATCGGCGACGACGCACCGTCGTCGAACATCGCGACCGTGGTGGACATCGAGATCAATGACATCGACCAGGAATCGCTCGGCCTGAGTTGCGCCGACCCGACGGAACGCGCCGCCAGCAAGGCGGATTGCCACGACCCTTCGGTATCCGTGAAGATCGTGACGCGCGTGCCCGCCCCGCCCGACCGACCGCCGTCCGCGTAGTGAACCGCCGCCGGCCCGCTCCGTGGCCGTCGGTGGTGTCGGATCCGTGCGCTTCGAATCGATCGCCGCTGTGGCAGCGGCGACCACACTCAACCCGCCGATCCGTGCCGGACCGCATCTTGCATACGGCGCGAGATCTTTCTGCAGTTCCCTGGCCCTCATCGAGATGAAATCTTTTCGTAGTTCGACCGGCATGCGCCTGGCCGCGACACTGATGCTGGCCTCGTGTGCTGGCGCGTTGCACGCCGAGTCGCTCGGCCTCGACCGGGCCCTCGAACTCGCCGAGCGGTACAGCCCGCGATTGCAGATCGCACTTGCCCAGGTCGAGCGCGCGCGCAGCGGCATCCGCACGGCGCGCGCCTACCCCAACCCGGAGTTCGAGATCCTGACGGGCCAGGTCCGGGCCCGCGTGCCGGGCTTGCGCTCCGGTCAGGGCACCAGCATCAGCATCGGCCAGACCATCGACCTGCCCAACCAGCGCACGCCACGCATCAACGCGGCCGAGGCCGGCCTCGAGGGCAGCCGCTACGCGCACCAGGAAGCACGCCTGCTGCTGCGGGCCGACGTGAAGCAGGCCTTCTACACTGTTCTACGGCGCCGGGCGGAGTACGAACTCGCACTCGACAATCAGAAGCTGCTCGAGCAGATCAAGAACCGGATCGAGCTGCGCGTCAAGGTGGGCGAAGGGGCACGCTTCGAGCTCGTGCGGGCCGAGGCGGAACTGTCGAGCGCGGTCAATCAATCGAACAGCGCGAAACTGCGCGTGACCCAGGCGCTGGCTCAGTTGCGGGTGCTGATCGGCGCCCCCCTGCCGGCCGACACCGACGTGACCGGGGATCTCGAGGCAGTCACCGCCACGGATGACCTGGAGACATTGCGCAAGCGCGTGATGGAGCGCTATCCGGCAGTCCTGCAGGCGCAGATGAACGTGAAACAGGCGGAGCAGCGGCTCGAGGCCGAGCGCGCGCTGCGCACGCCGCGACCCACGCTGTTCGCCGGCGTCGACCAGGATCCCGAGCAGCGCCAGGGCATCTTCGGCGTGTCGGTCCCGATTCCGCTGTGGGACCAGCGCCAGGGGCCCATCGGCGAATCGGTCGCCCTGTTCCAGCAAGCCACGTCGCAGGCCGAGCTGACCCGCCTCGAAGTCACCGGCGACCTCGAGGTGAACTACAACCGCCTCAAGGTCTCCGCGCAGCAGATCGCGGCGTTCGAGGGCGGCTTGCTCAAGCAGGCGGAGAGCGCCCTGCGGGTGGCCGAGGCGGCGTTCCGCTTCGGCGAGCGTGGCTTCATCGAGGTGCTGGACGCGCAGCGCGTGCTGCGTACTGTCCGCGCCGACTTCCTCAACGCTCGATTCGAAAAACAGGCCGCGGCGATCGAAATCGATCGCCTCACCGCCAAGGACTTGCCCGGAGAAACGAAGTGAACCGCCCCCACATCACCCTACCCGTCATCCTGCTCGGCTTCCTTGCCTTGGGTGCCTGCAGCAGCAAGGAGGAAGCCACCAAGGCGACAGCGGCAACGCCATCGGCCCAGGCCACACCGGCGCCCGCGAACGACCCCATGAGCATCGTCGCCGACGCCGAAGTCGCCAAGTGGCTCAAGGTCGCACCGGTTCAGACCGTCGAGTACCGCGAGACCATCCGCGTGCCGGCCTCCGCGAGCGTCGACGAAACGCGCGTGGCGCGCATCGGGGCCTCGGTCACGGGCCGCATCACCGAATTGAAGGCGATCGTCGGCCAGAACGTCACGCGCGGGCAGGTGCTCGCGGCCCTCAACTCCACCGAGCTGTCGAACGCCCAGCTTTCGTTCCTCAAGGCCTACTCGGCCAAGCTGCTCGCGCAACGGGCCGCGGAGCGGGCCCAGCAACTGTTCGACGCCGACGTGATCGGCCTCGCGGAACTGCAGCGCCGCCAGACCGAACTCGCCCAGGCCGAGGCCGACATGAGCGCCTCCCACGACCAGCTGAAGGTGCTCGGGATGTCCGAGGCCAGCATCGAAAAACTGGAGAGTACGCGCACGGTGAACTCGCAGTCGTTCGTGGTCTCGTCCATCACCGGTACGGTCATCGACCGTATCGTCGCGCAGGGGCAGGTCGTGCAACCGGGGGCCGTCGTATTCACCGTGGCCGACCTGTCGCGTCTCTGGGTGCAGGCCGAGGTGCCCGAGAAGCAGTCGGACCTGGTGAAGGTGGGCGACGTGGTGAAGGTCGCCATTCCGGCACTGGAGAACCGCACCATCGAAGGCCGCCTGGTCTTCGTGAGCTCCACGGTGAACCCGGAGACCCGTACGGTGACCGTACGCACCGAAGTGGCCAATACCGACCGCAGCATTCGCCCGGCGATGCTGGCGGTGATGATGATCGAGGACCGCCCGACGCTGCGTCCGGTCGTGCCGGTGGACGCCGTGGTGCGCGAGAGCAACAAGGACTACGTGTTCACCCGCCTCGGCGACAACCGCTACAAGCTGGTCACCGTATCGCTCGGTCCGGAATCGAACGGCGTGCGCCCCGTGATCGACGGCCTCAAGGACGGCGATTTCATCGTCGCCGACGGCGCCTTCCACCTGAACAACGAGCGCAAGCAGAACCTCCAGTAGCGGCACCATGGAACGTATCGTCCGGTTCTGCCTCCAGCAGAGAATCATCCTCGTTGTCGTGGCACTGGCGCTGGCGGCCTTCGGCCTGCGCGCAGTGCAGAGCCTGTCGGTGGATGCCTTCCCCGACGTGACCAACGTACAGGTGCAGATCGCCACCGAGGCGCCGGGCCGCTCGCCCGAGGAGGTGGAGCGCTTCATCACGATCCCGCTCGAGATCGGCATGACCGGCCTGCCGGGACTCACCGAGATGCGCTCGATCAACCGCAACGGGCTGTCGCTCATCACGCTGGTGTTCCGCGACGATGTCGACGTGTTCTTCGCGCGCCAGATGGTCACCGAACGCATCATCGAGTACCGCCCGCGCCTGCCCGTCGACGTGGCTCCGGTGCTGGGTCCGGTGTCCACCGGCTTGGGCGAGGTCTACCAGTACACGCTCGATCTGCCCGGCGACAAGGGCAAGCAGCTCTCGGAAGAGGAGTTGATGGCGCGTCGCGTGACCCAGGACTGGGTGGTGCGGCCCATGCTGCGCTCGATACCCGGGGTCGCGGAAATCAACTCTCAGGGCGGCTTCGAGCGCCAGTACCACGTGCTGGTGAACCCCGAGCGCATGCGCCACTACAAGATCTCGCTCAAGGACGTCTACGAGTCGCTCGCCCGCAACAACGCCAACTCGGGCGGCAACGTGCTGCCCATCGGCGACGAGCAGCTCCTGGTGCGCGGCGTCGGCCTGATCCGCTCTCTCGAAGACGTCGCCTTCATCGTGTTGAAGGAAGAAGGCGGCACTCCGGTCTTCGTGCGCGACGTGGCCGAGGTGAAGATCGGTCCCGCGGTGCGCGTCGGCGCCCTGATCAAGAACGGCACCACGGAGGCGGTCGGCGGCATCGTCATGATGCTGCGCGGCGGCAACGCGAAGGAGGTCGTCACTCGGGTCAAGGCACGCGTGGCCGAGATCAACCAGAAGAACATGCTGCCCGGCGGGCTGCAGATCGTGCCCTTCTACGACCGCACCGAACTGGTCGACTCGGCGCTGTGGACCGTCACCAAGGTGCTGATCGAGGGCATCATCCTCGTGATCATCGTGCTGTTCGTGTTCCTCGGCGACCTGCGCTCCAGCCTCATCGTGGTGGCGTCGCTGGTGCTGGCACCGCTGGTCACCTTCATGGTGATGAACCGCTACGGCATCTCCGCCAACCTGATGTCGCTGGGCGGTCTCGCGATCGCCATCGGTCTCATCGTGGACGGCGCCGTGGTGGTGGTCGAGAACACCTTCGCCCATCTGTCGCACCGCAAGGGCGAGTCGAAGATGCGCATCGTGCTGGAGGCCGTGGGCCAGGTGAGCAAGCCGGTCATCTTCGGTGTCGGCATCATCATTCTCGTGTTCCTGCCGCTCATGACCCTGGAGGGCATGGAGGGCAAGATGTTCGCCCCGCTTGCCTACACCATCGCGATCGCGCTCACCGTGTCGCTGGTGCTGGCGCTCACGTTGACCCCGGCGCTGTGCTCCTACTTCCTCAAGCCCGGCAAGGAAGAGGACACGAAGCCCATCAAGTTCCTGAAGAAGCACTACCTCAAGCTGCTCGACGGTGCACTGGCGAACCCGAAGTTGACCGTCGGCGCCGCCATCGTGCTGCTATTCACGAGCATCGGATTGTTCCCCTTCCTCGGCACATCGTTCATACCGACCCTGAAGGAGAACTCGATCACCCCGGCGATCTCGCGCATGCCCAACATGTCCTTCGACGAGGTGATGAAGCTGGAATTCGAGGCCTCCAGGCGCATAGCCTCCGTGCCGGGCGTACGCACGGTAGTCAACAAGGTCGGCCGCGGCGAAAGCCCGGCCGACCCTCAACCCCACACCGATTCCGATCCGGTGGTGTCGCTCGAGGACCGCTCGAAGTGGCCGGAGGGCTTCAACTCGCAGGAGGACTTCGAGAACGTCATCCGCGACAAGTTGAAGGATCTGCCGGGCATCAGCCTGATCATGCACCAGCCGATCGCCCAGCGGGTCGACGAGATGGTGACAGGCGTGCGTTCACAGATCGCGATCAAGATCTTCGGTGACGACCTCGAGACCCTGAAGACCCTCGGCGACGACATCGCGCGCGTGCTGGGCAAGATCAAGGGCACGCAGGACCTGCGGATCGAGCGCCTGACGGGCCAGCAGTACCTGACCGTGGACATCAAGCGCCGCACGATGGCGCGCTACGGCCTGAATGCGTCCGACGTGCACGACGTCATCGAAACCGCGATCGGCGGCAAGACGGCGACCGAGATCTACGAGGGCGAGCGGCGTTTTCCCGCGGTGGTGCGTTTCCCCGAGGAGTTCCGCGACAAGGTGGCGGTCATCTCCGACACGTTGCTGACCGGCCCCGGCGGAGCGCTCGTGCCCATGCGCGACCTTGCCGACGTGAATGTGCTCGACGGTCCGGCGCAGATCAGCCGGGAGACCGGCAAACGCCGCATCGTGGTCGGGTCCAACGTGTCGGGGCGCGATATCGGCGGCTACGTCGCCGAAGCGCAGGCCCGCATCGACCAGGAGGTGAAGCTGCCCGAAGGCTACTACCTGGTCTGGGGCGGCCAGTTCGAGAACATGCAGCGCGCCATGGCACGCCTCATGATCATCGTGCCCATCACCATCGCGGCCATCTTCTTCCTGCTGTTCGTGATGTTCAATTCGGTGCGCTTCGCCGGCCTCATCATCACGGTGCTGCCGTTCGCGTCCATCGGCGGTGTCTTCTCGCTGTTCCTGACCGGCGAGTACCTGTCGGTGCCGGCCTCGGTCGGCTTCATCACGCTGTGGGGCATCGCCGTGCTGAACGGCGTGGTGCTGGTGTCCTACATCCGCAGCATGCGCGAGGAAGGCATGCCGCAGCACGAGGCCATCGTGCACGGCTGCGAACAGCGGTTCCGGCCGGTGCTGATGACCGCGACCGTGGCCATGCTCGGTCTGATTCCGTTCCTCTTCGCCACCGGCCCCGGATCCGAAGTGCAACGCCCCCTCGCCATCGTCGTGATCGGGGGGCTCATCTCGTCCACGCTGCTGACGCTCGTGGTGGTACCGACGCTGTACCGCTGGTTCGAAGAGCGTCGAGTGGAAGCCTGAGGTAATCTGATGAAAGAAATCAAAGCGGTGATCCAACCCTCTCGCCTGTCGCGGGTGCGCGAAGCCTTGCGCAAGGTCCCCGGCTTCCCCGGCATGACGATCACGGCTGCCGAGGGATGCAGCGACGTCTCGGACCTCGCGCTGCAGAAGCGCGACACCGAGGAACTGGTGGAATTCAGCCGCAAGGTCCGCGTCGAGATCGTCTCGCCCGACGAGCACGTCGACGAAATGGTCCGCATCATCCATGAGCTCTGCCACACGGGTCAGCGCGGTGACGGCATCGTCTGGGTGACGCCGGTGGACACGTTCAGCCGGCTGCGGGAACGCTAGGGGCCGCTGGCCTGCCCGGGGCCTTGCCCACCCCGCCCCGGGGTCCGCCGTCCGGGCAGTCGCCGTGCCCTGGAAATTGCGAGACCATTCGCACTCTCGCGAGCAACGTGGGTGCGACCTGACACATGGGATCTGATCAAGGCGCAGCAGGCCTCGTGCGGGCGACCATCGTCCTGTGTGGTCTCGTGCCCTTGCCAGCCCTCGCCTGGGACCTGGAACTGCACAGCGTTGGCATCCGGGCGCGGGTCGGCGAGAAGAGAGTGCTCGGCAAGGAGCAGCCGGAATCGTTTCGCGAGTACGACGTGGTCGCCGCCTTCCGGCTGCCCTGGCAACGCTATGCGCCGTCGGGCTGGGGAGCGGGTACGCGGCTGCTCGCCAGCGCGGGAATTCTCCAGGGCGCAGAGAAGTCCGCGCTGGTGGTATCCGGTGTGCCGGTGCTGGCACTGGGCAGCCGGGACGGGCGCTTCACCTTCGACATGGGCGCCGGGCTGGCATTGGTGAGCGAGCATCGGTTCGCACAGCAGGACTTCGGCGGGCCGCTCCAGTTCGCCCTCACGTTCGGCGCGGGCATTCCGGTCTACCGGCGCATCGGCGTGGGCTATCGGTTTCTGCACTATTCCGATGCCGGCCTGTACGGGCCCGACACCATCGGTGCGGATTTCCACATGGTCGAGTTGACTCATCGCTTCTGACCCCCCCGGCCTGCCGCCGAAGGTCCGGCCCGGTCCGATCCGAAGCAAGGGGCGCGATACCAGAAAATCCGTAGGCCGGTCCGGGCAATTTCCAGAAGGGGCCCGCCAGCGTCCCGGCCTATACTTTCGGGAAAAGCTCCCGGAGGAAAGTCACGATGTTCCGCACCGTCCTTGCTGCCGCCGCCTTCCTCGGCAGTTCCCTCGCCCAGGCCGCATCCCCCTGGGCCGGGGACCTGGCCCCGATCGCCCCGTCCGACTGGAACCGCGCCCGCGCGGCGCACCTCCTGGAGCGCGCCGGATTCAGCGGCACCCCGGAAGAAATCGATGCCCTGGCGCAGCTGACCCCGGTCGAGGCCGTGCGCCGCCTCGTCTATTTCGAGGGCGTGCCGGCCACCGAGTTGCCGCCGTTCGAACACTCGGGCGTATTCGAAGAGGGTCTCGACCAGTTCCCGCCCAGCCGCCCCGCCACCACCGATCTCGCCCGCACCAAGGGCGAGGCGCTCGGGGTCAAGGTGAAGCCGGGCGGCAACCGCCGCATGCAACCGGTGGTGAACAAGTTCTTCTACTGGCTCCGGGCGAGCAAGCTCGAGACCGATCGCGTCGCCTACTGGTGGGCCGATCGCATGCTCGTCTCGCCGCGTCCGCTGGAAGAGAAGATGGCTCTCTTCTGGCACGGACACTTCGCCACCAACGAAGAGAAGGTGCGCGACTATCGCAAGATGCTGAACCAGCTCGAGCTGTTCCAGCGCGAAGGGCTGGGCAATTTCCGCACGCTGCTGATCGGCGTCGCGCAGGACCCCGCGATGCTGTCGTTCCTCGATGCCGCCGTGAACGTGAAGGGCGCCCCGAACGAGAACTTCGCCCGCGAGATCATGGAGCTTTTCACCATGGGGGTCGGCAACTACAGCGAGCGCGACATCCGCGAGGCGGCACGCGCGTTCACGGGCTGGAACTTCGAAGGTGTGACCTTCCGGGTGGACCAGTCGAAGCACGACGACGGCACCAAGGAAGTGCTCGGGCACAGCGGCAACTACGACGGCATCCAGGTGATCGACATCATCCTCGAGCAGCCGGCCACACCGCAGTTTCTCGCGGCGAAGCTGTACCGCTTCTTCGTGCGCGATGACCTCGATCCCGCGTTGAAGGCCGAGCTCGGCAAGCGGCTCAAGGCCGGCAACTACGAGATCGCCCCCTTCCTCGAGACATTGTTCCTGTCGCGCGATTTCTACGCGCCCGAGTCGGTGGCGACCCGCATCAAGAGCCCGGTCGAGCTGGTGGTGTCCACCTACCGCAAGCTGGGCCTGACCGCGGTGCCAGGGGTGCCGGACTTCAACGAAACCACCACGGCGCTCGGGCAGCGGTTGATGCACCCCCCGACGGTAGCCGGCTGGGCACAGGGGCGCAGCTGGATCACGCCGGGACTGCTGCTCGAACGCGGCAACTTCGCGCTCGACGTCGCGCTGCCGGACATCAACTACATCCCCGGCGATCGCTACCCTGCGTCCCAGGGCGGTTACGAGATCCGCTTCGTGCACGAGCGGGTGCGCAGCGGCCTCGACCTGACCTCGGCGACCAAGCCCGGGGGGCCCGACGGCGGCATGGAGATGATGGCCATGTCCACCATGAGCGGCGACCGCGACGAGGATTTCAATACCCGCTTCGGGAGCTACCGCGGCTGGCAGATGGCAGTGGAGCGGGTCAAACCCATTCCCCGCACCGTCGCGCAGCTCGATCTCACGGGCATGGTGCTCGAGGCCGGCTGCGACACTCCGGAAGAGGTGGTCGCCTACATGGAGGGCCGCTTCCTGTCCGTGCCGCTGGATGCGACCACGCGCCGCAACCTCGCCACGTTCCTCGAGAAGGAGCTGGGAACGCGCGACATGAAAGCCACTTCGACCTATGCCGAAGATTCCCTGCGCCTGCTGTTGCACCTGCTGCTGAGCCGGCCGGAGTATCAACTCGGGTGATCAGAGCCATCGCGACCAGCAGCAGGAGCCAACCATGACGACAGACAAGAATCGCCGCCGCATCCTCCAGGCTTCCGCCGGACTCATGATGCCCGGCATCTTCGGCACCATCGCCCGCGCCGCAGCCGCAGCTGAGCAGGAAGACCGCATCCTGGTGGTCTTCGAACTCTCCGGCGGCAACGACGGCCTCAACACCGTCGTCCCATACGCCGACGATCGCTATTACAAGCTGCGGCCCAATATCGGCATCCGCCCGAACAAGGTGCGCAAGCTCGACGACCGCTTCGGTCTCAACCCGGGCATGGCCGGCTTCGAACGCCTGTGGAAGGACGGCCAGCTCGCCATCGTGCACGGCTGCGGCTACGACAATCCGTCGTTCTCGCACTTCACGTCCATGGCCTACTGGCACACTGCCGCGCCGAACAGCGGCGACGATTTCGGCTGGGTCGGCCGGCTCGCGGACACCATGTCGCCCAAGCCCGTGCCGAACTACCTGCTCAACATCGACGCGACCCAGTCGCTCGCGGTGCGCAGCCGGGTCCACACGCCCGTGGTCTTCGACGACCCCGACCGTTTCATGCGCAACGCCTTCTTCCAGGAGCGCCCCCTGCTCGACGACGTTGAGGTCGAGGCCGAAGACAATCCTTCGCGCCGCTTCCTGGAACAGGTTGCCGTGAGCGCCCGCGAGTCTTCCTTCGCCGTGCGCGACGCCTGGTCGAAGTACAAGACGACGGTGGACTACGGCATCATCCCGCTCGGTCTCACCAAGGTGGCCGCGTGCATCTCGGCTGGATTGCCCACACGCCTCTACTACGTCGGCTACCGCAACAATGCCTTCGACACCCACGTCCAGCAGTCGGATCTGCACCAGCGCCTGCTCACCTACACCTCCGACGCGATCCACGGGTTCCTGCGCGACATGGAGCGCATCGGCCAGGCCGACCGCGTGAGCATGCTGATCTTCTCCGAGTTCGGCCGCCGCGTACCGGAGAACACCAGCCTCGGCACCGACCACGGCACCGCCAACGTGATGTTCTTCGCCGGCAAGCCGGTCAAGGGCGGACACTACGGTACACCCTCCGACCTGGGCGGCCTCGACGCCGGCGACAATCTGATCCACACGGCGGACTTCCGCCGCGTCTACGGCACCGCGATCGACGGCTGGCTGCGCCTCGGCGCCGCCGACAAGGTCCTGAAAGGGCGATTCGAGGCCTTCCCCGTCTTCGCGTGACCGGGTTGGTGTAAGGTACGGGCGATGAACGCATTCGCCCGTTTCCTCGGGGCGACATTGTTGTGCGCCCTGCCCGCGTTGCCCGCCGCCGCTCTCGAAGGCGGCGCGGTCGATTCCAACGCCGATCCCACGTTCGCCGGTGTCGGCAGCCTTTCCCGATCCACCGGCGGCACGTTCTCCGGCGTGCTCATCGGGTCGCGCCACGTGCTGACCGCCCAGCACGTGGTGGGCGCGAGCGCGTCGCCGTCCCAGTGGACCTTCAACCTCAACCTCGACGGCCTCGCCTCGGGCGAGCGGACCTTCGCGGTGACACGGATCATTGCGGCACCCGGCTTCGTCGGCTTCGTCAACGGCGAAGTGGCACGCAACGACCTCACCGTGCTCGAACTCGATCACGAGGTGCCGGCGGGGGTTCCGATCTACGGGCTCAGCGATTCCCCCTTGCAGTTGGGCCAGGAGATCACCCTCGTGGGCTACGGCGGGACCGGCGCGGCAATGAAGCGGCGCGGGACCAACATCGTGGAGTTTCTCGATCCCACGCCCGGCCCCGGGGCAAGCCCCGACGTATTCGCCTACGACTACGACACCGACTCGGCCAACCAGGCGACGGTGGTGGGTGGCGATTCGGGCAGCCCGGTATTCGTGAATGAAGGTGGCACATGGAAACTCGCCGCCATCAGCACCTTCTCGTGGACCAATCCCGACATCCCCGGCAGCGGGCCGCTGCGGGGTGGCGGCGGCATGATCGTCTCCGCCTATGCGCCGTGGATTCAACAGGCCACCGTGGTGCCGGAGCCCGCCACGCATGCACTGTTCGCGATCGGCATGCTGATGCTCGTCGCATGTGTCCGTGCGCTGAAACTGCGCCGTTTCCCCTCGGCCGCACGGCAACCGGCTCGGGAAATTTTCCGGCGGGCACAAAATCGGATGACCGAAAGACCGCGGGCAAGGTAAGCTTCCGGTCGTCCGGCGGGTATCGCGGCCCGCCCACTTTCAGGGGAGGTTCCACGACATGAGGTTCCATGACAGGGCCATCGGTGCCGGCTGCCTCGGCGCAGCACTCGCCATCGTTGGCGGCATCTCTTGCCAGACGGCGTCCGCCCAGTTGCCGATCGAGCAGCTGACCAACAAGCCGGCGATCACCGCCAAGAACCGGGTCTACATCCCGGACATCGCGATCATGCACATCGCCGACGGCAAGGTGCACGTCATCGACGGCGACACCGGCAACTACGAGGGCGTGATCGGCTCGGGCTTCACCGGCCAGTCGAAGCTGTCCAAGGACGGCAAGGACCTCTTCATCGCCACGACCTACTACGATCGCGGGCAGCGCGGCAATCGCTCCGACATCGTCGAGGTGTGGGACGCCGAGACCCTTCACTTCAAGTACGAGATCGCCATCAGCGACAAGCGCGCGATGGCGCTCAACTACAAGTGGCTGCTGAGCCTGTCGTCGAACGGCCGCTGGCTCATCGTGCAGAACGCCACGCCGGCCACCTCCGTGACGGTGGTCGACCTCGAGAAGAAGGCGGCCGTGGCGGAGATCGCCATGCCGGGCTGCTGGGCCATCTACCCCGTGCCGTCCCAGCCCAACAAGTTCGGTTCGCTCTGCGGCGACGGCACCGCGCAGATCGTCACGCTGGCCGACGATGGCTCGGCGGCCGGTCGCACCGTGTCGGACACGCTGTTCGACCCCGAGAACGACGCCCTCTTCATCCAGGGCGAGGCCACGGGCGACACTTATCATTTCGTCAGCTTCACCGGCAACCTGGTGTCCATCGATTTCGGCGGCGACAAGGCCAAGGCCGCCGGCAAGACGTCGCTGGTCACCGGCGAAGAGCGCAAGAAGGGCTGGCGGCCGGGCGGCTACCAGCCGGTCGCCCTGGGTGGCGGCAAGCTCTACGTCGCCATGCACCCCGGCGGCGGCGAAGGCAGCCACAAGACGCCTGCCAAGGAGATCTGGGTGTACGACGTGGCGTCCAAGAAGCGCGTGGGCAAGATGCCGGGGCACGGCGCCACCGCGATCGGCACCTCCTCGGACGGCACCCGGCTCTACGCCATCGATGCCGAGAAGGCGTCGCTCGTCATCACCGACGTGGCCAAGAAACCCAAGGTGAAGGCCACCGTGCAGGTGGGCGAGTTCCCGAGCCAGATCGAAGTGAATTAAGCACGCAGACCCGATGGACGTGTTGTCGATCATCGCCGACCCGGCCGCCAAAGGCGCCGTCATCGGCGCCCTGGCGCTGATCCTCCTGGGAGCGGCCTGGCACAAGCTGTCCGAGCCGAACATGTTCCTGTCGGCACTGGCCGCCTATCGCCTGTTGCCCCAGGGCCTGCTCGATGTCGCCGCCCGCGGCATTCCCCTGCTCGAGATCGCCCTGGGTGCCGGACTGCTCGTGCCTGCCACCCGGAGCCTCGCCTTGGTAGGCGTGGCGTTGCTGATGCTCGGCTATGCGCTGGCCATCGGCATCAATCTGGCGCGCGGCCGCAGCTACATCGATTGCGGTTGCGGCGGTGCTGCACATCCGTTGTCCTGGGGTCTTGTCGTGCGCAATGGCGTGCTGGCCGCGGCAGCCCTCGCTGCCAGCGGCGCCACCATGGATCGACCGCTCGACTGGCTCGACGCCGTGACGGTCGTGCTCGGTGTGCTCGCCTTCTTCGTGACCTACCTCATGGCCGACGAACTGCTGCGCCAGGCAAGCCGCATGGCGCGCGCGGAACGCTCGACCGATACCGCAAGAAGCCTCTCCTCATGACCAGCATCACCATCTCCAACGCCCTGCTCTGGGTGCTCATGCTCGGCGTGATCGTCGCGCTGTGGGCGCTGGCGCGGCAGGTCGGCATCCTCTATGAGCGCGTGGCCCCCATGGGCGCCCTCATAACCGATGCCGGTCCGAAGCTCGGCGAAGCCTCGCCGCAGTTCGATCTGCCGTCCTTGAGCGGCGCCACCATCGCCATCGGCGGCGAGCGGCCCAAGAGCCAGCTGATCTTCTTCCTGTCGCCCACGTGTCCGGTCTGCAAGAAGCTGCTGCCGATCCTGCGCTCCGCTTCCCAGGCCGAGAAGAACTGGCTCGACGTGGTCATCGCGAGCGACGGCGATTCGACCCAGCACCTCGGTTTCTACCGCGACGCTAAACTCGAACAGTTTCCCTACGTGCTGTCGGCCGACCTCGGCATGACCTACCGCGTGAGCCGCCTGCCCTATGCCGTGCTGCTGGACGAGCATGGCGTCATCCGCGCCAAGGGACTCATCAACAATCGCGAACAGCTCGAAAGCCTGTTCAATGCGAAGGAAATCGGCGTCGCATCGGTGCAGGACTACCTGCAGCGCGGCGCCCAAGCTCACCAACCCCACGAATCCGCCTGAACCTGATCGAAGGAGACTTGAGAATGTTCCAGATCATCGAGCAATGGATCGACCGCATGGCCGAACGCCGCGTGCGTGCCACCGCGCAATCCACCTCGCGCCGCAGTGCGGTGGCGAAGATCGGCACGCTGATGGTCGGCGGCGCCGTGCTGCCGATGCTGCCCTTCGATCGCTCCGGCGGCGAAGCCCATGCCGCGCTGCCAGCACCCCAGGACCCGACCAAGTGCGAATACTGGCGCAACTGCGCGCTGGACGGCTTCCTCTGCACCTGCTGCGGCGGCTCCATCACTTCCTGCCCGCCCGGCGCCGAGGCCTCCAAGGTCACCTGGGTCGGTACCTGCAAGAACCCGAAGGACGGCCGCGACTACCTGGTGAGCTACAACGACTGCTGCGGCAAGGTCGCCTGCGGTCGCTGCCTCTGCAACTACAACCAGGGCGAGCGTCCGGCGTACCGCATGGGCATCCACAACGACATCAACTGGTGCATGGCCGACAAGCAGACCATGTATCACTGCACGGTGTCGGTCATCGTGGGAGTGAATTAGGCGATTGAGGTGTACGCATCGGTCGCTACGCGCCCGATGCACGTGCACTTCAATCGGATCTGATCAGCAGATCAGGCTAGGGAGCGGCCCGGCGCCTGATCTGAGGGCAAAGGTTACGGGGCGATGAGATTGGGAATTCTGCGATCGGTGGTGGCTTTTGCAGCGTTGATGCTCGCGCTCGCCACTGCCGCCTTCGCCGCCGACAAGTCGGAGACCCGCGCCAGGATTGACTACCTGCTGCATTGCTCCGGCTGTCACGGGCAGGACGGCACCGGCAAACCGTCCGCGGGGATTCCGCGGTTCACCGATCAGGTGGGGTACTTCCTGAAACTGCCGGAGGGGCGCGCGTTCCTGATGCAGGTGCCGGGGCTGTTGAGCGCCAACATGCCGGACGATCGCGCTGCGGCGGTGGTCACGTGGATGATCAAGGAATTCGCGGGGCCCTCGATGCCGGAGAATCTGGAGCCCTATACGGTCGCGGAAGCGAAGCGCTACAAGGCCGAGCGTCCGGCGGACATCATGGGTCGGCGCAACGAGATCTACGCGAAGCTGCTCGCGCTGGGCATCAAGATCGAGTAGCGCTGGCCGGCGAGTCGTTCAGCAGCTGCTGGAACACGTCATCGGGGAGCAAACCGCCGCCCGTTGTCCACACGATGTCCGTGCCCTTTCCAGCGTTCAGACCAGCACGCGACCACGATACCGCCGCAGCAAACGCCGATGCTGCGGACGGTTCCAACTCGAGTCCCGCATCGAACCACGCTCGCCGCACCCATTCGAGACTGGTTGCATCACTCACTGTGACGACACCGTCGATCAGGTGCCGGACCACGTCAGCCGCGAACAAAGACGCCGATGCGACGGCCAGTCCGTCCTGCACGGTCTGGTTGCTGCGCCCGACGTCGTAGACCGAAACGGATTCGCGGGATTCCGATGCGAGCTGCACCACCATGCAAGGCGATTCGACCGGCTCCACGAAGACGCAGCGCACCGCATCGCCGAACACGTGCTTCAGACCGAACGTGATGCCGCCTGGAGCACCGCCGACGCCGCACGGCAGGTAGACCAGCAGCGGCCGACCGGCATCCACCGCAATCCCGGCCGCCTCCAGTTGAACCCGCAGATCGATCGCTGCCGTCGCGTAGCCAAGGAAAAGCTGCTCCGAAGTTTCGTCGTCCACGAAGTGACACTGCGGACGCGTCGCTGCGGAGGAGCGCGCCGCGGCCACCGCGGCGGTGTAGTCCGCCTCGTGCTCGACCACGTTCACGCCGATGCGACGCAGCCGGTCCTTCTTCCACGCTTTCGCGTCGCTCGACATGTGCACCTCTGCCGCAAAGCCGAGCGCGCGGGCCATCACGCCGACGCTGAAACCGAGGTTGCCGGTACTGCCGACGACGACGGTGTGGCGCGCGAAACGCTCCCGCCAGGCCGGGTCGGCGAACGCGGCGAAATCGTCTGGCACGCCGAAACCTTCCGCAACGCGTTCCGCGTACCACAGCACTTCGTAGACGCCGCCGCGCGCCTTGATGCATCCAGTCACAGGCAGATCGTGATCCGCCTTCACCAGCAGACGGCCCTGCCCGCCCAGCACCGAGCGGGCGAAGCTCTCCTTCGGTTCCAGCAACGCCGAGTCGATCAGCCCACCCGACGAGCGCAGTTCCGGAAACAACTTCGAGAGCAACGGAGCGAAGCGCCGCCAGCGCGCTTGTGCCGCCTGCACGTCGGACCATTGCAGAGGCAGCGTGGGCAGCACTTCCGCTGCGGGGCGAACGTGCGGATTGCGCCACACCGTCGGCACCCCCGCACGGACGGCATCCGGCACTCCCAGAGCCGGCTTCGGATCGTTCATCGCCAGCGGTCCTCGATGCCATAGGCCAGATACGCACCGGCGAGGTAGGCCTTGCGCAGAGCCGGCAGCGGGAAGCGCGGGATCTCCGTGGACGTGACCGGCGTGTCGCGCGGCACCGTCTTGCCCATCACGAGATCCGCTGCGAGGCCGCCGCAGTGACTCGATAGCGCGACGCCACTGCCCAGATAGGCCATCGCGTATGCGACTGTCGCATCGCCTTCGACGGTGTTCATGTGCGGAATGAGGTCGTAGGACAAGCCCACGTTGCCATGCCAGAACCACTCGCTGCCTACGCCCGCGAGCACCGGCCATTTGGCGGCGATGGCCGCCTCCAGCCATCTGCGGCGTCGAGCCAGAGCCGAAGGCGTGTCGAATACGCCTGAGCGTCCACCAAACAGCAGCCGGTCATCGGGCAGGCGCCGCCAGTAGAACAGCAGGCGGCGGGTGTCGGAGTACACCTGAGTGGTAGCCATGCCGACGGCATCCCATTCGGCCGGGGTCAGGCGGCGCGTCACCACGATGTTGCTGGCCGCCGGCAACACCCGCCCGCGAAAGTACGGATGCAGGTGCTCCGGCGTGTAGCCGTTCGTGGCCATCACGACCCTGCGGGCGTGCACCGTGCCGCCCGGCGTTGCCAGGACATGGGTGCTGCCGTCGCGCTGCCAAGAGACGACGGGCGTTCGATCGAACAGGGCGGCACCGCGACGCGCAGTGGCCTTCGCGAGACCTCTTGCGTACTTGAGCGGATGCAGCCCGAAGCCGGTGCGGAACCGGATCGCACCTCCCGCGGACGGCCCGCGCAGGTAGCCATCGCGCTCGAGCTGCTCGCGACTCAGGAGATCCACGCCGTCGAAACCGAGCACCTCGCGGTACGTGCGGATGCGATCCTTCAGTTCGGCCACTCGTTCGTCGCGATGGGCCACCGTGAGCGCGCCTTCGGGTTGCGCATCGCAATCGATCGCCTCGCTGCGGATCAGTTCGCGCACCGTTTCGACCGCATCGACCCCAAGTCTTACCGAAGCTCGCGCCGCTTCCAGGCCCCATTTGCGGATGCGTTCGTCCAGGCCGACCTTGCCCACCGACGTCAGCGCGAACCCGCTGTTGCGTCCGCTGGCGCCCCAACCGATGCGATTCGCTTCGAGCACCGCCACGTCGACACCATGCACAAATGCAAGCTGGCGTGCGGCCGTAAGACCGGTGTAGCCGCCACCGATCACCGCGACCTCCACCTGGCGGTCGGCTTCCAACGGACGCGCGCCGGATTCGTCGGGCGCAGCCGTGTCCTCCCAGTACGAAGGAACGACAGCGGTCATCGCGACGTCACTGGATCAGCCACGCGTTGAACCGCTGCACCAGCGCCGTGTCGTTCTTGCCCCACCACTCGTTGTCGGTCTTGATGAGACCCTTCACGTAGTCCGGATGCGTGGTGAGCGACTTCGCCGCATTCGGGTCCACCAGGTCGAACGCCTTGCGGTTGGTCGGGCCGTAGGCCACGTACCTGGTCTGGTTGGCCTGCTGCTGCGCCTGGGTGGCGAAGGCGATGAACTTCATCGCGTTCTCGCGATGGGGCGCACCCTTGGGCACGGCCCACCAGTCGCCCGACAGCAATCCCTGATTGCGTTCCACACCGATCGGCGCACCCTTGGCGATGGCACTCACCACCTCGCCATCCCAGATGGCCGCCAGGTCCACTTCGCCGTTGGACAGCACCTGCGTGAATTGAGCGCCGGAAGTCCACCACGCGGTGACGTGCTTCTTGATGCGGTCCATGCTCTTGAACGCCCTTTCCACGTCGAGCGGATAGAGCTTCTCCGGCGGCACCCCATCGGCGAGCAGCGCGATCTCGAGGTTGCCGAAGGGCGTCTTGCGCAGCGAGCGCGGACCGGGAAAGCGCTTCACGTCCCAGAACTCGGCCCAGTTGCGCGGATGGTTCTGCACCGAGTAGCGGCGGGTGTGGTAGCCGATTGCCGTGGCGAACATGTCGCAACCGGTGCCGCGCGGATGCACGGCCGCAGGCATCAGGTCGGTCGTCGGGACGATCTTGTAGTCGATGGGCTCCAGCAGGTTCTCGCGAGTGCCGACGATCACGTGCCGGTCGCCCACGTTCACCACGTCCCATTCGACGTTGCCCGCCTCCACCATCGCCTTGATGCGCGACAGCGGATCCTCGAAGGTGGTCTCGATCACCTTGATCCCGGTGGCCTTCATGAACGGTTCGAAGTGCGCCTTGCGATGTGCTTCCTGGTACGGCCCGCCCCACCCCGCCACCACCAGTTCGTTCGCGGCGCCTCGTGCGCGCGCCGGCACGACCAGCCCGAGGCCCAGGGCAGCGGTGCCCTGCAGGAACGACCGTCGACCCGATCCTCGCCCTGCGCCTGCCTCACCTTGCTCGTGATCCATCCTCGCTCCTCCCGGTCCTACGGCATCCATCGCGTCCACCATGCGCTCATCCCGCCTGCGCACCGGTCAATCGTGCCGACCGGCGCCGCAACAGTTCCAGCACCAGCAGCAGTGCCAGCGACACGGCCACCAGCAGCGTCGAGACCGCCGCGATGGTCGGATCGATCTCGGAGCGCAACCCTTCCCACATGCGTTTCGGTAGCGTACCCGAGCGCGTGCCGCTGATGAACAGGGCGATGACCACGTCATCCCACGACGCGATGAACGCGAGCAACGCCCCGGCAGCCACACCCGGGCGGATCAGCGGCAAAGTCACGTGCCGGAAAGCGCGCCACGGCGTGGCCCCGAGGCTCGCGGCGGCATGCTCGAGCCGTTCGTCCACCCGTTGCAGCGTCGCCGACACGGTCACGATCACGTACGGCAGTCCGAGCGCTGCATGGGCGATCACCAGACCGGCCAGGCTGCCCACGAGCTTCAGCTTTGCATAGACACCATACAGCGCGATGGCGAGCACGATCACCGGCACGATCATGGGCGACACCAGGAATCCCACCACCAGCGCCTTGCCGGGAAATCGGCTGCGAGCGAGCGCCAGTGCCGCCGCGGTGCCCAGAATGCAGGCGAGCAGCGTCGCCAGCACGCCCGCCTGCAAGCTGGTCCAGAGCGCGCTCGTCCACTCGACCGAGTCGAGGAAACGCTCGTACCACTGCAGCGAGAACCCGCGCGGCGGAAACTCGAGGTACTGCGAGCTGCTGAACGAGATGGGTATGACCACCAGCACCGGCACGATCAGGAATATCACGACCAGCGCAGCGAGCCCGTGGAGCACGACGCTCGCCGTGCGTCCCGGCGAATCCCAGGCGCGATCGAGGCTCAATCCAGTCCCTCCCAGATCCGGCCCAGTCCCAGGAACCTTCCGGCCAAAGCGAGAACGGCCAGGGTCGCCACCAGCAGGGTGACGGCGAGCGCGGATGCGAAGCCCCAGGCGAGCAACTCGGACACCTGTTGCGATATGAGCATGGACAGCGTCAGGTCCGCCGGGCCACCGAGCAATGCCGGAGTCACGTAGAACCCGAGCGCGAGGATGAACACCAGCATCGCGCCGGCCATCACCCCCGGCAGCGTGAGCGGCACGAACACGCGCAGGAATGCGCGCAGCGGTGACGCACCCAGGCTGCGCGCCGCCATGGTGAGCGCCGGATCCAGCCGCGTCATCACGCTCCACACGGGCAGGATCAGGAACGGCAGCAGGATGTGGATCATCCCGAGATGGGTGGCGAGGCTGGTGTGCAGCAGCTTGAGCGGTTCCTCGGTGATGCCCAGCGCCATCAGCACCTGGTTCACGATGCCGTATCGACCGAGGATCACCATCCACGCGTAGGTGCGCACCAGCAGGCTGGTCCAGAACGGCAGCAGTACCAGCGCCACCAGCAGCGATCGCCAGGCACCGCGGCTGCGTGCGAGCGCATATGCCACGGGGTAACCCAGCACGACGGTAGCCAGCGTCACGGTGAGCGCCAGACCGAATGTCGAAGCCAGCACGCGCAGATAGACCGAGGCGGTGCCGATGGTGACGTAGTGATCGAAGCCCGGCGCGGGATCGGTCACGCTGCGGATCGCGATCAGCGTGAGCGGTAGTGCGAATGCCAGCGCGAGGAAGATGAGCGCGGGAAGAAGCAGGAGCAGGCGGCGGCGGTGCTCGGGTGCGATCGTCAGCGGCACGCCTCGTGCGGTTGCCAGCATCTAGCCCCCTCCCCGGCCCTCCCCCGCCTTCGTCGGGGGAGGGAGCCCACTGGCGATGCTCGCGGCCGTCGCCGGGTAGACCATCACGGCGTCCGCGGACCAGCCAATCCGGACAGCGTCCCCCATGCGGGGGCCACCGCCACCTACCGCACTGCGTGCCTTGGCGATCAGCATCTCGCCAGTCGGTGTACGCAACAGGTAGCGCACAGCGTCCCCGAGATACACCGCCTCGTCGATCACCGCATCGACCATGTTGTCGCACGACTCGCCCGGCTGAAGGAAGTCGACGCGCTCGGGACGGATCGAGAGCCGTACTTCGCCGTCACCCGGCGGTGCGACAGCGGCGGCGACCATCTCGAGGCCGCGTGCCGTGCGTACGACGACCCGGTCCGCACCGCCGTGCAGCACGCTCGCGGCGAGTGCATTCGACTCGCCCAGGAACTGCGCCACGAACGGCGTCAGCGGCCGCTCGTAGAGTTCCTCGGGGGTACCGAGCTGCTCGACGCGGCCGTGATTCATGACGGCGATCCGGTCGGACAAGGTGAGCGCCTCTTCCTGATCGTGGGTGACGCAGATCACCGTCAGGTCCAGGGAGCGCTGCAGCCGTTTCAACTCGCCTTGCATGGTTTCCCGCAGGCGGCGGTCGAGCGCTCCGAGCGGCTCGTCCATGAGCAACAGCGAAGGCTCGAACACCAGTGCACGTGCCAGCGCCACACGCTGCTGCTGTCCGCCCGAGAGCTGGTGCGGATAGCGCCCGCCCATGTCACCCAGGCGCACCAGGTCGAGGGCCCATGCCACCCGTTCCGCGATGCGCGCCGCGGGCTGCTTGCGCATCTGCAGGGGGAAAGCCACGTTGCCGAACACCTTTAGGTGCGGAAACAACGCGTAGTGCTGGAACACGATGCCGATGTCGCGCTCGTGCGGCGGCTTGCGCGTGATCGGCTTGCCGCCGACGTAGACCTCGCCACGGGTCGGCGCGACGAAGCCGGCGATCATCAGCAACGTCGTGGTCTTGCCCGAACCGGACGGACCGAGCAAGGTCAGGAACTCGCCGGCGCCCACTTCGAGCGACAGGTCGTCCACCGCCACCGAGCTGCCGAAATCCTTGCGCAGTCCAGCGAGCCGGACCGGCGCACCGCGGCTGCCCGATGCCGGCGCCATGCCTACACCCGACGCCGGCCGTATCCGCCGGTCACGGCTGCAAGGCGGCCGCGGCGTTGAACTGGTCCCACATGGCAGCATAGGCCGGTGCACCCGCCACGGACCAGGGCCGGTTCGTGAGGCGCTGCAACCAGCGGTCGGCAGCCTCGTCGGCCAGGCGCCAGCACTCGTTCACGAACGCCTGCTTTTCCTTCGTGCTGCCCTTCATCACGTGGAGCCCTTCGGCGAAGAAACGATCCTCCAGGGCATCGAAGTCCTTGCGCAGCTCGGGCATCACCGCTCGGTAGTCGGCCATCACGCGACGGTGCAGGGTCTCGTATTTCCACCAGTATGCACCGGGCGTGAAGGTCTCGCGCGGCATCGGGCCGAGATCGGGCAGGTCGACCCCGCAGAACACCGGCTTCATGATCGAGGCATCCGGGCCCGAGGTGGCATTGGCCCACCCCATGACATTTCCGTCCTTAGCCACGCTGATCAGTCCGCCGGTGGCCTGCCAGAAGCGGAACTCGTAGGGCGCCGCATGCATGCAGATGCGCGTGGGCCGCTCGCCGTCGTAGGGATGGTAGTCGGGGTCATCGCCGGTGTAGCGCAACAGGTCGGCCATGGTACGCACCGTGATGCGGCCCTTCTGCTTCGCGAGGAAGTCGTAGGATGCCTTCTGCCGTTCGTCCGGCGCCGTGCAGTAGCTCTTGGTCTCGTCGGTGAAGCGCTTGCGGAAGTCCGCCTTCGGTCCCGGCTCGCCTTCGAGGGACGAGCGATACCAGTCGTCGCGGATGCTGTGCACGTTGGAAATGCTGGCGAAGTCCGTGACGCGCTTGGCCGCCCACTGTTTGCCCGCGGTCTGGATCTCCACCGCACCGGTCATGTCGGAGACGATGAAGCCGCCGTCGAAGTGGCTGTTGCCGCGCAGCTCGCAGTTGCCGCCCTGACCGAATTCAGCGAGCAGTCCGGCGATCACGTCCACCGCTTCATCGCAGTTGCGGGCCCGCTCGAGCATCAGCCGCAGGTGGTCGATCAGCGTGACCCCATCGCCCTCCGACGTCTGGTTCGTGAACACCGCCTCGTTGCCGCAGGCGAGCCCCCATTCGTTGAAGCCGATCTCGGCACCGTAGGTCCAGAACGATTTGTTGAGCACCACGTCCCACGTGGTTTCCGGCTGCGGGATCACGCGATGGCTGACCCGCACCAGCGCGCCCTTGCCCCACTCCCGGCGCGGGAAGCGGATGAGGTGCTGCGCCTCGTTGATCTCGGTGTCGGCGTTCTTCGCGAGCAGCACGGAACCGTCGGCAGTGCTGTTGGCGAGAGCCACGAAGGTGTCGCACATCGCAAGTCTCCTCTGTTGATTCAGGTCGCAGCGAAATGGCACGCCGCGGAATGGGTTTCCGACAACACCGCCGTCGCCGGCACCTGCTCACGGCATCGATCGACCGCCTGCGGGCACCGCGGCGCGAACGGACATCCGCCCACCACCGCGGCATTCATGTCGGTCGCTGCCTGTACCGGCCGCACCCGCTTGCGCGCCACGATCTGCGGCACGGCCGCCAGCAGCATCCGCGTGTACGGATGCGCCGGCCGCAGGAAGATTTCCTCGCGCGTGCCCAGTTCCACCAGGCGGCCGCGATACATGACGGCCACCCGGTCGGAAACGTGGCGTACCACCGACAGGTCGTGGGCCACGAACAGCATCGCGAGGCCGAACTCGGCGCGCAGGTCGGAGAGCAGATTCAGGATCTGCGCCTGGATCGACACGTCCAACGCCGCCACCGGCTCGTCGAGCACCAGCAGCGTCGGGCGCACCGCGAGTGCCCGCGCGAGGCCGACGCGCTGGCGCTGGCCACCGCTCATCGCGCGCGGCAGCCGATCGGCCATGGAGCGCGGCAGACCCACCACGTCGAGCAATCGTGCCACTTCGGCAGCCACGCCCGCATCCGGTACGATCCGATGGAACCGCAAGACCTCGCCGAGAGTCTGCGTCACGGTCAGGCGCGGATTGAGCGACGAGTACGGATCCTGGAACACCATCTGCATCTCGCGCCGCAGGCGCCGCTGCCAGTCCGGCATGGGGTCGTGCACCGACCGGCCGCGATAGCGGATCTCGCCGCCGGCCACCGGATGCAATTGCAGGATCGCGCGGCCCAGGGTGGTCTTGCCGCTGCCGCTCTCGCCCACCAGCCCCAGTGTCTCGCGCGGGCGCAGTTCCAGGCTGGCCGACGCCACTGCATGCACTGCTGCCGCAGGGCGGCGCAGGACGATATCGGCGAGAGTGCGCGCCTTTGCGAAGCGCACGTCGACATCGCGCACCGTCAGCAATGATGATTCGTTGCCCGCCATTCAGCGCACCGCCTCGGGGAACAAGCAGGCCGACGCATGCCCCTGTGCCACTTCGCGCAAGGCTACCGGAGCATGCCGGCAATCCTCCCTGGCGAACGCGCAGCGGTCCACGAACGGACAGCCCGCCGCAAGTTTCGCGAGGTCGGGCGGCTGGCCCGGGATCGGCTGCAGCCGCTCGGCATGCTCGTCCATCCTCGGGCTCGAACGCATGAGCCCCAGCGTGTAGGGATGGCGGGGTCGACCGAAGACTTCGGCGGCCGGGCCGGTCTCCACCAGCATGCCCGCGTACATCACCGCGATTCGGTCGCAGGTTTCAGCCACGACACCGATGTCATGGGACACCAGCACCATGGCCATGCCGCTCCTCGCCTGCAGGTCGGTGAGCAGCGCCAGGATCTGTTCCTGGATGGTCACATCGAGTGCAGTGGTCGGCTCGTCCGCCAGCAGCAGGCGCGGCGAACACGCCATGGCCATCGCGATGACGGCTCGCTGCAGCATGCCGCCGGACCACTGCCAGGGATGATCGTCGTAGCGCCGTGCGGCCTCCGGAATGCCGATGGACTGCAGCAGTGCGATACCGCGCTCACGCGCCTCGATCCGGTTCATGCCGCGATGGATGCGCAGCCCCTCGGTCACCTGGTCGCCGATGGGCCACACCGGACTCAGGCTGGTCATGGGGTTCTGGAACACCATGGCGATGTCGGTGCCGCGGATTTCGCGCAGCCTCGCTTCGGGCAAAGTGACGAGGTCCGTGCCGTCGAACAGGACGCGGCCGCGCTTGGTTCGTGCCGGCGGCGAAGGCAGCAGTCGCAGTATCGCGCGACACAGCACGCTCTTGCCGCTGCCCGACTCGCCCACCAGTCCAAGCGTCTCCCCGGCCGCCACGTCGAGCGACACGCCGCGGTTCGCGAGCACTTCGCCACCGCGCACCTTGAATGCGATCTCCAGGTCTCTGACCCGCAACAAGGGCTCAGTGGCCTGTGACATGTCGATCTCCGAGCCGATGGGTCAATCCGTCCCCGAGCAGCGCGAGCGCCACGCCGGTCAGCACGATCATCAGGCCCGGCAGCGTGCTGATCCACCAGGCCTGCTGCATGAAGTCCTTGCCCTCCGCCACCATCGCACCCCATTCCGGTGTCGGCGCCGGCACGCCGAGTCCGAGAAAGCTCAAGCCCGACACGAGCAGGATGTTGAGCACGAAGTCGGACATGGAGAACACGATCGAGGAGTTGATCACGTTCGGCAGCGCGTGCCGCAACAGGATGCGCGCCGTCGGAAAACCCAGCGTCCGTGCCGCGAGGATGTAGTCCTTGCCCGATTCCACCAGCATTTCGGCGCGGGCCAACCGCGCGTACATGGTCCAGCCCACCAGGAACACGGCGATGTAGATGTTCTGGGTGCCGGGCCCGAGGATGGCCAGGATGACGATGATCAGCACCAGGAAGGGAAAGGCGAGCGCGGTGTCGATCACGCGCATCAGCACCGCGTCGAACCAGCCGCCCTTGAGGCCCGCGTACGCGCCCAGCAGCACCCCGATCAACATCGGCACGTACGTCGTCCAGAACCCGATCACGAGGTCGGTGCGGATCGCATACAGCGAGCGTGTGAACAGATCGCGGCCGAGGGAGTCGGTGCCGAACCAGTGGGCTGCATCTGGGGCACGCAGCGCCGCGCCGTAGTCCTGCCTCAGTGGATCGTAAGGCGTGAGCCACGGAGCGAACAGACCGGCCAGCACGATGAACGCAAGCAGTCCGATGCCGATCCAGAGCGAGGGTGACCAGCGGGCCACTTCGGCGCGCAGGGCGGAGGGAGCGAGAGTCGTGGTGGTCATGGACAGTTGCCCCCATCCCAACCTTCCCCCACGACTGCGTCGCGGGGGAAGGGGTGTACAGCTCCTTCCCCCAGCTTCGCTGGGGGAAGGCTGGGATGGGGGCCGCGCCGCATCACTCCGCCCTCACCCTCTTATCGATCAACGCGTACGCGAGATCCGCCAGCAGATTGGTCCCGATCACCATCACCGCGAACACGAGCGTCAGTCCCTGGATCACCGGGTAGTCCCGCGTCGAAACCGCATGCACCAGCAGCATCCCGAGCCCCGCCACGGAGAACACCGATTCCACGATCACGCTGCCGCTCACCAGCCAGCCGATGTTGACGGCGAGGATGGTGACCACGGGAATCGACGCCGCACGCAGTACGTACTTGAACAGGATGCGCGACTCCGACAACCCCTTGGCACGCGCCACCTCCACGTGCTCCGCAGTCATCGCGTCCAGCATGGCTGCCCGCAGCGACTGGATCAGCAGCGGCGCGAGGAACAGTGCGATGGTCAGCGCCGGCAGGAAAAGATGATGCAAGTGCCCGCCGAAGCCACGACCGAATCCGGCGATGGGAAACCACTTGAGGGTGAGCCCGAAGCCCAGGATCAGGATGAGCCCGATCCAGAACGACGGCATGGCGAAGCTCACCGTGCCGCCGAGACGGATCAGGTGATCGGCGAGCCGGTTGCGCCTGGCAGCGGCCCACACCGCCAGCGGCACCGCGATCAGCACCGAAAGCAGCGTCGCATACACCAGCAGGAACGACGAAGGCACTAGCCGTTCGCCCACGATGGTCGCGACCGGTGCCCGCTGGATTATGGAGGTGCCAAGATCGCCGGTGACCGCGCGCCCGACGAAGCGCGCGTACTGCACCAGCAGCGGCCGGTCCATGCCGAGGCGCGCGTAGATCTCGGCCACCGCCGCGTCGCTCGCCCGCCCCTGCAGCATGATGCGCACGGGGTCGCCCGGCACCAGGTGGATGGCGAGAAACGCCACCAGCGAGATGCCGAGCAGCACGGGCACGGCCTGCACGAGACGCAGGCCGACGAAGCGGAAGACCCACACGGTCGATCAGGCGTGCGACCGCCCTCGCGGCCGCACGCCACGCACGATCACTTGTTGCGGATCACATCCTTCAGCCACCACCAGCCGTTCTTCGCCGTCTGCCAGCCGTCCACATAACTGTGGTAGGCGTTGAGCGAAGGCGAGAAGTTGAGCGGCACGCTGTAACCGTCGTGGTAGACCACGTCCTGCACCTTGGCGTAGAGCTCCGCGCGCTTGCCCGCATCCGGCTCCTTGCGTGCCGCGTCGAGCATCTTTCCGACCTCGTCGTTGCGGTAGTTCGAGAAGAAAGCCTTAGTGCTGCCGCGCACGTCGGCCTGCAGGGTGGCCAGTTCGTCCGTGTCGTTGATGTCGCTCGTGATGTAGCTCACGTACGCCATGAAGTTGCCCTTGGTGGTCATGTCGAAGGCGGTGCCGACGTCGAACTCGACGATCTCCACCTTCATGCCGGCTTCGGTCCAGCCTTGCTGCAGGATGGTGGCGACCTGCTTCGAGGGTGCATTGCCGGTGTCCACCATCAGCTTGATGGGCTGGCCCTTGTAGCCCGACGCCTTGACCATCTCCTTCGCCTTCTCGAGGTCGTACGGGATCATCTCGACCGCATCGGAATGGAAGTTGACTCTCGGCATGTACGAGTTCGGTATCTTGCCGTAGCCGAAGAACACCACCTTCATGATCGCCTCGCGATCCGCGGCGAGGTTCATGGCGAGACGCAGCTCCTTCTTGTCGAGCGGCTTCGCCTTGTGGTTGAGGTAGACGTAGTCGAGGCGGAAGATGGGCGCTTCCTCGAGCTTCACTTCGGGCATCGACTTCAGCGACTCGGCCTGGTTGAAGGGCACGATCGCGATGGCGTCGAAGTCGCCGTTCTTCAACCCCAGCACGCGCGCATTGCTGTCGGCGACGTAGCGCATCTCCACCTTGTCGACGTAGGGAATCGACTGCCCGTCCTTGCCCTTCTCCCAGTAGTCCGGGTTCTTCGCGAGCACGACGCGGGTGCCGCGGCTGTACTCCTCGACGACGAACGGTCCGGTGCACACCGGCTTCTGACCGAACGCATCGGCGCCGGCCTCGTAGGCTTTCTTCGAAACCACCGCCGCGCTGTACGCGGACAGTGCCGACAGCACCGGCGTGTAGGCCTGCTTCAACGTCATCTTGACCGTCTTGGGGTCCACCGCTTCGATGGACTTGATCGGTGCGTAGAGAAAGCCGAGCGGCGCGCTGTCGGCCGAAGCCTTCTTGAGCGAGAACAGCACGTCCTCGGCCGTGACCGGGTCGCCGTTGCTGAACTTGGTGTCGCGCAGCTTGAAGGTATAGGTGAGCTTGTCCTCCGAGATCTCCCAGGATTCCGCCACGCCGGGGCGCAAGCCTTCGCCGGTCGTGTCGGGTTCCACCAGGGAGTCGCAGACCTGCTCGATGGCATAGATCGAACCGTTGTCGTTCGGGACGAACGGGTCGAGGGTCGCCGGCTCCTCAGGGCGGGCGAACACGAAGGTACCGCCGCGCTTCGGCCCGGCCGGTGCGGCCGCCTTCGGCTCCGCACCGCCCTGGGGCGCCTTCGGTTCCTCCTTCGAGCACGCGCTCAACAACAGCGCACCCGCCGCACAGACCGCCAGGCTGCGCACTGCGACCGACGCCTTGAAGCCAAGGCCATCATTCGTGGACATTTTTCTGGTCTCCTTGAGGGTGTGGACAGGCCTCGGATGCCTGCGACTGGCCGCGCGGGTCACCGAACCGGCCGCTACCTTATCAAGTTCCGCGCCACGATGAACATCCGTCGCGTCCGGTAGCATTGGCGTCCCCCCTCCCCGTCGAGGCAAGCGATGTTGATCCAGTTCGACAGCAAGGCCGGCCAGTTCTTCATGGACGGCGAGATCGCGGTGCACCTGCTCAAGTTGATGGGCAACTCCGGCACCGTCCCGGGCGCGATACTGGCCGCGGACCTGGGAGCCGCCCGGGCGCGTCTCGAGGCCGCCATCCGGGGCAGGCCCGAACCGGCAGCGTCGCAGGTTGCAGACGGTGACGCCCCGGAGATTCCGGTCTCCCTACGGCAGCGGGCCCATCCCCTGCTCGAGCTGCTGGAGCGCGCCGCACGGCAGGGCGCCGACGTGCTGTGGGACCGGCTATGATCCGCGCCGCGCGCCGCGGGTATTCGGCACGCGGCTTGCATCGAGGGGCAGTCCGCAACGGCCGTCCAGAGCCACCGGCAGACCCCCGCAACGGGGCCATTTCGATCTCATCACGAGGATTTGCATGAACAAGTTCGTAGCAGTGGTCCTTTCCCTCACCCTCGTCATCGCCGGTTGTGCTTCCAGCGGCGGTGCCGCCGACGGTAAACGCGGCATGACCAACACCGAAAAGGGCGCGATCATCGGCGCCGTCGGTGGTGCCGTGGTCGGTGCCGCCGTGTCCGACAAGCGCGGCAAAGGTGCCCTCATCGGCGCCGTGGGCGGCGGCCTCGCGGGCGGGGCGGTCGGAGCCTATATGGATTCGCAGAAGCAGGACCTCGAGAAGAACCTCAAGAAGGAACGCGAGGCCGGCAACGCCCGCGTCGAGAAGCTGCCCGGCGATATCGTCAAGATCACCATGACCAACCAGACGGCCTTCGACACCGGCTCGGCCGAGATCAAGCCGGGCTTCCGTGCCACCATGGATCGGCTCGCCGAAGTCGTGGTGCGCTACGGCAAGACCTCGCTCACCGTCGTCGGTCATACCGATTCCGAAGGCACCAAGGATTTCAACGAGGAACTGTCGCGCAAGCGCGCCCAGGCGGTGGCGGACTATTTCCGCTCGAAGAACGTGAACCCCGCTCGCCTCGAAGCCGTCGGCAAGGGTGAGACCGAGCCGGTCGCCAGCAACAAGTCCGAAGCGGGCCGTCAGGCCAACCGCCGCGTCGAGATCTTCGTCGAGCCGGTACGCGCGGAAAGCTGATGCTCCCGTGAAGCGCTACGCGGCGCTCTGCGCGCTGTTCTGGTTCGCCTGCGCGCCGGCCGTAGCGCAACCGGAGATCGAGATCGTCTCCGACCAGGCGCGGGCGGTGTTCGACCGCTCGCGCGATCGGCTGCTGCAGGTGCGCATGATCGATCGCAGCACCGAAGCCCAGGCCTCGATCGGCTCCGGCTGGATCGCCTCCGGTGACGGGCTCGCCGTCACCAACTATCACGTGGTCTCGCAGTTCGTGCTCGAACCCGAGCGTTATCAGGTCGAGTTCGTGCGCAGCGACGGCACGCGCGGTCCCTTGGCCGTGCTGGCGGTGGACGTCCTGCACGATCTCGCCCTGGTGCGCATGGGCGGAGCCGACCTGCCGTTCCTGAAGCTGCACGAGGGCACGCTGCGCAAAGGCGACCGCGGCTTCGCCATGGGCAACCCGCACGACCTCGGTTTGACCATCGTCGAGGGCACGTACAACGGCCTGGTCGAATACACCCTGAACGAGCAGTTCCATTTCACCGGCGCGATCAACGCCGGCATGAGCGGTGGCCCGGCCGTCACGCCGGACGGCCGCGTGTTCGGCATCAACGTCGCCAACCTGCGCGACGGGCAGCTCGTGAGCTTCCTGGTGCCGGTGCGGTTCGCACGCGAGCTCCTCGCACTGGCACCACGCGAACCGCCCGACCCCCAATCGCTGCGCGGGAGCGTCGAGCGCCAGTTGCTCGCACGGCAGGAAGCCCTGGTCGCCCGCATCGGCAACACGCCGCTGCCGGTGGCCACCTTCGGCCGCTACACGGTGCCCGACAGCCTCGGGGCATACATGCGCTGCTGGGGCGACTCGGATCTCGATCGCACCTTGCCCTACGAGATCTCGACCAAGCAATGCGATGCGCAGGGCACCATCTACGTGAGCGGCAGTTTCGACACCGGCGACCTGCGCTACCGCCATGAACTGGTGAAGAGCAGCAAGCTCGGCACCATCCGCTTCTCGTCGCTGTACGAGCGCAGTTTCAACAAGCCATTCCCGGAGCGCGGCGGCACTCGCGAAGACGTCACCAACTTCCGCTGCAACGAGCGTTTCGTCACCATCGCGAGCGGCACGATGCGGGTGGCCATGTGCCTGCGGGCTTACCGCAAGTTGAAGGGCCTCTACGACCTGCGCCTGAAACTCGCCACGCTCGATCGCACCGACGAAGGTCTGCAGAGCTGGTTCACGGTCGATGGCGTCAGCTTCGACAACGGCTTGAAGCTCGCCCAGCGCTACCTCGAGACGTTCAAGTGGACCAACTGATCCACGTCGAGGTGCTCGGCCGCACCGGCGACGTGGCACAGCGCGTGCCGCTCACGGCGCTGCCGGCGACCATCGGCCGCGCCTACGACAACGACGTCATCATCGACGACCCGTTCGTGGCAGCCCATCACCTGCGCATCGAGCGGCTCGACGATGGCAAGGTGCACGTGGTGGACCTGGGTAGCCGCAACGGCCTGCACCTCATGCATCCAAGGCGCCGCGTCGCTGAAGCGACCATCGGCGGGGACCAGCGCGTGCGTATCGGTCACACCGTGCTGCGCTTTCGCAGCCGCGATTGGCCGGTCCCGGCGGAAGAGTCGGATCCTGCGGCGGAAGGCTGGCGCTCCCCGCTGGTCACGGCCCTCGCGCTGACCGCCTACCTCGTGCTCTTGGGCCTGCACACGTACTCGGCCACGATCGACGAATTCCAGCCGGCCCGCCTCCTGGCCGGACTGCCCTTCGCGTTGCTGGTGCCGGCGGTGTGGAGCGGCATCTGGGCCGCGATCGGCCGCCTCGCCTCAGGTCGCGCCAATTTCTTCGCCCACGGCACCGTCATCCTGACCGGCGCCGCCACTGCCTTCGTGGTGGAACCGCTGCTGAAACTGGCTGCGTTCGCATTCTCGCTGCCGGTGCTCGCGGCCGAGTCTGTGATCGCGATCGCGCTGATCATCGGCGCGGTCCTGTTCGGTCACCTGCGGCTGGTGAGTCGCCTGCGCGCGCCGATCCTCGTCACCGGCGCCGCCAGCGTGGTGGTGCTGGCGGTGACGGCCACGCAGGTCAACTCCTGGCTCGAGTCACGCGACGACGTGAATCAGATCGCGACGATGAACACGCTCTATCCGCCGTACCTGCGCGTGGCTCCCGGCGTCACGCCCGAGGAGTTCATCCAGGATTCGCGTGATCTCGAGAAGCCACTGCTGAAGCAGCGGGATGCGGCGCCGTAGCGCAGAGCCTGCCCCCACCCTATCCCTCCCCCGGCATTGCCGGGGGAGGGGACTTACGCTCCTTCCCCCAGCTTTGCTGGGGGAAGGTTGGGATGGGGGCAACAACCCTCATCGAGAAGCCGCTGCTGAAGCAGCGGGATGCGGCGCCGTAGCGCAGAGCCTGCCCCCACCCTATCCCTCCCCCGGCATTGCCGGGGGA